>DBBU01000055.1:0-360 GCA_002292365.1 Flammeovirgaceae bacterium UBA976
GAATTTGATGACCCCCACCTACTAGATGACTGAACTTGACGCCTATCAATCGCACCAGAAGCCTTTTTTGATAGAGTTTTTCGTACAATGTCATCACGATGGGTAAAATGACTTGATCTGAAGCGCTATAGGGAATTCTTTTTTGTATTGTATAGGTTTGAAAGTCTGAATACCGAAGTTTTAGGGTGACACAAGCCGTCAGTTTATTACCCCTACGCAATTGAAAGATAAGATTTTCTGCCATGGCCGTCAGTAGGGACTTTAGTTTACCGATGTCTGTGGTATCTACATTGAAGGTGCGTTCTGTAGATATGGATTTGCGCTCTTGATAAGAGATGACTGGGCTAAGATCTATGCCAT
>DBBU01000055.1:442-2504 GCA_002292365.1 Flammeovirgaceae bacterium UBA976
TCCTTTGAAAATACTGAGTTGGTTATTGGGCTTGGCTTCGCTAGTAGCTATTTTAGAGACCGTTTTGTTGGAAGACAATCCAAAGGAGATAGGAAGACCCGTTTCTTTTATGATTTTTTGGCGTAATTCAGAAGAAAAATTTTGGCAACTATAAAATTTATCTACGCCAGTCAAATCGATATAGAACTCATCAATTGAACTTTTTTCATAAATAGGTACCGCCTCTCGGATGATGTCCGTGACATTTTGGGAATGTTTGGAATAAGTTTCTGAATTACCTCTTAATACGATGGCCTCAGGACAAAGTCTTTTAGCCATTTTCATAGGCATGGCCGAGTGGATCCCAAAATGTCGAGCCTCATAACTGCAAGAAGCAACGACGCCTCGATCAGAAACACCTCCAATCAAGATAGGTTTACCTATAAGTCGGCTATTGATCAAGCGCTCACAAGAGACAAAAAAAGTATCCAAATCAATGTGCATAATGTTTCGAGGGGCTGTTTCTTGTATCATATTATGTGGTTATTTCTCCTTTTTTTAAATCAGTATATCTAGGATCTTCTACAATAGGCAAAAAATTCATTTGATTTATGTTGATATGGATACAATCGAATTCTTCCATAACCACCCCTTTCAGTAGGTAAATACCTCTGCCTCTAAAAGGATATTGAATAGTGATTTGAGGGAAATGAACGGTATCGATGAAATGACCGGTATGATCTAAAAAATTTCCAAACTGCATGAGGGCTCCAGTGCTTGTTCTTGTTTTCTTGTAGGTAACTAAATACCCGTATACAACGACCTCTTGATGGAGGTAATGCGTTAAATCCTTTGCAGATAATGAAGACGTAACTTTTGTGACCAGTAATTCAAAAGGATCACAAAGAGGGAATCCAAAATATTCCATTTCATTGAATGCGTGAGCTAAGGGGATTTGCTTGAACGTGGGCATTTTGTAGGTCGTTCGTGCTACTTTGAACAAATTGAAAGTCCGTACTTCCATATTTATTTTATTGATCTTCATATGGCTTTCCCAAAGCAATTCGTAGGGATTCTTTTTCGTAAATCGAAAAGCTTCAATTTTAATGAGAAGAGAGAGTTGTTCCATAGAGAGAGGCACGCGTTCGATAAAATCATCTAAGTCTTTAAAGATGCCTTCCTTTTCTCGATGCGCACAGATTTTTTTTATGGTACTTGTTTCGATAGACTTAACCAAAATAAATCCAAGAAGGATGTGTTTGCCTGAAATAGAGGTAGCTAATTCGCCAGCATTCACACAGGGAGGAGAAACAATAGCACCATGCATACGTGCTTCATGCACATAGAGTTCGGTTTGATAAAATCCTCCAAAATTATTGAGGGTGGCCACTAAATATTCTAAGGGATAGTAGGCTTTGAGAAATAAGCTCTGATAGCTTTCTACTGCATAGGAGGCCGAATGCCCTTTTGCAAAGGCGTAACCTGCAAAACTTTCAATTTGCCTCCAAACTTCATTCACTTCTTCGATAGGATATTTTTCCTTTGCACAGTTCGTAAAAAATTTATCTTTGACCGCTGTAAATTCTGATCGCCCTCTGTATTTTCCTGACATTCCCCTACGTAGGACATCGGCCTCTCCAAGATCTAGTTTTCCATAATAATGAGCCACTTTAATGACATCTTCTTGATAGACCATGATGCCAAAAGTTTCTGGCATAATTTTTAACATGATGGGGTGCGCTTCTTTGATACGATCGGGGAAGCGGCATCTTAAAATATATTCTTGCATCATACCTGATCGGGCTACGCCTGGCCTGATGATAGAGCTAGCGGCGACTAATCCCAAATAGCTGTCAACTTGTAGTTTTTTGAGGAGTATGCGCATGGCAGGAGATTCTACATAAAAGCAACCTATGACCTTGCCGAGTCGGAGTAGTTTTTTTATTTTTCCATCGGTTTTAAAACGCTTGATGTCATGAATGTCTACAGGGGATATGTTAGGATAGTTTTGTGCGATAATACTTACGGTATCTTTGATTTTTCCTAATCCTCTTTGACTTAGAATATCAAACTTATAGAGTCC
>DBBU01000001.1:0-356 GCA_002292365.1 Flammeovirgaceae bacterium UBA976
ACGACCACTACTTGTTCAGATCGATCAAAATCTTGTGGGATGGGATTGGGGTGAAATACTTTTTGCTCTGCCTCATTCTCGTCTAACATCACAAAAGTGAAAGAGAGTTGGTCATCCATAGGTATAATACCCGTTACTTGATCTGTCTCACTTTTTTTGAGCTTTCCTACCACATGAATTTTGGACCTATCTCCATCAGATTCACGGCGCTTCGCCTCCTCAAAAGTGACATAACTACTGGCGTCTCCAGCAGTAGTGAGGATAATTCCTATGGCCATGGCGATGACCAAAATGCCTATGATGTGTGACTTTTTCATTTTTCCTCTCCCATTTGCTTTTCCAATTGACTTAGTCTT
>DBBU01000001.1:387-3368 GCA_002292365.1 Flammeovirgaceae bacterium UBA976
ACATAAATTTTTCCTTCTCCTCTAAAATCATCTGCCATCTCAATCTGAGATTGAGATCGGGCAATCAACTGAAGGCTTAAAAAGAAGAGCAAAAACAATAATTTCATTATTCTATTCATAATCTAAATGTTTTTGAAGACTCGCCGCTCTTATTTTTAGGGTCGCCATCCAAAACCCTAAAAAAGTCCACCCCAAGACGGCTGGATAGAATACCAGTCTCAAATCACTGTCCAAATCATATTGTCCAAAGGCAGGATTTCCACCATTTCCCGGATGCAAACTGTCCGTCATTCTAGGGAGTACAAACAATAAGGGAATTAAAACAGCAAAGGCAAAAATATTGTACACCGCACCCAATCTGGCCTTCTGATGATCATCTTGTAAAGATCCCCTTAAAATAATCAGTGCAAAATATATCAGCAAGGCAACCGCAGATGCGTTTTGTTTAGGATCATTGCTCCAGGGCTCTCCCCAAGTAAAATTAGCCCAAATCATACCTGAAACGATGCCTAAGACACCAAACATGACCCCAATATTGACCAAATGCTCGGCATACAAGTCGTACATTAAATTTTTGGTGGATAAATATTTGATGGCATAAAATACAGAAACAATAAACATAATAATCATGCCAAACCACATAGGTACGTGAAAATGTAAAATTCTGATAGTCTCATTGAGAATCGGCAATCTAGGTGTGGGCATTAAGAACCCTCCAATCACTGTATAAATAAGCAAAATTACAGTCATTAGTTTCCACCAATACGCTTTCATTAAGTATTTCATATCAATTTTTCCAACTGTAAGGGAATAAAATAAATGACAGCGCAATGATAATCACATTAAAACAGACCAATACCAAGAGGTTTCCAGAAATATCAGCTAAAGAGGCTCCAAAAACAACTTTTCTAGAATTGGTTACCGCAAGTAATAAAACAGGGATAATTACTGGAAAAGCCAGTATGGGCATGAAATGAGATCCATTGTCAGATTTCGCAGCAATAGAAGCGATCAGCGTGAAGCATACCGACAAGCCGCTCGCTCCTGCCAACAGATTAACTAAAAACAGGGACGGATTCTCAACAGGAAATCCCAAAAAAAGATTGAATATCACAGCCAATAATAAGACCAACAAAATCTCATAAAAACCGTAATAAATAAGTTTCGCAGTTAAAATATGGACAGGCTTCGCTAAGTAATAATAATAATGAGAACGATGGGCCTCCTGGCCAAAACTTTTACCGAGACCTGTGATACTTGAAAATAACAAAATCAACCAAAACAGCGCATTCCAAATGGCGGGAGTAATCACGTTATTGAAGGCCAAATAAGCAATATAAATGGTCGCAAAAACATATAATGCGATCCCCGCAACGACGTATTTTTGTCTAAAATCAACCAATAAATCTTTCTTTATCAAGGCGATGATCTGATCCATGAAACAAAAATAAGGTTGAAAGCCGAGGGTTTTACGCATTTACAAGGAATAATCCTTCATCCAAGAAAAATACCTTTATTAAACCACTTATGTTCTTCGGCTGATCAGTGGGTAAAAGAATTAAAAACAAAAACTATTAAGCTTTGACAAACACACTTATTAACTATGGCTATATTTGCCAAAATCTATTGAATATTGATATACTTTTTCATGAAAAAAATTCTCATTACCGGAGGTGCAGGATTCATTGGTTCTCATGTAGTTCGAAGATTTGTACAACAATATCCCCACTACGAAATTTTTAATCTTGATAAGCTGACCTATGCCGGTAATCTGCAAAATCTCGTTGATGTTGAGCAAGTACCCAATTATCATTTTATCATGGGTGATATTTGTGATACTGCCTTAATACAAAGTCTTTTCAGCAAGCATGAACTCGACGGCGTGATCCATTTGGCCGCCGAGTCTCATGTGGATCGATCGATAACCCATCCCATAGATTTTGTTCAAACCAATGTATTGGGAACTGTCAATTTACTAAATATAGCCAAAGATGCTTGGGGAAAAGAGCCCTCTGATAAAAGGTTTTACCATGTTTCAACCGATGAGGTATATGGCTCTCTTGGGGAAAACGGCTTGTTTACCGAAACCACCGCTTACGATCCCAAAAGCCCCTATTCGGCTTCCAAAGCCTCCTCTGACTTTTTTGTGCGGGCCTATCACAACACCTATGACCTCCCCATAGTCATCAGCAATTGCTCAAACAATTACGGCCCCAATCATTTCCCTGAGAAACTCATTCCCTTGGCCATCAATAATATTAAAAACAATCAACCCATTCCTATTTACGGAAAAGGAAAAAACATTCGAGACTGGCTCTATGTCATTGATCATGCCCGTGCCATTGACGTTATTTTCCACCAAGGAAAGGTTGGGGACACCTATAATATTGGTGGATTCAATGAATGGAAAAACATAGACTTGATCCATCTATTGTGCCGCCTCATGGACGAGGCCATGGAACGGCCATCAGGCACCTCGGCGCAGCTCATTACTTTTGTAAATGATCGCTCAGGTCATGATTTAAGGTATGCCATTGACGCCTCAAAATTAGCCAATGAACTGGGCTGGAAACCCTCTTTACAATTTGAAGAAGGCCTCAAAAAAACGGTAAAATGGTATCTTGAAAATGAACATTGGTTAAGCCATGTGACTTCGGGTGCTTACCAAGCCTATTATCAAACACATTATAACCAAAAGACATGAAAGGCATCATTTTGGCGGGTGGCTCAGGAACTCGATTGCACCCATTGACCCTTGCGATAAGTAAACAAATGCTTCCCGTATACGACAAACCCATGATTTATTATCCCCTGTCGGTTTTGATGCTGGCAGGCATCCGGGAAATCCTAATCATCTCCACACCAAGAGACCTCCCAGGGTTCCAGCAACTGCTCGGCAACGGAGCGAATTTAGGCTGTCATTTTGAATATGCGATTCAACCCGAACCCGAAGGTTTGGCTCAAGCTTTTATCATCGGAGC
>DBBU01000001.1:3550-100724 GCA_002292365.1 Flammeovirgaceae bacterium UBA976
TACCCGGTTTGTATTTTTACGATCAAGACGTGGTGGACATTGCAAAAAATATCCAGCCCAGCGCCCGAGGTGAATTGGAAATTACTACCGTAAATAACGAATATTTAAAGCAGGGCAAATTAACAGTAGAAGTATTGGATCGAGGGACCGCCTGGTTAGATACGGGAACCAATGAATCCCTGTTGGAGGCAGGTGATTTTGTCAGGGCCATTGAATCTCGCCAAGGACTTAAAATTGGTTGTATTGAAGAAGTTGCCTATGAAATGGGCTTCATCGATGCGGATCAACTCCACCAGATTGCAGTCCCCTTGCAAAAAAGTGGTTATGGTAATTATTTAATAAAATTAGTCGATGGAAATTAAATCTACGCCGCTCAAAGATTGCTTTGTGATTCATAATGATTTGCATGGTGATGATCGTGGCTATTTCATGGAAGCCTTCAATCGTACCCGATTTAAAAAATTTGGACTCGATTTTTCTGTGGAGCAAATCAATATTGCGCAGTCAAAAAAAAATGTATTCAGGGGTCTTCATTTTCAGCTGAATCCCTTTGCGCAAACTAAAATTGTTTTGGCACTCAGCGGAGCGGTCATTGACCTCGTCGTTGATTTAAGAAAAACATCCGACACTTATCTAAAATATTACAAAATAAAATTAGATAGCCCAGATAAAGCCTTGTGGGTCCCCAAAGGCTTTGCTCATGGCTATTTTACCTTGGAAGACCATACCTGTTTTCAATATGCGGTAGATCGGCCCTATCACGCGGCCTCAGAACGTAGTTTGAGTATCTATGATCCAAAACTTAACATCACGGAAGATTTTACAGGCGCCGTATTCTCTCCTAAAGATTTGGCCAGTCAAAGTTTTAATGAAATTGAAAATGAAATATGAAAAAAATATTAATCACTGGGGGCGCTGGATTTTTAGGCTCTCATTTATGTGATCGATTCATCAAAGAAAATTACCAGGTCATCGCCATGGATAATTTAAGTTCGGGATCCATAGAAAACATCGAACATCTATTTAAAAAATCAAATTTCGAATTTCATGAGCACGACGTCACCAAGTTCATTCATGTACCCGGACCTTTGGATTACATTTTACATTTTGCCTCTCCTGCAAGCCCCATCGATTATTTGAAAATGCCCATTCAAACGATGAAGGTAGGATCCTTAGGTACCTTAAACTGCCTCGGTTTGGCCAAAGAAAAAAAAGCAAGAATATTGATTGCCTCTACCTCGGAAGTTTATGGAGACCCCTTGGAGCACCCTCAAAAGGAAAATTATTGGGGCAATGTAAATCCCATTGGCCCTAGAGGCGTTTATGATGAAGCCAAGCGATTCCAAGAAGCATTGACCATGGCTTACCATACCTACCATCAATTGGAAACGAGAATTGTACGTATTTTTAATACCTTTGGCCCTCGCATGAGATTAAATGACGGTCGGGTACTTCCTGCCTTTATTGGGCAAGCACTTCAGGGCAAGCCACTTACTGCTTTTGGAGATGGCAGCCAAACAAGATCCTTCACCTATGTTGATGATTTGATAGAGGGTATTTTTCGGTTACTTCTCAGCGACTATGCCTATCCTGTAAATATTGGAAATCCTGAGGAAGTCACCATCAATGAATTTGCTCAAGAAATTTTGCAACTCACCCAAAGTTCATCCACCATCAGTTATCAGGCCTTGCCAGAAGACGATCCCAAACAGCGTAAACCAGATATTAAATTGGCAAAGAAACTCTTAGGTTGGCAGCCCCTATTTACAAGATCTAAAGGCCTCAAAATAACGGTAGACTCCTTCAAACCAAAGCTGACCCCAGATAAATAATAAGAGGAGCAGGGTAGAAATTAATGATCTTTTACCTAATCTTGCGGTAAGAATTAACTCATGGATCAAAATAAACTAAGACATATTTCAAAGGCAATCACCTGGCGCATCATTGCCTCTACCACGACTTTCCTATTGGCCTTGGCATTTTTTGGAGACGATGCTCAGGCTATTAAAAAAGCTACCGGTGTGGCCATAGCTGAAACTATCCTCAAAATGGTGCTTTATTATTTTCATGAACGCGTTTGGTTCAGTGTCAAATTTGGTCGAAAAAAATGAATGAAAACCTCATCCGGCATACCCATCCGATCAGTAAATCCGATCGATTGAAAAATAATGGCCACCAAGCTAAGGTGATTTGGTTGGTTGGACTTTCAGGCTCGGGTAAATCTACCCTCGCTGGAAATATAGAGGCTATTTTGCATCAAAAAGGTTATAAAACTTACCTCTTAGATGGCGACAATGTCCGTTTAGGCCTTAATAATGACTTAGGATTTTCCAGTACGGATCGGACAGAGAATATTCGTCGAATTGCAGAAGTGGCTCGGTTGTTCAACGAGGCCGGTATCATTGTATTATCAGCTTTTATTTCTCCACTTGCAGCTGATCGTGCGCAAGCGCAAAGACTGATCGGTTCCGAAAATTTTATAGAGATTTTTATCGATTGCCCCTTGCACGTATGTGAAAAAAGGGACGTTAAAGGCCTCTATGCCAAAGCCCGTAAAGGATTAATTCCTAATTTTACGGGAATCGATGCCCCCTTTGAGAATCCAAAGCAACCCGACTTGACAGTCAATACTGAAACGGACCCTCCAGAGTTATCCTTAAAAAAATTACTTGATTTTATTGAACCCAAACTAACGCTTGAATGAGTAATTATAACCTTACA
Organism: Flammeovirgaceae bacterium UBA976; assembly: GCA_002292365.1. Lineage (GTDB taxonomy): Bacteria > Bacteroidota > Bacteroidia > Cytophagales > Cyclobacteriaceae > UBA4465. The sequence goes on from DBBU01000001.1 coordinate 6,272, forward strand.
CATTTAGATGAATTAGAAAGCGAATCTATTTTTATTCTTCGAGAAGTTTTTGCCCAATTTGAAAATCCCTGCATCCTTTTCTCAGGAGGTAAAGATTCCATCGTAGTAACACATCTTGCTAAAAAAGCCTTTTATCCAGCTAAAATCCCCTTTCCTCTGGTTCACATTGATACGGGACATAATTTTCCTGAAACTATGGTATTCAGAGATCAAATAGTAGCTGATTTAGAGGTCCGACTCATCGTAGGATTGGTTCAAGACTCCATTAATTCTGGAAGATCAACGGAGGAACGAGGTAAAAATGCTTCCAGAAATGCCCTGCAAACCAATACCCTTCTCGACACCATCGACTTACATCAGTTTGATGCTTGTGTGGGTGGCGCGCGACGGGACGAAGAAAAAGCCCGGGCTAAAGAAAGGTTTTTTTCACATCGAGATGAATTTGGACAGTGGGATCCTAAAAATCAACGCCCAGAATTATGGAATATGTTCAATAGCAAACATGATCAAGGAGAGCATTTTCGCGTGTTTCCCTTAAGCAATTGGACAGAAATGGATGTTTGGCAATACATTTTAGCTAAAAACATTCAGATTCCGTCCCTTTATTTTGCGCACCAACGCGAAGTCATCCGTCGCAATGACACTTGGCTGCCCATATCAGAGCACATCCATTTGAACGAAACAGAAACCCAGGTATACAAAAAAATTCGTTTTCGTACTTTGGGCGACATTACCATCACGGGAGGAGATGAATCAGATGCCGACACATTAGAGAAAATCATAGATGAAGTAGCCGCAGCGCGGCAAACTGAGCGAGGTAATCGAGCAGACGATAAGCGATCTGAAACATCAATGGAAGATCGAAAAAAACAAGGTTATTTTTAAAAATCCATGAAAATGAATGCCTATTTAGATATGGAATTATTAAGGTTTACCACAGCCGGTAGTGTAGATGATGGTAAAAGCACCTTGATCGGTAGACTTCTTTTTGATACCAAATCAATTTTTGAAGATCAGCTGGATCAAGTCAAAAGATCCAGCAACCGCAAAGGATTGGCGCAGGCAGATTTATCTCTGCTTACCGATGGACTCAAAGACGAACGAGAACAGGGCATCACCATTGATGTGGCCTATCGTTATTTCGCCACACCCAAAAGAAAATTCATCATTGCAGATACTCCCGGTCACATTCAATACACTAGGAATATGATCACTGGCGCATCCACTGCCAATTGCGCTTTGGTTCTTATAGATGCCCGCCATGGCATGGTGGAGCAAACTTGTAGACATGCCATCATCGCTTCTTTACTTCAAATCCCACATCTGATCGTTTGTGTAAATAAAATGGATTTGGTTGACTACCAAGAAACCGTTTTTCAAAAAATTAAAAAAGATTTTGAAAGTTTTTCTTCCAAGTTAGATATCACAGACATCCGCTTTATCCCCATCAGTGCCCTAAATGGAGACAACGTAGTCAATCGCAGTGAAAAAATGTCTTGGTATGAAGGATCTACCCTTCTCTACACCTTAGAAAATTTACATATCGGTAGTGATTACAATCACATTGATTGTCGATTTCCTGTACAGACGGTCATCCGACCCAAAATGGCACCCTATCACGACTTCAGAGGCTATGCGGGAAGAATTGCAGGAGGTGTCTTCAAACCGGGAGATGAAATTACGGTGCTCCCTTCAGGGTTCATATCAAAAATCAAATCTATTGAGACCTTCAACGGTCCGCTATCTGAAGCCTTTGCTCCGATGTCGGTTGTCATACAGCTCACCGATGATGTAGATGTAAGCCGGGGCGATATGTTGGTGAGGTCAAATAATCAACCCGACCTCAATCAAGACATTGAGATCATGATGTGTTGGCTCGATACTAAAGCGCCCCATCCTAAATCAAAATACATCATTAAGCATACCACATCAGAAGCCAAAGCCATTATTAAAAAAATTCGATACAAGTTAGATGTAAATACCCTGCATCGGAATGTTGAAAACCTCAATATCGGCATGAACGACGTGGCGCGAGTACAACTGCGCACTACCAAGCCTTTGTTAACGGATGCCTATAGAAAAAACAGAACGACGGGTAGTATTATTTTAATAGATGAGTCCACTCATGAAACCGTGGCCGCAGGCATGATCATTTAAATTCATTCTCTATTATGAACCTAAATTCATTACTCGAACAGGCCAAAATTGCGGCAAGCATGGCCAGTGAGGAAATACTCAAAGTCTATCATTCTGGTGATTTTGAAATAGAAGCCAAAGATGATCAATCCCCACTGACCCGCGCAGATCAAGCGGCCCATCAGGTCATTGCCGCCGTACTCGAAAAAACCAGCTTTCCGATTTTAAGTGAGGAAGGCGCTCAAATTCCTTTTTCACAAAGAAAAAGTTGGGAAACATTTTGGCTGATAGACCCCTTAGATGGTACGAAAGAATTTATCAAAAGAAATGGAGAATTCACCGTGAACATTGCCCTTATCCATCAGCATCAGCCCATACTCGGTGTCGTACAAACGCCCGTCACTGCTGATCTATATTCTGCAATCAAAGCATCCGGAGCTCAAAAAAATGGAAGAAATATTCAGTGTGCCTCCTTTGATCTCCATCAATCCAGACTTAAGGTGGTGGCCTCTCGCTCTCACCTCAACGCCGAAACACAAGTATTTTTAGATAACTTAATCAAACCCGAAATCCTATCTAAAGGCAGTTCGTTAAAACTGCTCATGGTTGCAGAAGGCGAAGCCCATTTATATCCTCGGTTTGCCCCTACGATGGAATGGGATACCGCTGCTGCTCAAATAATCGTTGAAGAAGCGGGAGGTCAAGTAATCATTCAAAACTCTCAGACCCCTGTAAATTATAATAAAGAAAGCTTATTAAATCCCTATTTTTTAGTTCAGGGAAAAGAAAAAAACTTCTCATAGGAAAATCATTTTTCCTTCCCCTTACCCATAACATTCCCCCATGGAAATAAATAGATGCGTGCTTTTTTGATTATTAATTAATTAAATTTGCTGACTGTCAATAAAAACATACCTATGCACAAATATTTCAGGATTCCTGTAATCCTCTTATTTGCCTTATTCATTGGGACCTGTAGTTTAGAAACGGTCACCGCGCAAAGTATGGGAAAAGCCCAATCAGTGAAAGTTGACAATCTTTCTGATGAGCAGATACGCATGATGATGCAGCGTGCCAAAGGCATGGGCTATTCTGATCAAAATATTGTCCAATATGCGAGATCAGAAGGTTTGTCTGCCATGGAAATCAGCAAACTCTCAAGGAGAATCAACAAAATACGTGCCGCAGACAATAAGCGAAAATCAAGCCTTTCTGATTTTCAAGAAGAAATAAAGAAAGAAGCGTTGACCGATTATTTGACACAGTTAGCTTTCGAGGAAGAGAAAAAAGAAATAGAACTAGAAGATTTACCTATAAATCAAAACTTTGGTTATAGCGTTTTTAATGACGATTCCAGAGAATTGAGTTTTGAAACCAATCTCAATTTTCCGCCCCCACCAGATTATGTGCTCGGAGTTGGTGATGAAATCGTCATTGATATTTTTGGTGCCTCCGAATGGAATTATACCGAATCCATTCAACCCAATGGCCAACTGTTCCTCAGTAATGTGGGGCCCATTTATTTGAATGGACTCACTTTGAAGGAAGCCCAGACAAAAATAAAAAATCGGCTTGCTGGGGTTTATGTTGAGTTATCTGGTGCCGCGCCCAGTACTTTTTTACAGGTTTCTATTGGTATGATTCGAAACATCAGTATCAACATTGTAGGTGAAGTAAACATGCCGGGAACGTATACCATCAATGCCCTATCTACAGTATTCAATGCATTGTATGCTGCCGGTGGACCAACTTTGATGGGCACCCTCAGAGACATCAAAGTGTACCGAAAAAGTGAACAGATCGCTTCGGTTGATATATATGATTTTTTATTGAAAGGTAATACAGACAGCAATGTGCATCTCCAACATAATGATGTCATAATTATCGGACCTTATGCCAATAGAATTGAATTGCAAGGGGCCGTCAAACGTCCAGGCTTCTACGAAACTCTAGAAAATGAAACATTTGGGGATTTACTCACCTACGCCAGTGGTTTTACTTCCAACGCCTATGAAAAAAGAATCCGTGTCATTCGTAATAACGACGCTTCAAAGGAAGTATTAGATATCTATAAATCTCAATTTAACGAATTTAACCTACACGATGGTGATGTATTCAGCATAGGAGAAATTCAAAATAGATTTGAAAATCGTGTAATTATAAAAGGTTCAGTCTTTAGACCTGGACCTTATGCATTAACGGATGATTTAAACTTAAAAAAATTGATAGACCTAGCCGATGGTTTAACAGGGGATGCCTTTACGGGACGGGCCTTGTTAACGAGAATGCATCCAGATTATAGCGTTGAAACACTCACCTTAAACCTTGAAAAAATTCTAAGTGGTGAAATGGGGGAGGTAGCACTGCAAAAAGAAGACGTCCTTCAGATCAATTCTATTTATGATTTTGAAGAGGAACAGTTTGTCAGCATTACGGGCGAAGTAAATAATCCTGGCGTTTATCGCTTTTCTGATAATCTCTCAATGGAAGATTTAATTTTTCAAGCCAAAGGATTTAAGAAAGCAGCGATTGGTGGCACTGCTTTTATTTCAAGAAGGCCGCTTCAACAATCTGCCTATGTCCAGATCGAAACAGAACAATTGACGATAAATGAAAATCTTGAAATATCAGCTAATGAGTTTCTCCTAAGACCCTTTGATCACATCACCATCAGAAAAAATCCTAATTATTTTGAAGAGAAATCTATTCAAATTTTTGGACAAGTGCATTTACCCGGAACTTATCCTATTGAATCTGCTGATGAAAGGATTTCGGATGTCATACGCAAGGCAAATGGCCTCAATGAATTTGCCTATGCTGCAGGAGCTACCTTAATTCGAAAATCCGAATTTAACCGCAACAGTAATGATCAACAGGAAAAGAAATCTAATCTCCTGAATTTTTTAAACCATATGGATACCAGCCTTTACAGCGAATCCGATTTAGTCGTCATCGATAAAATAAATGAGGAATTGAGCTATGATCACAATAAATACAACCCTGAGAATGAAAATTTTTCGGCCCTTGCTCAAAAAAATAGAATAAAAGAAATCTCTAACAACAACTCCGGTATGGATATCAATCCAAAAGAAGCTGAATCTATAGCCTTAAATTTGAATAAGATTTTGTCAAAACCAGGATCCATTAATGATTTAGTTTTGGAGGATGGTGATATTATTAATATTCCTAAAAAATTGAGCACAATCAGGGTCATCGGTAAAGTTTTATATCCCAATACCATAGGATTTGAATCTTCCAAGGGACTCAAATATTATATCAATGAAGCGGGTGGCTTCAATAATAGGGCGAAAAAAAGACATACCTACGTTGTTTATGCCAATGGTAATGCTGCAAGAACCAATAGTTTTCTGGGCATAAAATCCTATCCTAAAATGGCTCCCGGAGCTGAAATTATTGTGCCTGAAAAACCCATCAAAATAGGGGTTAATACAGGAGATATTATTGCCATTTCCACTTCCTTAATCACCTCTTTGACCTTAATAGGTGTCACCTTATTAAACAATCCTTAATTGAATGATCCAAGATACATAGACGAAGAGCGCATCTCCTTTCGTGATTTCATTGATAAGGTTCGGAGTTTAATTCATTATCTCCTGATTCATTGGAAAAAGATGGTATTAGGCACTTTGATCATAGCTAGTTTAAGAATCTCCTACGAAGTCTTTAGAGACACTATCCATACCGCTGAAACTACCTTCATCATCGAGGTGGGAGAAGGTGATATGTCTCAATTGGGATCCTTAGCTTCCGTAGTGGGTATTAATTTAAATAGCATCTCTGATGATAGTCAGCTCTTCGACACCGATCATATAGTTGAGCTCTACAAATCCTATAAAATGTTAAAATCAGCTTTTTTAACACGCCCAGGTAATGGGGATAGTGAGCGTTTAATTACTCGCTATGCCAAAGGGAAAAAATTACTGAAGAGATGGCATAATGATGAGGAGTTACAAGACTTCAGCTTTGAAATTCCAGCAACTGACATGGGTGTCAAACATGACAGTCTGCTAATAGAGGTCATTGATGACTTTAGGGAAAAGCAACTTATCATTGCCAGGCCCAATAGAAAGCTCATGATTTTAAGTGTGAAAGTAGAAGATCATGATCCCTTTTTTGCTGAAAAATTTAATACTTTTTTAGTGGAAATTGTAAATAATTTTTATGAAAAGACCAGTACAAAGAAAACAGCTGAAAATCTGAGGATTCTACAAAATCAAGCCGATAGTGTACGTATTATCCTAAACCACTCACTTGATCAATTAGCAAAAATATCCGAACTTCAGCCCAATCCCAATCCCCTGTACTATACCAATCAAGTCCCTTTCCAAAAACTACAAATCGATATTGAGGCATCGGCAGCGGTGTATGAGGAAATTGTCAAAAATTTAGAAATGGCCAAAATCACGCACAGAAATAAAAAGCCTCTAATACAAATTATAGATGAACCTGTCAAGCCTCTTTCTATTGATAAAGCCAGACCGCTGAAGTTAATCGCAACTAGTGGATTGATTGGTGGTCTCTTTATGCTGCTTTTTTTCATATTTAAATACGTATGGAGAAAGTTGATGCAAATTTCTTAACCCTCACATGGTCGCTATTATTGTAGTTAATTGGAAAAATTATGATGACACGCAAGATTGCCTAAAATCACTGCATCAGACCAAAAATACCGATTTTAGCATTATAGTGGTAGACAATGAAAGTCAAAAAAAACCTGCCGAAAAATTAAAAAGTAACTTTCCAAGTATCACATTCCTACCTCAAAAAAAAAATCTGGGCTTTACGGGAGCCAATAATATTGGCATTAAATATGGGTTAACTTTAAGTGCTGAGTATATCATGTTGTTAAATAATGACACCATTGCCCCCAGAAATTTTATAGATCCCCTTTTGATGACCCTCCATTCTAATCCTCATATTGCCGCGGTACAGCCAAAAATAATGTTCCATGATAAACCTGATAAGATATGGAATGCAGGGGGTATTTATTATCCATTAAATGCGTCCACAAGAACCATTGGATACAACCAGACAGACACTGAAAAATATAATGAGTCTAGGTATGTCGATTGGATCACGGGTTGTTGCATCCTTATAAAATCAGAAATAATCACCGAGGTGGGATTGTTGAACGAACACTTTTTTGCCTATTACGAAGATGTGGATTGGTCTTTAAGAATTCAAAAATTGGGCTATCTTCTGGCTTACAACCCGACCCTTCCGATTTATCATAAGATAGGGGCCAGCAGTAAAAATAAAAAAAAAATGGAAGAGGGATTTCTATCTCCATTTGTTCATTACTTAAATATAAGAAATCATATTTTTCTTGCCAGATTACACACTAGAGGCATTCATGCCATCAACGCTCATCTTTGTCTTTTATTGAAAATAATCAGTTATAGTGTATATTTCATATTGAAGCGACGAAGGAAAAAATTAAAAATATCTTGGAAAGGTTTTTTAGAGGGATATTCAACACAATTGTGACACTTATTTATGCTTATCTACTACATTGATATGATACCTCTTTGCCCAAACATTCAACGAATGGTAATGAGTATCTAAAAAAAATGTCCATTCTCATTTTCATATTAATTGCCCTCACCCTCCTTTTAGGCACAGGATATCTTATTTTTCTTTTGATAAAAACAGGAAAAGAATGGTACTTTCTTATCTTCTTTATACTGTATTTACCAATGTACATCACTTTGCAGAGCTTCGTTTTTCAACAAACCAAAAGCCCTGTAGGAGTATTTATCATTCAATACCTCAAAGAATTTGTATTATTTATTGCCCTGGCGGTCTTCGTCTTTTATCAACCGGATCTGATTAGAAAAAAATTCAAGTTTAACAAAATAGACCTCGTATTTGGCGCTTTTATTCTTTTGGCGTTTATTTTTCTGGTATTGCCGATAGGAGAAGTTACCTTTTTGGCCAAAGTCGCCTATTTCAAGAACATCCTACTCATGGGTCTCATTTATTTTTTAGGAAGAAATATGACCTTGAATAACTATCAAACACAACTAACCCTTAAGCTCATTCTTGGCATCGCTTTTGGTGCTTTTTGTATCAATTTAGCAGAATTCGCTAGCGGCATTCATTTGCATACTCTTGTCAATTATGGTAATTTTCAAAATGCCATAAATGAAGCTGAGCCTACTGGAAATTATGGACTATCATGGACCTTTGAAACCCAATCTGGCGTAAAAAGATTTGGCGCATTTTTTGCTAATCCTTTAGATCTTGCCAGCGCCTCCCTACTCGCTTTTCCCATAGCGTTTATTTTTTTTATTAAGACCCCACATAGAACCAATCAAATACTTTACGCAGGCCTCATGACGGCTATTGTTGGATCACTCTTTTTCGCTTACTCAAGGGCTTCTCTGGCCGCTTTTATTGTAGAATTAATCTTTATTGCTTTTATATTCAAATACTACCGCTTGCTTTGGGCGGGTGTCTTTTTCATATTTTCTTCCGTTATTTATATCATGTATTTTGCCTCAGAGGATTTATATTTTTTTGTTTTGGATACGTTGACTTTTGAAAATGCTTCGAGTTTGGGTCACCTTATTGAATGGTTTGAAGGCCTCGAAAGTATGATTGAATTTCCAGAGGGGATCGGCCTAGCCATGAGTGGTAATGGGAATGGCGTCGATAATGAAAATAGCGTAGGAGGAGAAAATCAATTTCTCATTTTTGGCGTTCAAATGGGCGTTTTAGGCCTGTTTCTTTATGTCAATCTACTATACCTGGCCATAAAAAGCAGTATTCAAGCCTATCGAAAGGCACTCACCCCCAATGACCAAATCATTTCATTTGTAGCTGGAACCACCAAATTTGCCTTACTCTTGCCCTTATTCACGGCAAATGCGGAACTCTATCTGTTCGTATCCTTAATTAGCTGGTGGATGGTGGGTCAAAGTGTGAAAATAAAGAACAGTACGGCCATTTTACCTAATGCGATACCTCATGACTAAAGAAAAAGTCATCATTGATATTCAATATTTACTGATGGCCAAAACAGGTCTCAATACGTATATCCAAGAATTGCTCGCGGCTACGGCCCAATCCAATAAGTATGAATATTTGATCTATCCCAACTTATATCAAATTGAAAAAAATAATTTTTTCAAGCATCATAATAAATGGCGCCATATTTTATTCCATTTTTATACTTTGCTTTGGAAGCAATTGGTGATTCCTTTGCTAATATTATGGCATCGTCCCAAAGCCATCATTTTTCCTGATTTTCATGCACCCCTTTGGAGCCTTCCGTGTGCCAAAATCATCGTATTTCACGATGCTTTTTTTTGGGAAAATCCACAAGATTATAATAAATGGTGGTTAAAATACTATTTATGGTCCATTATTGAGGGTCTTAATGGTAAAAGTAAAATCATCTCCGCTTCATTGGCAACAGAAAAAAAAATCACCTCCTTATTGAAGCCAAAATTGATTCAAACCATTTATCAAAGTGCCCCTCAACTTAATGTAGCAGCCGTCGCAGAACCTTATGAAAAATTAGTCCATCAATCCTACTTTTTACACGTAGGTGTACTTGAAAAGCGTAAAAATCTGGCTGTTTTGATTAAAGGATTTGCTCTTTTTTTGAAAGAATTCCCTGACTACAAACTGGCCTTGGTAGGTCAAAAAGGACCCGCAAAGGATTTAGATGATTATCAAACGCTTAAAATTCTGGTTCGTCAACTGAATCTAAACGAGCACGTTCTCTTTACGGGATACGCTTCAGCAAATCAGCTCAAATGGTTTTATCAAAATGCCTGGGCCTATACCTTCCCCTCTGTCCATGAAGGTTTTGGTATTCCTATACTTGAAGCCTTTTCTTATGGCTTACCAGTCATCTTGTCGGAGAATGAAGCCACCAATGAGATCGCAGGTACGGGGGGTCTTTCTGTCCAGTCTTTAGACCCTCACGCTTGGTCCAAAGCAATGAAAAAGCTGATAAACTCATCCAATCTTAGAAATGACCTCATAAAGAATGGTAAATTGCGATTGAAAGAGTTTTCCAAAAAGAATTTTCTTGAAGGAATTGAAAATTACATTGCTTAGGATTAATGATATTCGGTGATAAATATAAAGCTGGTTGGGGGAGGCGAAATACCCTATCTTCTCTATTCACATTATTGAATTGGTTCATTAGGGGCCTGTTTTTCCGTTTATTTTGGCGCTCAAGTGAGGGGCTTGTTTTGATAGGTCCCTCGGTCAAAATTATTTCTGGGCACAAATTATCTGTAGGTAAAAACTTTATTATAGAAAGAGGTGCGGAAATTAATTGTATCAGTTCTGAAGGCATTCAATTGGGTGAAAAAGTTACCATCGGAAGTTATGCTACCATTCGGCCGAGTAACTTATATGGTGGCGCCGTTGGAATGGGCCTCAAAATAGGTAACCACTCGAATATAGGGCCCTACAGTTATATTGGATGTTCAGGATATATAGAAATTGGTAATAACGTGATGATGGCCCCCAGAGTGAGTTTATACGCTGAAAATCATAATTTTGATTCTATCGATGTCCCCATGAAAGATCAAGGCGTAGCCACAGCTCCTATAATTATCGAAGACGACTGCTGGATTGCCGCCAACTGCATCATCCTATCCGGAATACGCATAGGAAAAGGATCTGTAATCGCCGCAGGCAGTGTGGTAACTAAAGACGTTGCACCCTACTCGGTCATGGGCGGTAATCCTGCAAAAAAATTAAAAACACGAATATAATTGCGCATCCTTTTCTTACATAGCTCCTCTGACATGTATGGTGCCAGTAAAATTTTGCTGATCACCCTGCAGATGCTTATAAAAAATGGCCATAAACCTCTCGTGGTGCTATCTGAAGATGGATTATTAAGCCGAGCATTAAAAAAGGAATACATTGAGGTCCGCTTTATTAAACTTGGCATCATTAGAAGAAAATACTTTAATTTCAAAGGCCTAATCAATAGGTTTAGAACTCTTTGGATCGCAAAAAATCAACTGACTGAATTATGTATTCAAGAAAATATTGATTTGATCTACTCCAATACGGCGGCGGTTATCGTGGGCGGCTGGGTGGCCAGAAAATGTCGGCTCAAACATGTGTTTCACATACATGAAATCATACAATCCCCCTCTTGGTTTGCTTTTTTAATTCATAAGATGATCGCAAGGAATGCCGATCATGTCATAGCGGTATCTCGTGCGGTCAAAGACCACCTATCCACATTCATCCCACAACACAAAATTTCTGTCATCTATAATGGATTAGATTATTCATCTTTATCGTCGAATCAAAATTTATCTAAAGAATTATCTCTCCGTCCAAACCATCTGATCATTGGCATGATTGCCAGAGTGCATCCATGGAAAGGTCAAAGCTATTTTATAGACCTTGCCAAAGCGTTGCTAAAAAAAAAATCAGCACTTACTTTTATCATGGTCGGTGATGCCTATCCTGGCAATGAATACCTTTATGATGAATTGAATGCGAAGCTAGAAACCCTTGGACTCAAAAGCCATTTTATCAATCTAGGTTATCGAGAAGACATCATGGCCATTCTCAATACACTAGATCTCTTCATCCTTCCCTCCACGGCACCCGATCCTTTTCCTACCGTTATATTAGAAGCGATGTCTTGTCAGAAAACGGTCATTGCTACGGCACAAGGCGGCGCCTTAGAAATGATTGAACATCAAGTTTCAGGCATCCATATTCCTCTGGACAATGCGCAAGAGGCTGCCAAAATTATTTCCCCTTACTTGTCTGATGAAAAAATGCGTAGGGCTATGGGGCAAGTGGCTCAACAAAAAGTGAATGCCGACTTTTCACTGGTCTCCTTTGAAAAAAACATCATGCAACTCCTTACTGTAATCCATGAACACTAACCCCCCCAGTATTGCCCTGATTGGTACGCGAGGCTATCCCTATGTGTACAGTGGCTATGAAACCTTTGCTAAAGAACTCTCGGAACGCCTAGTTGAAAAAGGGATCAAAGTGACCATTTATTGTCATAAGAATCTTTTTGAACACCGGCCCAAGCAAATAAAAGGGATCCATCTGGTCTACCTTTCGGCCATTGAAACTAAAATACTCAGTCAATTGAGCCATTCACTTTTTGCGTTTTTGCATGCTTGCTGGCAACCCTACGATGTTGTACTTGCCGTCAACTCAGCCAACGGACCGTTTGGTTTATTGACCAGATTGTTTCGAAAAAAAACCATGATCAATGTGGATGGCTTAGAATGGATGCGTCCCAAATGGCAAGGTTTGGGATCAAAATATTTTTATTGGTCTTCAAAGCAGGCGACCCGTTTTTTTGATTTGATCATCAATGATTCCTTCGAGATGCAACGGGTATATAAAAAAGAATTTCAAACGGATTCCAAAGTCATTGCTTATGGAGCCGAGCCTAGATACTCACAGAATCCTTCATTGATTGAAAAATGGGGTCTCCAACCCAATAGCTATTATTTGATCGTGGGTAGACTGATTCCAGATAACAATTCAGACCTCATTTTAGAAGGCTTTTTGCAGACTCTCTCGGATAAGAAGCTTGTGATTGTGGGTGACGTTCCTTTTCAAGATACCTTTGCTAAAAAAATAAAAACCCGGTCACAAACTACGGACCGCGTCATCATGACGGGCTATGTAAATGAGTCCGAAACGCTAGCAGAACTGTATCACCATTGTTACGCCTATCTTCATGGACATGAATTCGGAGGCACCAATCCCACCATGCTCAAGGCCATGGCCTATGGCTGCGCGATTCTCGCCTTAAAAACTCCTTTTAATGATGAAATGTTAGCCAATGGTAGCTTTGGTGACTTTTTTAATAATTCCATTGATTCCGTCAGTGAAAAAATCAAGGACTTTGATCTTCATCCAAAAAGAGTCGCGGACTTAAAGAATCATTCAAGATCCGGTATTTCAAAAAAATATACCTGGGATCATATCTGTGATCAATATATGGATGCCATTTATGGATTGATGGGCATTCGATAGGTTCTATACAATACGGCCGCGCCAAAAAGAAACATCGCCAATTCTGCTAAAGCTATACTGATCAGTAATCCATTGATCTCCAAAAAAGAAACCAAAAAAGGAAGTAAAACGAGTGCTGTTATCAGACCGATCAGGTGATAGCCGAAATACCTTTTTTTCATATCCAAAGCGATAATTAATAAGCTAATCGGGAGATTGCAAAAAAGTAAAAAAATAAATACGGGTAAAATCCATAAAAAAGGTCCTATATCCGTGAGGATAATTTCATCGGAAAGCATCTCAATAAGTGGCTCCCCAAAAAAGATGACGACAGCCATTCCTAATAATACCATAACCAACAGCTTTGAAAAAATCGAGTATAAAAAATCTTTCAAAACACGATCTGATTCCTTCACAAAATTGCATAGCATCGGAAAGATCGCCCGGTATACCAAGGTATATGAATTAGCTATCAGCATCATGATTCGGTCAATAATTACATAAATCCCCATGAGAGGAGCACTCAGAAAAAATCCAGCGATGACAATACCAATATTTCTATAAAACGTAGTTACCCCTTCCGAGAGAAAAATTGGAACGTTTTGATGCGCAAATGCATAAATTGCTTTGAATGATTGTTTTTCAAAGCAGAATTTCGTTTTAAAAAACAATACCCCCCATCCAAAAAAAGCAGCGATACACCACCCCACCCCATTACAAACATTCACCCACAGCAAATCATCACTCGATTCTATAAAAAAAAGTACAGCCCCAACGTAAAACACCCTACTCAGGAAATTCAACAAAGTCAACCATATCATTTTTTGAGTCCCTTGGAAGTACCAAACGGGCATCAATGTATTGCCAATGACAATAAAATAAGAAGTCAATATTAGATATTCATAAGGCTGCCATGGAGAAACTGTTTTTACCAAAAAAACCAATCCAATAAACGTTCCTAACAATAAAAATATTTTAATCACCAAAATTTTTTGGGTCAACGTCCGCTCCAAACTGAGATCTCCTTTGGCCTGACTGATCAAGCGTGTCCCCGTTAAATTCAGACCAAAATCAGTAATGGCAACCGCAAAATTCATGATGCCTTGTGCCAAAATAATCATCCCATAGCTTTCAAGTCCCACACGAGCCAAAAGCAGTGGAATGACTAAAACAGGCACCAAATAATTGGTCATTTGCAGGAAACCCAAGGAACCCAAGCTCTGGATAATCAATCTATTCCACTTCATTTTCTGGTTGATTGCGGACCCCTTTTGAAATGATGGAAGTCATGAATTGATTTTTGGTCTTAATAAGCTTCAATGAATATGATTGAAATTTTGCTTTTTCTAACGTTCATGTGAACAAGAACTCGAAGACTCTTGTCCCCCTGTTTTTAGGTAATGTTTAGTATCGCTGTCAAATATATGTCATTAGTACTTTTTGGCCCCGATGAATGTCCTCTTATTGTAACACCTCTCGAATAAAACCTATTTTTTTCTGCTAACTCAAAAAAAAATCATCCAAAAAACACATGGAGCTAGATCGATCCCATCAGTAGTGTATTAGGTATCGCTTTACGCACGATCTTAAGCTCCTTTCTATTTCATTTGCCTTCTTTTGGTGGGTAGATGATAAATCACACTCAAATTAAAGTTCCAATTGATCAGATCATTACCTGGTCCGATATAAGGGTCTCCAGGTTCTCGCTCATGTACCCACTGATAATTGAGTGAGGTAATACGCGTAATGCTGCCTTGGATCATGAGGTCTTTGATCTGCGTATATCCCTGAATCCCAATACTGTAATCAACCCAGTATTTATTCCAATCTCGATTGTGTGCATATGCCAAATAATAGAAATCACTATTATGAAGCTCTCGCTCCAAAACTAGACCCAGTTTATGGTTTGCATTAAGCCAACTCAAATCAATGGTGGCTAGGTTACTCCCTGGGCCAATGCCTGCCCCAATCCACTGCCCCTTCTGCGTGTATCCATGTCTGATGTTTTGATCAAGGTACCAGCTGTTCAATTCAGCTAAACTGTAATCAGTGGATTGGGCCAATTTGGTCAGTTCGAGACCTACTTCTAGGAAGTTACCCGGTTGGTGCAAATCAAATAGTTTGGTGAATCCCAAAACAAATCCAGCATCTTTTTCTGGGACCATTAAAAACTCTTTAAAGCCCTGAAACTTATTTTTCCCACCTTCAAAATACACTTCAGCTTGGGCCTCCTTCCAAATCCAACGCAAAAATAAGGAAGCGTATCTATCCGGTCGTATCCGATCATCTATTCCTTCATTTCGTCTAAAGACATCTGTCACCGCCGCCAACACATCCCACTCGTCTCGAGCATCCCCTAAATACTGTTGGTTAACATAGGAGAAACCCAAAAACAGGCCGTCCACCCATTTAGGTTGGTAGGAAATATGAATTCCAGATAAATACCGGTCTGCGTCCCTAAAAGGAACATATAAATTGGTCTTACCCCCGTACTGCCGTAACGTATCGGGAGGGCTATAATCCGAATTATTTAAAATACCTCCTATGAATTGCCCTTCAAAAGTACCAATTTTGGTATCAATCGGAATCTGAGTCTCTAACGAGAGATGCCAAAACCCCTCAGCTGCATTCGTCATTAGTAGGGAATTCTTTTTTCCAGGACCCCACCATAAATTTTGACTGGAAAGGCCCAAAGAAAACTTGCGATAATTGAACTTTAAATAGGATTGCCCCGGCCTCAGTCGCCATTCATCCGAAGCTCCATGCTGCTCGGGGTGATCCGCGTAGGTCCACCAATTATAACGCGTCCACCAAATTCTTGGCCCTTTAAGCTCTGAAAATCCCTCGTAGTCCTCATTTTGTGCAAAAAGCCAATCGGGTTTGACTTGTATTTCTATGAATTTCCATTGAGCATAAAGACCTATGGATCTCCGGTATTGCAAGCCTTTCGCAGGATTAAAATTTCCATTATTGCGTTCATAGGGATGATTTGAATTGAAATCTAAATCCACTCGTGGATTTAAAAAAATCAATTCGAACGACTTCTGGCTAAGTATTGAATTTCCAAACCAATGATCTTTGATCAATTCGTGATCAAAATAGCTCATGTTCAAGGGCCTCTTGAAAAAAGAATAATGAATGGCTGAATCCGATATTAACTGAAGTCTCCGCAACTGCTCCTCCACGATGGGCGTACCCACATCAATGACTTGCCCCACACTTACGCTCATCTGAAAAAATATCAATACGGCTATATGTAACGATCTTTTTTTCAAAATTGATAGGCCGTTTTGATACCCAAAAATACATTCGATTGATTATTGCCTTTAGACAATGGTCCGTTTAATTCATTTAATAACTCCCATTGATAATTCAAGGAATAAATGTAGGTGAGCTGACCCTCGAAAATGAATCTTTTGTAAAAGCCCCCGGCTTCCAATCCCATGGATAAATCTGTCCAATAACGTTTGCGCTCATCTAGATCTCCAAAAGTGACATACAAGAAATCATTATTGTGTACCACACGCCTAAGTGAAAATCCATATTTTAATTGGGTCTCCTGGTTGATTAGCAAAATTTTAAAATCTTGCTGATTGCCACTTGGACCTACCCCCGCACCTAATACTTGGCCCAGTTGGGTAAAGCCTTGATGCACTTGTCCGTGTACATACCAACTACCAGCACCTCTGACCAATCGGTCAATGGTTTGCTCCATTTGAATCATTTCAAATTCCATAGAAATGAAATTATGTGGTTTTTTAGCTTCAACGATCTTGGTAATCCCAAAAACATAGGCTCGAGAATGTTGAGGTATCATCGCAAAATCTCTAATGCTCCCTGCCGCATCATTTCTACCATACTCAAAATAAAGCTCCGCCCGAGCGGTAGGCATCATGTATCTCGTCGTTATGGATATTTGTCCATCTGTCCCCACGTCGTCCTCCCCTCCTCTAAATAGTTCCCCAAAAACAGGAAGGTAAGCCTTGTAATCAATCGCTACCTGCCGGTACATTTGCACGGCCCGGTTGATCCCTAAAAACAAGCCCGGTACCCATTTGGGCTGATAGGAGATACTTATGCCATTCATATACCGCGCGTCCTGATTAGCCGGTCCAAGAAAGGGTATACTAGTATAGCCTTGAGTGGGATAATGTGAATTGTTGAGTGAATTATCCAACCGCCCACCTACAAGCTCCCATTCCAAATGACCAATAAAAATATTGACCGGTCGACTTGATTTAAAAGAAATGTGCTTGAAGCCTGCCGCGTTATTGGATAGGATCAGGGCGTTGTTTTTACTTGGTCCCCACCACATATTTTGATTGGACAAGGCCAAAGTAAATAATTTATGGGATACTGCTATTTGAGACTGTGCCCAATCCGTTTTATTGATATTTGAATATCCGTCAACTTCTCGATTCATTCCATAATAAAGGGTGGGATATAATTGAATTGATAGGATCCCTAGCTTAGCATAAATTCCTGATGAGAGGCTCAACTGAAATCCCGCTATCGGCAACATGAGCCCATTATTAGTCTGATAAGGGATGTTGCTAGTATACTCTGCTTGATTCGATATAGGTAATAACTGCACATTGAATTGCTCATTTTCAGACTTTCTGAGTACAGAACCAAAAGTAAAAGATAGCTTATTTTGCTGCAGTGCTTCAATGTGATTGAGTGACCTGATATTAAATGACAAGAGAGAATCAACTGTTCCGACCAGTTGACCTCTTCGCAAACCTTCTTCGATCAAGGGAAAACCCAAGGGCAACGATTGGGCTCGTAATGAGACCAGCACCGGTATCCAAACGATACTTATACAAAAAATCAAAATAATTTGCTTTTTCAAATTGATAATAATTTGACTTGAATATTGTTCAGCGACCAACTTTCATCACATTGAGCATCAGATGCATTGGGCTGATTCAGTTCGTCCCAAAATACAATTTCAACTTGACCTTTACGATGTGGAAAAATGAGCTCGATCTCGTACGCCGAGGTCGTTCCATCAGACTTGCAAAAGGCAGGCAGATCAACGACTGAAGCTCCGGTTCTAGGAAAAGTTAAAAAGGGGTGCCTTTCAGGGTAGGATTGCATCAGACAATAATCACTGGAACAGGGTGAATTGGAGAATGAGGTTTTAAAAACATCTACTTCCGAAGAATCTAGCATGACCCCCCAATAATCCGTACCGTCAGGAGACTCCGCATTACCATCCCAAGAGTCATGGATATAAAGTAATGCTTGAATTTGAACGTAATCATGTGTCCCTAAACCTTCGAGAGTCAATTTAAACCCCCCATTATTGTAGGTCCCCAATATGTTTTGTCCCAAATAAGAAGTGACAATACCTCCCTCAATACGTCTCAAATCTACCGTCTCAAAATTATTATCATATATGAGCGTCTCACGATCAATCTCTACAACACATGACCAGAGCATGACTGTTGTACTGAAGGTGATAAAATTTATGACTCTTTTTACGCAAAGCACTTCTAGAGTTTTGAAGAATTTTTTTACACAAATCTAAACTTAATCGCTTAAAATATTTGTTCCCCACAAAAATGTTAATTCTGTAAATAGATAAATAGGAAAATACCAAATAATTACTAAAAAGGAAATAATAACATTGCCACACAGCATTAGTTTGTGAGATCACCTATTTATGTTCTTAATAAATAGTGAATTATTCATTCTTAAACCTTATTTTTGGTCTTCAAAAATAAATTTAAGTGAGAAAGCGATTTTATTTCTTTTTTCCCATCCTATTTATAATGGCTGATCTTTTAGTGGTTTCCATCGCTTTCTTGGCGACCCATAAGGCAATTGGTGTCTCATTTCCTTTAGAAAATTACACCATAGAAAACTTATTTTTTATTCTGTTAAGTTGGACAAGCTTGTCTTTGTTGGGCAAAGATTTCAAAATAGGCAGACCCTCGGGATATGAAAAGTCAATTACCAAAGGCTTTAAAACCATTGCTGTTTTCTTGGCATTTTTTTCGTTTTTTGTGATTTTCAGTAATCAACAAATTCTGTCAAGAACTTTCGTTTTGTATTTTACTGGGTTATTATTCTTATTCATCCCTATTGAGCGAGTAATTGTCCACTTAATTGTTAATAAATATCGTAAGTGGGGTGGAAATTATCGCAATGCCATCATCGTCGGTTATGATCAGTTAGGTTTTTCCTTATTTGATGCCATTAATAAAAACAAAAACCTAGGCATCCGTTGTACTGGATTTTACGGAAGTAGCACTAAAACAGTCACAAAATATCCTCTTAAAGGAAACTTGAAGGACTTTCTTAATTCGGACTTAGAGAAGGTTGATTTTGTTTATGTCAGTGAAAATATTGCGCGAGAAGAATTGAATCAAATTATTGAATTGTCCGATGCCTCATTTGTCAAGGTGAAATTATTGCCTCATTTCAAAACAGATTTTTTAAAATCTTATACGCTCAAGCTAATTGACAACATCAATATCATCGATGTGAATTATTTGCCCTTGGACCATCCTTTTAATAGATTTTTAAAGCGCTCTTTTGATGTTTTCTTCTCGTCAATGATGTTGCTTTTTGTTCTTAGTTGGCTCTATCCCATTATTGCCCTCATAATCTTTTTAGAGTCTCGTGGTCCCATTTTATTTAAGCAACATCGAAATGGTAAGAGCAATGAAGTTTTTCACTGCTTAAAATTCCGTACTATGTATTTAAATGAAGAAGCCGACCAAAAATGGGCAACAAAAAATGATCACCGAATAACCTACTTTGGTGCAATCCTGAGAAGGACTAGTTTAGATGAACTTCCTCAATTAATTAATGTCCTGATTGGAGATATGACCATCGTAGGCCCCAGACCCTTGCCTTTGAAACTGAATGAGCAATACATTAATCAAATCAAAAGTTATTCCCAAAGGCATACCTTCAAGCCCGGGATTACTGGATTGGCACAAGCGTTGGGGCATCGTGGTGAAATAAAAGATTTAAGAGCAATTAAGAATAGAGTGACCTTAGACCGGTTCTATTTAAATAATTGGTCTGTTTTCTTAGATGTAAAGATTATCTTCATCACATTTTTTGAGCTCATTAAAGGACAAGACACCGCATATTAGCCCATAGTTTACAAAGAATAAGGAGTTTCTTTATTACCATGATGCCCTTAATTATCTTTATCCCTTAATAATCCAAAACCCTTTGCTATACCATGTTTGATCAGGTTGAAAAAGTACACAAAGAATTAGCTCAAGTCTTGGTTGCGAATGCCTCTGAATTAGAAGCTTTTCGGATCAGATTCATCAGTAAAAAAAGTGTGATTACCGGCCTATTTGATGCGTTCAAAACGGTACCCAATGATCAAAAAAAAGCTTTTGGAGAAGCCCTTAATGAGCTAAAAAAAGAGGCCAATACCAAATTTAAATCTTTGGCAGCCAATCTTCAGTCTATTACAACTCATCCTTCGGAACACCCTGATGTTTCACTTCCCTCAACTCCTTTTCAAATAGGTGGGTTACATCCGATCAATATTGTCAAAAACAGAATGATCGAAATATTTGAAAGACAAGGATTTAACGTATCTGAAGGACCTGAAATGGAAGATGATTGGCATAATTTCACAGCCCTCAATTTTCCTAATAATCACCCAGCTAGAGAAATGCAGGATACCTATTTTTTAGAAAAAGATCCTGACAGACTATTACGGACCCACACCTCTACAGTACAAATAAGATTAATGGAGCATGGAAAGCCTCCTTTTAGATCCATCATGCCCGGACGGGTTTATCGGAACGAAGCCATCTCTGCAAGGGCACATTGTTTCTTTCACCAAGTAGAAGGTTTATATATTGATCGTAATGTTGGCTTTAAAGACCTCAAACAATCTATTTATCATTTTTCGCGTGAATTTTTCGGAAAAGATACACAGATTAGGTTCAGACCCTCCTATTTCCCCTTTACTGAACCCAGCGCCGAAGTAGATATCAGCTGTTTCATCTGTAAAGGGAAGGGCTGTAAAATTTGTAAAAACAGTGGTTGGGTCGAAATCGGTGGTTCAGGAATGGTGGATCCCAACGTATTGCAGAATTGCCGTATTGATTCGAAAGAATTTAGTGGCTTCGCTTTTGGCATGGGTATAGAACGTATTGCCATGCTTAAATATGAAATTGATGATATTCGACTGTTTTCTGAAAATGACGTCCGCTTTTTACGGCAATTCAATGGATTGTAATTAAAGTAAGTCTTGAATGATTTGAGCTTCTGAAATTCCTGCGGCTTCAGCCTTGAAGTTCCTCACAATTCTATGTCTTAAAACTGATTCTGCCACCGCCTCAACGTCCTCAATGTCCGGAGCATACTTGCCTATCATCAAAGCATGGCATTTGGCACCCAAAATTAAAAACTGACTGGCTCTGGGGCCTGCTCCCCAATCTAGATAATCATTGGCCAATGTACTGGATCCCACTCTTCCAGGCCTTGTCTTATGAGCTAACGACACGGCATACTCGTAGACGTTATCTACTACCGGCACGCTTCTGACCAAATTTTGGAACGTAAGAATTTCATCTTTTGAAATTACGTTTTTAACAGCTATGCGGGTGTTTCTCGTAGTGTTTTTTATGACTTCTACTTCGGTTTGATAGTCAGGATAATCTAATTTAATCATCAACATGAAACGATCGAGTTGTGCTTCAGGCAAGGGATAGGTACCTTCTTGTTCAATCGGGTTTTGAGTGGCCAAAACAAAAAATGGTCGATCTAATTTATGCTGAGTCCCTCCTATGGTAACCGTATATTCTTGCATGCTTTCAAGCAAGGCAGATTGGGTTTTTGGTGGGGTCCTATTGATTTCATCCGCCAAGACTACATTGGAAAAAATGGGCCCTTTGATGAATTTGAAATTTCGATCACGATCAAAAGTTTCCGCACCAATGATGTCTGAAGGCATCAAATCAGGGGTAAATTGAATCCGACTGAAATCCAAATTGAGGGCTTGAGCCAGCGTATTGATCAACAAAGTTTTGGCGAGCCCTGGTACACCAACCAATAACGAGTGACCACTACAAAAAATAGAAATAAGTAATAACCGAACCGCCTCGTCTTGACCTATAATTATTCGAGCTATTTCCTCACGGAGTGTGTTACATTTTTCAAAAAACTCATCTGCTAATTCTTTTTCATTTTTCTCACTCATACCTAATTATTTCATGATATCACAATAGTTATAGGCAGGATCAACATCCACATAGACTTCACCTTTGGCCTTCTCAAACCACTTATCCAATAATTTTCCCTTTTTTGCATTGAGTGCATATTCAGCCAACTTTTGATAGTCATCATTCAAATTAGCTTGATGAGGGGGTATTCTATCTTGATAAAAAATCAATCTGAAAGCGGTCGTTCCATCGACCATTGAAAATTTCAATGGCTTTGTCAAGGAGCCTATGCTCATGGTATCGACAGTGAAAAATATGTTAGGGTCTAATTGCTCAACTGAAATCCTCACTGAACCATCGGATCCAGTATAGAAACCTCCATTTGATGCCGTTTCCTTGTCTGCTGAAAATTCTTTTGCTGCCACTCTAAAATTTGTTATACTGTCCAATATTAAGTTTCTTATGCTGTCCAATTTATTTTCCGCCACATTAATATCATCGGCAGAAGGTTTAGGAATAATCAGTATATGCCTAGACCTAAACGTATTTCCCCTTTTTTCTTGTAACTCAATCAAATGATATCCAAAATCTGATTTGACAGGCATTGAGAGCTCTCCAACTTCCATGGTCATGGCAGACTCTTCGAACTCTGGAGCCAGTTCACCTCGCTTATAAAACGGAAGCTGACCTCCACGAGATCCCGATCCTGGATCTTCTGAATACCTCCTTGCCATATTTTCAAAGGTCTCTGTCCCCCTCAAAATTTTGCCTCTGATTTCTAATAATTGCCTTTCGACCTTACCTAACTGCTCTACTCCTGGCTCAGGCTTCATCACCAATTGACCGACCTGGACTTCAGTTGAAAAATAGGGCAAGGAGTCTTTGGGTATTTTATTGAAAAAATTTTTTACCTCACTGGGTGTTACCTTAATATCACTAGTAATAGTCCGCTGCATGGCCTCAATTATTTTTTGTTCCTTGACCTGGTCAAATAATTCTTCCTCTATTTGCCCTAAACTCTTACCATAATACTCTTCTATTTCTTTGGCCGAGCCAATCTGAGAGATCATATAAGCCATTCTTTGATCTAGATTGTTTTGTACTTCTTCATCTAATACAATGACCGAATCAATTTCTGCTTTTGCCACCAATAACTTATTGATAACTAAATTTTCTAATACTTGGCACCTTAAGGCACCACTATTTACTTCTCCTTGAGAAAGATACTCAAGGTAGGTCTGCTCTAAATCTGATTTTAATACGATATAATCATCTACTTTAACAATAATTCTATCGACCAATAACTCTTTAGACTGACCAATTACCGCATTGAGGGAAAGCCAAAAAATAACGCTAATTGCGATAAACTTCAAATTTCTTCGTTTTGAGTGCTTCTTCATAAATCGTCTCGTGTAATTCCTTCTTAAGTGCAAGTTTACGCTTATTAATGATAATATTTTCTATATCTTCTTTGACATATTCTAACGGTGCAACCTGATCAGATATTTTATATTCAACAATTCTGAATAAATAAATATAACTGTCATCTCTAGTTTCACTATAAACGGTTTTCTCTAAAAATTGAGTTTTATTTTGTAAAGTAGCAAGCGGTGTGTTTATCACCAACTCATCAAGATCTATCCACACAGAATCATCAAGAAATGATAAATCGGCAAATTGATAGCAGTAATTTTTAATATCCTCAATTTCCGTATTGGGAAAATTTCTAATATTTCTACGAATCTGGGAAATGTCTGGTGCACTACGCGGAATCTTAGCAAAAATGCATTTTACGATATTTTGCTTCAATAAAAAATTTTCTGATCGTTCATGATAATAAGATTCGATCTCCTCCTGA
This sequence comes from Flammeovirgaceae bacterium UBA976, assembly GCA_002292365.1. Classification (GTDB taxonomy): domain Bacteria; phylum Bacteroidota; class Bacteroidia; order Cytophagales; family Cyclobacteriaceae; genus UBA4465. Next base: position 30,413 of record DBBU01000001.1, read on the forward strand.
GTGACTTGAGTGTTTAAATGTGAATCTATATAAATCTTCTCAAACTCATGCATGATCAATGCATAGCGGTAATCCTCAACTTTACGGTCAATGTTTATCGCATTAATACTTAATTCCTCATTGGCTTTGATGATTAACAACTGCTTCTTTACCCAATCATCCACATATTTATCCACAAGTCTACTACTGTCTGAAAACGAAAGGCCTAGAGGCATATCCTGGGCTATATTTTCTCCAAACAAAAAATTATCTCCTACGCGAGCAATAGGACCGGAAGTGGGTCCCTGCTTTTTATTGAGGTAGTCACAGCTTAAAAAAAAACCCAAAAACAACAGAAGAAATAAACTCTTTTGATATGATCTTTTCAAATTTATAAATCTAACTTTAACTTCTTAATTACCTGGTCGAATAATTGGGAGCCTCTCGGGTCACATAGACATCATGTGGATGACTTTCTACAGATCCAGCCGAGGTAATTTTAACAAATTTTGCTAGGTGCAATTGCTCAATATTACGCGCCCCACAATAACCCATGCCTGCTCTAAGTCCTCCAACCATTTGATAAAGAACCTCGGAAACCATCCCTTTGAAAGGCACCCTACCGACAATGCCTTCGGGTACTAATTTTTTTATGTCGTCTTCTGCATCCTGAAAATAGCGATCTTTTGAGCCCTCCTCCATGGCCTCGACAGATCCCATGCCTCGATAACTCTTAAACTTCCTACCCTCATACAGAATGACCTCCCCCGGTGCCTCTTCGGTACCTGCAAGTAAAGATCCTATCATCACAGCATTGGCACCCGCTGCCAATGCTTTGACTACATCTCCGGAAAATCTAATCCCTCCATCTGCGATGACAGGGACGCCTGTCCCTTTTAAGGCATTGGCCGCTTCATAAACCGCCGATAATTGGGGAACACCCACACCCGCAATAATTCTTGTCGTACAAATACTCCCTGGTCCAACGCCCACTTTCACAGCATCGGCTCCTGCTTCAACCAAGGCCAAAGCCCCTTCAGCCGTAGCCACATTACCCACAATAAGCTCTAAATCAGGAAATTGATGCTTTACCATTTTCGACGCCTCAATGACCCCTTTGGTATGTCCATGTGCCGTATCAATACTAACTACATCTACTCCGGCATCCACCAAAGCTGAAATCCTCTGAGTCACATCAGGAGTGACTCCTACAGCTGCGCCTACCCTTAGGCGTCCGAATTTATCTTTACAAGCGTTGGGTCGATCTCTGTTTTTTAAAATGTCTTTATAGGTAATCAATCCCGTCAATCTATAATTTTCATCGACGATTGGAAGTTTTTCGATTTTATATTCTTGTAAGATTTCTTCCGCTTCTTTTAAGCCCACCTCAACGTTCGCAGTAATGAGTTTTTCACTGGTCATAATATCTAATATGGGCTTGCTCATTTCTTTCTGAAACCTCAAATCTCTGTTGGTAATAATCCCTATTAAAACCCCTTGATCATTGACCACAGGAATCCCCCCAATATTATTTTCACGCATGATTTTCTCAGCATCTCCAGCCAAAGCCTTTTCGTTGAGGGTGATCGGGTCTAAGATCATACCACTTTGTGACCGCTTGACTTTTCTTACTTCAATCGCCTGCTGGGCAATGGTCATATTTTTATGAATCAGACCTATGCCCCCATCAAGCGCCATGGATATGGCCATACTGGATTCCGTAACCGTATCCATCGCTGCTGACAGAAACGGAATATTGACTTCAATGTTTCGCGTCAAAAATGTTTTTATTTCGGTATCTCGTGGGAGAATTTCAGAATAGCCCGGTAAAAGAAGCACATCATCGTAGGTGAGTGCTTCAAAAATAATTCTATCTTGGTTAATATTCATAAGCAAATAAGTAGGGATATTATTTGCAAAGCAAAATTATCAACATTCCGCCTTAATAAAAAGATTGTTTGATTATTAATTTTATAATTGCGGTATGACTGAATTTCAAAGCTTATTTATCTCTCAATTGGTCAATACGTCTTATGCAGAAATGACCGCCGTTTTTTTCGGCTTAGTAAGCGTCTGGTATGCCAAAAAAGAACAAATTTGGGTGTATCCAACGGGAATCATCAGTATCATCATTTACATCGGTATTACCTTTCAATACAAGCTCTATGGTGATATGGGCATTCAGATCTATTATCTTGTCATGAGTATGTACGGATGGTACTTTTGGACCCAAGGTAAAGGAACTCACACCCCAGTTCCAATTTCAAAAAACAATAAGCAAGAAAATACAATCATTTTTTTGCTGTTCCTAAGTTCTTTTTTATTGATCCGATTTGGACTTGGACTCACAGATAGTGATGTCCCTGGATGGGATGCGCTTACTTCTGCCCTTGCCATCACGGGTATGTGGTTGATGGCTAGAAAAAAAATTGAACATTGGATTGCTTGGATCATAGTGGATAGCATTTCTGTTCCGCTTTATATTTACAAAGGTTTGCCTTTGACCAGCTTTCAATTCTTACTATTTACCTTACTTGCCGGATGGGGTTACATGACATGGAATATAAAACTGAAATTAAAAGAATCGCAATCATAGGTCCTGAGTCTACAGGTAAAAGCAAATTAGCCCAAGAATTGGCGGTTTCCTATTACACTGAATGGGTTCCGGAATATGCTAGATTTTATTTAGACCGCCTAGATAGAGATTATCAAGAGGCTGACTTGTTAGAAATTGCGAAAGCACAACTTACTTGGGAAGACGATCGCGCCGCTTCGGCCGATAAATATCTATTTTGTGATACCAACTTGATTATTTTAAAGATTTGGAGTCATGATAAATATGGCAGAACAGACCCTTGGATTCTGGATCAAATTGCTCAGCGAAAATATGACTTTTATCTGCTCTCCAACATCGATATCCCTTGGAAAAATGACCCTCAAAGGGAGCACCCCTACAGAAGAAAAGAGTTTTTTAATATCTACTTAAACTATCTTAAATCCAATCAACTGCCCTACGGGATTGTAAAGGGTATTGAAGACGACAGATTGGCCTGTGCCATAAAACTATTGCAAAATATTTAAAATAATATCCTATCTTCGTGGCGTTAAGGGGTGCCCTGCTTTTCTGAAAAGAAAAGATAAATTCGGGCTGAGATCATACCCATTGAACCTGCTCGGATAATGCTGAGAAGGGAAGTATGATAACCGTATGGAGGTCCCCTCCTCCTATTTTGGTTAATTTAAAAATAAAACAATGAGAATTTTAATATGTGCCACCTTATTGGTAGTTAATTACGTATCCTATGCCCAAAGAATGGTTTCAGGAACTGTTTGGGATGAAAATAATGAAGGCATGCCTGGAGTCTCCGTAATCATAAAAGATCTTGATTTGGGTACCATCACAGATATGAATGGCTATTTTCAACTGAGTGTCCCTGAACAGCAAAAGACGTTACTTATCAGTGCCATTGGCTATGTGACGAAACAAGTTGCCATCGGCTCTCAATCCGATGTAGTCATCGAGATGTCCGTCGAAGTGAAGAAACTAAAAGCACTTACTATTTTTGGGGATGAGGTCATTAACTTTTCTACTAAGGCCAATGAATTGACTCCGACAACTTATACGGATGTTTCAAAAGAAAAGATTCAAGAAAGGAATCTTGGGTTAGACTTACCCATATTATTGAATTTTACGCCTTCCATGGTCACTACTTCAGATGCTGGAGCGGGAGTAGGTTATACAGGTATGAGAATCAGAGGGAGTGATGCGACTCGGATCAATGTAACCTTAAACGGCATACCCATCAATGATTCTGAATCTCATGGCGTATATTGGGTCAATATGCCTGATTTGTCCTCTTCTTTAGACAAAATTCAAATTCAGCGTGGGGTAGGGACGTCCTCCAACGGAGCCGCCGCTTTTGGAGCCACTGTAAATCTGCAATCTAGCGGTCTCTCTGAAAATGCTTTTGCTCAAATTAATCAAACCGTTGGCTCTTTTAATACCCTAAAAACCAATGCGCAGTTCAATACAGGTCTCATTAAAAATAATTTCAATTTTGAAGGTCGCTTATCCCGTATCACCTCTGAGGGTTACATAGATCGAGCGCAATCTGACCTTTATTCCTATTTCTTAACGGGTGGGTATTACGGAGCAAAAACGACACTTAAAGTCCTTCTTTTTGGCGGTCAAGAAGAAACTTATCAGTCTTGGTATGGTACTCCGGAAGCCCGATTAAATAATGACCCTACAGCGCTGCAAGCCGTAATTGATCAAGGAGGCGAATACGGTAGCCCTGCCCAAATAGATAATCTTCTAAGTAGTGACCGGAAATTTAATTATTATCTCTATGACAATGAAATTGATCACTATGAGCAGGACCATTATCAATTGCACTTGAATCATGCCTTCAACGATGATCTGAATTTAGCTATTTCTGGGCATTATACCCATGGTGAAGGCTATTTTGAACAATATCGATCAAAAGATGCCTTTACTGATTATGGACTAGGGAATGTAACCATTGGGGACTCTACGATCACCCAAACGGACCTTATCCGGAGAAGATGGCTAGACAATGATTTTTATGGCTTTACTTATGCCTTCAATTATAACAAAGACAACCTCCTGATGACCCTTGGGGGAGGTTACAACACGTATAAGGGAAGCCATTTTGGTGAAATTATATGGTCCGAATACGCCAGTACCAGCGCCATAAGAGATCGTTATTATGAAGGGTCAAGTACTAAAAATGATTTTAACGTATTTTTAAAAACCAATTATCAACTTTCATCAAAAGTTAATCTATTTGGAGATCTTCAAATACGTACTATTGATTACGAAACTGAAGGTACAGATGATGACCTTTCAAACTATCAAGTAGGAGAAAAATATACTTTTTTTAATCCGAAATTTGGATTGACCTATGCACTAAATGCCCATTTTCAGCTCTACGGATCCTTCGCTGTAGCCCACCGAGAACCTGTACGTACTGATTTTATAGATGCTCCGGTGGGAGACATTCCCAGTCCTGAGCAACTTCAAAATTTAGAATTTGGATTAAGGGGTAACTTGGATAACATCCATTTGGAAACAAATTTATATTTGATGGATTATACCGATCAGCTGATCCTAACCGGAGCCATCAATGATGTTGGCTCATCTATCAGGGTCAATACCCCTGATAGTTATCGAGCAGGTCTAGAAATGGTCTTGGGTATGAATTTAACTGACCGATGGAATTGGGGCTTTAATGTGGCCTTGAGTAGAAACAAAATCAATAAATTTACGGAGGTTGTTTTTGATTATGCCTTCACTGATGACCGCTATATCGTAGAAAATGAATTTACAAATACCGATATTTCCTTTAGTCCCAATGTCGTGATAGGTAATGACATCACCTTCAGCCATCAAGGATTCAGCGCACAATGGCTCAGTAAATTTGTGGGAGCGCAATTCCTAGACAATACGTCCAATGAAGACCGCATGATTGAAAGCTATTTTATCAATGACCTAAGATTAGCTTATCAATTGCAAGCCTTTGGAATGCGAAAAATAGAATTTACCTTATTAATTAACAATTTGCTGAATGTCACCTATGAATCAAATGGATTTACCTGGGGCTTTCTTTATGATGGATCTCTTTATCAACAAAATAATTATTACCCGCAAGCTGGAATCAATTTCTTGACGGGGATTTCATTGAAATTCTAGTAATGTAGAAAAGCTTGAAAGGAGCTATTCTCCTTTCAAGCTTTTCTTTGACTTCCAGCCCTTTTTCCATTACAAAAAATGCTTTTTTTTGAAATGAATAATTATATGCTAAATTCAAACTTTAAGTAAACTTTTAAATTTTCAACCCATTGTCTTCCCATCATTTCGTCAAAGAAAACCAGGAACCTGCCCTCATCATTGACCACCTAACAGCGTTTCCCTTTTCAAAATTAGAAGACTTATTGGAATGGGCACCCCAAGTGATCTGTTTGTCCGATGCAGCGCCAGAGGCACTTATGTATCAATTTAAAATAGACGTCATCATGGGCATAGACCTTGATGTATCCACGTATACTGATTTTCAAGATCATATTGAATGTATTTCCCTTACGGGTAATCTTTGGGAAGGGGTCATCTCCTACCTCAACAAATTAAAGGTACCAGGTGCCTATTTCATCACCGACCAGGCTCATGCTCATCAACTGATCAATCAAATGAAACCCTATGCCCCTTATTTTGACCTGCAAGTCATCAGTCCAGAACAACGATATATTTTGTCTAGAAAAAAGCTTTGGAAAAAATGGATTTCTGGATCCGGTCGTTATACTGCGGCCCCTTTTGACCCATCCCAAAGACTCACGGCAACTCTTTTTGGAAAGCCCATTTCTCATCATGAGCCCTTGGAAACCTTAGATATTCTTTATGAGGGTGAAGGTTTCATAGAGATAAAGGCAACCACATGTCCTTACTTAATCTCGGAGCCTCTATAGAAAATAAGGCAAAAGCTAATCCAAATTGAATTATGCCAATAATTTACTTTGGATTTCAATGGCGATCTTAAACTCTTTTCTCAATCGCGCTACCAAAATCGATGTCTTCGGGCTGTCACCTATTTTGGTAATCCCTTGTCCGGCGGACCAAATGGTTTTCCATGCCTTGGCTTCATCATTGGCGATCAGTTCATTGCCAAAATCTACATCAACTGTTTTTTCCCACATCTCTTCTGTAATGCCCATCTGCTCCAAACTAGGCCTTAAAAAATTGGCAGGTACTCCGGAAATCGCCGCTGTGTAGATAACATCGCTGGCACTGGACTCGATAATCATTTGCTTATATTCCGGTAAAGCTTCGCTTTCAGTTGTATTGATAAATCGTGTCCCCGTATAAGCCAGATCAGCACCCATTTGTAGCGCAGCAGCCACGTCTTGTCCGGTACTGATGCAACCCGCAAGTAAAATAGTTTTGTCAAAAAAAGACCGAATTTCACCTACTAAAGCTATGGGATTGATCGTCCCTGCATGGCCTCCTGCACCGGCAGAAACTAATGTCAAGCCATCTATCCCTGCAGCTGCGGCTTTTTGGGCAAGTCTTTTCATGATCACATCATGAAATACCAAGCCACCATAACCATGAACCGACTGAATCAACTCGGAGACAGCGCCAAGGGAAGTGATGATCAAGGGCACTTCGTGCTTGACCACAATCTCCAAATCTGCTTGCAATCTTGGATTGGTTTTATGGAAGATTAAATTAACTCCAAAAGGGGCTACTTTTTTTCCTGTTGCTGCTTCTCACTCTTTCAGTGTCGTTTTAATCTCAACAATCCATTGTTAAAACCCTTCAGTAAACCGATGGTTCAAAGCAGGAAAAGTTCCTACTACCCCATTTTTACAACATTCTATGACCATTTGTGGGCCTGAAATTAGAAACATGGGCGCTACCACTACCGGTAGGTTAAGATCCAAAATAAAAGATGTTTTGCTCATAATCCTTACAATACTTCAAATAGACCTGCTGCACCCATACCCCCACCGATACACATCGTACTTACCACATACTTAGCTCCCCTTCGCTTGCCTTCAATAAGCGAATGACCAACCATTCTAGCGCCACTCATTCCGTAAGGGTGGCCTATTGAAATAGCCCCTCCATTGACATTCATAAGCTCCATAGGAATCCCTAATTTTTCTTGGCAATAGAGTACCTGAACAGCAAAGGCCTCATTTAATTCCCAAAGACCTATGTCATGCATAGAAAGCCCATGTTGTTTCAATAACTTAGGAATTGCAAAGATGGGTCCTATGCCCATTTCATCTGGCTCGCAACCAGCCAGCGCCATTCCTCTGTAAGCACCCAGCGGTGTGATCCCTCGCTGGGTCACCAATGTGCTATCCATGACCACCGAAGCTGAAGCGCCATCTGATAGCTGACTGGCATTTCCTGCAGTAATACAACCGCCTTCAATAACAGAATTTAAGCTATTAAGACCATCAATATTAGTAGCAGGCCTATTTCCTTCATCCTTATTTAAAGTTACTTGTTCAAAAGTATACTCCTTCGTTTCTTTATTAAATAAGGCCTTAGTTGTGGTTACCGGAATAATTTCATCATTAAACTTACCCACATCTTGTGCTGCTGCCGTCCGTTTTTGGCTCTCAAGTCCATAAGCATCCTGCTGATCTCTTGATATTCCATAACGCTTGGCCACAATTTCTGCCGTTTGCAGCATGGGCATGTAAATATGTTTGTACTTAGCCACCAATGCTTTATCCACCGCCATATGGGTATTGGCCTTTTCGTTTTGAACCAAGCTGATGGATTCAATACCTCCTCCCACAGCCACTTGCATACCATCAACCAAAACTTGTTTTGCGGCCATTGCGATGGCCATCATACCTGAAGAACATTGTCTATCTATACTCATGCCAGGCACCGTGACCGGTAGATCTGCTGCCAATGCCGCCTGACGACCAATATTTCCTCCTGTAGTTCCTTGTTGCATGGCACAACCCAAGATGACATCTTCAACCTCCTCAGGAGCTAATCCTGCCCGCTGTACGGCTTCCTTAATTACCCATCCGCCTAGTGTTGCCCCTTGGGTCATGTTCAAGGCACCCCGATATGCCTTACCTATAGGTGTTCTTGCAGTCGATACTATAAATGCTTCTTTCATTATTTTTCTTTTTATTATATCCTTGTTTATTGTTTTATGTCTAATATTAGTTTTCCAATTTTTTCTCCTGAAAATAAACGGCAAAAAGTTTCATAAAAATGCTCAATGCCTACGTAAACATCTTCACGAGATTTCAGCTTACCCTCTTTCATCCATTGGGCCAATTGTACGACCGCCTCAGGATACCTTTTGGCATAATCAAAGACCACCATCCCTTCCATCGTGGCACGATTGACAAGCAACGACAAATAATTTGTTGGCCCCTGAATTGCCTTTTCATTGTATTGGGAAATGGCCCCACAAATCACAATTCGTGCCTGCCTATTAATTCTGGTCAATACCGTATCAAGCGTATAACCCCCAACATTATCAAAATACACATCTATGCCTTCCGGGCAAGCTTTTTTTAAATCTTTCCTAAGGTTTCCTGACTTATAATCAATGACTTCATCAAACCCTAAATCTTCTTTTAGATAATGGCATTTTTCTTCGCCACCTGCAATTCCAACTACTCGGCAGCCTTTAATTTTAGCTATTTGACCAACTACAGAGCCCACAGCCCCCGCGGCACCTGATACGACCACGGTATTCCCCGATTTAATTTTACCTACCTCTAAAATACCAAAATAAGCCGTCATTCCCGGCATCCCCAAAGTACTCATATGCACTTTTGGATCAGCTAGCTCGGTATTGATTTTATGGAACCCTTTCCCATCTGTAAGGGTAAATTGTTGTACTCCACCCCATCCCGAAAGCATATCTCCTTCTTTAAATTTTGGGTGATTCACTGCCTTGACCACTTGACCAACCGTTCCTGCTCGCATAACATCACCCAGTTCTACCGCTTCAATATAAGATCTAGATGCATTGATCCAACCCCTCATCGCAGGGTCTAAACTAATCAAATGTTGACGAATCAATAGTTGACCTTCTCTAGGCTCGGGCGTCTGCTCCTCAGTAAAAGCCCACGTATCTTCCGAGGGGAATTCAACAGGCCTTTTCATCAATAATAATTGTTTATTCATTTTTTTTGTTTTTAAAACTCGCAATCAAAGAAGCTATTTTGGCTCTAATTTCAGGCTTCCACCATACTTTCAGTGTTTGTTCAAGGTCCGACCCACCTTGTAACTCTTGGCCAGCATGCCATTTTTCTCTCAATTTTGATTTGGTGTAATCAAAGATATCCGAATCCGCTTGAAGGAATTCTTGCAACTTCAATTCTGCACGCACCATGACCTCATCGGCAGGGCAGGTCTCATCTACAAGATTCACTTTTAGGGCCTCTGGAGGCGTGAACAATTTCCCTTCGAGAATATATCTATTGGCCAGACTTGTACCCAACCAATAGGTGTAAGCTTCAATAAGGTTTGTCGTGATTTGAACATTCACCTTCATTTCATTTAAGCCGATAGAAAACTCAGGATCCTCGTTCATTATGCGATAATCAGCTGTAATCGCGATGACCGTTCCGCCCGCCGGGCAATAACCAGGAATTGCACAAATCATTGGCTTTGGGAAACGCGATAACTGTACGTGCATGGCGCCAAAATCAATCATAAAACTTCTCATCTGATCTTCATCATAATCATAAAGCTCCACCACATCTAAACCAGCTGAGAAAAAATTAGGTGTCCCCGTTAGAATCACTCCTTTCATTTCAGCCTCTTCCTGCAGAGATTTAAAAGTAGCGCTCAAATCTTTAACCATCTGATGATTGACCGGATTGGCCTTACCCCTGCTGAGTTGAACAAGGGCATAATTTTCCTTCCTAGTAATATTTAGTGTCTCCATTACCATATACTATCATGCTACTTGTTTGGTTACTTTCCATTTCATAGCCCTTGTTTCATTTTTTATGCCAATCCCTTTTCTACTAAGACTTAGATCGATCACTTCATCAACCTATAAACCGGAACCATAGCTCCTAAATCATCAACTTTCCTTACTCTATTCGTAAAGATAAGTACTTTCAAAGAGGTCTCTGTCAAAACTAAACAATGGATAATTCAGGTCAGAGATCATCGCTTTTTATCAGAGCGAGGTTCCTCCGTCTAATGACAACGTTTGACCGGTCATAAATTGGGTTTGATCTGAGGCCAGCCAACCTATAGCTGTAGCCACCTCAGTTGCTTTTCCAAAACGACCCATGGGTATATGGTTCTTTAATTTATCTTCTATTTCAGGCTTTACCTCCAACAGTTGACGCAACATATTCGTATCGGTATATCCGGGACAAACTGCATTGATCCGGATATTTTTTTTTGCATATTCCAATGCGGCTGCCTTGGTCATCCCGACTACTGCAAATTTGCTTGCTACATAAGATATATTGTTTCCAGAGGCTTTTAATCCTGCAAGCGAAGCAACATTCACAATGTTTCCACTGCCTTGCTTCAACATCGCTGGCAGCGCCACCTTCATACCATAAAATACACCAGATTGATTGACCGCGATCACACGCTCCCAATCTTCCAGGCTATGATCTGCTGTTTTTAGCATTTGAGTGGGGCCTATACCTGCATTGTTTACCCAAACATCAATTTGCCCATATTTTTTAATCACAGCACCCGCCAAACTTTGCATTTGATCGTATTGTGATACATCGGTTTTTTGAATCATGCATAGCATAGGAATAGAATCGGAAATATCTACCATTTTTTCCAATGAGATATCGGCCAAAACCACATATGCCTCTTTTTTAGCAAAAAACCTCACCGTTGCTGCTCCGATACCGGATCCTGCTCCAGTAATCACAATAACTTTCTCCTTAAATGACATATTAATCTTTTTATTAAAATTTTATGGCTCCGATTCTACGTATAAATTGAGATCTGTCCTTCCGCTACATGCCTCAGATTAAAAACATTTATTTGATCGGCTCTTTTTTTAAAAGTAAATAATCTAATTCAAGATTTCGTTCCAATCTCATACAGATTTATTTTTTTAACCCCTATGGCGATTGATTATTTTTAGCTTTTTGCGAAGACCATACTACCTAATTCTTTCTGTATTTTGTTAATTTCGATCAGATACAAAAAATATTGATTGTATTTACCGATATAATTGATGTCTGACGCCTCAAATTTTTTTGCGTTTTATTGAAAAAGAAAAGCCATTAAAGCCCATTGGAAAACGTCAAAAATGCCTATCTCACAGTTTTAATCAACTGATATATAGGCCTTACTCAAATTTTAATTCAAGGTAAGTCAAGCGTTTAAATAGAGACAAAGTCTTTCAGTACTCATTGTAAGATAAGACAGATCATATTATCTTTAATTTAGCTCTGCCTTTTGGGTATTACTAATTCGAGAGCCATTAAAGCGTTAGATAATTTATTTATTAGGCACTTTCCTAGAGCATATTGACGGAATTATCATTTAATTTGATTGTCAGAAAGTAAATCTCCAAATATATGAGGATATTGGGATTTGATGACACTAGGGACATAGGCTGTCTCTTAACAGAAGATAGGATAACATTAACTACTGAAAAGAATAGCGACCAATAGAATTTTACACTAGTGATAAAGCATGAAATAATATCAAGTTGAAAGTATAATAATTATTTGAAATATTAAAATTAAAAAAATAAATATGACCAAACTAGACGGACAAGTCGCCATCATCACAGGAGGTGCACAAGGAATTGGTGAAGGTGCCTCTGAGGTTTTTTGCCAAGCAGGCGCCAAAGTGGTCATTTGGGATGTCCTCGATGGTCAGCCTACCGCAGCTCGAATTAACGAACAAGGCGGAGAGATCTTCTTTCAAAATGTCGACATTACCCAGCGAAGTCAAGTCGAAACGGCAGTAGCTGAGATCATGACTCGATACGGTCGTATTGATATTCTGATCAATAATGCCGGTATCATCCGAGACAAGTCGTTCCTAAAAATGACTGATGAAGAATGGCATTCTGTATTAAATGTCAACCTCACCGGTGCATTCAATACTTGCAAAGTAGTAGTTCCTATCATGCGAGAAGCAAAATATGGTAGAATCATCAATACTTCCTCCATCAATGGTACGATGGGTGCTTTTGGACAAACCAATTACGCAGCAACCAAAGCGGGTATTGTTGGCTTTACCAAATCTTTGGCAAGGGAAACGGGAAAATATGGGATTACCGTAAATGCCGTCGCCCCAGGATTTATTAAGTCTGAAATGTCAGACAGCATGCCAAAGGAGGTGATCGATGCCGGTATTGCCATGATTCCTGTTGGGAGAATCGGTACTGCCTATGATATTGGGCATGCTTATCTGTTCTTAGCCTCGAAAGAAGCAGGATTCGTAACCGCATTTACCCTACATGTCAACGGAGGTGCTCTCGCTATCTAAAAAAAATTATGAGCATAAAAGAAAAATTTGAAATAAAGGGAAAAGTTGCACTCATTACTGGTGCAAGTAAAGGAATTGGTGCAGCTATTGCTTTGGCATTGGCCGAGCAAGGTGCCAAAGTCGTGATCAGCAGTCGAAAAAAAGAAGGCATTGACAAGACCGTAAATAGCCTAACCGCAGCAGGTTTAAGTGCCCATGGCATCGTATGTAATGTAGGAGATGAAGCGCAAATCAAAATGCTGGTTGAGAAAACTATTACCCACTTCGGTGGCATAGATATTTTGGTTAACAATGCGGCTACCAATCCAGTCTATGGACCTATCGATCAAGCAGATGGTGGGATCTTTGACAAAATAATGAACATCAACTTGCGTGCCTGCTTTTTACTGAGTAATCTGTGCCGCCCCTCCATGGTTGAAAGAGGGGGGGGATCTATTATTAATATCTCATCCGTAGAAGGAATTAAACCCAGTGCAGGCCTAGGTCTTTACAGTATAAGCAAAGCAGGATTGATTATGCTTACCAAAACGCAAGCCAAGGAATGGGGCCGGCAAGGGATTCGAAGCAATGTCATTTGTCCTGGCTTGATTAAAACAAAATTCAGTAAAGCCTTGTGGTCAGATGAAAAAAACTTGGTTCGGTTTACCAAGCATTTGGCTTTGAATCGCATGGCCGAACCTGATGAAATTGCAGGACTTACCCTCTTTCTTGCTTCTGATGCATCTAGCTATTGTACGGGCTCAACCTTTACTGCAGACGGTGGGTTTTTAATTGCAGGATAAATATAAAATGATGACAGATAAACCCTACACAACCTCATTTAATCATTTGACGGATCTCAAAGATGCGATCGGAAAAGAATTGGGACTTACCGAATGGAATGTAATCACCCAAGAGAAGATCAACACTTTCGCTGAACTCACTGGGGATACCCAATGGATTCATATTGATGAAGAAAAGTCTAAAAAATATTCGCCTTACGGTCAAACGGTAGCACATGGTTTCTTAGTACTCTCTTTTGCTGCTAAATTCGCTAACGAGACTTACCAAATAAATGACGTCACCATGGGCGTAAACTATGGCTTAGATAAAGTGAGATTCCCTCATCCAACACTTTCTGGTAGCAAGGTGCGGGGCCGGTTGTCCTTGATGGAATTCAACGAATTTGACGGAGGGGGTCGCTACAAGTTTAAAGTGGTCTTCGAATGTCAGGGTACTGAAAAACCCGTTTGTGTGGCTGAATTCATAGGTCAAGCTTATACTAAAAAAGATGAATGATCAATTAAAAGAAATCTTGGCCAAAGTTCAGGACACACTGGATGAGCATATATTTCCTCTAGAGACCAAATACCATAGTAAAACGTGGGATATGGTGGTTCCTCATCTAGACAAAGTCAGAGAAAAGGTCAAAGCTGCAGGTTTATGGATTCCTCAAATTCCTACTAAATATGGAGGCCTAGGTTTATCTGTCGCCGCATTTGGTGAAGTCAGTGCATTATTGGGAAGCAGTCCTTACGGGCATTATTGCTTCAACTGTCAAGCTCCAGATGCGGGTAATATGGAAATCTTAATCGAATTTGGTACTGAAAATCAAAAAGCACAGTACCTCATGCCGCTATTGGCAGGTGATATCAGGAGCTGTTTTTCTATGACGGAACCTGATCATCCAGGATCTAACCCAACCATCATGGGGACCATTGCCATCAAGGACGGTGAAGAATATGTGATCAATGGACATAAATGGTTCACTTCTGCCGCTGATGGTGCTACTTTTGCCATTGTCATGGTCGTCAGTGATCCCCATGGGACCGATCCTCATAAAATGGCCAGTCAGATAATTGTTTCCACCGATAACCCTGGTTTTAATCTCATTCGTAATATTTCCGTCATGGGAGAAAAAGGCTCTGGATGGCACAGTCATGCAGAAATAAAATATGAAAACTGTCGAGTGCCCACCGCGAGTATACTGGGAAGCGAAGGCGATGGTTTTGCTATTGCACAAAAAAGATTGGGCCCTGGAAGAATTCACCACTGCATGCGATGGATCGGTATCTGTGAAAGAGCATTTGATATGATGTGTAAGCGCGCCGTTTCTAGAGAAATTTCCCCTGGAAAAACATTAGCGGACAAACAAACGATTCAACATTGGATTGCCGAAAGTAGGGCCGAGATCCATGCGGCCAGATTAATGGTAAGAGACGCTGCACATAAAATTGATACAATCGGTGCTTCAAAGGCAAGAATTGAAATTTCAATGATAAAATTTTATTGTGCCAATGTAATGCAAAGCGTTTTGGATCGAGCCATTCAAGTGCATGGTGCTTTGGGTATCTCCGATGATACGATATTGGCAACTTGGTTTAGACTGGAACGAAGTGCGCGTATCTACGATGGTGCAGATGAAGTACACAAAAGCAGTACAGCTAAACAGATTTTAAAAAATTACCGTTAACCCGATGAATCCATTCAATAGAATTAAAAGATAAATGAATATGGATTGGAACGATAAGGCGATCGCTACGCGTCCAGGAGAGGAACTTCCTATCTCAGGGCTAGAGGCATGCCTTTTGGACCATCTACCCAATACCTCTGGGCCTTTGACGATCAAACAATTCCCTGGAGGATATTCCAATCTGACGTATTTGATCTCAATGGGTGATACTGAATATGTGCTTAGACGACCCCCAGTCGGAGCAAAAGTCAAATCAGGTCATGACATGGGTCGTGAATATCGTATTCTATCTGGACTGAAATCTGTAGATCACAAAGTACCCACCCCATTTTATTATACCGAAGATCTCACTATTATTGGATCTCCTTTTTATGTGATGGAAAGAGTAAGAGGCGTCATATTAAGGCATGGTATGCCTCAAGATATGCATCCTAAAGCTGATAAAATGAAAAAAATATCTACCGCTTGGTTAGATACGCTGATAAGACTACATCAAGTAGATCCCCAACAGGCAGGACTCGGTGACTTAGGTAGACCCCAAGGATATGTTGACAGACAAATATCGGGTTGGGGTAAGAGGTATTACCAAGCCAAAACAGATGATTTCTTAAAAATAGATTTCATCATCAAATGGTTGAATGAACACCAAATGACCTCCCGTCACATAAGTCTCATTCATAATGATTTCAAATATGATAATTTGATACTTAATCCTGATGACTGGACCAAGGTCTCCGCTGTTCTTGATTGGGAAATGGCTACTCTTGGGGATCCTCTAATGGATTTAGGTACAAGTTTAGGCTATTGGGTGAATCCAAGTGATCCAGATGAAATGAAAGACCTTCAATTCAGCCCCACTCACCTTGCTGGTAATCTCACCAGAGAAGAAATCATCCATCAATACGAGTTAAAAACAGGTAGAATCATGGAAAATCCAGTTTTTTATTATGTCTATGGCTTATTAAAGATTGCCGTGATCATCCAGCAAATATATTATAGATACCAGCAAGGGCTTACCCAAGACCCTCGATTCGCCTCTTTGCCGACCGCCATGAAACATATCAGCCTTATCGCTGAGCAGGCCATTAAAAAAAATAAAATTGACAACTTGATTTAATTAAATCAGGTTGTCTAAATAGTTACCCATCTTGAACGGATTCGTAAAGAAATAGGTATCTAGTTTACGACTTATCCTCTAAATAAAATCTACACAAAAATCGTCGATTTAAATCAGGGATATTGGGTCAGCAAAGCTTTTCAAAATAAAAATTAACATCAATGCTCCCAAAGCCTTAGAGGAAATGATGAGTCGAAAAATAAGTGGGAAGGGAATCATCCATTTAAATTGAATCCTTTTATCTCCTTAACTAATCTGTTAGCTACGTATTGCAGAAGCCATGCGCGCTTTTTTATTAAGGTCATGGTGTATGACTATCTCTTCAAATCCAAGATGATTCAATAAGGCCTGGATTTGATGGGCAAAATCTTCGTGAATCTCAAAATAGAGTTTTCCCTTCTTTTTCAATGATTTCAGGGCATATTTAGCAATCGCATCATAAAAAATTAAAGGATGATCATCGGCAACAAAAAGAGCCAATTCAGGTTCATATTCCACTACATGTCCTGCCATCAATGACTTTTCAGCGCTTGGTATGTAAGGCGGATTACTGATGATTAGATGATATTGATCAGCATCTGGATCCTTGTTCAAAATATCTAAACAGGCAAAATCAACGGTTAGCTTAAGTTGATGCGCATTGCGCTCGGCTATTTCCAGAGCCTCTGGAGAAAGGTCCCAAGCTGATACCTTCCATTTGGGTCTATGTGTATGCAGCGCAAGCGCTATGATCCCTGAGCCCGTACCAATATCCAAAATATTTTTTGATGTATGGTCATTCTCCTTTAAGATCAATGCGACCAACTCTTCGGTTTCTTGCCTTGGAATAAGTACATCGGGATTGACAAAAAATGATAGTCCAAAAAAGGCGGCATGATTCAATACGTATTGTACCGGTTCCCCTCTCAATAAGCGGTATAATACGGGAGCCAACTGCTCTTCTGGTTCAGAAATCGATTTATTTAAAAAAATATCTATCCTGGAAAACCCAAAAAGATGGCTGAAGACGATTTCCGCTATCTTTTTGGATTCGTCTAGCTCCCATTTAGTTTCTAACTCGTGGACAAAATGGTCATATAATACCTTAATCGAAAGACTCATAAGAAGTAAAACTAAATCAGCCCATCAGAATTAAATAACATTTAGCAGAGAAGATGGCTTTCTACTGCTCAATATTGTTTGTTACTTTGCAGTATGTCTGATAAAGATATGCTTTTTATGAAGAGGGCCTTTGCGCTTGCTCTTTTAGGTATGGGTAAAGTGGCCCCTAACCCATTGGTAGGTTGTGTTATTGTGAAAAATGAAAAAATCATCGGAGAAGGATTTCATCAAGCCTACGGTGCAGCACATGCAGAGGTCAATGCCATTAAAAATGCGACTACTGCGATTGCAGGGGCCACCGTATATGTCACGCTGGAACCTTGCGCCCATTATGGTAAAACACCGCCTTGCGCAGATTTGCTCATTGCTAAAAAGGTAGCCAGAGTTGTCATGGCCTCTCAAGATCCATTTGAAGCGGTCAATGGTACGGGCATCAAACGACTCAAGGCTGCCGGAATTCAAGTCGAAATAGGATGCATGCAAGAAGAAGGGCATCACGTAAATCGCCGTTTTTTTACCTCTACATCAAAAAACAGACCTTACATTATTTTAAAATGGGCACAAACACAAGATCATTTTGTCGCCAGAACTGATTTTAATTCTAAATGGATCAGTAATCCCCTATCAAGACAACTTGTACATAAATGGCGCAGTGAGGAGATGGGTATTCTTGTAGGCTACAATACGGCCAAACATGATAACCCCAGATTAACTACTCGAGATTGGCAAGGATCAAATCCCACCAGAATCGTAATAGATCCAAGAAATGAATTGAATGAAGCCCTTCATCTTTTCGATGGAACTCAAAAAACTTTAGTATTTACCCAATTTCCAAAAAAGAGTAGGAAAAACATCACCTATCACACTTTGGATTCAGCGGATCCCATCACAGCCATTTTAGATCAACTTCATCAATTGAATATTCAGTCCATTCTCGTGGAAGGAGGCACTCATACCATCGAGAAATTCCTTAGTTTAAACCTTTGGGATGAAGCCCGTATTTTTACCAGTCCCCAAAAATTTTCTAGAGGTATTCAAGCACCCAAGATGGTGGGTCTACCTCACCAAAGCACCCAGATTTCAAATGACACGTTAACTACCTACTACAATGAGCATAACTAAAAGTAACATTCAAGAAAAATTTGATCGGTTCACTTCACATTGGACCCCACACGTAGTCGCAGAACTTAATGGTCAGGCCGTTAAAATCGCTAAAATCAAGGGTGATTTTATTTGGCATCAACATGACGATGAAGATGAGATGTTTTGGGTAATCAAAGGATCTATGAAAATGGAACTTCGTGATCAAACCCTGACTTTAAATGAAGGAGATTTCACTGTTATACCTAAAGGCGTTGAACACAAACCCTCAGCAAAAGATGAAACTCACATATTGATGTTTGAACCCAAAGAGACGATCAACACAGGAGATGAACAAAGTCCATTGACCGTAAAAAATCCTCAAGTAATATAACTATGGGGGAAGAAATCATCATTGATAAATCCAGATCAAAGGAAGAAATATATCAAACCATATTTCCTCAGTTGGAAGCCTTGATAAAAAATGAACCCGACCTCATAGCCAACTTGGCGAATATAGCCGCCGTTTTAAAAATGTCTTTTGATTTCTTTTGGGTAGGCTTTTACCTTGTCAAAAATAACGCCCTAGTTATCGGTCCTTTTCAAGGTCCCATAGCCTGTACCCGAATCCCACTGGGCAAAGGTGTCTGCGGGAAAAGCTGGGAGCAAAAAATGCCCATCATTGTTCCAGATGTGGGGTTATTTCCAGGTCATATTGCTTGCAGTAGTGATTCAAAATCAGAAATTGTGATCCCAAAAATAAAAGAGGATAACGTGCTTTTCATACTCGATGTAGACAGTGATGTCTTAAATTCTTTCGATGAAATAGATGCACATTATTTAACCAAGTTCATCGCGCTGATCTAGAAAATTGAGTCTAGGACTCTGGCACAGGGCGAATAACATAAGATCCTGCGATCAAGTCATGCATCGCTTGTTTATTTTTAGTTACTGCAGCCATCAGATAACCCAACATAAAAATTAAGCTAGATAAGAATTTACTCATGTTTCTAACCAAACAATAAAGAAAATCAAGCCGCGCACCCTGCTGATCTACCACTTTAATTCCCAATGCAAGCTTACCTAAAGAAGCTTGTAGGTGGCTTGATTCTAAAAGGGAAAAGTAGAGTGTTTGAGCAATAAATCCCGAAAAAATTAGTGGACGCGCTTGGTCTATCCATAGGCCTAAATCTGTGAAGAATGCCTCATCATAATATTCATAAGCCTCCCAGTCAAAAGGTACATCCACAAAAGCGAAACCCAAGCTCAGCAAAAAGGGTACGATGACGATGATTTGTAAAAGTTGCAAAACAAAGGCGTCAAGTACGTAAGCTAAAAGGCGCAATCCAAAACTTGCATAATTTTTTTTATCCACCTCGGCCATCATTACTTTAGATGAGCGATGATAGTTTCTCCTCCTCTGGTCTTATCCCCTATTTTCACCTTTAAGTCTGCCTTCAAAGGGAGAAAAAGATCTACTCGACTTCCAAATCTTATAAAACCCACCTCATCTGCTGCATCTACCCTATCCTCCAGTTCTTTATAAAATGCTATTCTTCTCGCTACAGCTCCAGCTATTTGCCTCATAAAAATGCGTACCCCATTTGACATTTCAAAACCAATGGAAGTCCTTTCATTTTCTGTACTCGATTTGGGGTGCCAGGCTACCAAATATTTACCAGGGTGATATTGATAATAGTTTATCTTTCCTGAGACAGGTGCTCGATTGATGTGTACATTTAATGGAGACATAAAAATGGACACTTGTATCCGCTCCTCTTTGAGAAACTCATCAACCATCACTTTTTCTAAAACGACTACTTTCCCCTCAGCTGGGGCAATGACCAAATTATCCCCCACAGGGGCTTGAATCTTAGGCACACGAAAAAAAGCAACCACCAAAACTAAAAAAATCGCCGATAAGCTACCTAAAACCAATCTGAATAGCTCCAGTGGGATTAACCATGTGAGCAATAAATACAATGTAACAATCCCTATAACGAACCAGGGTATAATCATATACCCTTCCTTATGTAATTTCATTTAAAACCCTCCTCTAAATGTGTATGTCTTGGCCACCTTATCAATGGCTACTATATAGGCTGCAATACGTAGTGAAACATCATATTGCAATGCCGTTTCATAGACGTTATTAAATGCATCCTTCATGATCCGATCCGAGCGTCTATTGACACGTTCGCCCGTCCATTTATAACCCAATCTATTTTGAACCCACTCAAAATATGAAACCGTAACACCCCCAGCGTTAGCTAAAATATCAGGAACCGACAATATTCCCAAATCATTTAATATTTTATCTGCCTTTGCCGACGTAGGTCCATTAGATCCTTCGACAATCAATCTTGCCTTAATATCCTTGGCGTTATGTATCGTAATGACATCTTCCACTGCCGCCGGGACCAGTACGTCCACATCCAATAACAATAATTCATCAGCTGGCATCAATTCTGCCCCAGAAAATCCTATCAACGAGCCCTTATGCGCTTGTTGATAGGCCACTGCATCTGAAATATTAATCCCTTTTTCATTATAATAAGCCTGAGAGATATCACTCAATGCCACAATTTTCACTCCGCGCTCATCTAACAAACGCGCCGCCCATGAACCCACATTGCCAAACCCTTGAACGGCACACGTCGCTTTAAAAGGATTTAATTTTAGTTTCTCCATAGCAGCCAGCGCAGTCACCATCACACCACGACCTGTCGCCTCGGCACGTCCCAGCGACCCTCCTAAAACAACTGGCTTACCCGTAACTACTGCATTGATGGTCATTCCATAAGATCTAGAATATTGATCCATCAACCAGGCCATTTCTCGTGGGCCTGTGCCCATATCTGGTGCAGGGATGTCCCTATCCGGACCAAATATTTCTTGCAAAGCCATGGTATAAGACCGTGTCAAACGTTCCATTTCTCCAGCAGACATAGATCCTGGATCGCATTTAATCCCGCCTTTAGCACCGCCAAAAGGAATATCGACGACCGCACATTTCCACGTCATCCAAGCAGCCAATGCTTTTACCTCATCTAAGTTGACATCCATGTCCATTCGGATCCCTCCTTTCGAAGGACCCAATATATTGGAATGAATCACTCGATATCCTTCAAAAACCTCTATCTGTCCATTGTCCATGGTAATAGGTAAAGTCACAATGACTTGCTTAACAGGTGATTTTAAGACGTTATAAATTTGCTGATTAAGACCCAAATGCTCTGCGGCAATCTGGAATCTAGACATCATAGACTCAAAAGGATTTTCTTTATCCTTTATCGGTGCTGGTTCTATGTAACTCATTATATTAAGCGTTGGGGTGCAAACGAATCTTATTTTACGGCAAAGCTAGCATTATTAATGATTTACTTCACAGTAGCTTTAAAAAAATAACGATGAAGGGAACCGTTAAGATGAGGCTATCAAAACGATCTAAGAATCCCCCATGCCCCGGAATGATATTCCCTGAATCCTTGATCGACATGGTCCGCTTAAAATGAGACTCCACCAAATCTCCGTAAGTCCCCGCTACAACTACTATGACCGCCACCGTTAACCATTCAAATAAAGATAACTGTCCAAAATGAATCATCGCCAAATAAGCAAATCCAACAGCAAATAAGGTGCCTCCAATGCTACCTTCCCAAGATTTTTTAGGCGAGATTCTTTCAAATAATTTAGTTTTTCCAAACGCGGTACCTGCAAAATAAGCCCCCGTATCACTTGACCATATGATCAGCATCAGGCCTAATAGTATTTCATAGGCATAGTCTCCACCATCAAAAACAATTACATTTATGAGCGAAAAAGGCAAGGCCACATAAGTAATTCCTAAATAATACAAAGCAATGTTTACAAAAGGATTCTGATCTTTTTTCTTATATAATTTAAAAATAAATATAATTGAGGCCAAGGGGAAAATGAGAAACAAATACTTTCCATCGAGATCTCCTCTTTCAATAAAAAAAGTCAGGATAAACAATAACCCGCCGATAAACACTCCAAAAAAGCGAAGAGGCAGATAATCTTGCATTCTCACCAATCGGTAAAATTCCCATTGTGCTGAAATGCAGATCGCAAAGAAAATCAAAAAATAACTCCATTCGCTCCAAATAATAGAGGATATGATGACGGATGCGCCAATAAAAGCGGAGAGAAGTCTTCTTTTTAATTCAAAAAATTTATTCAAAATTTATATCTTTTTTAATGACCCTTAGGGCTTCCAACACATGCATGGGATCTACCCTAACTTCAAATTTCCCAAAATGATAGGAGCTGTCTTTTAAATCAACGATCACCGGATTAAGGCCCTCGCTGTCAAGAATGGCCTTTACAATTTCTGCCCGGTGGGCAGAAGTGTCCTCAAAAACTTTTTGCCAGACCTTACTCATTCATGAAATAAATTTTTCGAAGCATAAAAAGTAAAAAGATCGTGAAAATAAAGAAAATTAAAAGAATGTAGGTATCAAAGTTGATTTCGTGCCCCAATAAATCAAATGAAATCAGCCCTTTTTGAAATAAAAAAATAAAAATAAGAGTAAGACCGTTATTGATAAAATGGCCTAGTACAGACAAAAACAAGCTTCCTGACCAATAATATAAATAGCCAAAAATAGCTCCCAACAACATTCGAGGTACTAATCCATAAAATTGATTGTGAAATAGGGAAAATATCAAAGCAGAAGCCCAAATAGCAATATGTGGATTTTTCACAGCACTTCTCAATATATTTTGTAATATCCCCCTAAATAAAAATTCTTCCCCCAGTGCAGGAATAATAGCAACCACCAACATACACAACAGAAAATGACCCGTACTCTCAAAATCTGTGAGAAATTCAGTTAACTCTGCTAATTTCAACTCCTGAACTTGTGCATAATGTTCAAATTCACTCAAGAAATTGGGTAATTGAAGGGCCTTGTTCCACTCAATAATCACAGTATTGACTCCCGCAAATGAAATAACCATAACAATCGTTGTTAAAGCCGCCTTAAAATAAAATTTAGGGATTATAAGGAATTTTTTCAGCTCAATCTTTGCATATTTATGCACAACCCATGCCGGAGTAATAATAAAGGTCCCTATGGCTGAAACCCCTAAAAGTACTAACATTGGTATTTTAGCCTTAGGATAAGCCGTGGGTTTCCCAAGCATAGCTGTTACAATTTGAAGATCAAAGTCATAAAAAGGAAGTAGCATTATCATTCCCAAAAAATTGAAAGCAAAGACCGCTGCCAACTCATATCCTACCAAAATAAGTAGGAGCCAACCTATAGATTTTTGATTTTGATTCGTTTGTGAAAACATATTCTCCATAATTGGTCTAAATTTACAAAATAATTGATCGTGTTTTGGTGAAAATTGGAAATATAGAATTGGGAAACTTTCCCTTGCTGCTAGCCCCTATGGAAGACGTCAGCGATCCCCCTTTTAGGGCAGTCTGCAAAGAAAATGGGGCGGACCTGATGTACACTGAATTTATTTCAGCGGAGGGTTTAATTAGAGACGCGGACAAAAGTGTTCAAAAACTAGATATTTACGATTACGAACGCCCCATTGGTATTCAGATTTTTGGCGAAAAAATTGAATCAATGCGGGAGGCAGCTGCCATTGCTGAAAATGCTAATCCCGAAATTATTGACATTAACTATGGGTGTCCTGTTAAAAAAGTAGCTTGCAAAGGTGCAGGCGCAGGGATATTACTAGACTTGCCCAAGATGCAGGCTATGACCTCAGAAATTGTTAAAAGGGTAAATAAGCCCGTTACTGTCAAGACAAGACTTGGATGGGATGAGAACAGCATTAAAATAGAAGAAGTTGCTATGCGTCTTCAAGATGTGGGAGTCCAGGCCCTAACAATACATGGTCGTACACGAAAACAGATGTATAAAGGTGAGGCCAATTGGTCGCTCATTGCAAAAGTTAAAGAAAATACCAACATTCATATTCCCATATTTGGTAATGGAGATATTGATTCTCCTCAGAAGGCGCTCGCCTATAAAAATAGATATGGCATCGATGGCATCATGATAGGAAGAGCAGCCATTGGGTATCCATGGATATTTAACGAAATTAAGCATTTTATGGCAACGGGAAATGAACTTAGGCCCCCATCTATTTCTGAGCGAGTTGACGTTGCCAAGAGACATCTGAATTTTTCTCTAGAATGGAAAGGGGAAAGATTAGGCATTTTTGAGATGAGACGCCATTATACGAACTACTTCAAGAGAATTCCGGATTTTAAATCCTATCGAACACGATTGGTAGAAATGGAAGAACCTGCACTTATTTTGTCTATTTTAGACGAAATTAAGTCTCAATTTTCTGAAATCGCCCTAGTGTAGCCCATGACTACAAAACATCCCCCCCTGGCTTGGGCTCTTTTCGTAATTTTATCTATAATTTGGGGAAGTTCGTTTATCCTCATAAAAAAGGGACTGACGGCTCTAGGCCCTGAAGAAGTTGCGACATTGAGAATCGCATCGGCCTCATTGGTGCTTCTGCCCTTTGCGATAAATCGAATCAAGCAGATAAATAAAAAAAATATTACCTCTCTAATATTGGTAGGCTTTATGGGCAGTTTACTGCCTGCATTATTTTTTGCACTGGCTCAAACTAAATTACCGAGTGCTTTGACAGGGATCATGAATGCACTCACACCCTTTTTCACAATCATTATTTCGGTTTTATTCTTTAATGAAAAGCCTGATAAAAGAGTTTATTTCGGTGTCATGTTAGGATTTTTAGGTACCTTTTTCCTTATTTCCACAAGAGAAAATGGCCAACTTTCATTCAATTATTACGCCTTTTTCGTAGTGGTCGCCACGGTACTTTATGGAATCAATGCCAACCTCATTAAACATTATTTGAGCGGCTTAAAATCTCTCAGTATTACCAGTCTCTCTTTAATCATGGTGGGGCCATTAGCCGTTATTTATCTCTTACTACTTACCCCATTTTTAGATCACATCCATGAACCAAAAGTATATGTGGCCTCAGGTTATATCGTAATTTTAGGTGTTCTTGGTACGGCCCTCGCCCTTATTTTATTTAATAAAATGGTCCAACTTACTAGTGCCGTCTTCTCTACCTCCGTCACTTATCTGATTCCAATAATTTCCGTTTTTTGGGGTTTCCTAGATAATGAGAAATTGAGCCTTTTACAACTGGCAAGTATGCTGACGATTATGCTCGGTATATTTATCTCCAACAGCAAAAAGTCATAAAAAATCTAGCTGACCAAGTTTTAGTAAAAAGCTTAATTTCCAGATGGCGGATCGATTCCTAACTTTTTGAGAACCAATTCAGAGATATCATGTTGTTCACTTGCATAAAGTAATACATCAAAGCCTGGGCTTCCCGCACTCAATACCATTGAAAATCCATTTTCTTCGGCAACAGCCTGTATGGCTGTTCCTATTTTTTCAACCGCAGGCTGTAATAATTGATTCCGCTTGGACACCAATGATTGCTCAGCATCTGTTTGGAATTGTTGCAGAGACTCCTGCAAGCTGGTAAGCTCACGTTGCTTATCTGCCTTGATCAACTCATTATAACTCGCCTCATTGGCCTGATAATCTCCTATTTTGGTTTGTAAATCTTGATACTTTGCTTTCAACTGATTTTGCAGCTGTGTTTCATACGCCCTCAAATCAGCCTCAATCTGTTTTGCCTCTGGTAATAATCCTAACAAATATTCTGCATTTGTATAGCCAATCTTCAATTCTTGTGCGTTTGTTACACTCATTGTAAACATGGCTAGCGCACATATTAATAACTTGATTTTCATAATATATAAATTAAATAAATTTTAATTAGAGGTTGCTTCATTGCTCAGCAAACCTAACTCTTCTAAAACAAAATCAGTATAATCGTGAATAGGATCTGTATAAATCATCACCATCTCACCTGATTTATCAAAAACAATAGCTAATCTATTGCTCTTTGCAACGCGCTCCGAGGCCTCAAAAACAAGATCTTGTACAGGTTTTATGAGCTCCTTTTTCTTTAAAAAATATAAACCTTCAGATCCAAAAATTTTTTTCTGACGTTCCTTTAATTTTTGTTTTTCGACATCTATTTCGTAGGTCCGGTCTTCTTTCATTCCTACGGTCAGTAATACCTCCTCAGCCTTATATTTCGTTTCTAAATTTTGTACGCCCTCGTACATTTCTCTAATTTCTTGCTCCCAAGCTTTAGCTAAATTATTTATTTCATTTTGTGCTTCGGCATAAGCTGGCATTTTCCCTAAAATATAACTCAGATCAATATAGCCAAATTTTTGTGCCTTCAGATTGGGCAAACATGACAAGAATAATAATGCAAATATAAGGGATCTATACATTATCTGATTTGTTGTCCAATTGAAAAGTGAAATTGCCCACCTGAACGCTCACTGGTTCCAGGTATGGCATCAAATCCATACCCATAATCAATGCCCAAGAGCCCAAAAGCAGGCATAAAAATTCTTGCTCCAATACCCGCAGATCTGTAAAGCTTGTAAGGGTTGTAAGCCTCCGAGTTGTTCCAATTATTACCCCCCTCAACAAAAGTCAATAGATAAATGGTAGCCGTTGGATTCAAAGAGACTGGATATCTCAATTCCAAAATGTATTTTGTAAAGGCAATACCCCCCAAAATATTGGTTTCACTGTCGAAAGGTGTCAATGATGTCGCCTGACGTGCACTTTGTTGTGGATTAGGATAACCACGCAACCCAATGACATCCGTACCTAAAATGAAATTTTGCCCCGTCAAACCATCTCCTCCCAAAACGAACCTTTCAAAAGGACCCACAGATGCTTTATCAGAATAGGATCCAATAAATCCAAAATGAACTCTTGGCGCCAAGACAAGCTTAGGCAACACAGGTAAATAATATCTAAAGTCAAAATTCCATTTATGATATTCAACCCATTTATATTTATCCTCTGGGATCGCTGTTTCATAGTTGAGATCGTTAAATAGCGAATAAGGAGGTGTCATATTTAAACTCAATGAAATATCAGACCCTCGTTGTGGATACATGGGATTATCGGATGATCTTCTAGAAACCGTCGTATTAAACACAAAACTATTGGCATCTCCCGTAGCAAACCCTAAACTGAAACCTTGATAGTTATATAAAGAGTATTTTGAAAGGGATACCGCATTGCTGATGACAAAAAAATCATCAGGCCAATTTACTCTTCTGCCTAAGGAAACGGAAAAACTGTTCACACTTAATGAACCAATCGTTGTATTGTCTTGAAAATTTAAATAGCGTTGAACGGAATGATTATAACTGATTCCAAAACTATTTGGCTTTTTCCCTCCCAACCAAGGTTCTTGAAAGCTTGCTGTATAACTCTGATAGCGCTTCCCGTTGGCTTGGGCTCTCACCGACAATCGCTGACCATCTCCCATAGGAGGAAACTTTTCGAGCTTTATTGCTTCTCTGATAGAGAAATTATTAAAACTGACACCCAAAGTACCTACGAAACCATAAAAACCTCCCCAACCCCCTGATAATTCTATTTGATCACTGGGTTGCTCCACGAGCTCCCATTCAATATCAACGGTCTCATCTACCATATTGGGTATGGGAATCGGATTCACCTTCTGAGGATCGAAATAACCCAATTGGGATAATTCTCGCTGAGTTCTAATCAACAATTCTCTACTAAATTTTTGCCCGGGAACGGTTCGCAATTCTCGTCTCACAACATAATCTTTGGTCTTTTCATTTCCTGTTATCAATACTTTTTCGATGGTCGCTTGTCCCCCTTCAAAAACGCGCATTTCTAAGTCTATAGAGTCCCCCGAAACGCCCACCTCAACAGGATTAATATTAAAAAATAGATAACCATCATCCATATACAAAGAGCTAACATCTACTCCAGTTGGATCATAATTTAACTTTGTCTGAATCAACTCCAAATCATAAATATCTCCTTTCTGTACGCCCAATACCTTCGATAAAGTAGCATCGTCATAAATAAAATTTCCTTCCCACTTGATCTCCCTGAAATGATACTTTCGCCCTTCAAAGATGTCAATGTCGATATTCATATGCTTTTCATTGGTCGCATAACTAGTATCCGACATAATAGCCGCATCTCTATAGCCTTTTGAATTAAGAAAACTAATCAATGCTATTTTGTCATTCACAAATTCTTCTTTGACAAATTTTGATGACTTAAAAAAATTTAACTTTATGACATCGCTCAATTGATCTCTAAATTCCTGAGCCGTAGCGGTATCTTTATGTGTCATAAAATAAAACAAATGCTTAGGATTTACTAGTTTGATAACATTGACCAAAAGTGAAGAAGGAAGGCTAAACCTCGTTGTTTCTCCTGTCTTCTTAAACTTACTCCTCAACTTAGTATCACTGAATTGCTCGTTACCGTGGAAGTTGATATCATAAATTTTAACTTTCCTCCCCTTGTCGACCTTAATCATCAAAACGGCACTGTTTCTAATTACAGTGTCAATCCTTTGGCTGAGGGTTACCCCTGCATTAAAAAACCCTTTTGCTTCATAAAATTTTCGAACAGCTAATTCTGTGTTCTTAATTACTACATCAGTAATGATTTTGCCCTTAGTGAGCTCAAGGTCGTCCTCTAATTCTGTTTGATAACCCTTACTTACCCCCTTAAACTCATATTTCATCAATCTAGGCCTTTCTGAAAGCTCAATGACTAACCATACTTGATTCCCTTCTATTTTAGATGCAAAAATAGCTATGTTGCCAATGATACCCTGCTTCCAAAGTTTCTTTATCGCCAAACTAATTTCATCTCCAGGAATCTTGATTTTATCTCCCACTTTTAATCCTGAAAGAGAGGTCAGTGCATTGTTGTCAAGAAACTGAAGTCCTCTTATTTCAATGTCTGCGATCTCTAGTTCACGAGGACTCGCATAGTTTATCTCAATGGCTTCGTTTGTTTTTTTGCGATTTTGTCCAAAAATTAATTGTGCATAGCTCGTCACCGACAGCAGATACAACAGAATAAAAATCTTAATTAACTTCATTGAAAATCTAATTGTTCGCTAGTTTGACCGAATCGGCGTTCACGATCGTTAAAAGAATCTATCGCTAGATTTAAATGCTTTTTCCTGAAATCTGGCCAAAGTACCTCGGTAAAAAAAAACTCCGAATAAGCCAATTGCCATAATAAAAAGTTACTAATCCTCATTTCCCCACTGGTTCTAATCAGTAATTCAGGATCAGGGATACTCTTCGTTGACAAGTATTCAGACACCAAGTCCTCATCTATTATTTCGGGTTTGATGATCCCTTTAATTACCTCACCACAGATGACCTTAAAAGCCTGGGTTAAATCCCATTTCCCACTGTAATTCAAAGCCAATATCAAATTCAACCCCTTATTTAATTTCGTTTCATCAATCGCTAAAGATAAGTTTTTATACACACCAGTCGCAAGCCCTTGTAAATCCCCTATCGCTGTCAAGCGAACCCTATTTTTCATCAATGTAGGTAATTCAACATTAATTGTCTTGACCAACAAAGTCATCAATCCATCAACTTCCTTTTGAGGTCGTGACCAATTTTCTGTAGAAAAGGCATAAAGCGTCAAATGATCAACTCCTAACTCCGTGCAACCCTCGGTAATATCACGAACTGCCTGGACCCCGCTCCGATGACCAAAAATACGCTTGGCCCCCTGTTTTTTGGCCCAACGTCCATTACCATCCATAATTACGGCAATATGTTTGGGGATTTTACGTCCGTCTCGTTTCGAAATCATTTTAAAAGAACCCTTTTTAAAAAGCGTACAAAAATGCCACTTTTTTCAAGAACATAATAATGGATCGTAAGTATTTAACTTTTTTTATTAATTTTTCCTCCATTCATTGGGATCATAAGGAAAAGGACAGGGTATTTTATAAATGATAACACTCAGCGAAATACCTACAAAGCTGTACCAATCCATATCATTTGGATTTCCAAACTGAAAATCCTTTTGTGACAAATCTCCCTTTGAGATCCCATCAATTTCGTCAAAAGAGAGCCCTCGAACTCCCATTTCAAATCCCGCCATAAAACGCCTTCTTATCAAATGCTTAAATCCAATACCAACAGGAATTGTTAGTTGAGTGGTACTTAAATCTTCTGCCGAAGTAGACGAGGAGAAAATGGTGAGAAACCCCAAACCAAAATAGGCATAGGGACTCCATCTGACCGCAGAATATTTTTTCTTGTAATTCAAAAAATCATATTCGAGTACAGAGGAAAAATCAGCTATTTTATGATTAAAAGAGGCCGATCTGATGGCTGCAGCGGGATCCAATGGGTTTTGATCTGATCCTCTTAGCCCTCCAAAACCTAGCGCTGTTTTGAGTGAGACATGAGTCGAAAAATTCATTCTATTAAAAAAAGTGCTCCCAAACTGAATCGTAGAAAAGTTGTATCCCCGGGTCATATCACCGCTGTAATTAAAAATCCCCATTCCAGTTCCAAATTCCAAAAACTGGGCTTGCACCAAACTTGCATTCAATATAAAAACAATGATGATCCCTTTTTTCAAAACTTATTAGTTACTTTATTGCCCATGATTTTAATCTAATATCAATAAAAACGGGCCAAACACAAGTTAATTGCGTTTATCTAACCCCCAAGATAATTTGTTTCTCAAAGTTTCTACAAAACTCACACCCTCGACTTTAATTAAACACGCTTGAAAAGGAGCTTTTTGAACTTTCATTTGATTAGAATCATTGACGGTCTGTGATCTTGAATCTAGTGATATTAAGAAATTATTCGTCCTGCTTTCTACCTCAAAGGTAAACTCACAGGTATCGGGAACGATTAAGGGTCTTATATTTAAATTATGTGGACTCACCGGTGTAATGATAAAATTCTCATTCTCCGGCAACAATATAGGACCTCCACAGCTCAAAGAATAACCCGTTGAACCCGTAGGAGTCGAAACCATAAGGCCGTCTGCCCAATAGCTATTCAAGAAATCTCCATTTAAATAGCTCTTAATGACAATCATAGCCGAAGAATCTTTCCTCAAAATAGAAAATTCATTCAAGGCATAACTAAATCCATTAAATATCTTTTGGTTACTACTAAGGGAGATCAATGACCTCTTTTCGATCTCATAATGGCCTGTTAATAATTTATCAATGGCCACTGTAATTTGATCTTTTGCAATGGAAGCCAAAAAACCTAGCCTCCCGGTATTGATCCCTAAAATAGGTATTTCTAGAGGCCCAACATGGGTCAATGTTTCCAAAAACGTACCATCTCCTCCAACGCTAACAAAGGCCTTGAATTTTTTTTTGTCTTGATAAAGGCCATAGACAGCTAGTGAAAATTCAGACAACATCTCTTCATTAAGCTTCAAAAAATCTGATGACACGGATAATTGAACCCCTCTCGAAACCAGCTGCCGCAATAAGGTCTGGACTTCGATAACAGAAGATGCCTTTATTTTTCTACCATGGATGGCGATACTTTTCACAAATCAAATTTTTAAATAGTTCATCAGGCTATCGTATCGCTCTTGGGTATTTTCATTATTCATACGCGCACTAAAATGTCGCTCAATTTGATAACCGCTGAACTCCAAAATTGAAATCAAATGTGAAATGTCTTCTTTGTTAAGCTTAAGGGTAAGCCATATTTTACTGTTATCATTTGGGTCCATCGACAGCTGACTGTTGATGATTTTAGCATCGCTATTTTCAATGATTCTACCGATTTCCGATAGAGAATAATCTCTATAGTTGAGGGCTAAAACGATAATCCCTCCAGGCGTCCGCAGAGCTGACCCCTTGACATACACTTCAAAAGCTGAAGCGGTGGGTACCACTCCCAAATAGAAGCCTTGATGATCTTTTATGGCAATTAAGGGCAGGTCAAATTCTAGAGCACATTTTATCAAATCATAATAATGACTGCCCTGGTCGATTTCCCCATTTTCTCCCGGCAACCTAAAATTATTGATCTGCTCACCATTGTGATTTTTAATCATTTCCTCAGCTAAAAAGCCAGCATAATAGCCATCCTTCACCACAGGTAATCGGGCGCATTCAAATTCTTCCATCAAATCCAAAGCCTTTGAGACCTTGTCTTCACTTTTTAAGAGAGGAATGCCAAAATCAATTAAATCCTTTGCGATCATGCTCTTATGCCTTTTTTAAAAACGCTTCTACTATTAGGTTAAATTTCTTGGGCTGCTCCATCATGGGGGCATGGCAGCATTCATCAATAAATCGCAAAGTAGCATTGGGAATCAGCCTATCAAACTCATGGGCGACATAAGGCGGGGTAATGGTATCGTTTAACCCCCATACCAGTAGGGTAGGAGCGGCCACTGAATGGAGTTCTTTAGACATATTATTCCGTTGTGCCGATTTTGCTATGGCCACAATACTTAAACAGTTCTGGATACTTTTCATGGTATCAAAAACATGATCTACTAATACTTTGGTAGCTGTTTTAGGATCGTAAAAAGTATACTCCGTCCGTTCCTTTATGTATTCATAATTTCCCCTTTTTGGGTAGGATCCTCCCATAGAATTTTCAAACAAGCCGGAACTACCCGTTAAAATTAACCGTTTTACTTTTTCTTTGCGTCGCAACGCATAGATGAGCCCAATGTGCCCGCCTAGCGAATTCCCCATTAGATTAATCTGATCTAGTGCTAAAAAATCAACAAAGGATTCTAAAAAATCAGTAAGCGTTTCTAGTCCTAATTTTCTAACGGGAATAGAATAAATAGGCAATGCCGGAATAATCACCCGATATTGCCTTGAAAAATATTCCACTACCGCATCCCAATTACTCAATTTCCCGATGAGTCCATGAAGCAAGATAAGTGGCTCTCCTTCCCCTTTATCTAAAAACTTAAACCCGTTTTGATCTTTTAACATAATAAATCGATCATTCTGTAATGACTAGATAATTTTTAATTGTTCTTGAATAGGTCAAACACATCGAATATCCCCTTGAAATATGGAATAAAAGATCCGATAGCCTCGAAACCCTTAGGCGCAAAAGGAATAATATAACTCAAAATTATTGAATTATCTACATAATCATTTGAAAAATCAATGCCAAGCGAATCAATAACCCAAAATAAAATGCTCAAAACAAATACAATTTTAAAAATATTTAATGCTGCTCCTAAAATATTATCTAAAATTCCTAATGGCGTAAAATCTAAAATTGCTTTCAACACTTTTGATAACAAATGAATCCCCAGAATTAAAAGGGCTAAAATGGCAATAAAAATAGCAATCGCTATCCATTCAAAATAAGCACTATCCGAAAAAAATTTCACGCTGATTGGTGCCGTAAATTTAATCGCCATAAAAAGACCTAAAAAAAATGCCAGTAAAGAAAAAAGAGCAACCAATAAGCCTTTTTGATAGCCTTTATAGGCTGAAAATGTCAATATAAAAATCAAAAAAATATCAAGATAGTTCATTCCATCAAAAAAGCCTTGACCACGGATGAAAGTGCCTTTCCATCTACTTTTCCCGAAAGCTCTTGACTGGCTATTCCCATGACTTTACCCATTTCTTTGGGCGAAGTAGCTCCTGTTTTTTTTATAATTTCTCTTACTGCTGTCTCTAGTTCTTCTGAGTTGAGCTGCTGGGGAAGAAATGCCTCAATAACCACAAGCTCATCCCGCTCAATATCTGCTAAATCTTTTCTCCCTTGTTCTTTATAAACCGTCATTGAATCCCTTCTTTGTTTGGCCGCCCTAGATAAAATCTTGATTTCAGCTTCTTCACTTAAGGCTGTGGCAGCCCCTTTTTCAGTTTCTGCAATTAAAATCATGGCCTTTATGGCTCTCAGGGCTCTCAAGCGGTCTTTATTTTTTTGGAGCATGGCCATTTTAATTTCCTGCTCTATTTTTAATTTTAAGCTCATCGATAAAAACTATTTTTGTAATTCAATAAATTATATGTTTCAATGACCAAACTTAGTGTAAACATTAACAAAATTGCAACATTACGCAATGCAAGAGGGTCTAGCAACCCAAATGTTATCCAAATGGCTCAGGACTGTGAAAGGTTTGGTGCTGATGGTATTACCATTCATCCTCGGCCTGATGAAAGACACATTACCACCCAAGACGCTTATGAACTGTCCCGCATAGTAACCACTGAATTCAATATTGAGGGGTATCCAGATGCCCGCTTTATGAAACTCATTGCAGAACTGAAACCTGATCAGGTAACCCTAGTACCCGATCCTCCAGAGGTTCTTACTTCTAATACGGGTTGGGATACGGTTAAGAATAAAGGTTTTCTAAGTGAAATCATCCAAGAGCTCCGCTTATCTGGTGCACGCATTTCCATTTTTTGTAACCCTGAAATTTCTATGGTGGAGGGTGCTGCCAAAATCGAAGCGAATCGTATTGAACTTTATACAGGGCCCTATGCCAATGATTTTCTTCAAAATCGAGTACAAGCCCTTCGTTCATTAGTTGAGGCTGCTGATGTCGCAAAAAAGATGAGCCTAAGCGTCAACGCCGGTCATGACTTAGATTTACAAAACCTAAAATATCTCAAAAAGGGTATTCCGCATTTAGCAGAGGTTTCCATCGGACATGCCCTGTTTTGCGACGCCTTGTATTATGGCATCCAAAACACCATTCAAATGTATAAGAGACAACTTCAATGAAACTTCATTTTAAAAAATTTGGATCAGGTCCACCTCTGATTATTTTGCATGGCGTCTTTGGCTCTTCGGATAACTGGAAAACCTTAGCCAACCACTTGATGAGTACATTCGAGATTTATTTAGTAGACCAAAGAAATCACGGCTTATCTCCGCACAGTGATGACTTCAATTACCAAGTCATGACCGATGATCTAGAGGAATTATTACATGATGCACAAATAGATAAATGCTACCTATTGGGCCATTCTATGGGTGGCAAAACCGCTATGAACTTTGCCGTTCAATACCCTGAGAAAATCATAAAGCTCATCATTGTAGACATTGCGCCTAAAAGGTATCCCCCCCACCATCAAAATATCTTACAAGGAGTTCATTCCTTAAAAATTAATAAGATAAATAACCGGAAAGAGGCTGATGATTTACTTTCGACAACTATAAATAATTCTGGAATCAGGCAGTTTATCTTAAAAAATTTAAGTCGAAATCCAGAAGGATTGTTTTACTGGAAAATAAACTGGAAAGCCATCGAAGATAATATGCAGGCCATTGGATCGCCCCTTTTATCCCATGCTGTCTTCTACGGTGAAGTGTTGTTTATTCGAGGGGCTCAGTCGGACTATATATTAAATAAAGATAAATCTTTGTTAACAAAACATTTCCCAAATGCCGTTTTAATGACCATTCAAAAGGCCGGTCATTGGATTCACGCGGAGCAACCCGCACAACTTTTGGCCCTTATCAAGCAATTTATAAAATATGGAAAAAGGTAAATTATATTTAATCCCCACTTATTTATCAAGTACAAATAATAGAAACAACATTACCAATGCCGTCAAAAATGTGATTCGAACAACTACTTACTATTTGGTTGAAAACATCCGTACGGCCCGAAGGTATCTCTCTTCACTTCAATTGGGGCTGGATATAGAAACAATCCATTTTGAACCTATGGATAAACGTTTTGATGAACAGGCACTCCCTGTGTTATTTAAGCCCTTATTGGCTGGAGTAAATATGGGCATCCTCTCAGAAGCGGGGCTACCCGCCATTGCTGATCCTGGAAATCTTGCGGTAAGATATGCTCATCAGGAAGACCTTGAAGTGGTGTGCTTGGAAGGTGCTTCATCGATTATTTTGGGTCTTATCTCCAGTGGCCTCAATGGACAACAGTTCACGTTTCATGGGTATCTTCCCATTGATTCCTTACTTCGCGAAAAAAAAATCAAAGCTATGGAACAGACTGCCCTAAGCAGTGGCTACAGTCAAGTTTTCATGGAAACCCCTTATCGGAATCAACAACTATTGAGTGCCCTAACCAAAATCCTCCAACCAGATACTGTATTGGCCATCGGAGCAGACCTGACCGGTCAAAAACAATATACACGTTCCAAAAAAGTAAGTGTCTGGAAAAAAAACTTTTTTAAATTGGATAAAATTTCTTGTATTTTCTCAATAGGTATCTATTGATAAATTACCTTATTTCCAATAAAAAAAACTAATTTTGCGTTCATAGTTTTAAATACTTAAACCTTCAAATTTTATGAGTTATTTATTTACCTCTGAATCTGTTTCGGAAGGACATCCCGATAAAGTAGCTGATCAAATATCAGATGCCTTGATTGATCATTTTTTAGCTTTTGACAAGGATTCCAAAGTAGCTTGTGAAACCCTGGTCACGACAGGTTTGGTCATGTTGGCAGGAGAAGTTAAATCTAGTGCCTACCTCGACGTTCAAGAAATCGCCAGAAACGTTATTGAAAAAATCGGATATACCAAAAGTGAATATCAATTTGACTCCAAGTCTTGTGCGATTATTTCTGCCATTCATGAGCAATCGGCAGATATTAATAGAGGGATAGATCGCGCCATTCCTGAAGAACAAGGTGCAGGAGATCAGGGTATAATGTTTGGATATGCAACCAAAGAAACAGAGAATTTAATGCCTTTGGCATTAGAACTTTCTCATAGAATCCTCATAGAGCTTGCAGCTTTACGAAGGGAAAATAATGAGATAAAATATTTACGCCCCGATGCCAAATCACAGGTGACCATTGAGTACGGTGATGATAATAAACCCAAGAAGATAACTGCCATTGTAGTTTCTACTCAGCATGATGAATTTGATGTAGATGATACCAAAATGTTGGCTAAAATAAAGACCGATATTGTTGATCTCCTGATCCCAAGAGTAAAAAAAGGACTAAGTACTGAACTACAAAGTTTATTCAATGATGACATTGCCTACCACATCAACCCTACTGGTAAGTTCGTAATTGGGGGGCCTCATGGAGATACTGGATTGACCGGAAGAAAAATTATTGTAGATACCTATGGGGGCAAAGGCGCACATGGTGGTGGCGCTTTCTCTGGAAAAGACCCCTCTAAAGTAGACCGATCTGCGGCATATGCTACCAGACACATTGCTAAAAATCTGGTTGTCGCAGGTATTTGTGATGAAGTATTGGTCCAAGTTTCTTATGCCATAGGAGTAGTAGAGCCCATGGGGATTTACGTGAATACCTATGAAACTGCCAATGTGGATGTTACAGATGGGGAAATTGCCACCAAGATAGAAAAATTATTCGACATGCGCCCTATGGCCATTGAGCGAAGATTGAAACTCAGAACCCCAATTTACTCAGAAACTGCAGCATACGGCCATATGGGTAGAAAATCTGAAATAAAAACCTTGACATTCAAATCTGCCAATCAGGAAATTACGCATGAGGTAGAAACGTTTACCTGGGAAAAGCTAGACTACGTCGAAAAGATTAAAGCAGCTTTCGGTCTTTAAGTAAAGATGAACAAGGGACAAAAAAGGTAAGTTAATGCTTGCCTTTTTTTATGCATTTAAATTAAAGCGTTCGTTTAATTTCGCGTTCTTCAAAGCCTTCAATGATATCTCCCACTTTAATGTCATTAAAGTTTTTGATACTGATACCACATTCGTAATTTTTCTTCACTTCTTGCACATCTTCTTTGAAACGTTTCAGTTGATTAATATGACCTGAATAGGTAACTATCCCTTCTCGAATCAACCTCACCTGATTGCTCCGCTTCACAAACCCCTCTGTCACATAGCAACCTGCTACCGTTCCCACTTTAGAAATCTTAAATACTTCACGAATCTCAATATTTCCTGTTATAAACTCCTCAACAGTCGGTGCCAACATGCCTTCCATGGCATCTCTAACGTCGTTGATGGCATCATAAATAATTGAATATAATCTGATCTCAATTTCTTCATTCTCCGCAATTTTTCTAGCAGAACTAGATGGACGTACTTGGAAACCCACAATGACCGCGTCAGAGGCAGAGGCCAAAAGCACATCCGATTCTGAGATTTGACCCACCCCTTTATGGATGATGTTCACCTGTACCTCGGCCGTAGATAATTTTAATAACGAATCTGCCAAGGCTTCTATGGAACCGTCCACATCTCCTTTTACTATTATATTAAGTTCTTTAAATGAGCCTATAGCCAATCTTCTTCCGATTTCATCCAGAGTAATGTGCTTTTTTGCTCTAACCGATTGCTCACGCTGAATGACTTCTCGCTTATTGGCAATTTCTCTTGCCTCACGATCCGATTCCATTACGTTGAACTTATCTCCTGCTTGGGGGGCTCCATCAAGTCCAAGCACAACCGTTGGAGTTGCTGGACCCACTTCCTTTAATTTCTTTCCTCGGTGATCAAACATGGCTTTCACCTTTCCAAAATAAGAACCAGCCAACATAACATCTCCGATGCGTAAGGTACCGGCCTGAACCATCAACGTAGTCACATAGCCCCGTCCTTTGTCCAAACTTGCCTCAATGACACTGCCAACCGCTGGTTTGTCTGGATTTGCTTTTAACTCCAACAACTCTGCCTCTAGCAACACCTTTTCCAATAATTCATCAATCCCTTCTCCAGTTTTTGCGGATAGTGCTTGACATTGATATTTTCCTCCCCAGTCTTCCACCAAAATATTAATGGATGAAAGTTCTTCCTTAATCTTGTCTACATTGGCAGTGGGTCTGTCAATCTTATTGATCGCAATGACTATCGGTACGCCTGCTACCTGGGCGTGGTTTAATGCTTCTTTGGTTTGAGGCATGACGGCATCGTCAGCTGCAATAACAACGATAACAATATCTGTGATTTTTGCTCCTCGAGCACGCATCGCAGTAAAAGCCTCGTGACCCGGTGTGTCTAGAAATGCGATTTTTTTACCTTGATTGGTCATAACATTGTAAGCACCAATATGTTGTGTGATTCCTCCAGCTTCGCCTTCGGTGACCCTAGATTCTCTAATGTAATCTAGCAAAGAAGTCTTACCATGATCGACATGTCCCATGATGGTAACAATGGGTGCGCGATCTATCAAATTTTCAGCGATGTCTTCCTCTTCAACAATATCAATCCCCTCTTCTGTAGTCGTAAAGGTCACATCGAATCCAAATTCGTCTGCAATGATCGTAATGGTCTCTGCATCTAACCGCTGATTGATGGAAACAAACAGTCCTAAGTTCATACAAGATGAAATCACGTCATTGACCGACACATCCATCAATGATGCCAAATCGTTGGCCGAAATAAACTCAGTTAGCTTCAGTGTTTTGGCATCCTCAGCCTCTTGAATGATCTGTTCTTCCACTGCCTCGGCTTTTGCAGATCGCTTATCTTTTCTGTACTTCGAACGATTAGCAGTTGCCGCTTTGTTCCCTCCCCCACTCAGTTTGGCAAGCGTTGCTTTAATTTTATCTTGAATTTCCTTATCCGTAAGCTCCTCGGTCTTTTTAATATCCTTACCTTTGGTTCTACCGGCATCTAAAGCTCCCCTCAGTTTTTGTCCTAGGGGAGGTCGCTGGCTGGGCGGTGTACTTGACTCAATCCTTTTTCGTGGCCTCTTCTTTCGATCCTTATGCTCATCCGAAGAAGCAATA
The DNA here is from genome assembly GCA_002292365.1 of Flammeovirgaceae bacterium UBA976. Lineage (GTDB taxonomy): Bacteria > Bacteroidota > Bacteroidia > Cytophagales > Cyclobacteriaceae > UBA4465. The sequence continues at coordinate 70,737 of DBBU01000001.1, forward strand.
GGTTTTTTCTGTTCAGCAGGTAATTCAATTTTACCCAAAACCTTAAGGCCCTTCAAGGAATCTGCTTTAGCCTTTATCGTTTCTCCTTTTTGGGAAGCCCCATTTTCAGGAACTTCAATTTTTGGAGGTAATGAGTCTACTAGCTTCTGAACTTCCTGAGCGGGTATCACTGGATCCTTGGTAACTGCCGGTGCCTCCAAAGGCTTATCAAAAACTTCATCGACTTCCTGATCCTTAGCAGCTCCTTCTGGTACTGGCTCCATAGGCAAGTCAACCACAGGGGCTTCGGACTCTGGTTTCACAACTTCTTCAGGCTCTTGAGCCTCTTCAACGGGCGGCGTCTCCTTAATTTCCTCTTCTTTTTCAATCTTCTTAGCCCCACGTTTATTCGCCTCAAGGTCAATTTTACCTATTACTTTGGTGCCTTCTAGTTTAGGTTTCGAGATAAGTTCATCTGCCTTTTTAGGAGCTTCTTCCTGAGGCGCTTTTATTTTATTGTCTGTGATTAAAATATGGTCTTCTTCTTTTGCCGGGTTTTCCATTGGAGGACTGGACTCTTTGATGACCAGGTCTTCTGAATGTTTACCGCCAATGGTCAAACTAGAAGCTTCTTCCTTGTCTATTACCGAAGATGCATATTCCTTAGATAACAGCTCAAATTGTTCATCTGTTATTTTAGAATTAGGGCTACTATCTAACTCGTGTCCTTTTACCTTAAGGAAATCGAGTATGGTAGTACTCCCTACGTTTAGTTTTCTGGCAACTTGACTCAGTCTATGCATCTATCGTCTGCTTCTTAATTTTTATTCAAATTCTTGGGAAAGTACCTTCAACACATTATCAACCGTTTCTTCTTCTAGATCGGTTCTTCTGACCATATCTTCACGACCCAACCTTAAAACACTTTTAGCAGTATCTAACCCTATTTTTTTCAACTCATCAATGACCCAACTCTCAATCTCATCTGAAAATTCATCCAGATCAACATCCTCATCCTCTACAGCGCCAAGTTCTCTAAAAACATCTATTTCATATTCCACTAAACGGCTGGCTAATTTAATATTTTGACCCCCTTTTCCTATGGCCAAAGATACTTGATCTGGCTTGAGATAAACAGAAACTCGCTTTTGAAGCTCATCTATTTTCATACTCAAAATTTTTGCCGGACTCAAGGCTCTTGAAATGTATAATTCAAGATTGTCTGTAAAGTTAATTACATCAATATTTTCATTTTGTAATTCTCTCACAATAGAGTGGATACGTGAGCCTTTCATCCCAACACAAGCCCCTACTGGATCTATTCGGTCATCATAAGACTCTACAGATACCTTGGCTCTTTCGCCTGGCTCTCTGACCACTTTTTTAATTGTAATCAGCCCATCATAAACTTCGGGCACTTCACTTTCAAACAATCTTTCCAAAAACATAGGAGAGGTTCTTGATAAGATAATCCTTGGATTTCCATTATGCATTTCAACACGATGTACAATGGCACGGGCTGAGTCTCCTTTTCGGTAGCGATCTTTAGGGATTTGATCCGACTTGGGTATATTTAGTTCATTGCCCTCACCATCAATAAGCAATACTTCTCTACTCATGGTCTGGTATACTTCACCTGTAATTATTTCTCCAACCAATTCTTTGTATTTTTGGAAAAGTATGTCCTTTTCTAAATCTTTAATTTTCTGAATCAATGTTTGGCGTGCAGTCATGACCGCTCTTCGACCGAAATCTATGAGCTTGATCTCTTCAGCTACCTCTTCTCCAATTTCAAAATCTGGTTCAATCTTTCTTGCGTCCGTCAAACAGATTTTATCATGATCCCATATATCCTCAGAATTATCATCGACGATTTCTCGAAATCTCCAAATTTCAAGATCTCCTTTGTCTGTGTTGATGATGATATCAAAGTTATCATCATCTTTATATTTTTTCCTAATCATCGTCCTGAATACATCTTCTAAGATCCTAATCATGGTTGGCCGATCTATATTTTTATTTCTGGCAAAATCGGCAAATGAATCAATTAATATTCCTGCTTCCATTTTCTAATTAAATGATATTAATACTTTCGCTTTTTTTATTTTATCTAAGAACATGGTTTCATCTTGCTCCTTCAAAGAAAGTACAATGGTTTGTTCTTCAATTTGTTTTAATTTCCCTTCAAATATTTCCCCTTCTAAAGTTTCTATTTTCAATTTTCGGCCAATATTCTTCTTATACTGGCGCGGCAGAGAAAGTGGCCTATCGATCCCTGGAGAAGATACTTCAAGATTATATGCTCCCTCAATGAGGTCTTCTTCTTCTATCCTGTTTGAAAGTTTTCTACTGATCAATGAACACGTTTCGATAGGAAGACCTGCCTCAGCGTCAATCAATACTAAGACACGCTGATTTCCTGAAAATCCGGTAACGATTAAATCTACCAAAAACAATTCTGGAAACTCATTCATTATTAGCTCCAGTTCAGTCGAAAGTTTTTGAACAAGTGTTATCATCAGTAGTTTTAATAAAAAGAGGGGACACAAGTCCCCCCTCTTCTTTTTCCTATTTACAACAACAAAAGTAATTCAAAAAAAACTCAATTCAAATTCGATTGTTATAAAAGCATCATGCATTTTTGTATCTGATAAGAAATTTTGTCAATAGCAATGATCGGAAAACTTAAACTAACCAACTCTTTGACTCGAAAGAAGGAGCTTTTTGAACCCATTAATACGCCCAACGTAGGGATGTACGTCTGTGGGCCTACCGTCTACAGCGACGTTCACCTGGGTAACGTAAGAACTTTCATTAGCTTTGATATCATCAATAGATACCTAAAGTTTCTAGGTTATAAAGTGCGATATGTAAGAAATATCACGGACGTCGGTCACTTACTCGATACGGGTGAAGATAAAATTTCCGAGAAGGCCCGGCTAGATAAGCTCGAACCCATGGAGATTGTACAAAAATACACCAACGATTTTCATGAGGTAATGAACACCTTCAATGCGCTACCTCCAGATATTGAACCTTCTGCCATCGGCCATTTGCTAGAGCAAATTGAAATGATAGAAACGCTCTTGGACAAGGGATTTGCCTACCAAGCCAATGGATCAGTTTATTTCGACCTCAACAAATACACTGAATCACATGAATATGGAAAGTTAAGTGGCAGAAAAATTGAAGATCTGATCAATCAAAGTAGGGTCTTAGATGGTCAGGATGATAAAAAAAATCCACTCGATTTTGCTTTATGGAAAAAAGCAGCACCCAACCATATCATGAGATGGAAAACAAAGTGGAGTGATGGATTCCCCGGTTGGCATCTCGAATGCTCGGTGATGAGTACAAAATACTTGGGGACACAATTTGATATTCATGGTGGTGGAATGGATCTTAAATTTCCGCATCATGATTGTGAAATTGCACAATGTATAGGTACTATTAATGAAGAGCCTGCCAAATATTGGTTGCATACCAATATGCTTACCGTTAATGGTCAAAAAATGTCTAAATCATTGGGAAATTCATTTTTGCCTTGGCAGCTCATTTCTGGAGATCATAAAATGCTCAATCGCGGCTACTCTCCCATGTCCATCCGGTTTTTTATGCTCCAATCTCATTATGCAAGTACCTTAGATTTCTCTAATGAGGCCTTAAATGGATCCTTGAAAGGTTACACAAAGTTAGCCAATGGTGTAAGAATACTCAAAGAAATGGTTTATCCAGAGAATGAGACTTTAAATGTAGACACTGCACTCGTTGCTCAGGTTAATAAAATATGTGATGATTGTCATCACGCCATGAATGATGATTTTAATACAGCCCTGACCATAGGTCATTTGTTTAACTTGCTTAAAAAAGTGAATTCATTATACGCAAAACAAATCGCTTTTACAGCCATGGATCAAGCGACGTTTGATCGTATGAAGACCACATTATTAAACTTTACGGAAGACATATTGGGAATAAAACCCGAGACGCACATCAATGGCAAAAACCTACTCAATATTTTATTGGAAGATTATGCTGAAGCGAAAGCAACCAAGGATTACAAAAAAGTAGATGTTCTTAGACAACGACTCAAGGAAGAGGGCATCACCATAAAAGATATGAAAGATTTTGTAGGGTGGGCCTACAATGAGTGATCCGATGAGTTCTCAACGTTAATGAATAATCTGCTTCTCTTTATATTTCTTGATCTGTCGTCGTAGAGCTTGAGTAGCCTCATCCGCCCCTATTTCAAAAGACCGTGCCCGCTCTTTCGCGAATAATTGATCTCCAGGAATATTTAACTTTATCTCAATAATTTTATTGACTCTAGATTCATCATTTTCAATCTTTAGGAATACTTCACCATCTATTATTCGATCATAAAACGTCTCAAGCTTGTTAAGTTTTTTTTTGATGAGGTCAATCAATTTTTCATCTGCATCGAACCGTATAGAATGTATTTGAAGTTTCATATCGTTTAGATTTAAGTTAATAATTATGCTTTTGGATGGGCTTGGTCAAAGGTCTTTTTAAGTTTTTCCATAGAATTATGGGTATACACCTGGGTCGCTGCCAAACTCGAGTGCCCCAGAAGTTCTTTTACTGCATTCAATTCAGCTCCTCTATCTAACATGTGCGTAGCAAAAGTATGTCTGAGTACATGTGGACTCCGTTTTTTCAAGGTTGTGATTTGACCTAAATATTTTTGAACCAAGCGATAAACAAACATGGGATACATTTGCTTTCTTTTATCGGTGAGTAACAAATAAGCTTTTGATTCACCGGTAGCCTTGCAGGCTCTAAGATAAGACTGAATCATCTTGATCAAAAACTCATTTATGGGGACCAATCGTTCTTTGTTCCTCTTACCTAATGCCTTCAAAGTCCCATCATAGGTGTTGACATCCTCTTTCTTGAGATTAATCAACTCAGAAAGTCGGATCCCTGAGGCATACAAAAGTTCAATGACCAATTGATCTCGCTTTCCGGAAAAAGAATTGTCATATTCAATATGATCGAGCAAAGAGGTCGTTTCGCTTAATCTAAGAAAAGAAGGAAGTTTTTTTTCTGTCTTAAGGGGTCTTATTCTTGAAGCAGGGTTTTTTGCAAGCAGGCCCCGCGCATTTAAAAACTTAAAATAAGATTTGAGACAGGCAATTTTTCTGTTGACAGAAATGGGGTTGAGTTGTACCTCTAACAACGAAACAACCCAGGCTCGTAAGTGAGTATGAGCTATCGCTTGCTCAGTGTAAATTTGAAATTGTACTTTTAAAAAAGAAAAAAATTGATTTAAATCTTTTTCATAAGCCAGTGCTGTGTGTTGGCTGAACCTTTTTTCGTAAACAATAAATTTCAGAAATTTGTCAACCATCTATAAGCTTAGAAGAAAACGAATATTCTCCTTTAAATTTACTGACAAAAAACCAAAAAACTAAAAATAAGTTGACTTATTTTGATTCAAGGTCGCGTAAATTTTGGATATACGCTGCTTTTTTAATTTGCTCTCTACGAACTACCGAAGGTTTGATGAAAAAAGTTCTGGATCGTAGCTCTCTCAAAGCACCTGTTTTTTCGAATTTTTTCTTAAACCTCTTTAGGGCTCGATCGATGGACTCGTTATCTTTAATGTTAATAACAATCATAATTTTCTAATTACTAAAAGGATCGCAAATATAGAATAATTAATATGCCTACAAAAGAATCTCACGAAAAATAGAAGTTTAGACAGCAACTATTTTATTGATTAACGATGAAGTTTATAAATTCTAAATCTAGCCTAAGGCCTTTCTCTTACAATTTTTTAGCCCTCGTGGCAAAACCATATTTTGTAATACAATTAATTTCTTCTAGCAATTATTAATAAACTGTTGTTTCTGTTAAACTTGCAGAGTCAAACTTTCAAAATATGAAGATAGCTGTAATAGGAACCGGATACGTAGGATTGGTGACAGGTACTTGTTTTGCTGAAACAGGCAACCATGTAACTTGCATTGATATAGATGCAAACAAAATTAATAAATTAAAGGCGGGTACTATTACGATTTATGAACCCGGTTTGGAATCTCTCTTTCAGCGAAACCTCAATCAAAAACGCCTTTTTTTTACTACTGATTTGGCAGAAGGTATCAAGGGAGCAAAAATTATTTTTCTTGCCCTTCCCACGCCTCCTGGCGAAGATGAGTCTGCGGACTTACAATACGTTTTAAAAGTCGCCGATGAGCTTGGTGGGTTATTAGACCATTACACCATAGTTGTAGATAAGAGCACCGTTCCTGTTGGAACCGCAGCTAAAGTCACTCAAGCCATTGCCAAAAAAGCAAACGTCTCTTTTGATGTGGTATCTAATCCAGAATTTTTACGTGAGGGCATGGCCGTTGATGATTTCATGAAGCCGGATCGGGTAGTGATTGGCTCCGCTTCAAGCCAAGCTGAAGTCGTGATACAGCAATTATATGCGCCTTTTGTGAGGCAAGGTAATCCCATCATCTTTATGGATATAAAATCAGCAGAATTGACTAAATATGCTGCTAATGCTTTTTTGGCGACCAAAATTACTTTCATGAATGAAATTGCCAATCTATGTTCACTCCTAGGGGCAGATGTGGATGCGGTACGGCAGGGTATTGGTACAGATACCCGGATTGGAAAGCGGTTTCTGTTTGCGGGTACAGGATATGGTGGAAGTTGTTTCCCAAAAGATGTCAAGGCCTTATCCAAATCAGCCCAAGAGGTGGCGTATGAGTTTGATATGCTCAAAGCCGTTATCAAGGTCAATGACCAACAGAAAATAAAATTGATCGAACCCATCGAATCCTATTTAGAATCCCTAAAAGGCAAAACCATTGCGATTTGGGGCCTCGCTTTCAAGCCTTATACCGATGACATAAGAGAAGCGCCCGCTTTGGCCAATATTGACCTCTTATTGGAAAAAGGAGCGACCCTTAGGGTTTATGATCCTGAAGCTATGAAGAACGTCCGAGAGTTAATGGGATATCAAATTTATTATGCTGAGGATCAATATGATGCGCTAGATGATGCTGATGCTTTAATGATCATGACTGAATGGCCTGTTTTTCGTACACCAGATTTCAGTATCGTTGGCTCAAAAATGAAAAATAAAGTTATTTTCGATGGGCGCAATCTGTATAGCCTGGATCAAATGAAAAAATTAAGTTTTACCTACTACAGTATTGGACGCGAATTCATCGAAAAATAAATTTTTTCAAGGTCTAAATTGTTCATTAAGTGACCAATCATAATCCATAAATTGTGTAGTCGCTGAATTATTTATGGAGACTCCTGACCAAATAGAAAGATTTTCATGTAGGGTTTGATATACTTCAAAATCCCCTGAGAACCATTGAAAAATTCTGGATAAATACAAAGCCTCAGAACTAATGATGTTTTTAGTGGAATCCTTTAAAAATTTTTGGGCTTGGTCTGCCAGTTGCGCATCAATTTTGGCAGCTACATATGCTTCATTCCTCAAGTTGGGACAAGAAACCGAGGCACAATTGATGGCAAAATGAATCCTAGGTTCTTCAAAGGATTTTCTAAGGATTTGATGCTCAACATAATTAAGAGATAATTTTTCATTCCCAAAATCAATGGTCTCAATATCCCAGGGTGAATTGATAAACGGGATTTGAATCGTGCTTCCAATATCCTTGATGCTTTTTAATGGGTAATGGTCAATGATCAGTTTTAAGGTAAATGCATTGTAAAGATTAATCCAATAAGCTAGTCTTTCTTTCTCATCCCAACGCTCGTCATTGGGTCTACTGGTACGCAAAAGCTCTAAATAATCTAGGAGAATTTTAGGATTCTCTTTAAGGCCTTGATAATTTACGCTTCCTGTGACGTTGACATAGTTTATCAACACCTGATTCCAAAGTTTATGACTTATCGGCTCTGTTCCCGCTTGGTGCGTTCGCTTTGATTCACAACTTGCTAATATTAAAAGGAAAAGTAAGAATTTGAAAATTCTTACCCAATAGTCGCCGTGGAATAATTTCATTGTTTTATATTTAAATTTTCTTGGTACAAATATGCTTGAATTATTCACCAAATATCAGGAAGTATTCACCCTACCCATTGGATTTGTCATCGTAGCCATTTCAGCCAATCAACTTGCACGCTTATTTCAACAAATCCATTTACCTTTAATCACTGGTCTAATTGTAGTGGGTATCTTGACGGGTCCTTATTTACTTAACTTAATTCCCATTGCCGCACCTTTTCAACTCAAATACATTAATGATATTTCTTTAAGCTTTATTGCATTTGCAGCAGGAGCAGAATTATATCTTAAAGAACTTAAAAAACAAATTAACAGCATTAAATGGAATTCGTTTGGCCAATTGTTCATTACTTTTTTTTTCGGTGTGGGCACCCTTTGGTTGGCAGCCGACTATATTCCTTTTTTAGCCAATAAAGAAACCAAAGTTGTGTTGGCCATCTCTTCATTAATGGCCACTATTTTCATCGCTAGCTCACCCGCTTCAGCCATTGCCATTATCAATGAACTTCGATCTAAGGGACCTTTTACCCAAACGGTGATGGGCGTTACCGTGGTGAAAGATTTTCTGGTAGTGATCATTTTTTCAATCTGCTTGTCTTTTACCCAATCTGCCTTGAAGGAAAGCACTTTTGACTTTGTTCAAATAATCGTTGTTTTGGCGGAGTTCGCCACCTCGTTCATTTTGGGATTTTTTGTCGTTGGCTATGCCTTAAAAACTGCTCTTTCACTGGGTATTCATAAAGGAACCAAATCTTTCTTCATTCTTTTAATCGGTTACAGTGCTTATTGGACAAGTGACTGGCTGGCCTTATTTAGCCTTGAAAAATGGGGTCATGCCTTGTTTTTAGAACCTCTATTAATATGCATATTGGCAAGTTTCTATGTCACAAATTTTTCTAAGTTTAGAGCTGAATTTCTCAATCAAATCAGGAGTTTAGAGTTATACATATTTGTGGCCTTTTTCACCTTGACCGGTGCTTCTTTAAATATATCTATATTTGTAGAAGTCCTTTCTGTTGCCCTTTTACTGTTTAGTTTAAGGTTAATTGCATTGATTTTTGGTTCTGTTGGAGGTGGGCTCATCGCTGGAGACCCCATAAAACACATCAGCATTGGATGGATGTCTTATATTACCCAGGCCGGAGTTACCCTAGGGTTAGCTACCGTCGTCAGCAATCAATTCCCCGAATGGGGTGCCATTTTTTCAACGGCCGTTCTCGCATTGATATTGATCAATCAATTTGTAGGACCTCCACTCTTCAAATGGGTCATTTATCAGGTCAATGAGGCCCGGACAAGGGGACATCAAAACAATGAAATCACCAAAGAAGTTTTAATCTTTGGCTTTGAGCCCCAATCCGTATCACTTTCTCAACAACTCATGAAAAAAAATTATCGGGTTCAACTCGTGACCCTGAAAGACAAAGATTCTTTTGATGATCCGACCGATATTAGTATTCTCTATTTGAAGTCCCTTAACAAGGATGACCTCTCTAAAATTGATTTCAGCAATGTCGAAATAGTCGTCACCTTACTTTCAGATGATGCTAATTTATTGATTTGTGAATATGCCTACCATGAATTTGGTACCAGAGAGCTAGTCGTCCGCCTAAATCATCGCTACAATTCCAAAAATTTCTTGGATCTGGAAGCCAAAGTAATTGACCCATCAACAGCAATGGTGAGCTTACTTGATCATTTTGTGAGATCCCCTCAGGCCACTTCGTTGCTACTGGGCATGGATCAAAATCAAGATACAAGAGACATAGAAATACTGAACCCTAACCTCCACGGAATCCATTTGAGAGATCTTCGGCTCCCCTCTGACGTTATTATTTTGTCTGTCATCAGAGGAGGACAAACCATCATTTCTCACGGTTATACTCGTTTGCGTATACATGACACAGTAACGGTGGTGGGACTGAACCAAAGTCTTGATGAGCTCGAGTTTAAATTTATTAAATAAAATCTGCTATTTCAATTCATCTCAATACAATCTTTTAGCATGCATCTAAGTCGATATTTTAATGTAATAGCTAAGTGCAATCAGCAAGTTTAATTTGTAATTATTTTATTTTCTCCTTTAATCCCTTTCTCTTTACCCCCATGTCTACAAAAGAAAACGAAGTTACCTTAAAAAAAATCACAGCACATTGCAAAGAATATGGTTTTGTATACGGGTCTAGTGAAATTTATGATGGCTTAAGTGCCACCTATGATTATGGCCCCAACGGCGTGTTATTAAAAAATAATATCAAAGAATTTTGGTGGAAATCAATGGTGCAAATGAATAAAAATATTGTGGGTTTAGATGCCTCTATTTTCATGCACCCCAGTACATGGAAGGCCTCAGGACATGTAGATGCCTTTAATGACCCCCTCATTGACAATAAAGATTCTAAAAAACGTTACCGCGCCGATATCCTTGTCGAAGATCACCTAGCAAAAATTAAGCAGAAGATAAATAAGGAAATAAGAAAAGCCCACGACAGATTTGGTGGGGACTTTGACATGGCTCATTTTATAAGCACTCATCCCAGAGTAGTCAACTATCACGAACAAATTCAGTCTATAGAAAATAGAATGAAAACAGCAATTGCAGAAAACGATCTCCAGTCTTTTAAAAATTTAATTGTAGATCTAGAAATTTCAGATCCTGTTTCAGGTACTAAAAACTGGACGGATGTAAGGCAATTTAATTTAATGTTTTCCACTGAAATGGGGTCTGTTTCGGAAGGGGAAAATACTATTTATTTACGCCCAGAGACGGCTCAAGGTATTTTTGTGAATTTTTCTAATATCCAGAAATCCAGTAGGATGAAGCCTCCTTTTGGAATTGCCCAAATAGGTAAAGCTTTTAGGAATGAAATCATTGCCCGACAATTTATCTTTCGAATGCGTGAATTTGAGCAAATGGAAATGCAATTCTTTGTCAAGCCTGGTGAAGAAATGCAATGGTATGAGCACTGGAAACTCCAGCGTATGCGTTGGCACAACGCATTGGGATTAGGTACCGCGAAATACCGATTCCATGATCATCTCAATCTTGCCCATTATGCCAATGCGGCCTGTGATATTGAATTTGAATTCCCCATGGGATTCAAAGAGCTTGAAGGAATTCATTCGAGAACAGATTTTGATCTGATGGCTCATGAAGCGCGCTCTGGAAAGAAGCTCCGCTATTTCGATCCACAGGAAAATGAATCTTATGTCCCTTATGTAGTGGAAACTTCCATAGGCTTAGACCGTATGTTTTTAGCCGTTCTATCTGCAGCCTATCAAGAAGAAGTACTCGAAGATAATTCTGAGCGTATTGTTTTGAAATTGCCTGCGGCCTTGGCACCTTCAAAAGTAGCGGTGCTCCCTTTGATGAATAAAGATGGGCTTGCTGAAAAAGCTCAAGCAATTTTCAAGGAACTTAAATACGATTTTACAGCACAATATGATGCGAAAGATGCGATTGGACGCAGATATCGTAGGCAAGATGCAGTGGGCACTCCTTATTGCATCACCATTGATCATCAATGTCTTGAAGATGATACCGTCACGATCAGAGAACGAGATTCGATGAAACAAGAACGTATCCCCATAACAGACATCGCACGTATTTTAGAGGAAAATGTGACCTTGAAAAAGTTATTGAAATCCATTTAGTGAATGTTCTATTTAACTGATCTTTTCTCGGTGCCTGCCATTAAAACTTGGGACTATCGGCTTTTTCTGAAATGGAATGGGTCCAAAAGTTTCAAAATTTCTTTTTTAGAACTTATGGAGGCTCCCATATCAAAGTTTTTTTTGCCGTCGCAACAGAAAACAAATTGAGGCCCCAAGAAATATTTCATGAAAATCATAAGTTATCCGATGAGTATATATCCATTCTTCCATCAAAATGTTTCAGTACACATCGATGAATTGGCTTAATTTATTTTCAGCAAAACGATTTGGAGTATCTAAATCTGTACCTCTCGCCCAAACAAGAAGTCGATTTGAGCAGGACTACGATCGAATTATTTTCTCACATCCCTTCCGGAAACTTCAAGATAAAACACAGGTTTTTCCTATGCCTGAAGACGACTTTGTTCACAGTAGACTTACCCATAGCTTAGAAGTTGCGAGTGTGGGCCGGTCATTGGCAAAAGAAGCAGGTAAAATCATTTTGTCCAAAAATGAAGCGCTACGAGTCTCGGGTATTAAGTACCAAGATTTTGGAGATGTCGTCTCCGCTGCATGTCTGGCGCACGACCTTGGTAATCCTCCTTTTGGGCATTCCGGAGAACAAAGTATCTCCTCTTTCTTTTTAAATACCGAAGGAGGACGGTTTTTTGAATCAATGGTCAAACCCACTGAATGGTCTGATTTAATTAATTTTGAAGGAAATGCACAGGGATTTAGGATTCTGACCAATCCCAATCAAGGGGGTCTGAGTTTAACCTACTCAACCTTGGCTACCTTTACTAAATATCCTTTGAGCAGTGCGTCAAAAAAGGTTCCTGCTCGGCAAAGCCAACACAAGTATGGATTCTTTAATGACAATTTTACCTATTTTCAAACCATCGCTGAAGAACTTCAACTTAAAAAAATATCAGAAACGACTTGGTTAAGACATCCCCTTGCTTTTTTGGTCGAGGCTGCTGATGACATTTGTTACAGTATCGTAGACTTAGAAGATGCCACACGACTGGGTCTTATTTCATTTGAACAAACAAAAAACTTATTAGCTGAGATTATAGGCCCCAAGTTTTCTGAAGAAAAGCTAAGTAAAATCGTTGACTTAAACGAAAAATTAGGTGTTTTGAGAGCGATGGCTATTTATCAACTTATTCAGGAAGTAGTAACGGTTTTTGTCTCAAAAGAAGCTGAACTGTTGACAGGTGACTTTGATCATGCTTTGACCGATAAAATCCCTTCAGCCCCCGTCTTAGAAAAAATCAGTTCAATCTCCGTTGAATACATTTATCAATCACGACAAGTACTCGAAAGGGAAGTAGCGGGCTATGAAATCATAGAAAAACTTACTGCTACTTTCTGTCAAGCGGTATTTACGATAAAAAACAATCCTAAATTCGTTTCAACTAAGAATAAAAAAATTTATCGAGTTTTACCTGACTCCTTTAAATTACAACTGACAAATGATCAATTGTCTGTATATGAAAACCTTCGCGTAGTGATTGACTTTATTTCAGGTCTCACTGACTCAAATGCCAGCCGTTTGTATAAAATAATCTCAGGAAATATTAAAAACTAGATTTTTAGACTCCATATTGAGGGCTTCAATAAAACATTACGTTCAGCAACTGCTCATATATACATTAGTCAACAAATATACATTATTCAACAAAAGCAGTTATGATGGAACTGCATGATCCTCAATAAAATAATTAACTTTGCGATCTATTTGATATGTGGAAATTAATAGCTGAAATCATCCTTAAATTCAGGCTGTCATTAGTCATCATAATTGGTGTAATAACAGCCTTTATGGGATACCATTTGCAATTCATAGAAATCTCTTATGACTTGGCTAGCGTGGTTCCTGAGGATGATACTGAAATGATAAATCTTCAGGCCTTTAAAAAACTCTTTGGGGAAGACGGAAATATCATGGCCATTGGCGTTCAGGACAGCACCCTTTTTGATCTCAAAAATTTCAACAGATTCCGTGCGCTCGCAAATGAAATCAAAGATCTACGGGGCGTCACTGCCGTTTTAGGCATCCCCACCTTACAAAAGCTAGATGCAGATAGGATAGCAAAGAAATTCAATATTACTCCCCTTTTCGGACCCATTTTAGACCAACAAATGAGTTTAGACAGTTTACTCAAAGAGGCTTTAGCACTCAAATTTTACAGCGGCCAGTTAATCAACCAACAAACGGGCGCTACCTTATTGCTAGTTACATTAAATAAGGAGGTCATTAATTCAGAAAACAGAAATGAACTCATTTTTGATTTGGTCAGGGCAGGTCAGCGCTTTGAAGAAGTCACAAACATTCAAACCCATTTTGCTGGATTACCTTACGTGCGCTCCTCCAATATGATTACCATCAAAAGTGAACTTACCCGATTTTTAATTTATTCTATTATCATAACAGGTATTGTCCTTTTTATCTTTTTTCGTTCGTTAAAGGCTGTTTTTTTCCCTTTGATCGTTATTTTAACCATGGTCGTCTGGACCTTGGGTTGTGTCTCTTTATTTGGATTCAAAATAACTGCGCTGACGGGTCTTTTACCCTCCATTATTGTCGTAATTGGAATACCTAACAGTGTGTACATGCTAAATAAATACCATCATGAATATGCGCGTCATGGAGATCAAATAAGGGCATTAACTAGTATTATCAGGAAAATTGGCATCGTTACCCTCATTACAAATTTTACTACTGCGGTTGGGTTTTTTGTTTTGATAGTTACCGACATTAAAATTTTAGCTGAATTCGGGATTGTGGCTGGGCTCAATATTATGGCAACTTTTGTCGTAAGTATTATTCTTATTCCCGCCCTATATTCCTATTTAAAACCCCCTTCTAGTAGAAATTTAAAACATCTGAATTTCGAATTCATTGCTAAATTCTTGAGCTCCCTGGATTTTATGGTTCATCAAAAGAGAATTTTAATCTTTTTGATTACAATCACTACGATAGGAATCGCAGTCATTGGCGTCTCCAAGATTAAGTCGGTGTCTTTCATGGTCGATGATTTGGCTAAAGACAGTCCTTTGATTCAAGATTTACGTTTTTTTGAAGATCAATTTAGTGGCATCATGCCACTAGAAATCATTGTGAACACAGGAACTAAAAAAGGAGTTCAAAATTTAAAAAATCTACAAAAAATCAATGAGTTTGAGACCTTTTTAGACGAGATTCCTTACATTTCTCAACCCGTATCATTGGTCAGCTTTATCAAGGCTGCCAGACAAGCTTTTTATAATCAAAACCCAAACTTTTACAGCCTCCCCAATCAGCGTGATCTAAGTTTTATTCTCAAATACTTAGACTTGCAACCGGATGAAGCCGGCTTTCTCCAAAATTTTGTAGATGAAAATAAACAGAAAATGAGAATCTCTTTAAAAGTGGCTGATATAGGGTCAAACAAAATGGACTCTCTGATTTCTGAGGTGATAAGGCCCAAAATTGAATCTCTTTTCACAGATACCAAAATGGACCTAGCCGTTACGGGTACAACCATTACCTTTATCAAGGGCAATAAATTTTTGATTGATAATTTAATCAGTTCGATGATGGTAGCCTTTTTAGTCATTGCTATAATTATGGGACTCTTGTTTAGAAATATAAAAATGATCATAATCTCCCTAATCCCTAACCTTATCCCACTCCTGATCACGGGTGCCATCATGGGTTATTTTGGCATCCCTTTGAAGCCCAGCACAGCCTTAGTTTTTAGCATTGCCTTTGGCATCTCTGTGGATGACAGCATTCACTTTTTGGCAAAATACCGACAAGAACTTTTTAGTAATAAATTTAATGTGTCTTTAGCCATCAGTAATAGTCTTAAAGAAACGGGTGCAAGCATGGTCTATACCTCTATTATTCTTTTTTGTGGTTTCGTGATTTTTTCCGCGTCAGGCTTTGGGGGGACTGTAGCTTTAGGTAAGCTTACATCGATCACCTTATTATTTGCTATGATCACTAACCTGACGGTATTACCCGCGTTGTTACTCCAGTTTGATAGTGGTAAAAGGAATACAAATAAACATCCTCTTATTGAACAATTTCCAGAATTTCAAGAAGTAAAAAAAGATATCAAATAATCACTGACTATAAATTTTAAATTAAAAATAAGCTCTTTTGATGGTTAAGTTTCGCGAATATAAACAAATAAATTACCCTGAAGTAGGGAAAGAAATTCGTGCTTTTTGGGAAAATAACGATATATTTTCCAAAACCATTACAGAGCGATCAGGGGGTCCCTCTTTTACTTTTTTTGAAGGCCCCCCTTCGGCCAACGGTACTCCTGGCATCCATCACGTCATGGCCAGAGCTGTCAAGGATATTTTTTGTAGGTATAAAACTCAAAAAGGATTTCAGGTCAAAAGAAAAGGTGGATGGGACACCCATGGTCTTCCTGTTGAATTACAAGTTGAAAAGGAACTGGGGATTACAAAAGACGACATTGGCAAAAAAATTAGCGTAGCCGATTATAATAAGAAATGTAAGGAGGCTGTCATGAAGTTCAAAGGCGAATGGGATGAATTGACCCGTCAAATCGGCTATTGGGTTGATTTAGAAAATCCTTACATGACGTTTGATGCACACTATATGGAAAGTGTTTGGTATTTGTTGAAAAAACTGCACGAAAAAAATTTGCTATACAAGGGATATACGGTCCAACCCTTTTCTCCGGCGGCAGGTACCGGTTTAAGTTCACACGAACTAAATCAACCAGGTACCTATCAAAACATCAAAGATACTTCGGTGGTGGCCCAATTTAAGGTAAAGCCCACCCAACAGTCCGCCTTCTTATTTGATCAAGAAGAAGAAGATGTCAGAATCTTGGCTTGGACGACCACACCTTGGACCTTGCCCTCAAACTGTGCCTTAGCAGTGGGTGATAAAATTCATTATGTAAAAATTTCCACCTTTAACCCCTATACTTATAAATCCGTATCGGTCATTTTAGCCAGAGAATTAATCAATAAATATTTTACAGAAAAGGCAAATCAAATAGCATTGAGTGATTACCAAGCAGGAGATAAACTCATCCCTTGGAAACTAATCAAATCCTTTACAGGAAAGGATCTTTTAGAGATTCGTTACGAACAATTGATGCCTTATGTGACCAATGATAAGTTAAATGAAAATGGATTCAGAGTCATTTCTGGGGACTTTGTGTCAACAGAAGACGGTACTGGCGTGGTTCATACGGCTTCAGTCTTTGGTGCTGATGATTTTCGAATCAGTCAACAAAACAATGTGCCTGCAGTCATGGTACTTGATGATCAAGGACTCGAAGTCCCTTTAGTAGATCGCAAAGGATGTTTCGTAACAGAAGTCACAGATTTTGCAGGAAAATATGTGCGGGAAGAGTATTATCCTGACGCGGTGCGCCAGGACCCTAACTTCAAGTCAACTGATGTCCTCATCGCTATTAAACTCAAGGAAGAAAATTTGGCGTTCAAAGTGGAGAAATACGAGCATTCCTATCCACATTGCTGGCGAACCGACAAACCCATATTATACTATCCTCTAGATTCATGGTTTATCAAAACCACCGCATTGAAGGATCGCTTGGTCGCTTTAAATAATACCATCAACTGGAAACCAAAATCTACAGGTACAGGTAGATTTGGAAATTGGTTGGAAAACCTAGTCGATTGGAATTTAAGTAGGTCAAGATACTGGGGAACGCCCCTGCCTATCTGGGTCACGGTTGATAAGAATGAGAAAAAATGTATTGGCAGCATCGCTGAACTGCGTACTGAGGTTGATCAAGCCGTTGCAGTAGGTCTTATGTCAGAAAGCTTGCCAGAAAACTTTGACTTACATCGCCCATTTGTTGACGATGTGATTTTAGTAAGTCCAACGGGTCAGCCCATGCACCGTGAACCCGATTTAATTGACGTATGGTTTGATTCAGGGGCTATGCCCTATGCACAATGGAATTATCCTTTCGAAAATCAAGACCTTTTTAATTCAAATTACCCTGCAGATTTCATCGCCGAAGGTGTAGATCAAACCCGAGGATGGTTTTTTACGCTGCATACTATTTCTTCTTTACTCTTCGATACGGTGGCCTTCAAAAATGTCATTGCCAACGGACTAGTTTTAGATAAAAATGGCAATAAAATGTCCAAGAGGTTGGGCAATGCCGTGAATCCTTTTGAAGTGATTGAACAGTATGGTCCAGATGCCACCCGATGGTATATGATCAGCAATGCGAATCCCTGGGATAACTTAAAATTTGATGCCAATGGCATCTTAGATGTACAAAGAAAGTTTTTTGGAACCCTATCCAATACCTATTCCTTTTTTGCCCTTTATGCCAACTTGGATGCGTTCAATTTCAAAAATAAACCGATTGCTGCCACTGAAAAGACAGAGAGTGATTTGTGGATCATCAGTCGACTAAATTCCATTGTACGAGAAGTAGATCAATATTATGATGATTATGAACCTACGAAAGCTGCAAGAGCCATTCAATCATTTACTGTCAATGATCTGAGCAATTGGTATGTTCGCTTGAATAGAAAAAGGTTTTGGATTGGTGATTACAACCAGAACAAAGAAGCGGCCTATCAAACCCTTTACACTTGCCTTCATACGATCGCACAACTCATGGCACCCGTTGCCCCCTTCTATGCTGAAAAATTATTTTTAGACCTTAATTCCGTTACAAAGTTATCTCCAGACGATTCGGTGCACTTGGCCCATTTTCCAGTCGTCAATGAAAAAGCCATTGATATCGAATTAGAAGCTCGCATGAGGTTGGCACAGCTCGCTTCCTCTCTGGTCCATTCATTAAGAAAAAAACAAAAAATCAAAGTCAGACAACCTCTCAGTAAAATTTTGATCCCCGTCTTGAATGAGGATGAAAAAAATAGATTGAAAAAAATCGAAGAGCTCATCATCAATGAAACCAATGTGAAAACCGTTGATTATTTGGACGATGATGCGAGAATTTTAATTAAAAAAATCAAACCGAATTTCAGAACCTTAGGCGTTAGGTTTGGTGCTCAATTGAAAGTTATCACCCCTAAAATAAATAGTTTAATTCAAACAGATATTGCTCAATTTGAAAGTGATGGATTCTTTAATATTGAAATTGAAGGTGAAATGATTGAATTGCAATTGACTGATGTTGAAATCAGCTCTCAGGATATTCCAGGGTGGTTGGTCGCCTCTGAAGATGGCTTAACAGTTGCACTAGATATTAATTTGACCGACGGATTAAAAAAAGAAGGCCTCTCAAGAGATATTGTAAATAGAATTCAAAATCTCCGAAAAGATCAAAATTTAGAAGTTCAAGATAAGATTGACATCCTCTACTCTACCCATGACAAGCTCATAAAAGAAGCTATGGAAGTGCATCGAAAATCGATTCAGCAAGAGACGCAGGCAAAAACTATTTTATTTAATGCAGACCTCCCCAATGGAATTTCATTAGATATCGATGGTACTGAAATCATTATCCAATTGAATGTGATATCCTATGAAAAATAATTGTGGAGTATTTAAGTATTATGGTATGAGCTTGGCCGTGATCATCTTAGATCAAATCGTGAAAATGCTGGTCCACCATTATATGGTTTTGGGCTCCAGTGGGCAAATAAAGATTTTGGGAAATTTCTTCAAACTTCATTATCTCACGAATCCCGGAATGGCCTTTGGAATGGAGCTTCCTTTTGATCATGCTAAAGTCATCTTGACCTTATTTAGACTTATCGCCATGGTAGCCATCGGTTATTATTTATTTATGATGTATAAGAAACCCATGAGTCATGGCTTTCTTATTTGTATGGGTCTGATCCTTGGAGGTGCAATAGGTAACTTAATCGATTCTGTATTCTATGGCTATTTTTTAAATAATGCCCCATTTGATGCCCCTACGCCTTGGTTTTATGGCCAAGTCATTGATATGTTCTATATCGATATTTGGGAAGGTCGTTTGCCAGATTGGCTTCCAATCCTTGGTGGGGATTATATGTCTTTATGGCCAGTATTCAATATTGCTGATGCCGCTATTTTTATCAGCGTTTTCATTATATTAATTTGGCAAAAATCATTTTTTATTGAAGAAGAAACGTCCAAAAAAAACCCACCCTTCGATTTAGATCAAAAATAATAATGACTCGTCAAATCGCTTTTGGATTAGGTTTGACAGGAATTATCTTATTTTTAACCAAAGCCATATGGGGCAGATGCCATCAGTCTTTTGCTCTTAAGAATGGTTTTTTCGCCCCCTTTTTACCTGTTTTTTT
This sequence comes from Flammeovirgaceae bacterium UBA976, assembly GCA_002292365.1. Lineage (GTDB taxonomy): Bacteria > Bacteroidota > Bacteroidia > Cytophagales > Cyclobacteriaceae > UBA4465. Next base: position 90,670 of record DBBU01000001.1, read on the forward strand.
GCCCTTTATAAAAATCAAAAAAAATAATTGCTGTAAAAAATGATTATTTATGGGTTCTCCTTTTTGGCTTTCTTGGCTATTATTTAGCTAGCTATTTTGATTTTAAAGGATTGGAATACATCAAAGCCAATTTAGAGCGACTGATCTTATTTACCTGTCCAACTTTTGTTATTTTGCGCTCCTTTATTTTTTTTATTAAAATCAGTAGCTATCAATTATTCGCCATTCTTATTACGTATTTGGGCATCTGAATTATTTTTTTGCCTGAAATTAACGTAAGCGATCTCTCAACAACACTGAAAGGATCCTTTTTAGTACTTCTGAGTGCGGTTACTTATGCTTCTTATATTTTTAGAAGCAGCTGGCTCATTCCTAAATTTGGAGCTCGGAGATTTACTTCTTATATGATGATCGTATCTTCGGTCTTGATCATTTTTCAATTCATGGTCGAATCAAAAATGAGTATTAACGTGCTCATTTTTCCTAAAGAAGTATATATCTCTTACTCATTGCTTTTTTTCTGCCGTAATCCCGTCTTTTTTGATATCATAAGCCATCAAAGAAATGAAGGCAAATCAATTCTCAATTTTTTGGCAATATAGGACCCATTTCCACAGTCTTACTAGCTTATTTGTTTTTAGAAGAAAGACTATCCTCTCTCCAAATAATTGGTAGCGTAGTTGTCATAGTGGGAGTTTTTGCTAGCGAATACTTCAAAAGAAATCCTAAAACCTAACTTGAATACCCGGCCCTAGCATAAAAAATGGAATTTTTTCTTGTAAAAAATATCCGAAGCCTGCATACAATGGAAAGGTTAATTTTTTCTCCCTTGAAATTGGATAAATAGAACCTAAAATGACTAAGCCTACATCTCTACCTCGAGAATCATTCTCATCAAAACTAAAGGCATTGAGAAAAATAAATCCTGCGCCAATTTTATAAGGCCGATATTCAGCGATCTTACCCGGCTGATAAAAGCTCATTTGGGCCATCATGGCCAAACTTACTCCCCCAAAGTTAGCGAAATCTGATTGATCGTCAAATTTAAGCACCAGTAAACCAGCAGGAAAAGAGACATCAATGTCATAGCTATTAGCTCTTTTAAGAACTATGACTACTTTCCTATTGTATCTAACGGTCTCGTACGAATTGTCCTTATGCTTGATATCTAATTCTATTTGAGCCCACTCGGGTAATTGGGAGGTTTTATTCTTAATAAAATTATTCAAATTAATGTTATTGGCAGTGCACTCGCTTTTATCATACCGATCTCCCCGCGGTGAAAAAGTACCCGGACAAACCACTAAATCTTCAAATTCATATAACTCAATAATATTTCCAGCCTTATTTTTAATCTTAACATCTATTTCCAAAAACTGCTTTCCAAAAAGTTGATCGGAAAAATCAATCCTATTTTCATCAAACTTAATGACTAAATCTGTTATCGTTTTATCATAATATATGGGCTTATCAAGTGTACTGACTGAGTAATCATTTCCATCGATATCTAAGATTAAAAAATCCAACTCTTTCGGTCTTTGGTATTCTTTTACGTCCAGTTTTAAGTCCGTACTATTATTGTGATTATAAATATCAACGGTATTCGATAAAATATCAAAGGGTACCTCCACCCTGTATTGAATTTCATTTTCATTTTTTAATAAAGAATCATACTGCTGCTGATAAACCCCTTCGAAAGTAAATTTCCCTTTGTGTAATCCTTGCCCCTCAAGTCGGATATTGAGTTTTTCTCCTGGATGAACTTGATTGGTTTTTTCCCAATTTTTCCCTGGTCTTTGAATATAAATCGCCTCAATTTTGGTCCGAGGTGTAATGTCAAAATTGGTTACAAATAAGGCCTTATCGTTTTCTTTTAAATAAAGATAGCCTTTAGACTTTTGATGATAGGCATACGTCCTGAGGGTGGCCAATACTTTCCCATTGCTCATACTTGATTGGGTAAAAAGCTCTGCAACTAAGGCTCCTCCTGGTGCTTCTTGATCCTCTAAGCGGTAGGTTTTTTCTAAAGATAACCTCTCATGATTATCAATTTGAATGATATTAGGAGATTTGGAATCTTCCGAAGGAGTGATTTCTAATTTGTTGATATTTAAAAAAGCAATACGGCCACTTTTAATCTCAAACCTTTTAATTAAAGGGGCAGATTCAAATACCATGGTCCCCTCTAACAATTCCGGTTTTATAAGCGGGAGTTTGACTTTCCATGTATAAAGACCCCTTTTTGTTGGAAGAAAATGCACCCGCAATTCATCATTATTTTTTCGGATCAAGTAATTTGCTTTGCCGTCAGAAACCCATTGATTACTGAGTATCACATTATCGATATTGCTCACCGATATATTGAGTATTTGCTCTTCCCCAATAAAAAGTTCACTCCCTGCTGAAATTATTTGAAGACTGGTTTGGGTATACGGGAAGAGTCCAAGGTCATAAAACTGACTTTTCGAAGGGTCTATTTGATCCTTAAAGACAAACTTCAAAAAATTTGATGCTGTTAGATCTTTTAATTTAACTTTAAACCGAATGTAATCATCAAAAGCCAATAAAGAATCTAATATAATATAATCATTAGAAACCTTCAATTGAATGGCCTCTGCTTCCGCATAGCCTGCCATTTTCAGTTCTATCTCGGCTACCTCATTTTCTGAATCATAATAGAAAGGCAACTGCATTTTCCCATTGATCATAATGGCGTTTTTTTGCCAAGTATAAACCGAAGTATCTATTTTAAAAATCATATCAACAAAAGGACTATCTTCAAAAGTACCTTGCCCGAAGGCCGGAGCAAAGAAACCCGCCAATAAGATAATTGAGAAAATCTGAATATGCTTTTGGAATTTTAATAACCAAAATGAAAAATAAATTTCTTGCCTGTTATACATCTAAAATTGGGGTTAATTACTAACCTAAAGATAGTCCTATTTTGGTCTCACAGGTTAGACATCCAGATCAAATTAAAACCATCAGTGTTCTGCGAAATTAAGAAATGCCTGCCTAAGAAAGAAATTCATAGCCTCTATCTCATACCGCTGAATGAGCATAATGCCTACAAAAATTGGTAAGAGGACAAATTTGACATTTCGGTTTTCGAGCCAAACAAGTATATCTCCCATGTAGAATCAACCAATGATGGGCTCTATGAATATAATCATCAGGTATCTGTTTGACCAACTGTCGCTCTACCTCTAAGGGTGTTTTGGCCTTAAGAGTAACCAAACCCAAGCGCTTAGAGACGCGGAAAACATGGGTATCAACAGCCATTGCAGGCTGTTGGTCTAGAACAGATACAATCACGTTGGCTGTTTTTCTCCCAACCCCTGGCATCCGCAGTAAATCTTCAATCCTTAAAGGAATCACCTCTCCAAAATCCGACACCAACATATTACTAAGACCTAGTAAGTGTTTGGTTTTATTACTAGGATAAGAAATACTACGGATATAAGGGAAAAGTTCATCGAAATTTGAAGCCGCCATAGCAGAAGCAGTTGGGAATTCTTTAAATAGACTTTCTGTCACAATATTTACTCGCTTATCCGTACATTGAGCACTCAATACCACAGCAACCAATAATTCAAAGGGATTTTTATATTTGAGCTCTGTCTCTGCCTCTGGCTGATTTTGAGAAAAATAAGAGATAAAAAATTGATGCCTTTCTTTCCTAGTCATCCTTAAAATACTCGAGTTTACACTCCTCAAAAGAGTCCTTAGAGAAATTAAGCTGACTCAAATTTCTGTTTTCTGCAATATGACAAAAAATTTTCAATAGACAAATTATTAGGTGTAAGCCTCAGCTGATCTAATTTTAATCTCAATGATTCAAATTCCAACAATACTTCATTGAACGTATCATCTCTATTTCTGACGAAATGTATTTGTCCCTTTAATTGACTAGATGCCTCTTGATAAATATATTTTAATACATCATTTATTGTAAAGTTTGGGTTCATAGGCGATAGTTTTTTGCTTGAATTTTTTTCTTAGGTTGATCAAAGCATACCTCATTCTTCCCAGCGCAGTATTTATACTGACATCCGTAGCAACGGCAATTTCTTGGAAGCTCATTTGCATGTAATGTCGCATAACCAATACCTCTCGCTGTAAATCCGGAAGTTCCTTAATATGTACTTTAAGTAACTCTTGAGTATCTTGCTTAATTTGTATCTCTTCAACCGAAGTCTCTGAAAATGCCAGCGTATTGAAAATGTCGCTCCCATCTTCAGTAACAATTAAAGGGGATCTCTTGGTCTTTCTGAATTGATCGATAGCCATATTGTGCGCAATTCTCAAAATCCATGGAAGAAACTTTCCCTCGTCATTATAACGACCGGATTTGATCATTGTAATTGCTTTTACAAATACCTCTTGCAATATATCTTCTGCGAGGTAACTATTTTTAACTATTAAATAGATGGTGGTATAGACCTTGTCTTTATGACGGTTCAGCAACATACTGAAGGCCTGTTCGTCACCTTTGGCATAATGAAGCAGCAAGTAGCTGTCACTCATTTCTACATTTTTCATTATAATCAACTATTAGTGAACGTAGAACTCTATACCAAATTGTGTCGTTTTTGTGAATAAAAAATTTAATTACTTCTGCAAGTATATAGAATTTTAGTTTGCTACCAAATACCAAGTACAATATCTATTTTTGCAATCAGATTATTTTATTTGGGCATAGCCCACCACAAACAAATGCCAATAGAACAAAAATTAGAACTTCTCGACGCCAACAAATACATTATTATCAAAGGAGCACGTGTCAATAATTTAAAAAATATCGACATTGCTATTCCACGAAATAAAATGGTCGTCATTACCGGACTTTCCGGATCTGGAAAATCAAGTCTGGCTTTTGATACACTTTTCGCGGAGGGTCAGCGGAAATATGTTGAAAGTTTGAGCGCTTATGCTCGCCAATTTCTGGGCCGCATGGAGAAGCCTGAGGTAGATTATATCAAAGGCATATCTCCAGCCATCGCTATTGAACAAAAAGTAAATACGCGCAATCCAAGATCTACGGTAGGTACGACGACCGAAATCTATGATTATCTTAAACTTTTGTATGCCCGAATAGGAAAGACCCTCTCTCCTAAATCAGGGAATGAAGTAAAAAAAGATACGGTAACTGATGTGGTAGATTATATCTTATCTCAACCTGAAGACCTGAAAATAATCATTTCGGCACCTCTGAATGTCCATAAAAAAAGAACCTTAGAGGATGAATTAAAGATATTACTCAGCAAAGGTTATACCCGGATTATTTGTGATCAAAAAATGTTGTTCATTGAAGACTTGGACATTAAAAAAATAAAAAATAAATCTTTAGATATATTAATAGATCGCACTGTTATTAGAAAAGATGAAGAAGCTATATTCAGGCTCAGCGACTCAATTCAAACGGCTTTCTTTGAAGGGGAGGGGATTTGTAATATCGAAGTTTTAGGCGCAAAAAAAGTAAAATTTTCTAATCGACTAGAACTGGACGGAATTTCATTTGAAGTCCCTACCGTTAACTTATTTAGTTTCAATAATCCTTATGGTGCCTGCCGTAAATGTGAAGGATTTGGAATGATTTTGGGCATCGATCCAGAGCGGGTAATTCCTGACAACAATCTGTCTGTTTTTGAAAATGCCTTAGTTCCTTGGCGTGGTGAAACCATGAGGAAATGGGTTGAACCCTTACTTAAACACGCTATTAAGTTTGATTTTCCCATTCATAGACCCGTCAGTGAATTAACCCCAGCACAATATCAGTTGTTGTGGGATGGCAATGAATACTTCGAAGGGTTACATGCCTTTTTCTCCTTTTTAACATCAAAAACTCATAAAATTCAATACCGAGTGATGCTTTCTCGTTACCGAGGAAAAACGAGATGCCCGGATTGCAAGGGCACCCGCATAAGGAAAGATGCTCATTATGTGAAAATAGGAGGTACTTCCATCGCTGAAATGGTATTGATTCCTGTTGCTGATTTGATCCCCAAGCTACGTGAAATCAATTTATCTGACCACGATACCAAAATCAGTCAACGGTTACTTACCGAAATATTGAGTAGGCTCAGCTATCTTGAACAAGTGGGCTTAGGTTACCTCACCCTCAATAGACTTACCTCAAGCCTCTCGGGAGGAGAATTTCAACGGATCAAACTTTCCACTTCACTGGGAAGTTCCTTGGTTGGGTCAATGTATATCCTTGACGAGCCAAGCATTGGACTGCATCCTAGAGATACGGATAAATTGATAGAAGTGCTGAACAGTTTAAAGCATCTTGGAAATACCATAATTGTGGTAGAACACGAGGAAAAAATAATGTTGGCGGCAGATCAGATTATTGATATCGGGCCCGGTGCAGGAAGTCATGGAGGAAATCTTATTTTTCAAGGTCACTTTAGGGACGCCGCAACACACCAAGAACCTTCTTTAACCTTAGATTATTTGCTTCAAAGAGAGCAAATTGCTCTTCCAAGCTTAAAAAGGGGCTGGAATCAATCTATCCTCATTAAGAAAGCCAAAGAAAATAACCTTAAGAATATTGATGTAGAAATTCCCCTTGGGGTAATGACAGTCGTCACAGGTGTGAGTGGTTCAGGGAAATCAACGTTAATTAAAAAAATCCTTTATCCCTCCCTTGGAAAAATCCTGGGCTTAAGTACTGAGGCTACGGGAAAATTTGACAAATTGGATGGAGATTATCAAAAAGTAAGTCACATCGAGTTTGTAGATCAAAACCCCATTGGTAAAAGCTCAAGATCCAATCCCGTCACTTATGTGAAAGCCTATGATCATATTCGTCAACTCTTTTCTGAGCAACCCATCGCTATAAAACACAGATTCAAGCCTGCTTTCTTTTCATTTAATGTGACAGGTGGCCGGTGTGATAATTGCGAAGGAGAGGGTACCGTAAAAATTGAAATGCAATTCATGGCAGACCTGCATTTAACCTGTGAAAAATGTAAAGGTCAAAGGTTTAAAAAAGAAATTCTCGAAGTCCGTTACCAACAAAAAAACATCCATGAGATTTTAAACTTAACGGTATCAGAAGCCCTGATTTTCTTCTCAGATAGAAAAAACATCTATAATAAAATTAGACCTTTGGATGATGTGGGCCTAGGTTATGTAAAACTGGGTCAATCCTCTAGCTCCCTAAGTGGGGGAGAGGCCCAGCGGGTTAAGCTAGCCTCTTTCCTAAGTAAAAAGGGGGGCAATAAAAACGACCACACTTTGTTTTTATTTGATGAACCCACCACCGGATTGCATTTTCACGACATCAAAAAATTACTTGACTCAATCAATGCTTTAATAGACGAAAAAAATACAGCAGTCATCATAGAGCACAACATGGAAGTCATTAAAAATGCAGATTGGATCATTGATCTAGGACCCGAAGGTGGTGCGAATGGAGGATTTATTAACTTTGCAGGGCTTCCTGAAGATTTGGTTAAATTGAGAAGTCAAAATCATACCGCCCACTACCTAAAAGAAAAACTATAAAACATGAGAAAAAAAATTGCTGCTGGAAACTGGAAAATGAATACCACCATCGATGAAGGATTGAAGCTTGCTTCCAAAGTGGTTCATATGGCCAAAGATGAATCATTGTCAGAGACGACCATTATTTTGTCGGTTCCTTACACACACATAGAAAGTATAAAAAAAACAATAGGCAATACAACAAATGTATTCATTGCCGCACAGAATTGCCATCAAGAATTATCAGGGGCTTACACTGGCGAAATTTCTGCTGCCATGCTCCAAAACTTAGGTGTAGATTGTGTAGTGTTAGGCCACAGTGAAAGGAGAGAATATTACAAAGAAACCTATGCTGAACTCGAGGCTAAAACTCAAATCGTACTGAAACATCAAATGACTCCCATTTTTTGTTGTGGAGAAAAGCTAGCAACGAGAGAAGAAAATACTCATTTCGATCTTGTGAAAAAACAATTATCTTTAAGCTTATTTGAACTTAATGCTGCTGAATTCGCTAAGGTCATCATTGCCTACGAACCCGTCTGGGCCATAGGAACAGGTGTTACCGCGTCAGATGAGCAGGCACAAGAAATGCATCATTTTATTCGCCATACCATCGCAAAAAATTACAGTGACAGCATTGCCAAACAGATACCCATATTATATGGAGGAAGTGTCAAGCCAGCCAATGCCCAAACACTTTTTTCATGCCCTGATGTTGATGGTGGCTTGATAGGTGGTGCAAGTATGGATGCGCAAGGATTTATTGATATCGCCAAGTCATTCTAAAATGTGGCTCCTTATTGTTACATTTCATCTCTTTTTTACCCCCAGTCAAGCTTTGATATGTCAAGCCTATGGGAGTGTGTATGAAGTAGAGAAAGCCTATCTAGCAGATTTAATTGTTTATAAAGAATTATCAGAGTCCGCTGCCGACATCGTCGTTTACGAACAACAAAATCGTCTTTACGCAGATAAGCCAGGGATGTGGTATTTTGAAGAAAAAAAAGATTTTGCCCGATTTAAAATTTACTTTACCCATAAAAAAAGTGAGGCTGATTTTATTATCTATTTTACAGAATTCGAATCTTTTGCAGGCTGCTCAAGATGAATTTTAAAGGTGTCCATTTTACTTGTGACCCCCACTTAAGTGACCTATTGATTGCCGAATTATCAATGTTGAGCTATGATTCATTTGAGGAACATCAAATGGGTTTTAGTGCCTATTGTGAAGTACTAAATTTTAACCAATCCCTCCTCGATAACCTTGTAAAGAAGTATCAACTATTGGGAACCATCTCCTACAAACTCGAAGCTGTCGCACGAATCAATTGGAATAGAGAATGGGAAAAAAATTATGCCGCCGTTGTAATCGCTGATAAAATCATGGTTCGTGCTATTTTTCATGAACCCCAAGATCATTTCAAGCATCAGATTGTAATTCATCCGAAAATGTCTTTCGGCACTGGACATCATACCACCACATCATTAATACTTGAGGAACAATTATCCATTGATCATTACCAAAAAAAAATTTATGACTTTGGTACTGGAACCGGAGTCTTATCCATTTTGGCTCACCAACTAGGTGCCACACACATAGTCGCGACGGACGTTGATGATTGGTGTATTGAAAATGCTCAAGAAAACTTTAACTTGAACGATTGTCCGGGCCAAGTATTGAAAGGAGTGATTCGAGATTTAAGCCTAAAGGACCAAGCAGATATTATCATTGCCAACATCAATAAAAACGTCCTCTTGAATGAGATGCCTGAATATGCTCGTCTGCTTGCCTTAAATGGAGTTTTAATTTTAAGTGGTTTTTATGAAAATGATGCACCTAAAATTTATGCCCATGCCGAAAAACTGGGGCTTAAACGAATACACCAAAAATGCTTGAGCCTTTGGACGGTAATCGTTTTAAGCAAAAGAATATGATTATCGTGGGTGGTTTATTTAGATTTAAGTTATGAAAAACATCTTTTCTGCTTTTTTACTCTTCTTTTTTACTTGGCAGTTGTCAGCACAAAGTTTCTCAAATGATTCTGAAACTTTTAAACAACAAGTTCTGCAATTTCTCAAAATCACAAATACTCAAAAATCATTAAAAATTGTAACCTCCTTTGACGAGTCATGGCGCGAACAATTTAATCAAGGGCAAAAAGAGAAACTCATTGCTATTGTAAAAAAAATGGAAGAAAAGCGCTTTAGTAGGGCCAATTACATCTTATTATTTGAATTAATTACCAGCCTACCTTTGGTACAAAAAATCCCTAATAAGCAAATTGATGCAATTTTAGCTATCTCATTTTCTTCCTTAGAAACGCTTAGCAAACAGGAGTATACTCATTTTCAAAAGGGACTTAATGAATTTATTGATAGTCAAAATCTTTATAAGAGTAAATTTTTCATCTCTAAAACCCTGAATCCAATATATTCCTTTGATTTCCTAGAAGAGATCCCAACGCTCAGTGTAGATCAGCTTCTAGAAACTTCTCAAAAAATGGATCTCACCGAAAATGATGACTGGTCAAGTGATGACGAGAGTTGGGATAATGATACAA
>DBBU01000046.1 GCA_002292365.1 Flammeovirgaceae bacterium UBA976
TGAAAACCACTAAAGGCAAGACCCGAATGATGAGCTCATTATTAGATTCTGGCGTTTTTCCTGGTACCCAAGGAGGCCCCTTAGAACACATCATTGGTGCCAAAGCGATTGCCTTTGAAGAGGCTCTTTCCGATGATTATATGAACTATGCTATGCAGGTCAAAAAAAATGCATCGGTGATGGCAGATGAACTGATTAAAAAAGATTATCACATCATTTCTGGGGGTACAGACAACCATCTGATGTTAATTGACCTAAGATCCAAAAACGTTACAGGAAAAGCTGCGGAGGAAGCTTTAGGCAAGGCCGAAATTACGGTTAATAAAAATATGGTACCTTTCGATACACAATCTCCTTTTGTCACCTCTGGTATTCGGGTAGGTACAGCCGCCATGACTACCCGAGGGTTTAAAGAAGATGATATGGTTAAAATAGTTGGCTACATCGATGAGGTAATATCAAACATTTCAAATGAGGCTCATCTGGGGAGTATAAAAACTGAAATTAAAAATTGGGTAGGTGACTATCCGTTATTCAAATGATGCGTAAATGCCTTTAGATCAAGCGGACGCCGAACCCGGCGAAATGTCATTTCTGGATCATCTAGAAGAATTAAGATGGCATCTCATCAGGTCACTTACCGCAATTTTTGTTTTTGCAATAGCCGCCTTCGTCTCAAAAGGTATCATTTTTGGTGAAATTATATTGGGGCCCTCTAAACCTAGCTTTTGGACCTATAGGATGCTCTGTAATCTTTCCGAAATATTGAGTTCTGATGCCCTTTGCATCAGCAAGTTGCCTTTTATCATCCAGAGTAGACAGATGACCGGCCAGTTTTCTATGCACATTACTTCCTCTTTTGTCATTGGTTTAATTTGTGCCTTCCCCTATGCTTTTTGGGAAATCTGGCGTTTTGTAAAGCCCGGTCTTTACGATAAAGAGAGAAAAGCAGCCACTGGTGCCACCTTTTATGTCAGTCTACTGTTCTTTACAGGGGTCTTTTTTGGCTATTTTGTAGTGACACCTATTTCTATCAATTTCTTGTCTAATTATCAAATAGACCCCTCAATTTTAAATGAATTTGATATTATTTCATATGTAAGTACCGTAACCACATTGGTCTTGGCTTGTGCCTTGCTTTTCCAACTACCCATTGTCGTATATTTTGCGACCAAAGCAGGACTGATCTCCTCTTCTCTCCTAAAAACCTATAGAAAGCATTCCATTATTGTCATTTTAATGCTTTCTGCGGTCTTGACTCCTCCCGATCCTTTCAGTCAAGTACTTATTGCTATTCCACTAGGCCTATTGTATCAACTCAGTATTCTCATTGCTGTTAAATTAGAAAAAAAAGAACGCAAACAAGAGCTAACTAAACCTTAACTTAAAAATATGAAAATTGCTATAGGAGCTGATCACGCTGGATTTATTTATAAAGAACAAATCAAGAAGTCTCTGGCTTCACTCGGTCATGAGGTCGCTGATTTTGGCCCCTTAACGCCTGATAGTGTCGACTATCCGGACTTTGTTCATCCCGTCGCTGAATCTGTAAAAAAAAATCTCACTGACTTTGGTATCCTGATTTGTGGAAGCGGGCAAGGTGTAAGTATTACGGCCAATAAACATAAAGGGATTCGGGCTGCCTTGGCCTGGAATGCTGAAGTTACACAGTTATCTCGACAACACAATGATGCCAATATTATTTGTCTTCCCGCCCGATTCATTGCTTATGAAATTGCGGAAAGCTTGGTATCCCTGTTCCTTGAAACTAAATTTGAAGCAGGTCGCCATCAACGTAGGGTAAACAAGATCAATTGCTAATTCTGACATAATACCCAGCCCTTTGCTTTCGATACTTTTTTGATAGCTCAGGCAACCAAAAAAATAAGTTAGGGATGACAGACCAATCATCTATAATCACTGCGGGAGGTGCCTCCTCAATGATTCTCAGCAAGGCTTGTGCAGAAGCCTCCCCATCTAATAGTTCGATTCTTTCTTTAGATAGTTGGGCATCAAGAAACGGACTTGACAACTCGTGATAATTTAAAACACTGAGGTTGTCTCCTAGTAGCATCGTGCGCCGTTTGGAGAATCTATCGGTAGGTTCTTTCACCCTAATACTGTCCATATCTAACTGAGTATAACTCAAATAAGGTACTAAAATTAAGACCCCCACAATCATGAGAGGTACCCACCTTTTCGCCCAGCGTTTACGTAATTTCAACAAATAGTGTACTAAAAAGAAACTTATAGAAGGCACCAAATATAACATCTGAACCGGTGACGTTTCTATATCTACCCAAATAACTATGGAAGCCCCTAACATCATGAATAACATCACTTGAGCTGTTTTATTTTGAAAGCTGCTGAATTGGCCAGAGAAAAAAGTATTGGCCATAGCTGCCAAGCCAACGACAATAGGTATACCAAAACAATAAAAATTTTCTATCCCACTCAGGTAATTTACTTGCTGACCAAAAAGCCCTCGTTCCACCAAAGCATGCCACGCGTGAAAGCCATTGTCATGCCAATAAAAAAAGCAAACCGTTAAACCCAAAGGAATTAAAAATCCATTAAAATAAAGTCCTATACGCCTCAATTTTGCTGTGCTGTATAAGAAAAAGGATATTAAAAAAAGAAAAAAGAAAACCCCAGCAGGGGGGTAAAATAGGGTCGCAATTCCCACATAGATTCCCGTATACAAAAACAAATCATCTGTGTCCTCATTGGCGATTCGTTCTAAAACGTTGTAAAATCCCAGTAATATAAAGGTCATAGACATCATTTGTGGAGATAACGCCATAAAATCAGGTATTGATGCAGCAAAGAGCACAAAAAATAGCGCGGGCAAATCGTTGTTTTCAGAAAAATTTTTGTTCCTCTTCAACAGACTATTAAAAATAATCGCATTTAGAAACAACCAAATAGTACTTATAAAATGATGGGCTTGTTGAGACTTGCCAAATACATTGTCAATGATTCGGTAAAAGAAAACTGATAACGGTCCTGTATAATCGAAAATTTCCTCGTACATAAAAAATCCCTCTGCCGATCTTTGCCCTAGCAAAAGCCATTTTAATTCAAACAAAGTAAGAGAAAGCCCTTGAAAAGTAAGAAGCACCCTCAAAGACAAAAGTCCCAGAAAGATGACAATCAATCGGCTTGGATCGTTTATTTTGAAAAAATCAAGCAAAAAATAATAAGGTTAAGAAACAATCTCTTTGTGATCTCAATGTATATCTGAATAAAAAAGAGCAAATTAACAAATAAATAATAGATAATTTTGTGTCATGCAATCAAAGAGACAACATCAATACAGTCGCCAAATTCAAAAAGATCTCGGCGACATCTTTCAACGGGATACGAAACGTTTTTTTCTTGATAATTTGGTGAGTATCATGGGTGTGGAAACGGCGCCTGATTTAAGTATCGCCAAAATTTATTTTAGCGTTTTTCCTGTACAAAATGGCGCCAAAGTATTGGAAAATCTCAATGATAAAAAAAGTGAAGTGAGGTGGCGCCTCGGTAAAAGAATAGGAAAGTCTATTCGAAAAATTCCTGAGCTCACTTTTTTCATCGACGATACCGCAGAAGAAGCCAGTCGTATAGATCAGATCATCAATCATCTTAACATTCCCCCAGAAAAAAATTGAACCTCCCTTTTTTCATTGCCAAAAAATATTTCTTTTCGAAAAAGAAGAAGAATTTCATCAATGTAATCTCTGTGATCTCTATGTTGGTAGTGGGCATTGGGACCATGGCCTTGATCATTGTGCTTTCCGTCTTTAATGGTCTAGAAGGCTTATTAAGGTCTACCTATGGCTCTTTTGATGCAGAAGTCATTGTTTCGGCGACTCGGGGTAAGTCTTTTGTTTATACCGATGCCTTAAAAACAAAGATTGAAGGTTCGGAGGCTGTTGATTTAATTGCGGAAGTTATAGAAGACAATGTGCTCATTAAATATAAAAATGCCCAAAGGGTCGTGAGAATGAAGGGCGTTTCAGAAAGCTTTATTGATCAACAACGCCTGCAGAATTCCCTAGTATATGGAGAGTTAAAATTAAGTGAAGAAAATCTAAACTATGCGATCATAGGGAGAGGAGTACAATATGATTTGTCCATTAACCCCAATAATGACTTTTTTTCACTTCAGGTTTATTACCCAAAAAAGGTTGGCCCCGGGGTCACAAATCCATCTAAAATATACAATACTAAACGTGCCATTCCTGCCTCTGTTTTTTCTATCGAAAAATATTACGATGAAAATTATATCATTGTTTCTCTTGATTTTGCTACCGATCTACTTTCTTATAATCAAAAAAGGACCGCCTTAGAAATCAGTCTTAAACCTGGAAAGGAAGGAAAAAAGGTAGCCCTCGAACTCAATAATTTACTAGGAGACGACTATACGGTACGCTCTGGTGATCAATTACATGCTGACTTATTCAAATTTATGAAGTGGGAGAAATTAATTGTCTTCATGACCTTTTTCCTAATTATCGCCATTGCTTCTATCAATATCTACTTCTCTCTTACCATGCTGGTGATTGATAAGAAAAAAGACATAGCGACACTTCACGCCTTAGGCGCTTCAAAAAAGGTCATTCGGTGGGTCTTTTTATCTGTAGGCATGATCATTGCATTCACGGGTGCCAGCTTAGGGCTTACCCTAGGCTTGATAATCTCCGGTCTTCAACAGGAATATGGCTTTATTTCAATGGGAATGCAATCCGCCCTGATGACGGCTTACCCAGTAATTATTTCCATATCTGATGTCTTTCTAACGTCGTTAGCGATTATTGTTATTACCCTTTTGGCTACGATTCAACCCGCTATTTTAGCCACAAAAAATCTTTCCCCTCAATGCTGAGCTCTTTTAATCCTTTTGTGAAATAATTTTCTTACATTAGAAGTTTTGTTTCAACAAAAAAGTAATGAAAGTTAATCCAGACCGGCCCTTTGAAATCATCTATGCCCTTTACGAACATCAATATGTTGGTTTTTTGTTTGAATCCTTCGCTGTACAACTGAATAGTCATGGGAAATTAACCCTCACCCATCAAGTTATTTCTTCGAAAAACGCTCGAGAATTTGATTCAAAGCTCGCAGAAGATGACTATGAGCTCATTGATACCCTAGATGCCATGCAACACGAGGCCGTAGCTCAGCATTTTTCTCGGAAAAAATTGAAATCTAGGCAATTTTTTCTAAATACTTATCATGAGAAAAATGGAGATAAAATACTTCAAAAAGAAATCAATAGCTATTTAGAAAAAAGAAAGTCCAAAATTATGCCTTTACTGTTAGGTAAAAATGTGTTTGAAATGGGTGCGGATGGTGAGCCCACTTTCAAACGCATCAATGTGCTTCCAGAACTGGCAAGTATTCTCTTTCATTTTCGGAAAAACGAAGACAATACACATTATTTCCCCACCATCAAACTCCGTGATATCCGGCTTGAATTTCGCAATCAAAACAGTCATATCATTTCGAGTGAGCCCAGTTGGTTAATGGTAAACAATGATCTTTTTACTTTTAAAGATCCCATAAGCGGCAGTAAGCTTAAACCATTTCTTAAGAAAAAATTCATCCTCATTCCAAAAAACATAGAAGAGACTTATTATCGAAAATTTGTCGCCCCTTTGGTGGCCACTCATGATGTCTATGCCAAAGGGTTTGATATTGTAACTCAATCTTTTAACCCCCTGCCCATCCTTACCCTTTCTAAAATAAAGGCGACTCACGCGGCTCCTTCCCTGTTTAACCAAAAGCCCGCTCAAAATCAATCTCCTGACATCTTGATAGAGTTTAAATATCAATATGGTTCTCATAAATTCAAGGCTGATTTACTCAATAAAGTCAATGTGTCTATAGAAAAAGACCAAGAAAAATATACTTTTTTTAGAATCAAACGCAATACGGAAAAGGAAATACAATTGCTGAATTTTTTATTGGAAAACGACCTTCCCATCAAAAATTCCAGAGTGATTCTTTCAGAGTCTGAAGCCTTTGATTGGCTCAATCGCCATCAATCCTCATTAAAAGAGCGTGATTTTATTATTCAACAAAACAGTCATGATGACAAGAAGTATTTCTTAGGCCCCTCTGAAATTAGCATTAGTATCGAAGAGAAAATAGATTGGTTCGATATCAAAGCCATTATTAAATTTGGCGATTATGAAATCCCCTTTCTCGAAATCAGAAATATAATTACCCATGGGCAGAATGAAGTAAGGCTCCCCAACGGACAAATAGGTATCATTCCTTCCTCTTGGGCAGAACAATATAAAGATCTTTTCATATTTTCTGAGCCTATCAAAGGTGAATCAAGACTCCAGAAATATCATGTTGCGTTAGTCCAAAACCTCAAAGACGAACATAATGCACAGGTCACGATGAGTCGTCGCCTAAAAAAGCTCATGGATTTCACAAAAATTGAAGATCAAAAATTGCCTTCAGGATTCAAAGGCAAACTTCGCCCTTACCAGAAAGCAGGGTTTAATTGGATGTTATTCCTCAATGAATTTAATTTTGGTGCCTGTCTTGCTGACGACATGGGCCTAGGCAAAACGATTCAAACTTTGGCTCTATTACAACACGAACATGAAACTAATGTACAATCAACCAGCTTATTGATCATGCCTACTTCATTGGTATACAATTGGCATATGGAAGCTAAAAAATTTACTCCTTCCTTAAAAGTACTCCTCTATACGGGCAGTGATCGAATTAAAAATGCTGAGCATTTTATGCAATACGATTTGGTCATTACCAGTTATGGGATTAGTCGAATAGATACAGCTAAGGTATTGAGCAAATGCTATTTCAATTACATCGTTTTAGACGAGTCTCAAGCCATCAAAAATCCCAATTCACTGATTTCTGTTGAAGTAAACAAGTTAAATGCTCGAAAAAAGCTCATTTTGACGGGTACCCCCATTGAAAACAGCACCTTGGACCTTTGGTCTCAATTGTCCTTTGTGAATCCGGGTCTCTTGGGTAATAAAAAGTTTTTTACCTCTGAGTATCAAATCCCCATAGAAAAGCATCAGGATGTTGGAAAAACTTTGCGCCTCAATAATCTTATCAAACCTTTTATTCTAAGAAGAGACAAGTCCCAAGTGGCCAAAGATCTACCTGAAAAAACCATCAGTATTAAATATTGTACCCTTACGACGAAACAAAAAGATTATTACGAAAGCGAAAAAGAACTCTTTCGCAATGAAATTCTAGATGCTATTGAAAACGGAGGTTTAAAAAAATCTCATATTATATTACTTCAAGGACTCACGCACCTCAGACAAATAGCCAATCATCCCATCATGGTTGACGAGAATTATGAAGGTGACTCGGGTAAGCTCGAAGAAATCATTTACATGCTTAACAATGCTCTGGGAAAAAATCATAATATTTTAGTTTTCTCACAATTTGTGAAGCATCTTAAAATCATCAGCAACCACTTAGAAGAGGAAAAAATCCCTTTTGCCTATTTAGATGGATCGATAAAAGACCGGCAGCGGGAAGTAGAAAAATTTCAAAATAATCCCCATATTAATGTCTTTCTGATTTCTTTAAAAGCAGGCGGCTTGGGCTTAAATTTAACAAAAGCGGATTATGTCTTTTTATTGGACCCTTGGTGGAATCCTGCGGCGGAGGCACAAGCCATTGATCGGGCCCATAGAATTGGACAAAAAAACAAAGTGTTCACCTACAAATTTATCTCCAAAGATACCTTAGAAGAAAAAATTCTTCAGCTACAAGAAGCCAAAAAGAAACTCGCCAGCGAACTTATTACCATCGAGGATAATTTTGTGAAATCTCTTTCTAAATCTGATATTCAAAAATTATTTGACTAAAACTCGCAATACCTTTCTCTGTAAAAAATTGACCACTAGCCCCCGCTATTTTATGGCCCTTGATCTAACTCATCCATTCGACGTGATCCTCAATCGGTGGCCTTTGCCCTTCGGCCTTGACCCTATCTATTTTCCCTAAATAAAAAAATCCCATGAGTCGATCCTCCTCTACTAAACCAAAGGCTTCTTTTGCCGGATCCATGTAAGTGACCCCACCCGTGCTCCAATAGCCTCCTAAGCCATATGCATTCGCCGTCAGGTAGATGTTTTGAACAGCGCAACCCACGGCTGCAATTTCCTCCACTTCTCTAATTTTAACCGAAATGCTCCTTTTCATGATGATCATGATTACATGGGAGGCACGCATGGGTCCTTTGGCTAGGTTTTCATACTTGGCCGTTAAAAAATTCCCTTCTTGCGAAGCCACTTTTTTATAAATTTCTGCTTGCTTTCTTCCCAATTCCTCCCGTCCTTTTCCCGCAAACACTTTAAATCTCCAAGGGACAGTCATCTTATGGGTAGGTGCCCAGTGAGCATTATTTAAAATTTGCCAAATGATCCGCTCCTCAATTTTTTCATCCTTATAATACCTTGGATAAATGGAGCGGCGAGAAGCAATCATTTGATTAAAAGCTGAAATGTTCATTTTTTATAAATTTTTTATAGCTGTCGAAATTACACAGAGCCGTTCAATCCACAATTTTTTTATCTCTTTTATTTTCCTTCTCCTCCCGGTTTGTCTGACCTTTTTTTTCTGCTGACCTCCATGGATTTTTCCTCTTCCATCCCAATAAAACAGTAGAATCCTCATACCTTTACTTGTATGAGTGAAAATCCTTCAAAATTGTTTTTGCTAGATGCAATGGCGCTTATTTACAGAGCTCACTTTGCCTTAAGTAAAAACCCAAGAATCAATTCCAGTGGCATCAATACGGGTGCCGTTATGGGTTTTACCAATACACTCCTTGAGATCATTAATAAAGAGAAACCCTCACACATTGGAGTGGCATTTGACACCCACGCTCCCACGTTTCGACATATAACCTATGCTGAGTATAAGGCAAATAGAGAAAAACAACCTGAAGAAATCAGCGTTGCCATTCCTTATTGCAAAAAAATTGTCGCAGGATTTGGCATCCCCGTAATCGAATTAGATGGCTATGAAGCCGATGATCTTATTGGAACCTTGACTCAAATGGCGGGAAGTGAGTACCAGATTTTTATGATGACCCCAGACAAGGACTATGCCCAACTGGTCAATGAGCATACTTTTCTTTATAAGCCTGCTTTTATGGGCAATGGTGTAGACATTTTGGGTATAAAAGAGGTATTAGAGAAATTTGATATCAACGAAGTCCATCAAGTCATAGATGTGTTAGGACTCAAGGGAGATGCGGTCGATAACATCCCTGGTGTACCCGGTATCGGAGATAAAACCGCTTCTAAATTGCTCAAAGAATATGGCTCTATAGAAGAAATTGTGGCCAACCAGCATTTATTAACCGGCAGCGTAAAAAAGAAAATTGAAGAATTCGGGGAACAAGGCCTTTTTTCTAAAGAATTAGCCACCATTAAACTCGACTGCCCCATTACTTTTGATGAAGAAGCCTTGCGTTATTCTGGGCCCATAGAAGATTTAATTGTCCCAATATTGGAGGAATTGGAACTGCGCACCATTGCAAAACGTGTTTTTGGTATCCCCGCTGCACAGAAAAAAGCTTCGAGTCAACTGGGCCTCTTTGAAAGCAACGACCCAAATGTGGAAACAACGACCCTCGCCAAAAAAAATATAGAAACCACGCCACACAAGTATCAATGTCTCACTTCACCCAAAGAAAGAAAACAACTCATTGAAACATTGGGCACCCTCTCTGAGTTTTGTTTTGATACGGAAACCACCAGTCTCAATACGCTAGACGCTGAATTGGTCGGCTTGGCCATCTCTTATGAAAAAGGAACCGCTTTTTATGTCCCTTTCCCCGAGGACCGANNCATCATAAAAATTGGTCAGAATCTTAAATATGATATTCAAATTTTGCGGAATTATGATGTCAAGGTCAAGGGCAAAATATTTGATACCATGCTCGCACATTATCTCATTGATCCAGAACAAGCCCATGGAATGGATGCCCTGGCTGAGGCCTATCTAAATTATGTCCCCGTAAGTATCACAAAGCTCATCGGTCCCAAAGGGAAAAACCAGAAAAGTATGCGCGAGGCGCCACTAGAAGAGATTACCGAATATGCGGGAGAAGATGCTGATATTACTTTTCAACTCAAAGAAAAATTGGCCATTGAAGTCGCTGAGCGTAACTTAGACAAACTCCTCCACGAAGTAGAAGAGCCACTTTCATTCGTGCTTGCAGACATGGAATACAGCGGCGTAAGTATCGATGAGAAGGCCCTGAGTGAATTGAGCGACGAGCTTCAAACAGAAAGCTTAAGAGTCCAAACAGAGATCTTCGAAATCGCGGGAGAAACATTCAATATCAGTTCTCCCAAACAACTAGGATCCATTTTATTTGAGAAATTAAAACTCATTGAAAACCCTAAAAAAACAAAGACGGGCCAATATGCCACGGGCGAAGATATTCTTTCAAAATTGGCGCCTGCTCATGAGATTGCTAACAAGATTTTAGAGTTTCGAGAATACCAAAAACTGAAATCAACCTATGTCGATGCCCTGCCACGCATGGTCAATCCGAAAGATCAGCGGGTCCATACAGATTACCGCCAAACAGTAGCCGTCACAGGCCGTCTCAGCTCAAATAATCCCAACTTACAAAACATCCCTATTCGAACCAAGAAAGGACGTGAGATACGGAAAGCTTTCATTACCTTAAATAGTGATTTTGTTCTTCTTGCAGCAGATTATTCCCAAATTGAGTTGCGCATTATGGCCTCTTTTTCAAAAGATAAAAGCATGATAGAAGCCTTCAGGCTTGGCAAAGATATTCATGCCACTACGGCAAGCAAAGTTTTCGGTGTTCCCTTAGAACAGGTAGATACCGACATGCGTAGAAAAGCCAAAGAAGTTAATTTTGGTATCATTTATGGGATGTCTGCTTTTGGCCTCTCTCAAAATTTAAATATTTCGCGGAGTGAAGCTGCCGAGATTATTGAGGCCTATTGGAAAGAGTTCCCCTCAGTGCGGAGCTACATGGATGAATGTATCGCAAAAGCCAAAGAACAAGGTTATGTAGAAACCATCTTAGGTCGAAGACGCTACCTACGCAACATCAATGCAAGTAATTTTACCATGCGCGGATATGACGAGAGAAATGCTATCAATGCCCCTATTCAAGGTTCTGCGGCAGATTTAATCAAAGTCGCTATGATCAATATTCACTATTGGATGAAAAAGGAAAAGCTTGCTTCAAGGATGTTGATGCAAGTCCATGATGAATTGGTGTTTGAAGTACATCATTCTGAAATCACGCGGGTCCAAGAAAAAATAAAAGAATTGATGGTCAATGCCATAAAATTAGACGTCCCCATGGAGGTCGGCATCGGTAGGGGTAATAATTGGCTAGAAGCACATTAGTAATCTTAAAATCCTATGATAATGCACTCAACTCCCACTGAAAATGATATTCGCCGCGCACATGAGCGAATCCTTCCACACATTCATAATACCCCGGTCCTGACCTCTCAATTTATCAATGAGCTCACGGGTGCCCATCTTTTTTTTAAATGTGAAAATTTTCAAAAAACAGGCTCCTTCAAAATGCGTGGAGCCTCTAATGCCCTTTTTTCCTTGAAGCCTGACGAACGGCTCAATGGGTTTGCTACACATTCCTCGGGGAATCACGCGCAGGCCGTTGCCTACGCTTGTAAAACTGCCGGCGTAAACGCTTACATTGTGATGCCCAAAAATGCCCCCAAAGTAAAAATTGATGCTGTCAAAAATTACGGAGGGAACATTGTTTTTTGCGAGCCCAACGAAACCGCCCGACAGGAGGCCTGCGCCAAGATCATTCAAGAAACAAATGCGGTGTTTATTCCCCCTTTTGACGATATGGCGATCATTACTGGACAAGCCTCTTGTGCCAAAGAATTAGTTGAAACTCACGCTGATTTGGATTATCTACTCACCCCTGTAGGAGGAGGTGGATTGGCTGCGGGCACGGCCCTAAGTGTGAAATACTTTTCTCCCAAAACAGAAGTTATCTTGGGAGAACCCAAAAGCGTAAATGATACCTATTTATCCCTCAAAGCAGGTAAAATCATTCCTGTTTCCCAAACCCACACCATGGCCGATGGCCTTAAAACGACCGTGGGGAAATTAAACTTTAAAATCATCCAAAATCATGTAAAAGAAGTGATTACCGTCTCTGAGGATGAAATTAGTCGTGCGATGCGAATGATTTGGGAACGACTAAAGATCATTATTGAACCTTCATGTGCTGTCCCCTTTGCTGCCTTATTGGGCAGTAAAGCTTTTTTTAAAAATAAAAAAGTAGGTGTTATTTTGACGGGGGGAAATGTGGATTTGGGAAATTTACCTTTTGTGTAAATAACAACAGCTCTTCAATTTAACACTCCCGACTTTCCAGAATCCTTTTTCCGTTATGTCAATATTAATCTTCAGCTTTATTTATATTACTCTTTATTAATAAACGGTTAATCTATTATTAATCCTTGAAGCCCTTCTTATGTCACGTCATTTTTTTGTGCTCATTAACCCGCGATCTGGTCGCGGACAAAGTCAAAAAATAGGCAAAAAAGTAGCTGCTTTTTTTAGGCTTCATAAAATAAAATTTGCCGTATTTGAAACCCGTAATGATTGTAGAGGCGCCCAGACCGTCGAAAAGAACTTGACCCTTAATTATACGGATTTAATGATTATTGGAGGAGATGGTACCATCAATGAGGCTATCAATGGATTGAAGATAGACCTCCCGGTCTCATTTATTCCTTCGGGAAGTGGCAATGATTTTGTGAAGAATCTCCGCATTGGATCCACGTTGGAAATTCAACTCGATACCGCTCTAAACGGACCCATCACTCGAATCGATATCGGCCTATGTAATAATCGGAAATTCATCAATGGTGTAGGAATCGGTTTTGATGGTCAGATTGCAGCTGACATGATTCATCGAAAGGTTCCTTTTCTCAGCGGTCAGCTCAAATATTATTATCATGTCCTTCATATTCTGGGAAGTTACAAATATCGTGTTTTTGACTTGACCATAGATCAAGTCTCTCAAAGACAAAATTTAATCCTATTGACCGTCGCCAATGGCACCACTTTTGGGGGGGGCTTCAAGTTGACTCCACATGCAAAATTAAATGACGGCAAACTTTCAATATGTGCGATCGGGAATCTTTCACCATTGCAACGTTATTTAAAGGTCTTAACCCTACAAAAAGGGTCTCATCATCGTCTGAAAGAAGTTTCCTTGTTTGATGCAAAAGAAATTAGCATCTGGGAAAATCAACAACTCGAAGCTCATATTGATGGCGAATATTTTAATCAACCCCCTTTCACCATTTCTATCCTTCCTAGCGCCCTTCAAATCAGGGCCTTTTTATTTTGAATTTACTGTTTTTACGGATCGCCCAATAACACGCTCCCGCAATCAAAACCAACAAGATAGAAATGAATTGTGAATGAGAAATCAACCCTTCTATGACAAATCCACGTCTCAGATCTCCTCTAAATACCTCTATGATTGATCTTCCTACAGCATATATCATCACATATAGAAATACCAGTTGTCCATGAAATTGCTGTCTTCGCTTCAACTGGACTAAAAACAACATCAGAGATCCAATGAAGAAAACTTCATAAAGCTGTGTAGGATGCAGTGGAGTATATAAGGGTTTTGCTTGAGACTTTGCGTCTGTAAACGTTACACCAAGAAAAAAGTCGGTAGGCAAGCCATGACAACAACCCGCAAAAAAACAGCCCAATCGACCAAAACCATGTATAATCGTAGCGATTATAGAAAGAATGTCAAGCATGGGAAATATGGGCCATTTCTCTTTTCTAAAATACCAAATCACTGTAGGTACTACAAAAATCAAAGATCCATAAAAGACAAAGCCTTGTCTGAAGTTTTTAAGTAGGTTTTCAGGGTTCGAAAAATAATAAGCAGGATCTTCAAAATAGAAAAAAACCTTCCCTCCTATGACGGCGGCAGAAATGATCAGTATGGTTAACGTTTGCACCTTATCCGGCTCAATATCTAGCTCTTTTTTGAACACTTTTATCCCATACATATAGGACGTAAGCGCGCCAATCATAATGAAGAAACCATAGGCATATAGCGTGATTCCTCCTATTTCTATTAATTCAGGATGCATTTCTATTCAAATTGGTTAGTTTCATTATTTTTCGAGCTATCATAGACCTGTATCGCTACTACTTCTGCCTCAACGGTTATCCTGCCGCTGCTTTCTAGCGTACAACTCATAATAATTTTACGCTTGTGATGCTCGATTACCTGAGCCCTTAACGTAATCATATCCTTAATTGGAGTTGGTTTTAAATACTTTATCTTCAACCCTCCAGTCGCATAACGATAGAAGGGGGTAGAATCAAAGTCTCTATCTTCTTTTTGATAAGCGTGTGCCATGGCGGTTCCCATGCAATGGCAATCGATGAGCGTCGCCATAACCCCTCCATTGAGCAACCGGGGCCAACCCCTATATTTTTCCTCTGGCTGCCAGTGACAAATGGTGGAGGATCCCTCCCAAAAACTTTTGATTTGAAGGCCTTCTGGATGCTCTGCACCACAGCCAAAACAAACATTTCCGGGCATGTGGTCTTGAAAATATTTCGTCTCTGTCATCTGCCTTTGATTACAATCAAGCTAAATTACGCATACAAATTGTTATTTAATATGGTTTACACGTTAGATTTAAATTTTTTAGGATATCCCCAATCCATAGCCGCTTATCTAGTCGAGACATCCGAAGGTCCTCTATTAATTGAAACGGGTCCTTACTCCACCTTCGAAGTGCTTAAAAATGAAATCAAGCGCTGCGGTTTTGAATTGGATGAAATTAAACATGTTTTTTTGAGTCATATTCATCTAGACCATGCTGGTGCTGCTTGGGCGCTTGCCGAACAAGGTGCCACCATATATCTGCATCCCTTTGGAGAAACACATTTAGCCCATCCCGAAAAACTAATGGAATCTGCCAAGCGCATTTATCAAGAAGATATGGATAGATTGTGGGGTCAAATGCATCCCATCCCTATGGATCAATT
Organism: Flammeovirgaceae bacterium UBA976; assembly: GCA_002292365.1. Taxonomy (GTDB): domain Bacteria; phylum Bacteroidota; class Bacteroidia; order Cytophagales; family Cyclobacteriaceae; genus UBA4465. The sequence goes on from DBBU01000046.1 coordinate 15,076, forward strand.
GCGGAGTACGGTTCATTTGGAAGAAATCATCATTGGAAATCTCTGCTTGCAGGCGCTTCATACACCCGGTCATGCCAAACATCACATTGCTTGGAAAATGGATGACCTGATCTTTTCCGGCGATGTCGCTGGGGTGAAAATTCAAAAGGGTCCAGTCGTACCTCCTTGCCCACCACCAGACATCAACTTAGAAGATTGGATCCATTCTATAGATCTCATTCTTGCCTGCGAACCCTCCCAAATTTACCTGACCCATTTTGGTGTGATTAAGAACGTTCCGGCCCATATGCACGCACTTAAAAGCATGATCCATGATTGGTCCCAATGGGTGAAAAAAAACTGGATGGCCGGCTTTACCGCCGACGAACTTACGCCTAAATTCAGTGAATACACTTCACAGCAATTGCTCCGATTGGGAGTAGATCCACTGGGAATAAAACAATATGAGGCTGCAAACCCCTCATGGATGAGTGTCGCAGGTTTAATCCGTTATTGGGAAAAAAAAACGGGTTGATTTTTCAGGGAATATTACACGCTCTGGACCAATACTAAATCCCCGTGCTCCTATGGGCAAAGCAAATAGATTTTTGTATTTTTACCCTTATGGACCGTAGAAAATTTATCAAATCAGGCGCATTAATAGGTGCCGTTCCCACTCTTACTTCTTTCCATCTATCTACAGAAGTTATCAAACCAAAGGCACTCAAACCAGGGGCTTCCATCGGGGTCATTGCGCCCTCTGGGGCTTTAAAGAGATCCGATTATGAAACGCTGATGGAAAACTTCCACCTGTTGGGTTATCAAATCATCCATACCGATAATTTAAGGGTACAAAATGGGTTTCTCGCAGGCACCGATGCACAAAAGATTGAGGACTTGCACCAAATGTATGAAAACCCCAAAGTTTCAGCCATTTTATGTGCTCGGGGTGGATATGGCGCTACGCGACTTCTAGAAAAAATAGATTATTCCTTGATTAGTACAAACTGCAAACCCCTGATCGGATATAGTGATATTACCGCTCTGCATTTGGCCATTTATAAAAAATGTGGAATTGTGGGTTTTCACGGGCCCGTAGGAATCTCTACTTTTAACCCTTTTTCAATACAACATTTTAATGCCGTAATTCAAAAGGGAAATAAAAATAAGATAAAAATCGATGACCCCTTAGTCATCACACCAGGGGTCGCCACGGGTAAACTCATAGGAGGAAACTTGTCTCTATTAATCAGTATGATTGGTACTGATCACGAGATCAATTGGGCCGATCACATTGTCTTCATTGAAGAGGTGGGAGAATCTACCTACCGCATAGACCGAATGCTTACCCAACTGCGTGCATCTCAAAAATTTAAAGGAATAAAGGGCATTGTTCTGGGCCATTTTACCCGATGTGATGCGCAACCTGGAGACCCCTATTATGAGTTTTCAACCAGTCTTAGTGAAGTTTTCAAAGACCGCCTAGGTGATTTAGGCGTCCCTGTCATGGGTGGCTTTCCCTTTGGACATGAGGAGAAAAATGCTACCTTACCGATCGGTATAAGGGCCACTATGGATACAGAAAAAGGGGTTTTGAAATTATTAGAATCTGCCGTTTCATAGCTTACTTATCTTCCTAGTCCCCTCAATTATACGGTGGCCTTTTGCATTCATTCCCCTCTTTTTATAAATTCCCATCATGAAATTAGATGATATCAACAATTTTATTGGGGACATAGACCTGGAATTATTTGATCAACTCCTCAAAGGTAGGTTTAACGATCGTCATCTTATCCTAGAAATTGGCTGTGGACAAGGAAGAAATATCATCCCTTTTTTAAACTTAAAAAAAACTATTTATGGTATCGATACGGATGAAAAAAACGTAGCCCTATGCAAAATTGTCGCAACCTCTTTGGGAGGAAATCCTGCTTTTTTTTCAACCGCTTCGGCCAATATCCTGCCTTTTGAAAATGATTTTTTTGATGCCATCATCAATTGTAGGGTCATGCATTTTGCCAAAAATACTCTTGAATTTCAACAGCAATGGGAAGAGCAGTTTCGGGTACTTAAAAAAGGTGGATTCCTCTACCTCAGTATGGATACTTCCATTCACAATGAAGAAATTGTGCAACAAACTGATGGCGATCGATCTTGGCTCAACGATCAATCGGAGCGGCTATTGTTGACTGAAAAATTATTTGATTTGGTCGAGTTACATACTGATTTTCAGTTATTGGAACCTCTCAAAACCCTCCGATTTGACCAAGATCATGCACATGCCATCCTTTGTCTTCAAAAAAAGTGATCCAATTAAGGGAAGGGCCTTTTCAATCAATGACGAAATAATTACTGTTTTTAATGACTTAACATCATTTCCCATCAAAATCAATACCCCCCACGATATCCAAAGCTTCCTTCACTACCCAGCTAAAATATAAATTCGATAATTTTATTTAAAAGGGTAATTTCAACGAGAAAGATATGATCATTGTCATATCCGCACATTAAGTATTGTTAACAGACTCAAAAGAGCATAAATGGCTTCTGTTTTAATATTTAAAATAAAAAGGTGTCAAGGAATTTAATCGATGATGAGGTCTCAAAAGCAAAAAACATTACCTTTGATAAAAATTATAAAACTATGGCAATGTTAGGCGTTATCGGATTTTTATTTGTTTTGGCAATCGTTTGTCCTTACATTCTTCCCAATGATAAAGTCAGTACTCATAAAAAAGATCACGTATAATCATTTTCGCGGCTTTTTTTACGCTTTCTTTTCTTTATCATTGACCTTTTTGGCGTCGATCATCGACATCGCTACCACAAAAGCTAGAGAAATGACTACAATATTTACAAATAAATTAACGCCATCTGTGACCGCGGGATTTGTTAGCTCCATGATTTTTTAATTTTGTTGTAAATATAAATCAAATAATTGCTTCTTTTAAAGCACTTACCAATCTTTGAACATCTTTTTGATCATTATAAACATTCGGTGAGATTCGCAGGGCTTGATCACGAACAGAAATCTTCACTCGATGTTTAAAAAGAGCTTGTTCTATTCGTTCCATCGTTGTATTTTCATTAAAATAAACGCCAAATAAATGGCTGGCCCTTCCTTCCGATGCCTCAACGGTATAGCCTTCTGAGCGTAAGATATCGATGGCCTCATGACACAGGACCTCACAATACTGTTGGATCCCCACAGGCGTCCATTTTAATAATTGTTTAATGGCTGCGATAAGCATGGGCACCAAGATAAAATTGCTATGTTCCCCCACTTCATATCTTTGTGCTCCTGGCAAAAAATTATCCTGATAATGTGTAAGTCCAGAAAATTGATCCGCCCCTTGCCTATTTATCCAGTTATTTTCGATGGGCCTGCCTTGATCAAACATTTCCCCATAATAAGCCATCCCTATTGAATAAGGACCCATCAGCCACTTGTAGCCGGCCACCACCAATGCATCCGGCTGCACTTCTTGCAAGTCAAAAGGCAATGCGCCAATCGACTGGGTACCGTCTATGATCAATGCCGCTCCCACCGCTCTAGTTTTATGACGAATCGCCGTCAGATCATACTTGATGCCATTGACCCAATGAACTTGCCCTATGGAGACCGCTGCCGTTTGATCATCAATGGCTGCAAGAATGTGTTCATTCCAAGCCGTGCACTGGTTCTTTACCTCCGTGGGCGCTGCCACAAACTTAAGCTGATAGTGGGGATTGGCAGACCATGGGTACACATTACTCGGGAATTGACCTGCTGCCAGAACGATATTCCCTTTTTTCTTTTCCAAGTTTTG
>DBBU01000024.1 GCA_002292365.1 Flammeovirgaceae bacterium UBA976
AAATTATCAAAAACTATGTATTCAAAAGTAATTTGATTTCCTGTTTTTTGATAAAAATAAAGCAATGCTTCCTTCAGTACTTTCAAAGTATTAGTTTCATTGATAGGCATGATTTGATTCCTTTTTACGTCATTGGCCGCATGCAGAGACAAGGCCAAGTTGAATTTGACTTGATCGTCGGCCAGCTTGATGATCATCTTGGCAATACCTGCAGTGGATACCGTGATGCGCTTGGGCGACATATTGAGTCCATCTGTAGCGGTAATCCGCTCAATGCTCTGTAATACATTCTTATAATTGAGTAAAGGTTCTCCCATCCCCATAAAAACAATATTGCTTATGGGTACATCAAAATGCTTTTTGGATTGCTTGTCTATTTCCACTACTTGGTCATAAATCTCCGCTGGATCTAAATTTCGTTTACGATCCATATAACCCGTAGCACAAAATTTACAACTCAACGAACACCCTACTTGAGAGGATACACAGGCCGTCATTCGATCCTCTGCCGGAATCAATACCCCCTCCACTAAGGATTTGTCATGAAGTGCAAATGCTAGTTTTATAGTTCCATCATTCGACTTTTGATCGGTCTGTAGTGAGATCGGAAAAATATCAAAATCTTCGGCCAATTGAGCGCGCATCATCAGGGAGAGATTGGACATTTCATCGAAATTATGTACCGACTTGACCCATATCCATTCCCAAATTTGTTTCGCACGAAATGCAGGTAATCCTGTTTCCAATACGTAATCTTTCAATTTATCGAATGTCAACTTACGAACGTCTTGCTTCATAATGCAAATTTAGGGGTAATAGCCCATTATTCTACCACTAACGTGCGGATCTCCTGAATCAATTCCCCAGAAGGCGAGATCCCAGTAATCAGAACTTCATATGTGCCCAAAACATCAGAAGTATAAAATCCCGTTTTTTGACTTGAATCTATTTGAGACATGAACTGCCAGTCCAATAATCTCCGTTGGTCAGGAATCCTTAATTCTTTTGACTGAGTATGATCCGGAAAGAAATAAATTTTTTGGCGCTGGAGCCCTTTGTATTTATATTTCAGCCCTTTGGGTTCAAACCCATAAAGGTCACCTTCTTTGGTTTTAAGAGCTATAATTCCGTCTAAAACCGCTGATCCAATATAGTATCGCTCACTAAGTACTTCTATATCGCTAATATTATAAGGAGAATATTCAAGTACTTCTTTGGGACTGGCCAAAATCCCATCAAAAAGAACCAAATAGATCCCTGTTTGCTTGAAAGAACTCAATTCTGAAGGCCAGCGAATACTAAAATCATAATCAGTTCTTGATTTACCAATGGCAATTCCTGGTATATATTCGATAAATGAGTCTCTCATCGTTGGGAATCTCGTAAAATCATCTAGGTGATAATTTTTGACATTCAATATTTCAAAATGCTCCTTTTTCTCCATCACGATACTATCTCTGCGTAAATGTTGAAAAGAATTCTCAATTTGTATCCCAACACTTGATTTGATCACTTGTGTAACGGTAAGAGAATCATAGCGAATAGGCCAATTTTCAAAATTTGGGTATTCAGTGTAAAATTCAGAATTCATGATTATTTCATACTCACCCCCATCATAATCTAATACGTTGATATAACCGTTATTATCGCCAGCCATATCCTGTTCAATATTGAGCAAAAACTTACCGTTCACATCTGTCTGAGCCAAGTGTATATCATAGCTCTTGCCTGGAATAGAAAATACAACGATCTTTTCAAAAACATCCTCCTCACTGGAAGTTATGATCCCCTCTATTAAATCATTTCGATGCTCTGGCATCATCGCCACTTGATCAATGGGTCCCCACTCAGGCCAACTTACCTTTGAAAGAATCATCCAGTCGTCTAAATTCGTCTGACTGACAAAATCAGATCTCAGTGGGCGCGTAACTAACTGGCTATTAATTTGGGAAATAACAGCAGATCTTGAAGCTGATTCATAAGATCTCACTACGATTGAGACTGAAGTGATTGATTTATTTAAATCAGCTAACTCCACAAAATTCCTTGACTTCGCCTTTATTATTTCGCTTTTAATGACTCCTATTGGCCCATTATAAAATAATCTATGGGCCTTCATTTCACCTTGAGCATCAAAATATTCTATTCTTAGTAAGCCTTCTGGCATTGACTTTTTGTCCATATTTAGCGATTGGCCCACCTCTACATAATCTTCAAAATAAATCTTATAACGATCCCTAATTTTTAACATCCCTATTTTTTCATGCCTCATATTATCGTTAACTTTCAACACAAAACGCTGAGAAAATTCGGTTAGAGAAATACTTGCACATGCTTGACAGGCCATAGGCAGATCTATAAAATTAAAATTTCTCGAAGAATCTTCATAAATTAACCTGTATTGCATGTTGGCTAGAGGGGTAAAATAAAATTTAGCCATCCCATCTTTAGATTCAATAGAGGACAAGGTAGTCCCCTCGGAATCTACAATTCTGCCTTTGAAATCTATCCCTTTTTCAATTCCGTTGGCATAACGAAGCAATACTTTGTTTTTGAATCCTGCAACTAGATTTCCACTTTCTGGATAATATTTCATTATTGGTGCTACTGGAG
>DBBU01000026.1:0-24383 GCA_002292365.1 Flammeovirgaceae bacterium UBA976
CAACCGGTAAACCCTAAAAGCAAAAAGGTGGCCACAATGAAATAGTATTGTATAGTTCTCAAAGTTAGTCGTATTTTGTGTTATCAATTATTTTGTTAATCAAAAAATAATGGGCATTAATCTTTCCTGACAGTACTTCCCATCATGTAAAGTCACTCCATCCGGATCTCCAATCGCATCATCTGCTTCATCCTCGCAAAGTATCCAACCTTCATAATTTTCATTTACCAACCATTGGGTAATCTCCTCAAAGTCAATTTTCCCTTTTCCCATTAAAGCCCATTCGGGTTCGCCGTCCCAGTCCTTATAATGTACGTGATTGATTAATGATTTATATTCTTCCATTTTGGCCAGAATGTCCATCCCGCCATTTTTGATATGACCGACATCCGGTGTCCATCCTGTAACAGAGGGATCTAAACCATTTAGAATTACATTGTAGTCTTCTGCAGTCCTATTCGTGGAGGTTTCAGGTGAATTGGGATGGAAAGAACACTTTATTCCCACATCGGCGGCTCTTTTAGAAACCGTATTCACATTGGCAATCAGGTTTAACCGACGCTGCTCAAGATCATGCCGCCCGGAGGGCATCTGTACCGTGCACAACACGCACTCTGGGAAGTGTTTAATCAAATCAATTGCGCTATCGGCCTGTCTTTTCTCATCCGCTGTTTCATGTGGATTATTCCAATCCAAGGCTAATGCTATGCCCGCCAATTCTATATTGTGTTTATCAAGCTTTTCAGCCAATTTCACTGGATCCGCCCAATCACCCATCCAAAAATGCATGGGTTCAATGCCGGTAAATCCTGCTTCAGCCACCACTTCAATCATGTGGTCCAACTGGTTATCGAAGGTTTTGCCACCCTCACTCATAAACCAGGTATAAACTTCTGCTCCTAATACGATTTTGCTCATGATTATAATCAATTAATATTTATTCCGACCATCCATGTGCGTCTTGCACTTTGACCATTGTTTCAAGGATAGTATCCCAGGTTTTTTGCTGGTTCAGTGTCTCATTTGGAAACATGCAACCATCCCAACAGATATGACGAATATTTTTTCGTGGCTGACCATCCTCATTCAACCAAAACCCTGCTGCCCAGGGGATATCCAATTTGCCATTTGGATCATCTGCCAAGCAATGTTTTCCGGTCTTGTCATGTGAGCCCTGTCCTCTAACAGTTCCATCATTTTGCGCGACATGAAAATCGATTGTCCAGGGTCGAAGTGCATCCGTCATTTCTTTATATGCCGAAGTGAAGGCATCTCTATCATTCCAATTAAAATCGGTGGGCAATAGCCGATGCTCGTTGGCATTGTACCCCAATAGATAAAGCATGGAATGCGCCAGATCGGCCTGGAAACCCAATGTATCACCAGCATCTGCCAGTTCAAGCGTACGCAACATCCATTTCCAACTATGCATCCCCCCCCAACAAATCTCGCCCTCCGCAGCCAATTTCTCGCCATAGTCAGCAGCGATTTTAGCTGCTTCTCCAAATGTCTGAGCAATCCGTTTTGTATTTCCTTCAGGATCTTTACTCCATGATTGGACATCAGAAGCAGAATCTATTCTAATGATTCCATATGGTCGTACTCCCAGATCTCTTAGTTTACCCGCAATAACACATGCTTTTCGGACCTGAGTTAAAAAATTCTTTCGATCCTCGCCATTTCCCATGGCCGATCCACCTCCAGTCTCGGGCCATACTGGCGCTACTAAAGACCCAGCAACTAAATCGTATCCCTTTAATTGTTCGGCAAGGGCAAATAATTGATCATCCGTGGAATCTATTGAAACATGTGGCTCTGAAAGAAATAGGTCCACTCCATCAAATTTTCGTCCATTTACCTCTGCTTTCGTGGTAAACTCAATCATTTTATCAAGACTTAAAAAAGGTTCGTCATCTCCTTTTCCTACTACTCCTGGCCAAGTAGCATTATGTAATTTTGGATATTTATTGTTCATTTGCTATTAATTTATTCAAGTCATCAATTTATCTCTCGGTGAAGCACCATACTCTGCCTCTCCTGCGATGAAAACCACATGTGGTCTTGAATCTTGGGCAAAAACGGAGGTGTTAAATAGCCCAAGAACTATTATTAGTAATATAAGAGCAGTTGTCTTAGGTTATTTAGCCTGCATAAGTATGTTCAGTTGTCCTAATATGAAATTTAGATGATCAATCTTTGTGACCTTTCAATAGAATTAGATTTAATCGTCATCGTCATTATAAAGTCGCATGATAGCAACATTGGCAAATCTCACTTCGGAATTCTCTCCCTGCAATCTGATGGGGCCTTTTGATACCACACCCATGAAACTGTCAAAGCTGATTTCAGCGAAAGATTGCGCTGCCGGAAATCCCAAAAAGGTTGGTCTGCCAACTTTTACCTGATCATGGATTTTTACACCATTTAACAAGACGGTCACCAACCCGTTCATGAACTCAATTTCCAAAGTTTGCCATTGACCTGCAGGTTTTGATGCTTCAAAATCTGGCGCTTTATCCCTGTAAATGGCTCCATTTGATCGGTTTGAAGCTTCTTGGCCATATGAATCAAGAATGGATATTTCCCATGACCCATTAAGGAATACACCACTATTCCCCCTCCATTCACCGGTTACCCATTCAGGATATTCCGGAATATAGTAGTCAAACCGAAGTTTATAATTGCTGTAATATTCTTTGGTTATAATATCGCCGAAACCAGGTCGCGCCACTGTAGTTCCCTCTTTTATTTCCCATCTGGCAGGTGCCAGTGCATAGTCGATGGGCCCTTCAGAGTTTGCTCTATAATCTAAAAATATAGGTGACGGAGCCATTGTAACATCGTAATGCTTCCATTTTGATAAATCTTTGCCATCAAATAGTACCTCCCAATCTTCCTCAAGCTTATATGCTGGAACAGCAGGTATGTCGACAGTCTCTGGCTTGTAAGGTGCTTTTTCTTCGACCATTTTAAATGCCTTCCCTTCGGACAAGACCCCACCTGCTGGCACTTCATATCCTAAAGACCAAAAAACAGAATTGTAAAAGAGGTTTTTAAAATAATCAGCTTTTAAGTCACCTACCCGATAACTGCCCAAAGTGATCATCGCTCTTCTCGCTCCATTGTCATTGAATGCCCAGGCTACAGGGTAATTCGGAGAATCATAGCTATCATTTCCAATCCCCGGGCTTTCTTCGTGTTTCCTCCAATGACCGTAGGAGAAAACAACCGGTGTGGCGCCATCCGTAAGCGGAGTAGAAACGTAAGGCCCTTCACCATCGCCCCATTTGCGTTCCACCCCTCTTACCATGGGGTGCTCTGCATGTTCAGGATTTACTTGACAAACAATACGTTCGGTATAATGTGTTTTATAATGGCCTCCGAAATATTTGGGGGCAAAGGTTCGGTCTTTCCAAAATGCATGCGTGGTTGTTCTGATGGCTACAGCCGGCTTACCAGCTTCAAAATGACTCATAAAGTGCGCCAGTGATTTGGGCTCCCAATTTCTGAAGCGCATAAATACGACCATCAAATCAGCATCCCTTATTTTTTCAGCATTCTCCAAAACTGTGGGTTTAGGATCATGATCCGGGTCCGTATCTGCACCTGGTGCGTCATCCTTAATGTATATTACCTCGAAACCATAGTCCTTTTCGAGCGTTTTAGCGAAGGGTTTCATTCTTTCCCTGGACTGATACTCATCTCCTCCAGTGATAAATACCGCTGTCGGTTTTTTAGAACTCTGAGCTAGCGTGCTGAATTGAAAAGAAATCAGCATTGTGAATATGATTAGGCTTTTGAAGCAGGGAATAATTATAGAATTCATATTAGTATCTGAATATTGGTAAGTGCAAATAATTGAATGGGTAAATAAAATTGATTACCTAATTCAAAAGTAATGAAAAAAAGATAGTTTCTTAACTATATTAAGAAAGTTATTCATACTAATAACTACCTTTCATTTCTTTCAATTTTACTCAGCCAGACGGGAAATAAAGAATTCAGTAGCTCTGAAAATAGCAAAATCCTTCCCTTCATAAAAACCATGTCCCTCATCAGGCACCCATTCTAATTGGACATGCAAGCCCAACTCCTTGTATTTGTCGTGCAATTCTTGAGCGCTCTCTGGTGGTACAATTTCATCTTCGGTGCCATGAAGGAGAAATAGTGGAGCCGACGATTGGTCAATGTTTTGGTATGGAGATAACAAATTAAATTCTTCTTTAGTGAAACCGAACCGTGCCATCCGCTCTGGGCTTGTACTTGATCCCAAAGCAGGCGTGGCAATACCGAATACTGCCTGAATGGTACTAGAGAAATTCGGATTTCCGCCAGTTCCTTCGAGTTCCGGCACTTCACCGGTCGTTCCTAAAAGTGCCACCAAATACGCACCGGCAGACGCGCCAATTGCGCCAATTTTGTCTGGGTCAAGGTTGTACTTTTCTGCGTTGGCGCGCACCCATCGAATGGCTGCTTTTGTATCGCCAACGATATCCTTTAATTCTACCGCAGTGAGCTTGCGGTAATCGATCGTTACCGCAGCCATTCCATTCGTAGCCAAATACTTCGCAAATGGCTCAAACCAGATTCGTTTATTCACCACAAAGCCTCCTCCATGAATACATACTACTACGGGCATTGGTTTTTTGATTGGTCTTTTGGGAAGAAACAGATCCAGGTCCAATTTTTTATTTGGATATTCTGCGTAAGTAAGGTTTCTGTGCTCAATTACCTGTTCTGTTAGAAAATTAAAAATAGGCATGTTAGGATACATTTCGTAGCTCAATGTGGTCAACATATTTTCCCAAGCTTCCTCCTCATTTAGCTTTATAAGCCCCTCCTCTTTGCATAATTCAATAAATGGATCTACAAAATCAAATGGCTCTTCTTTTGATCTATTGATTCCTTGAAAACACACCTTTCTTGCTTCAAAATATTTAGGCGTTATTGTACTTATATATTTTTCCTCGGCAGCAAAAAAACCAATATATGGCTCCTCTGCCCTCAACCTTTCCATGAACTCCTCATAATCAGATTCATTGCTTTCTTGCTGACTATTCGATTGGTCAGCATCCATTTTCTGTGCCTTTTTGTCCGACGGGTTGCAGCTAAAAAAAATTAATGACAACGTAAGTACTTGTAGTAGCTTTCTCATTTTTTAAATTTTTTTATAAAATCCCAGGCCAATTGGGTTGTGTTAATATTGGTTTGCTCATTTTGATACAGCATATGGCCGCCATCATCAATTGTCACCAACGCTACTTCAGTTTGGTTATCACAATCTTTATATGTCCAGGTGACGCTTTCACCTGAACTCCAGGTCACCTCGTAAGCTCCCTGACAATTATTCATTTGCTTCCAGCGCTCAAAGTTCTCTGTAGCTCCAGGCATATCCTCATTCGCGAGATAGAGATCATCATTGGTACCCATAATTGTCATCACTGGCACAGCAGTATAGTCAGGATCTGTTTCTGTCAGTAGATGAAGGGACATACATGCTGCCGCGGTTATTAAATCGCTTGCTTCATTGGCTATTCGTCGGGTCATGGCACAGCCATTTGATAGGCCAGTTACATAAATGCGGCTATCATCGATGTGATGTTTGCTCACCAACTGCTCAATCATTTTCCTCACGAAACCCATGTCATCAATTTTATTATCTGAAGCTGGAGCGCAACATTGAAGCCCTGCATTCCAGGAACTACACAACCCATGAGGCCATGCCACTATAAAACCCTCCGATTATGCAAGCGCTTCGAATCCGGATATTGAACGCTGATGTGACACGTTTTCGGTCCAACCATGAAAATCAAGTACCAACGGCGCTTTGTTTGTTAAACCCTCTGGAATAAGAATATCCCAACAACGGTAATACCCTCCCATGTCGACGCAATCATTACCATAAGGTTCAGTATAATCTTCGTAGTTACAGATTTCTGAAGGGACACCAATAATCCGCCAGTCATTTCCCTCCTTCGCGAGTGCAAAGTCCATCTCCAACTCTCCGTCTTCATTATAAATGACGATTTCTGCTGTATCTCCTTCAACTTTTAAATCCGCAGTCATCAAATCGATTTTCAAGAACAATAACATGCCGTAGGACTTGGCTTCATTAAGCAATTCACTCATTTTCTCTTTATCCTTTGCTTCAGTACCGGAGAAGTTTTCAGAGTAAAATGTCATTGTCTTCTCAATGTCACCCGATGTGAGGGCTTCCGCCCACTGGTCCATGGTAAGTAAAATTTGCCCTTCCGCTGTTTGGTCATTAACGACTAAGGGCTTGCGTTTCGAACAGGCCATTAAAATGAGCAACAAAACAAAAACAGTAGCTTTCTGACAAATAATTAAGTTTTTCAATATCATATCAATTATTGTTTTATTAGAAAATCCCAAATCCTAGAATAGAATTCAGAATCGTTTTCCTGATTCACTACTACAGACTATCTAATAAATCGATTTCATCTTCCATGCATGTATCTCTTTGACAATAAGATCTTTATCTTTTGTAAATATTTGGATATTTGGATTCTTTCGAATTCTAGCATGGGAGACAGCTGCAGCTTGGCGATCGTTGGCAAAAACCTCAACTAAGTTTTTATCTATGAAAATTCTAAGTGTAAGGTCTTCACCATCCTGGAGTTCAAACGGCGGATTGATTTTACCTATATGCAATTCTTTTTGTCCCTTGCCATAAGTAATATTCAGTTCTTCATTTCCCTGCTCATCTCCCAGCATATTTATACCAAATTCTTTTGATAATGGCGCTTCGAATACAATTTCAAATTCAACAGCGTCTCCTTCTATTTTATCCAGCAAAAGGTTCGATCCTTTGCTGATCGTTTCATCTTCAAGGGCAATCTCGTCGTATCTAAGAGATTCGAGTTCTTTTAGCGGTTTGATGCGAAGCGCTCCGTCTTCAGGAAGTTCAAGCTCACGCGGCAGTCCCTGTACGCCACTTGGTTTAACATCAGTCATCAGCCATGTATACATCACGCGCCTGCCGTCTTCAGAGATCATTGATTCGGGTGCGAAGTAAGACAGGTTGCTAAAGTCCTCCCAGTTGGTATCTGTCCAGTTCATCATGTGATGTTCATCTGGAAGAAATTTTTCGTCTACGAAATCACCAAGATAATATCGGCAGCCTATACGGTGACTTATACAAAGGAGCATCCATTTTTCTCCGATCTGAAACATATTTGCGCATGAGATATCTTCGTCCCTTGGGATTCCAATATCTTCAGGAAAATCATCGTGAAGAAGTTTACCAAGATAGTTCCAGTTTTTAAGGTCAGATGATTTCATCAGACCCGGATCTTCACCTCCGGACAATGCGTAATAGGTATCGTCTAATTCCCATATATCAGGATCCCAGTATTTTTCAGGTACTGGACCATTTTCATCCATTGCAACAATTGGTTCCGGTTTCGACCATACATCAAGATTATCATCGAGCGCATAAGAGATCATATTATAGCCTGAACCTTCACCGTGATAAATCATGGCAGGTTTACCATCCTTAGTGAAAAATCCTGTTCCGCTGTACATTCCATGCCCGGTAAGAGCCGGTGTAAGAACTGTTTTGTGCCACTTCCAGTGAACCATATCTGTACTCGAAACGTGTGCATAAGCAGGCCCATAATTGTTATCATAAATATAATGAAGGTGGTAGCGTCCTTTGTAATAGTACATTGGATTCGGATCTCCGGGCATTCCTTCTCCCGGTCCCGGGTGTGCAAGGTGAAAAGTCAGCCAATCATTGGGAGGACTATCAGGCCATTTTGGTGTTTCTTCAACATACGCTTCTAAGGCGGTCATGACTCCCCATTTAACGAGAACTAACCTGCCGTCATGAAGTTTTGCACCCTCCCGTGACAGATTTAGATGGTAACGGCCTGTTTTTTCTTTGATTTTTTCTCCTTCAAAATCCCACCATGCATACGGCTCAATATTGGAGGGTTCATTTGGTTTAAGCAACTTGAGTTGTGCAGGAGTGAGCGCTGAACTATAAATTCTCGCGTCTTCAATTTCCGCATTGATATGGTCATCGGCTCCTTTATGTCGAGCCCCGAATACAACAATGTTATCATCAAGGCTCAATAAATCAATGTTCTCAGATTTATTTGTAGCGTATAATTCACCATTTCTGTAAATAATGATCTCACTGCCTTTGTAAACAATAGCCATTTGGATCAGCTGTCCAATACTTGCTTCTGTTTCAGCTTTAACATTACTTAATTCAAAAGTACTTCGTTTTTTGTCTTCGCTTCCCGCAACCCATTTTCCTGATTCTGTTGCACCTAAAACTATACCGTCAAATTTTTCATCTGACTGAATAGTGAGAATTGATCCACCCTGGACACCTAAATTTTTTAGTTCTACCCAACTGACCAGCGTCTTATCTGTTTTTGTACTACATGCTGTCGCTAATAAATAAATTAGCAGGCTTCCAATAGCCGTATTTTTCATGTGAACAATTTTTTAACAATTAATACTTCCGTTACTAATCATTGCTTTACCAAACACAAGTCCCACCGTCAATACTAGCAGAAATGAGCAAACAACCAGTCAATAAATTCTTCATCTCGATAAGCCCTGGTCCAGCTATCATGTCCTACACCAGGATATTCAGTATATCTTGGATTTCCACCGGTGGCTTTCAGCGCCTTGACAGCCTCCCGTGAAACATCTACAGAGACTACATCGCCCGCTTCACCGTGGAAGATCCACATTGGAAGCTGGGCAAATTTTTTACCTCGCTCTTCAGCGCTCAGCAATACTGAACTCACCTCGGATACCCTCAATTACAATTCTGATCTTTTCCTCTGAATTATACGCCTTGCGTGTCTTCCTTTTTAGTTCACTTATTAATGAACTTGCATTTCTCTTCTTTCCCATTGTAGTTAAATTTAAGTGTTTACTCTGTTTAAAACACGCTCTTATAATTTAACCCTTATTAGTTCACTTTTTGCTGACGGCATACATCTTTCTCATTATCATTGTTCAAAAACTTCGTCATTGCCTGTAAATGAACTTATTACTATTTTCAGAGCAATTTATAAAAATACTCTTGTGAGGCTTTCCCCTATTTATCATTAAAGGCACTACGTTCAATTAGCGGATAATCTTGCCCATTCGGGTTTTCCCATCAATGATCAAAGTATAAAAATAAACGCCGGCATTTAGCGCGACATTATCTTGAAAATCAATTTGAAGAACCTTAGATCCATCATTTTTAAACGACCTCTGAAACAGCTCCTGACCTGCAGTATTGACAATTTTAAATTCACAAAAGTTATAATCAATTTTACCAAGATCAATATTCAACTTATCAGTAAAGGGATTTGGAAATATATCTACCGATGAAATCGCCTTTTCGGTGGTTCCGTTAATGATTTTTTTATCGGTATTTTCTTTAATATGAAGTACCTGATTAGCCCTAACATTTGTGAAAATTTCAATACTACCTTCAGGCCAAGTCACCTCAACTTGATCTACCATAGTGTAATCTGAAAGTCCAAAATGATTGGATTTGATACTTTGCCCAAATAGGTTCATTCCCGTGTAATATCGATAGTAATCCTCTCCGTCACAGGTAATTCTAATTTTTGATCCAAAAGCATTACGATTACTAACCGTTCCTTCAAGCGTTATTTGGAGCCAATTATTTGCGATGTTTGAAGATTCAATATTGGTGTTTTTATATAGACTTGATGGTGCATCACGATTTCCAACAATCATATCAAAATCTCCATCTCCATCATAATCAAAAACTTCAAGACCCATACCGTAGTTAATATTGTCCACACCAAGCTCAGCTGAGAGATTTTTAAAACCATCTTCATCATTCAAGAAAAAAGTATTTCGATCATCTTTTGCCATATGAGAGGTATAACCGTTTACCGCGTATAAGTCTTCATCGAGATCGTGATCGGCATCAAAAAATCTTACTCCCCAGCCCCAACCAGTATCATCTATTCCCAAAGAAATCGACTCATTTGAAAATAATCCATCCCCATTATTAACAAAAAAAGCATTCGGTTCAAAACTAAAAATATTCGTCACGTATATATCAAAACGTCCATCATTATTATAATCACACACATCCATTCCCATTCCATTCCCATCATTATCCAGGCCATAAAGCCGTGCCCAATCTGAAAAAGTTCCATCACCGTTATTTAAAAATAATCCATTCTCCTGCGCGTCATTTGCCACATATAAATCGACAAGGCCATCATAATTAATATCTATAGGCAGAGCTGAAAAGGAATTTCTATCATCTCCTAAGCCCGATTGTATAGTAATATCAACGAAAGTATCCTCTCCATCATTGCGATAAAGTCGATTTTCTCTAATCCAGTCGCAGACAAATAGATCTAGATCTCCATCCAAATCATAATCCCACCAAAGACCAGTAGTACTGTAACAAAATTGGCAACCTTGTACTCCTGAGGACTGCGTAACATTAGTGAACTTGCCATTACCGTCATTACGCCACAATTCATCTAGACCGAAATTAGTTAAAAAAATATCAGGATAGCCATCATTATTATAATCTCCCCAACTGGCCCCCATTTTTGACCCCATCACCATTCCTTCATTGTGCAAGGCTTTATAATTGATAAGTTCAGCCGCTAAGGTTACATCAGAATAGCCCTGCTCTCCATCATTTCGCATTAATCTACTCCAGGTCAAAGGATCACTTTCATCAAAAATTGTTGCAGCCACTAAAAATAAATCTAGGTCTCCATCAAGATCATAATCTGCGACTGCTACACCGTTTACATTATGCAATTCATTTTGAATTTCAAAATTTTGAACTATTTCAAAACTTTGGCAATAACCAAATGACATTGACCAAGTGAAAATGATGATAATTAGTACAGCATTTAATAAAACAATCTTCATTCAATAAAAACCAATTTGAAAAGGGTATTTTTCACCTTATTATAATTTTATCAAATATCTTTTTTGAAAATTATTAATTTTTATCTGGTAATAGCAATGAACTTTTTGGGAAATAACCTAACCAAGACTAACACATAAATTCCATGTTTTGTTACCAAATTGTGACTTTAATAAATCTTAATTTCCTTTTTTTGCACATAACCAAAAAATTTATTGCCTAAAAAAAACAATTCTATCGAATAAAATATACTCGCTGCACAATTAACATCCAGCATTGCCAGCTGCGCACGAAAGTTTATTATCAAAAGATTTATCTTAAAAAAACCTACTCCAATGAAGCTATGCTAAGTTTTTTCTTCAGCCAATATTTCTCCTTGTAAAACGCGTAAGGACTAGGATCATAATTATCAATAATATCCACATTAGCCTTTAGGGGTATACTCATTTGGAGACACCAAAAAACACCATTAACTAATAATCTTCTAGTACCCGTGAACAATAAATCCGTTGAAGCACCAATCGTGGAACAAAAAACTTTCCCTTTTTTACCACTTTGCAATTGATAACTCTTGGTCCAAGCAATTGGCATCATTGGATCATTCCGGTTGATTTCAATTTTTTCACCCACCTCTTCTCCCTCTTCCAAACCTACTATTTCAGAATCTGTAATCCTCATGCCATAAAGCCTATCTTTTTTATCATATTCCCCAATTCTATTCATGACCTGTCCCAATACTACAGGTTGAGAATCTCCTGGCAAAGGTAATCTGACACCATAAACATCAGTTGGCCCCCAGACATCTCCTTCATTTATCCCATTCCAAATTGGATGTGACTCTGCACCAGGTGCTTTAATCCCAAGCGTACTTTGGTGACGATGCTCTCCATGATGAGAAATCCATTTCTCCCCAAGTACAGCACGACCAAATCCACCTTTCCAATCATCATCCCCATCATAAAAGTTTCCATAGTGTACGAATTTCGAATCAAAATCTATTTCAGAAAAGTTAAAAGCATGAGTCGATGTTCTTATACCCATAACCGGTTTTCCAAGTTTTAGGTAGTCATCAATGTATTGCATTTGTTCGTCAGGTAAGGCTCTAAATCTGGTAAATATTATCATCATATCAGCATTTTGAAGCATTTCCAAACCAGGAATATTATTCAAATTATTAGGATTTACAATTCCTGGCTCACCTTTATCCTGAGCAAACAACACGGTACAATTGAATCCATGTTTTATAGACAATATTTTTGCCAATTGGGGTAAAGCCTCTTCAGACCTATACTCCTCATCACCTGATATGAGAACAATATTGGGCATATCAACTCTTCCTTTGTAAACGAGCCACTCTTTCACTGGATCATTTTCTTCTTTACCGATACAATATACATTGTCACAATTAATCATCATCGCCACCAAAAATGTGACTATTACTATATTTATTCTCATATACTTTAATTTTTAAAATCATGAATATTAATTCTGCATAAAAAATTCTGTAGTGACCCTATTGAACTTTTCTAAATCCTCCCAATGATGAACATGACCCTCTTGTGGAAAAGATATATAGCTTGAATTCTTTATCCCTTTATGTAACACTTTTGAAAATTCAGGAGGAGTAAAAATATCCATATTACCAACGGTAATAAGTGTTGGAATATTAATTTCTGATAGCCTTGAAACAGTATCATGATGGATACAAGCATCTAGCTGTCCCTCAAAACCTTCCTGAGTTTGAGGGTTTAAATTGGATGCTGCTCCCTCCTGTCCTAGTCTAAGATCATTCATCCCATTTTCATAGAAAGGCGGTGCAAAAATCCATAGTTGCAATAATTCCATAAAATCATCAGCTCTACTTGTAACTCTCAATTTTTTCAAGCTTTCATAAACAGTTTTTGCATAATTATTAAATCTTGGCCATGTACTGATCAGTGCCATGCTGCGCACTCGATTAGCATAATTTAGAGCCAATTGCTGGGTGATTGCGCCTCCCATTGAAATACCTGCCACTCTTGCTTTTTCGATACCTAAATGGTCCATAACAGCAATAGTATCATCTGCCATCATATTAGTAGTGTAGGGACCTATCGGCTGATCAGAAAGACCAACTCCCCTGTTATCAATTAAAATACAATTAAAATACTTTTCATATTCGACCACATGCTTTTCCCAAACATTCCCCTCAGCTCCAAAGCCCATAATAAGAACCAATGGGTCTCCTTGACCCCGCATTTGAAAATAAATCTTTGCTCCACTTGATTCGGCGTAATTACCCATAATAGTTAATAATTTTAAGCTTTACCCCATTCCTTTTTAATGAACTCTAATCCTTTTTGATAGATCTCTTCAGAGGGCGAAAAATCACGCCATACGTTAATTGAATTTGCAAATTCCGGTATAATAGTCGAGAAAGCTTCAATAGTCAGCCATCCATCGTAATTAACCGACTTAAGTGAATCAAAAACTTCATTCCAACTAATTTGACCCTTGCCCGGAGTACCACGATCATTCTCACTAATATGGACGTGTTTCAAATACGGAGCTATTATATGAATAGCTTCTCGCTGACTTTTCTCTTCCATATTGGCGTGGTGAGTATCATAGATGGCACCCACATTTGGATGGTCTACGGACTTCACTAATTCTTTCAAGTCAACCACAGTATTAACCAAATAACATTCAAACCTATTTAATGCTTCCAGCGTTAACATTATTCCTGCCTGCTGAGCATAATCACCGGCTTTATGAAGCATTTCAGCACTCCATTTTTTCTCATCCGCGGTAGGCAATTCTCTTGTAAAATAAGCGAATGCAGAATGAAAAGGCCCACAAATTACATCAGATCCAGCACCATGAGACACATCGATGGCCCATTTCAAACGTTCAAGGCCAGCTTCTCTAATTACTCGATCAGGGCTAGCAATATTAGTACTCTCTGATAGAGAAGTTACACAAGTAACTCCCATATCCAGGCTGGAGATTTGTTCACCTATCCTTGAATAATGTGCTACATCTCCTTCTCCTAATGGGAGTTCAACACCATCAAAGCCGGTTTTCTTCAATTTTTCAAAAATGCCAAAATGTTGCTCAGTGACATGGTTTGTCCAAAGCAACATATTCATACCAATTTTCATTCAGTCAAGTTTATTTTTATTGTTTACTTTATTTCTTCATCCAAAAAAACAGAATAGCAAAAAGCAGAATCAATATTCCTGGAAATGATAGCATACTCCCTAGCGTAGCTTGGCCCGCGATTAGCTCTAATTCATCACCTTTGTAACCTGCTGCTGCTGCAGCTACTTTATCTGAATCAATCCAGCCCCCTATAATTGGTTGAAATATTGAAGTGGAAAACATACCTACCGCTCCAACTACAGACATTCCTAAGGCTCCGCTTTTAGGTATTTTATCCGCAATAAAACCTATCATATTTGGCCAAAAATAAGTGATTCCAAGCGCAAAAAATATTGCTGCTACGTATGCCATTGCGCCCGTCTGAGTGCTAAAAAGAAAAATTCCAATTGTAGCCAGTATAGCTGAGCCCAATAAAACTCCTGTTTGATCAAACTTTTGCACAACATCCCCACCAAAATACCTAGCCACGGCCATCAAGCCTGTAACTAATGCCAAAATCAACATCGGTTGAGCGCCACTTTTTGCCAATATTAAGCCGACCCACTGTTGCGGTCCAAACTCTGAAATAGCTGTTAATGCCATACATGCCATCATAAAAATAAATAATGGAGAAAGCATGGCCTTAAAATTTACCGACAATGAGGCCTTTTCTTTAGTTTTCGCGTCTGGCCATCCCTGCTTAAAAAATAGATAAGCATATGCCAATGTTGGTAGAAGAATAATCCAAATCTGGGTCTCCCAACCGAAGCCGGAATCAGTCATGAATTTCGAAAGGAGACTACCGATAACAATTCCTCCAGGAAACCACATGTGAAAACGATTCATCATTTTGCTCATTAAATTCCCTTCGTAGGCATCTGCAATCATCGGATTACAGGCCGCCTCAGTACATCCATTTCCAAGACCTATTAGTAATGTCGAAATGAGTAATCCAGCATAACTTCCACTGTAAATGGTCATTATTATCCCAATCGCATGAGCAAGAAATGCAAATTGCATTATTTTTTGACCTCCTACCTTATGATAAATTAAACCTCCAAATACCATGGAAATCGGAAAACCTAAAAACCACATAGAATTGATGTAGCCCAGCTGTTCAGCCGATAAGTCTAGCTCTTCTCCAAGTTCTGGAAGGATACCTGCTCTTATACTGAATGAAAGTGCCGTAGTAACTAGCGCAAGACAACTACCATAAAATAATCTTACATGGTTATTTTGATTCATAAAATTACTATTTAAAACAATCTTTATTGACTATTTTGAAATCTTGCCGATAAACTTTTTTTTAAAAATTACAATTGGCATAAATACTAATTATTACTTTTATCAAAACAAATTTATTGCGTCAGAATGGCCAATTCTTTTGAACTCGATCCAGCCAGGTTATGGATGGTATTTTGAACTTTCCCTTCAAATACATTCCCATTTAAATCCATAACTTTATACGCAATAGTCATCACATCAATAGGTTTAATATCGGGCAAAACTAGTTTTACGCTCTTTTTATCCTTACTAACTTCTACCTTAGTAATATTAAGTATTTTAGTATTGTATCTTTCTGATCCATAATCGCTACTTCTAATAATATCCCAAGTCTGGACCTCAAAATTTTCAGGATTGGCTACTTTTTCTGCATCCAATTCGGATGCAAATGATAATTGAATCCCATCCTCTTCTGCATTAAGCTTGATTGGGACGGTTACTGGATTTCCTGTATATCTTATCCTATAAAGATCACCAGTTCTCATATTTTTGGAGGTACTCCATGCAGACATTCCACATAGATATAAATTACCATCTTCTGGATGAAATCTACCTCTCATAACACCGGTATAAAACTGCAATTGAGGCACGTCAACAATACCGCCTTGCCTCTGTCCGTTTACCTCCTCATGCAATACCAGTTGCATCTTTCCATAACCATAAGAAAAGCTCAATAGCCCTCCATTCAAGGGACCCCATTTTTCGCTATCAATCCATAAAAGCTCAGAAGGAGATCGATCAAATTCCATATCAACCCAGACCATAGGGGGTACCATGGCTAAATCACCAGAATCAGCGGGAGGGTTATAACCCCACATATTTCCAAAAAATTTATTTTCTCCTCCAGTATCTATCCAATTAATACGATTCATGGGATTCCAATATCCTTGCTGATCGGTAACTAAAAAACTACCATCAGGATTCAAACAAATACCATTTGCCGCTCTAAAACCTGAGGCAATGATTTCTGACTTTTTACCATCCTTACTGACTTTAATTAAGGTACCATGCTGAGGAACTAACGCCTCGCGAGCATGTCTCCCACTTTTGGCATAATAAAAATTACCTTCCTTATCTACCTGTAATCCCATGGCAAACTCATGGAAATGATCCGTTACTTGATGGTCATGGTTAAAACTTTCATAATAGTCCGTTTCATCATCACCGTTTAAGTCTCTTAGCAGAACAAGTTGATCTCTACAAGTAACATAAATCTTCTCATCTAATACTTTGATCCCTAATGGTTGGAAAAGCCCCGAACCTATTCTCTTCCATTTTAATGTACTACCGCCATTAGTTAGACCAGTTATCAAGAAAATATCACCATCAGTGGTACAAGCCACGGCCCTATTTCCATCTTCCATAAAATCAATTCCGCTCAATTTCATTCGTGCCTGCCAAGGATTTTCGAATGGTGGAGACAAATGATCCACAGCTAATAAGCCATCATTACTTCCTCTAACTATCCTACTCTCCAACTCTTGCGGATAATGGGCAGGACCGCCTTTTGTGTATTTTAATAAAGATTCGGGTGCTGGAGAAGCCTTAACTATACGATCAAAATTTTTGACTTCTGAATCTGCAATGAATAATTTTACTCGTACTTCCTGAAATTTCTTAACATTCATCATTACGTACCCATCTTCCTCCGAAAGACTGGCTCCACTTCCAAAAATATTCACATTATTAGCGGCTGATGCTATTTTGAGTTTTAAAAATGAGGAGGAGGGTGTAATATTTATTGTTCTAGTAAAAACAATTTGATCATCCTTTTCCTCCATTCCTAATTGTTCCAGAATTTCAGCACTACCCACAGTGTATGAAAAAATAATATTATCTCCATGATGATATAGACCTTTATAATTTGCCCATTTTTTTGGTAGTGGTCCAAATTTACGTCCATCCCTCGCTGTATACCTAGAGTCATCAAATGAGCCAGTATTAGGATTTGCCCAACCGGGACCGACTGGAGTTTCAAAATGAAGTTTTCCTACTGTCCGAGGATAGGTTTCATGTCTATCATTTAGTAAAATACCCTCCCAGTCTATAAATCCGGATCCCGTCCAACCTCCAGCAACCCGCATCACATCATGATCAAATATCATCCAAGCCTTTCCAGATGAAACACCCCCATCTCCTTGATCCAATCTAACAGCTATGCCCTTGTAAGCAAAATTATTTTTTAAATAGTCCTCATCAGCGAAAGGCGTTGGACCAGGGGAATGGTAACGTTCAAGTCCCGTTTCTTCATCAGATAACTCATAAGTATTGATGAAAAAATTACCATAATCTTGATCTGACCATGGATTGTAAGGCTCTGAAGCAGGACCCCTAGACGTCCCTTTCGGTAGATTTGCTAAATACCCAGGTGTAGTTTTAAAATATTGATCTCTATTTTCATCTCGAATATATTCCTCTCTGATATAAGTAATAACATCATATTTTTCTTGAGGAGTAAGTCTCAACTGTGGAGCCATGGCCCCATATCCCCTTGTAATGGTTTGGTACATCGAAAAAGGGTCATTTCCTGCCTTAAACGTGTGTTTCCAAAACTTAGCCGCATTTGGAAGGGATCCTTCCATATCAGGATTTCCATGACAATTGATACAATTTGCATTATATATTCGGCTTCCTCGCTCTAGAGCTACTTCGTCCAATTCCTCAATTATTCCCGCATGGTCGATATTAAGTTCTGTTTCTTGTAAATCATTATCAGATAACATGTATTTGATATTCGACCTATCGATAATGATTGGCTCAAATGATTGCTTCGTTGCAGTAAATATTAATTCATCATCTTCTACAACTAAAGTGCCGCTAAATTCACTGCTTTCAAATGTACCATTTAAGAAAAATTTCATTCCCCATTTTTCAAAGTTTGCATTCAACTCATCATTGACAATTTTCAAATTTTCTAGCTCCATCTTCCCCATTATAAAAGAATGTATAACTCCAACTATAGAATCATTTTCTTTTTCTAATTTTAGAGTGCCCAAAATAGGTTCTTCATCAAAAAATATTTCAAAATCCCAGGACCCTTCGATTCCTTGTTTTGAATTACACGCATGGAAAAAAACCATACTAAAGACTAAAATTGTACCTATCACAATTCTGAGTAATTCAATGAAATAGCCTGAATTACAGATACTCACTATTTCCTTCCTTGACATAATGATTTAACATTTAAAGTATTAATGAAAAAACTTAAATTCTCAAATAATTCTTTAGAGCAAAATTAACTATGAGGAAACAGTGAAGGTTATAAAATCCATCAAAAACGTATTAAAAAAAATCAAGTTTTTGTCTGAATCATTATTAATTACAAATTCCAATTTACTCAGGATTTGTATTAATTGCACAATCGCGGAAATAGCAATTCACTGATAACAATCCACCCAAGTTTTCTTCTTTTATTGACATTTTTTATCTAGTCTACACCAAAGCCCTAAAAATTCAAAAAAAATTATTTAACAATTATTTTGACATTAAATCCCACTCTTTGTTTTAACTATTCTCTTAATGAACATACGAACATTATCTTGATGAGAACCTTTAATTAATAAACAATTAAAGTTAAAATCTCATATTTACCCTAGAAATATCAGATGTTCTTTGAAGCATAAATTTTAACAATTTTATCCTAAAAAAAATCAACTTGTTACATTTTAAGCGTAGGATAAAATTAAAATAATCTGTCTTTCATTAATACACTTCCCAAAAGACATTTTCAATGGTTGAAATTTCCATAAAAAAAATGAAGAAGAAGCATTCATTGCCTAATGGTCAGTGTATTAATAAAGAACTGTACATTGTTTGTCCTAAAACATTATTAATCTCCTACCATAATGGATTCTGATCAATAAGATCATTATAAAGTACTTCTCCCACCGGAATAGGAAAATATTTGTGCTTTTCCTCATCAAGAGTTGCAGCACCATCAGGAAAACCGTGGGCCTGTAGTCTTTCTTTTAAAACACCCCATCGGATCATGTCATAATATCTAGTTCCTTCCATAACAAATTCCATTACTCGCTGATGCTCTATTTCATCCATAATATTAGTAGCATCTAATGCATTGCCGTTGGAGTCAACGCCAGCCGGTAAATTGGCACGTTCTCGAATTAAGTTGATTGCATCTATTGATGCTGTAATATTACCCCCAGCCATAAAGTTTGCCTCAGCATACATCAATAAAATATCTGCATAACGGATAATTCTTTCATTATTGACATTATTGACTGGATAACAAGCTAAATCTTCACTGAGATATTTTCTTAACCAACCGGAAAAACTACCTCCATCATTAGATGCCTCGCAGCCATTACCTATTATCGACTCTTCCCAATGGTTAAAAACTATGCTACAGCCACGATCTAAAGTAACAGTTACATTTTCATATTCGCTTTCTGCAACAGGGTCCCAGCAACCATTTAGCATTACCTCTGTAATTGTGGCATCTGGATATAAATCTGCAACTACCGAGGTCCAATAACTATCCTCACCAGTGAAGTCTTCTTCCCAGCATTCAAGTCCTCCTCCCGAATCATCTTCACCACCCCCACCAGAGGCACACACTAAACCGTCTCCCAAATCTGCAAAATTGACCCCAAATAATGGTAATCCACCTTCAAAATATAGTGTACGTAACAATCGGACATCTAAAAGACTATCACTATCTCGCTCTTTGGACATTTCCTGAAAAATCCATTCAGAGGGTTTGAAAACTATCTCTCCTGAGATACCGGGGACACTTGCAGTCCCTGGTCTTTGCTGAGTGGCATTATATGAACCAGAATAAACGTCATACTGCGCTTCGTAAATAGACTCCGAATTATTCTCAGTACTGGCTACAAAATTATCCAACCACTTAGAAGTTAATGAATATCCCCCAGTCGTTATGATCTCATTAAACTCGGTAGCTGCAAGCCCATATGAACTGTCATCATTTAAATATCCTGCACGATAAAGATAGAGTTTCCCCAAAAATGCAGTAGCCGCACCTTTTGTCGGCCTACCTACTTCTTCCTGCTCTGAAGGCAAATCAGCTTTCGCAATCGTAAGATCTTGAATCGCCTGTGCGTAAAGATTTTCAGCAGATTCAGCTGCTACATTGAACTGATCTTCAGTTTCAGCTGGATCCAAAGGAATGGGACCCGTTCCGTAAGCATGGGCAATTCTAAAGAATGACGCCCCTCTAAAAAAATGAATTTGTGCATTTAATGCTACCGATAGGTCAGAATCTGTAAATGTGTAATTTTCCATTTGCTTTAAAATTGTATTGGCCTTAAATATGGTACTGTAAGCATCAGCCCAGATATCATCGGAAATACCATTTGACGCATCATTATTAAAACTATAATATTGGGCAAATTGAGCAAAATCAACAGCAGCCAATGCTATAGCATCACTTCTAAGATTAGAAGCTTCAGAGCCACCATACCAAAGTTCATTAAATCCACCCTCAGTATCTCCAAATAATGTATTTACGGCCATTACAAAATCATCATCCGATGAAAAGAAAGATCCAGAAGTGATAGAATTAGGATTTTCAATTTCAAGCCAATCATTACTACAGGACGATACCGTGAATAGAAAAAGTAATGCAATTATTTTACGAATAAATTTTATTTTTTTCATCTTTTTAATTTTTTAAAAGTTGACTGAAAAACCAAGTAATATTGTTCTAAACTGTGGTGCCGTACCTCTATCAATACCTGCACTTATCAATCCATCACGCCCTTGTTCAGGATCAATTCCTTCATAACCTGAGATTGTAAATAGGTTTTGACCACTGACGTAGACTCTTGGTGAACTCATACCCAATTTTTTAGAAAATGACATTGGTAATCTATAACCAAATTGGATTAAAGAAGCTTTTACAAAATTTCCATTTTCTATATAGCGATCTGAATCAGGCCTAGAATTATAATTTTCACCTAAATCATTTGGATTATTTCTTGGAAAGTTAGAGCCTGGATTTGTTGCAGCATCGTACGCCCCTAGCAATGTCGGGCTGAAATTATCATATCCGAAAGGTTGTTCTAAGAGATATTTTGGACCGTTATAAACTTTACTTCCAAAATTTCCATAAAAACTAAGGGTAAGATCAAAATTATTGTAAGTGGCATTAATATTCAGGCCAGCATTCCATGGTGCAATACCCAATCCACTAAAAACGCGATCACCACCCACTGGTTCAGATGTAATTTGTCCATCATCATTTGCATCCACAAATCTGACGTCACCTGGTTGAGCATTGGGCTGAATAACTGTTCCATCTGAACTTACGTGGGAATCTATCTCTGCCTGAGACTTAAAAATACCATCCGTCTCTATCAACCAAAATTCACCTGGTGATCGACCTTGAAATGTTTGAGACACATGGGGAACATCCCATTCCGGGGCCCCATCTCCATAAATAAGATCCTCAGGTATACTAGTCAATCTAGTCCAGATATAGGTCGCATTCAATCCAATATTAAGATTTACTGGACCAATATCTTGATTAAAACTAAATTCAAGCTCTACACCGGAATTATTAATTTCTCCATCATTGGTCTGAATCTCACCTCCGCCTGCAGAACTTGGTATAACTATTGCCGAGATAAGTTGGGCAGTTTGGCGTTGGAAAACGTCCACTGATGCGGATAACTTATCTTGATATAATCCGAAATCAACCCCAAAATTCGTGGTCTTTGATTCTTCCCATGATATAAATGGATTAATCGGACCCGGAGTCATAAGGCCGTTTACCACGCCACCACCTAACGAATAAGGTATATATGACAATGTAGCTTGTGGCCTATAGGTAGAAGTTACTTGGCGTCCTAAGATGCCATATGAAGCGCGGAATTTAAGACGATTGACTATATTTGATATTCCACTATTTTTCCAAAACCCTTCATTTGATAATGTCCAGCCGCCTGAAATACCAGGAAAGTTTCCATATCTCACTGATTCATCAAATCTTGAAGAGCCATCACGTCTAAAAGTGAAATTTATGGTATACTTATTGTCAAAAGAATAGAAAAGTGAAGAAATGATCGAAGTCATTCTATATTCTTCCAAACTTCCGTTCAGCTCTGTCAAAGTAGGATCAGCACCTGGACCATCAAATGTCGAAGTTATGTCAGATAAGAAAAGTTCTTTAGTTCCACTTAAAGATCGTGTAGTAAATTGCTGTGCTACGTATCCGAGAAGAGCATTAAAATTATGTTTACCTATCGCTTTGTTATAACTTAAAATATTATCGATATTCCAATTTGAGTCTTCAATCTCAGTTTCATTTAAGTAGCGTTCAGCATTAAAATATTCCTCAGGTTGACTTAAAGTCCTTGTTCTTTCTTTAAAGAATCCCTCAGTTCTGTTGTAAGATCCACTCAATCTAAACTTCAATCCTGAAATTATCTGATATTCACCATACAAATTGGCCGTGACAGTGCTTTGCTGATCACTTCTACTCCAAAAATTAGCATAATCCAAAGGGTTCCTTATAAGTGCCTCAGGATTATCTCCTCCACCCCAATAAAAAGATCTAGTTCTTGGCAGTGCTGAAGGATCATTTGCAGGATCCGGATTAACACCATAAGGGGAGAAATGAGGCACCTGAGCAATAGCCTTAAACATGACTGAACGACTAAATGCATAAGGTTCCGGAAGCACTTCAGAATTAGAAATAGCTATTGATTGTCCAAATTTAAGTTTTTTAGAAACATTAAAATTAGAATTTGCCCTGAGATTTATCCTTTCATATCCTGTCCCTAATGCTACACCATCCTGATCCTTATAACCTGCAGAAATTCGGTAGTTACCAAAATCGCCACCTCCGGAAACTGCTACATCATACGTTTGTGTGAAAGCTTCGCTATAAACAAGATTATACCAATCATAGGAATCAAATTGACCAGGATTTTCCAAGTAATCTAGAGCTGCTTGCGGCATGAGAAAATCATTAGCCTCACCACCTAAATCTTGACCATACATACTTTGCAAAATTTGCATATATTGTGCAGTGTTGGCGGTTTCAGGCCCTTTGTATGGTGTTTGAACTCCAAGTTCAGCATTAAAACTTACTTGAGGCGCGCCTTTTTTTCCTTTCTTGGTGGTTATTAATATTACGCCATTTGCAGCTCTTGACCCATAAATCGCTGCTGCAGAGGCATCTTTCAATATTTCCATAGATTCAATATCATTGGGATTAATGTTTTCGAGACCCGTCGTTGCTCTTGTTCCATCTCCATTTCCTACGATATTCTCAAAAGAGACATTTTGTAAACCAGAAATCATGACACCATCTACCACAACTAATGGTGGTGATCCTGATGTTCCACTGGGAGAGCTCACGCCTCTAATAGTCATATTAATGGGTGAACCCGGATTTGCATCGGTATATTTAATCTTTACACCTGTGACGGTCCCTTGAAGAGCCTGCGTCACATCTGCTGTTGATCGTTTTGACATATTACTAATATCAACAGAAGCAACTGCTGAGGTCACATCTGCCCTATCTTGAACACCATAACCCGTAACAACTATTTCCTCTAGCTCAGCAAGGTCAGCACTCATCGAAATGTCTACAATAGACCTTGACCCTATGACGCTTTCTTGCGATTTTAGTCCTATAAAAGTATAGACGAGAGTTCCTCCTGCTTCAGGAACCTCCAAACGAAAGTTTCCATCAACATCAGTGATTGTACCAGAAGAAGTCCCTTTGAGGACAACATTTACCCCCGGAATTCCTGTTCCATCATCACTTGAAGTTACTTGTCCAGTTACCGCTCTTTGGGCCAAAACGGACCCCAAGATGAACAGTAAGGAAGCATTTAAAAGCAAAATTTTCTTCTTCATAATTATTGATTATTTAGCTGATTATTAATTGAATCTTTTATATAATAAGTTTAAAAGTAATACTTTCTAATTATACAAAAGTAAGATTCTATTTCAATAAACCAAAATAAAAAATTAAACTATGGACGTGTCTATTTTAATATATTTAAATATATGAAATATAAATAGAAAAAATTTATATTTATACCAGTTTTGTTGATAAAATCACAAGAAAATGTAAAATAAA
>DBBU01000026.1:24515-25726 GCA_002292365.1 Flammeovirgaceae bacterium UBA976
CTTTTTAAACCGATGAAAAATACTAAAAAATTGATTATAATTGAAAATGCAAATTAAGTGAGATCTCCATCTTCAAATTGGAGTATTTTAGATATGACTAATGAAAATGCCCCGATTAACGTGGCGTCTTGATCAAATGATGATGGAACTAGTTTTACAATGTACTCAATCTCACGTAATTTATTCTCCAATATATGCTTTTCCAATTTGCTAAAAAATATCTCTCCAGATTTGGCAAGGCCTCCACTAAAAACAATGATTTCCGGATTAAACAATTTGATTAGACTGTCCACACCAATTCCCAAATAAGTCATGGCTTCATCTACTATTTTCAAAGCAAGTTTATCATCCTTTTTTGCTGCATTTATTACAATTTCTGCTGTTATTTTCTCTAAGTTACCTTTGACGATACTTATCATGCTACTTTCCTCGCCAGCACTAATTTGATGTTTTGCAATTTCAGCAATACCATAACCTGAAGAAAGTGCTTCAATACATCCTTTAATTCCATCTGCATCTTTATGGGGACTATTATGATTTACTATTATGTGCCCAAACTCACCTGTAAAGCCCCGATTACCAAAAAATGGTTCCCCATTAATAATGATACCGGCTCCAATACCGAAACCCACGTTGACACAAATAAAATTCTTGTGTTGTTTCCCTACACCATATAGTAATTCTCCTAAAGCTGTGACACGTGACACATTATCATAAAAAACAGCTATTTTCAGATGTTTTTTTAACTCCTCTCGAAGATTGACTTTCTTCCATTTAAACATGGGCGAATATTCAATTATACCGGTTTCAGTGTTAATTAAACCAGCAACCGCAAGTCCAATACCCAGTATTTTATCTTCGACAAGTTTAGAACGTTCTATTAGTTTATTAATAAGCTCAACTAACTGCAGACTTATCTTTTCAAAACCACTTTTGAGATCGGTGGGCTTCTCAACTTCTGTTATAAACTTTCCATCTAAGTCCGAGATTGCCGCCCGGATACTAGTGGAACCCAAATCAACACCAATGACAAAGTTATGTGAGCCATCAAACCTAATTAGCTTTGGAGGTCTACCCCCAGTTGAATCTCCATGACCGACCATGCGCACCAAATTAGTACCTATCAAACTGTCCACTATTCTAGTTACCGTTGGCGCACTAAGTTTGGTTTTTTTTACAATATCAGCTCTTGAAATTTCACCGGATACCCG
>DBBU01000022.1 GCA_002292365.1 Flammeovirgaceae bacterium UBA976
ACCCAACTGTAAGTGTAACCAGAGGTTCCTCCCGTTACTCCTCCTCCAGAAAGCTGAATAGAACCATCGACACCGTTTATGGAACTTGGATTATCTCTTGTGAATCCGCCCACTGCAAGGTCTGCGCTTGGCCCATTAACAGTGGTTGCGGCACCATTTGACTTTTCAATACATCCGTTGTCATCTTGTACGGCAACAAAATAAGACTCTCCAGCCGTATTCGCTGAGATTCCCGTAAAGGTTGTACCTGAGCCCGTATTGGTAAAACTGTAAGAACCATCTGCAGGAGCCGTTCCCGTAGTATTGGAAGCAATACCGTAAGTTAACGTTCCAGTTCCCCCTGAGGCAGCAGTCATGATTACTGTCCCCGTTGATTCCCCAAAGCAAACAACATTGGTACTTGAAACCGTGCCTAAGGTGATGGCCCCTGGATCAGTCAGCGTTTCGGTAATGTCAGTTCCAGAAAGAGAGCCCCCTGCTGCGTAATCGTAAGTACAAACATTAGATCCATCGGTTGCTTGGACAGAAAAATGATAGGTCGGATTTGAAGCATCAGAAAGACCCGTGAAAATACCATCAGCATCATTGTATGTGTAGCTACCATTCGAAGTACTTATTGCATAAGAATAAGTCCCTAGGCCGCCATAGGCCGTTACACTGATCTGTCCTGTCGTGCCACCAATACATAAAGGATCGATGGTAGCACTCGTATTGACCACTAATGATATTGGATCCGGTTTGGTAATAGAGAAAGTAGGGCTGGTTTCCACCTCTCCCGAAGCACCAGTGATCACGGCGTAGTAATACCCGACACCGAGATTTCGTGCCTGTATAGAAGTTGCCCCAACATTACCCCCACCAGCAGGATTATTGACTGCCGTGGGAACAGAGCCACCGGTTAAGGCAGCATAGGCGGTCCCGTTAAATTTCCACCAGACAACTGTTTTACCTCTTGCAGATGATGCCGCATCGAAAGTAAGTGTAATCGTTCCGTCGTTAGTGATCCCCTCATCAATATTATTACATGTAATGTCAGTATGAGCGCTTGACGCAAGATCAAACTGTGCCCAGCTAATTAAAGGAGACACAAGGGCAAAGGTTAAAATTAAATACGAAAGTCGTCGTTGTATTGATTCCATTTTTACTTAGGTCAATGATTTATAAAAACACGGGACATTTAGTTCTTCGCATGCCTAAAGGAGGCTTGCCACTGGTTATTTCAAATAGGTAACTAAAAGAAATCTCATGAAATCCTTGCCGTGCGGCACCTTCTGAAAGAGACAAGTCGTAACTATAAATTGTGGTAAAAGTATTTTTCTTTATTCCTATCATAAAGCTAATAAAATTGTTCTCTTCAAAAGCCGTAGGATCTGTTCCATAAAAAACGCCAAGGATGACAGGTTCGATTACATTATATATCCCCGCATCCAATCGATTGAGTGGGCCTTGACTGGTAAAACTAAAGGTCGGCATGATAGCGATGTTTCGACGCGTATTTCGAGAAATTGCCTTAAAACGATACCGATAGCCCATGTGTCCAGAAAACCTGGTTTTTAATTGATATTCACTGCCCTCCATAAAAGAGATATTGTTTTTAAAGAGGTTGTGCGCCGCAAATCCAAACCATAGCTCTTTGGAATAGCCCAGAACTCCAAATGAGGCATCAAAATAATTGATCTTCCCTGAAGCTAAACTTTCTGCAGACAGGCCTGTGATGTTACCAAAGGCATCTAACTGATCTGAAAAAATAAAATTACCAACATTGAAATTTTGTTGACTATACGAAGCCTCCAACCCAAAACGGATCTGCATATTTTTATTTACATTAAAGTCATAACACAGAGGAAGGGCTATTTTATTGTGGGTATAACCACTGGTTTCATCTGTTTCATTGAAGATCATGAGACCCACGCTGCTGTGATAATCCACAAAGCTGTGATCAAATGAAAGTTGAGAAATATTGTACGCTGAAAGAGAGCCTACTTTTTGCATTCTGTAATTCAATCCAGCCCGGGTAAACTCCGAGGTGCCCGTAAAAGCAGGATTTAGAAAAATAGGTGCATTATAGTATTGCGAAAACCCAAGGTCTTGCCCTATGGATGGGAGAAAAATTAAGAACGTTATCCCAATACAAAATAGTCTAAAAAGTTTCATATAGATTGATTTTATGAACAATCAATTTTTATTCATCGAAACAAATATAAAAATGTAAATCGATAAAATCTATTATATGTCAGTGGTTTAGCCTTTAATAAGAGATAATTTCTTCATTTCGTTATAAATTGCAGTTGATATCACAAAAATAATCGAGGCATAAATGATCCCAATTCGCCTTCCCTCACGGAAAAAACAGATCAAAAAAAATATGATGACAGCAAGTAATTTGAGTTACGGCATATTGATTACGGCAATAACGCTTCTACTTTCATGTAATCCAGGTGCCCCTATTGACAGCAAAGCGGTCAAAGAAGAGATTCAATCACGAAAAATCAGGAAAGTTTCAGCTTCAGATATCATGACACTTGCCCTAAAAACAGGAGAAGAAATTCAAGCCGACGTGACCCGTCAGCATTTGTCATCTATTCTTGCCGCCGAAGGCGGAATCGAGCGATGTACACTTTCTTCATTACCTGCTGTTTTAAAAGCTAAAGACCGAGGGATTGAAGTTTCTCGAATTTCCCGGTACCCAAGGAAAAAAAGCCCCCCAATAGATTCCATGGAGTTAGAGGTCTATGCAGCGTTTGAATATGCTGCTCGACGGCAACTTAAAATGACCCCGAGTTTAGAAGAAATAAATGAAACAACCTTACGATATTGGGCACCTATAATCATGAAAAAAGCATGCCAGAGTTGTCATGGAACAAAAGAAGTGCATATCGGTCTCAAAACTCAAAAATTACTTCAAAAGCGATTCCCTCAAGACCAAGCCTTTGATTTCGAAGAGGGGGCATTGATGGGGCTTTGGCGCATCAAAATTCCTAAAAAAGAAATCATTAAGATCCTTTAAGCACCTTTATCTGCTCGTAGCGATAACATTCTGGACTGTGATCATTGACCATACCAATGGCTTGCATATAGGCATACATAATGGTACTTCCTACAAATTTAAATCCTCTTTTTTTAAGGTCTTTGGATAAACAAAGTGAAATATTGGTCTGGCTGGGGGGTCCCTTTTTTTTTGCGTGCCATGCGCCTTGAATGGGTCGGTGATCGACAAAGCGCCACACATAAGTGTCAAAAGAACCAAACTCTTTTTGTATTTGTATAAACGCTTTAGCGTTTTCGTATACAGAGGATATTTTAAGGCGATTTCGCACAATATTTGGATTCTTTGTCAAAGACTCCAAATAGGAAGAAGTAAATTTGGAAATAAGGAGGACATCAAAATCGGCAAATGCCTGACGATAGCCACCCCTTTTGTTTAAAATAGTTCGCCAACTTAGGCCTGCTTGTGCCCCTTCTAAAGTTAAAAATTCAAAATGTATCTTATCTTCGTGTACGGGAACTCCCCACTCTTCGTTATGATAATTGATGTAGTCAGGATACGTATTGGCCGCCCAGGCGCAAATTTTTTTATTCATGAGAGGCGATTTGATATCATATGTGCTTTATAAATTTAATTAAGTCTGGAGAAAGAAGATGGTAAATAAAAAATTAATAATTCTATTTTTTTGTATACTAACGCAAAGCGTCCGGGCACAGATTTTTGAAACTCATTTGATGTCTATCTCAGGAAGTTTACCTGAGGGGATTACTTCAGATCGCGTATGCGTGGTCATTCATCAAATGCCTGAAGTGGAGGATCAAATGCTGGCACAAAAACTACACATAAATTTGAAAGCGATGGGTATTGATGCCATAAAATATCTCTATCACGATCAATTGTATGGGGGGCAAGATGTCTATAGAAAAACCCTTGCCGCCTTACAAAAAAGACATATACGGGTCTTGATATTTTTGGAGGTCTCCACTCAAGGGTTTGCCTTGACTCTAGGGACTATGGGCACTGCCAAATGGGTAGATTTTAAGGCCAAAGCATGGCAAGTAAAGGGCCAAACGATGAATGAGGTTTTGATTCGACTCGCCAATAAAATGAAGACCTTAGATTTACCCTACAGCAATTACTTAATTCCAGATAGTCCTGAGCTCGGGACCCAAATACGGCTTTTTAGTGGTACCCATTTTCCACGTTACCCAACGCAGCTCAAGCGATTTCCCCTCGCTGTTTCATTATTCCCTCGCCTGACTGTAGATGGGGCTTTTTTGAATGATCAACAACGAGCTTATCTGTCTCAATACAATGAAAGGGTGGCGCTAAAAAATGCCCGTATTCAAGAAATCTTCTCCGATTATCCTTACAAAGTCGAATTTCTTGAAGATCAGTCAGATGCCGCATTTTATAAAAACCGATATCAATACGTCTTGCGGTATGCCTACATGCCCGGCGGCGAGTTACGAACGGCATTAGGTTATGAGCTAGACCCTTACCAAACCCAATACATTTCAACGGTGCCCGTAGACGGAAACCGAACACTGAAAACCTTAGATAAGCAAAAAAAAGTGTATAAGTTTTATATTCAGAAAACCGCCAATGGAGACCTTTATGCGGGACGCTATTATGATGCAGATAAAACTTGGGAGGATGCCTTGTATAATTTTAAAACCCTGATGATGGCACAATTTAAAAAATAAGAAATCAGCCGAAAAGAGCATTTCTTAACTGTTCAAAAGCGTTTTTATAGAAAGAAAAAACAAACGACTGCTGATCTTCAAGATACCAAATAGTAGATATCGGGAGGAGAGCACCCGTCCAATCGGTTTGGTTCCAATAAGCACCCTTGGGCAAAGGCTTCAATGCAGCCACTTCGGTATGCGGCCGTGACTGGACATAAAAACAAGGTTCTTTGACATATACACCCCCAGGCATGTAGCCGAGGATTACATAGGTATCTAAGTGTTCATCTCCTGAGTTTTTGACAATAATATTTATGGTTTGATTCAAAAATTGGGGCCAAATCCTGATTTTGGAGGTAGCATCTTCGGATTGTGATCGAAAATCACGAAAAAGGATAAAAGTGTTGTGATAATAGGCGCCCAAATGTGTCAATAGATCGAGGTCAACTGCATCGAAGGGGAGGTTTTGATGGAGGCCTTTCACTTTGTAAGGGAT
>DBBU01000050.1 GCA_002292365.1 Flammeovirgaceae bacterium UBA976
CCTTTAGATTCCAAAAATATAATATGAGGCATTAATAGATCAATCTCATCATCGGCCCATAAAATTTTATATTGCTGCATTTTTACGAAAATCCTTTTGTATGTTCACACTATAATAGACTCGAATATACTTTGAATAAAAAGAAAATATTTAATGATCCTGTTTATGGTTTTATAAACATACCCAATGCACTCATTTTTGATATCATCGAGCATCCCTATTTTCAAAGATTGCGTAGAATAAAGCAACTGGGGCTCTCTGATTATGTATATCCAGGTGCCATTCATACGCGATTTAGTCATGCTTTAGGAGCGATGCATTTGATGAGGAAAACATTAGATAGTCTTCGCGAGAAAGGTCAAATGATTTTTGAAGCTGAATACGAAGGCGCATTAATTGCCATTCTTCTGCACGATATTGGTCATGGTCCTTTTTCGCACACATTGGAATTCAGTCTTTTCAAAAATGTCTCCCATGAAAGCATCACCGCTTGGACGCTTGATGCATTGAATAAAGATTTCGCGGGCAAACTAACCTTAGCCATTGAAATATTTAAGGGTACCTATCCTCGCAAATTCCTTACTCAATTGGTTTCTAGCCAACTGGATATGGACCGGCTCGATTACCTTAAAAGAGATTGT
This sequence comes from Flammeovirgaceae bacterium UBA976, assembly GCA_002292365.1. Classification (GTDB taxonomy): domain Bacteria; phylum Bacteroidota; class Bacteroidia; order Cytophagales; family Cyclobacteriaceae; genus UBA4465. The sequence goes on from DBBU01000050.1 coordinate 642, forward strand.
TTTTTTACTGGTGTTCAAGAAGGTACGGTCGGAGCTGAACGTATCATCAAAATGCTCAATGTGGTAGATGATGAGCTCGTCGTTGAAGAAAAAGGAATTTATAGTATTGAAAGTTTTATCAGCGCCCGTAGAATCATGTATTGGCAGGTTTATTTACATAAAACTTCTATTTGTAGTGAAAAGATGCTCATTGAGCTCATCAAACGGGTAAGCATCTGTTGGGACAAAAAAACATCCATGTCCGCTACTCCTGCCCTCAGTCTATTTCTCAGCAATGATCTTTCAGCCCAAGATTTCAATAAAAATCCAAAATTACTTGAAACATTTATGGAATTAGATGATACTGATATTTGGGGAAGTATCAAACTTTGGTTAAATCATGAAGATCCCGTCATTAATATATTGAGCAACGCTTTAAAAGATCGGAGATTATTTAAAATTGAGATACTGGAAGAGCCTCTGAAATCAGTTCGACTAACTGATATCAAAAAAAAGGTTGCAAAAAGGTTAAAGCTGCCCCTTGAAATGACTCATAGTTTAGTCACCCATGGCAGTGTTACCAATGCCGCTTATACTGCAAAGAATCATACTATAAATATTTTAAGAAAAAATGGGAAAGTCGAAGAAATAACGGCTGCTGTTGATTTACCCAACATCAAAGTGATGAGTAAAATTGTGAAAAAAAATTATCTTTGCTATCCCAAAACCTTATATTTACCGAAATATTTATAATTGGTCAATCCAATGACAAAATGAAAAGTTAAATGAACTTTACCTTAGAGCAAATTGCTCATCTTATAGGAGGAAAATTAGACGGGTCAAAAGAGACTAAGGTAAATACTATCAGTTCTATCGAAGATGCTAAGGAAGGAAGTATCACTTTTCTATCCAACCCAAAGTATGAGCCCCTCATTTACGAAACCCAAGCGTCAGCAGTTATTGTTGATGAGAAGCTTTTTCTAAATAAAAAAATAAATACAGCCCTTATCAGAGTTGCAGATTCCTATGCTGCTTTTACCGCTCTGTTAGAAGCATATGATCGGCTACTTTCCTTCAACAAGACTGGAATTGAAGAACCTAGCTTTATAAATAAAACGGCTACGCATGGATCAGACATTTATGTAGGCGCCTTCTCTTATATTGGGAGCAATGTTAAAATAGGTGATCAAGTAAAAATTTATCCCAATGCCTATATTGGTGATGATGTCACTATTGGTCATCAAACTATTATTCATCCAGGGGTTAGAATTTATGCTAAAAGTGTGATTGGAAGTCATTGTACCCTGCAGGCAGGAGCGGTTGTGGGAAGTGATGGTTTCGGATATGCTCCTCTTGAGGATGGCTCTTATAAAAAAATACCTCAATTGGGTAATGTTGTTTTAGAAGATCATGTGGATGTAGGGGCCAATACAGTGATAGATTGTGCCACCTTTAACACAACGCTGATCAAAAAAGGAGTCAAATTAGATAATTTGATTCAAATTGGTCACAACACCCTGATTGGAGAAAATACCGTAATTGCGGCTCAAACAGGCATCGCTGGCTCTGTAAAAATAGGCGAAAATTGTAAAATAGGTGGACAAGTTGGGATTGCTGGACATTTAAAAATAGCTGCTAAAACGCAAATACAAGCTCAATCTGGAGTTTCAAAAAATACCAAAGTAGCTCAAACCATCTATGGAACCCCTGCCATTGACTTCAATAATTATCTTAGATCCTACACTGTGTACAAAAAATTACCTAAAGTAATGAAGCAGATTGAAAAAATTGAGGAAAAACTCTTAAATTTGTAGCCCAAAACTCAATGAAATTTAATCAACATACCGTTATCGGCGAAGCAGTCGTCTCGGGCATAGGCTTGCATACAGGCGTAGTGAGCAATATGACTTTCACTCCTGCCAAAATCAACCATGGAATCAAGTTTCAAAGAATAGATTTAGATAATCAACCCATTATTGACGCCGATGTAGACAATGTGGTAGATTTGTCTCGAGGCACAAGTATTGAGCAAAATGGGGGAAGAATTAATACGGTCGAACACGTGTTATCAGCTTTAGTCGCCTTAGAAATAGACAATGTTTTGATAAAAATTGATGGACCTGAGCCCCCCATTATGGATGGTAGTGCGAGACAATTTATGGATGCCATTCTTGAAATCGGATTACAAGAACAAGCTGCTCCGAGAAACTTTTTTGAGTTACCTCACAGCGTCTTTTATGAAGACAAAGTACGAGATGTTGAAATCATCGCACTTCCCTTAGATGATTACAGAGTCACTGTAATGGTGGACTATAACTCACCTGTTCTTGGAAGTCAGCATGCCTCATTGAATAAATTAACAGATTTCTATGAGCAAATCAGTGATGCTAGAACTTTTTGCTTTTTACATGAAATCGAAGAGCTGTACAAACAAGACTTGATCAAAGGGGGTGATATTTCTAACGCCATTGTAGTGGTTGATCGAATGGTGAAACCAGGTGAACTAGATCATCTGGCCCATTTACTGAATAAACCCAAAGTTGAAGTCGAGAAAGAAGGTATCCTAAATAACGTAAGTCTTAGATATAAAAACGAACCTGCCAGACACAAGTTATTAGACATCGTAGGGGATTTAGCATTGGTGGGCAGACCTATTAAAGCCCAAATAATGGCTGCTCGTCCTGGGCATGCTGCGAATATCGCTTTCGCTCGAAAACTCAAAAAAATAATCCAAAAAACCTCCCATAGTAAAATACCACAATACGATCCTAAAATACCTCCGGTAATGGATATCAATAAAATTGCGAAAATCTTACCCCATAGATATCCATTTTTACTAATTGATAAAATTTTTCATCTGGATGATAAATCGGTGGGGGGTATTAAAAATGTTACCTACAATGAGCCTTTCTTTCAGGGCCATTTTCCTGGAAACCCCGTAATGCCGGGTGTCTTACAAGTTGAAGCAATGGCCCAAATTGGAGGTATCTTAGCGCTTAATTCGGTATCAGACCCTGAGAATTATTGGACTTACTTCTTAGGTATCGATAATTTTAAATTTAAAAAAATGGTTTTTCCAGGAGATACCCTCATATTTAAATGTGAATTATTGGAACCAATCAGGAGAGGCTTCGTAAAAATGTCAGGAGTTGCTTATATTGGGAACCAATTAGTTTGTGAAGGTAACATGACTGCCGTACTCGTAAAAAAAGAATAATGAATAACCCCTCAGCTTTTGTCCATCCCGATGCCAAAATAGGTCAAAATGTAGTTATTGAGCCTTTTGCTTACGTAGACAAGGATACAGAAATAGGTGATGGCTGTTGGATTGGTCCCAACGCTTGCATTTGGGAAGGTTCTAGAATAGGTAATAATTGTAAAATTTTTGCGGGCGCACAAATCTCATCAATTCCGCAAGATTTAAAATTCGCAGGGGAAAAAACCTTGACGATCATAGGTAAAAACACCACTATTAGAGAATTTGTAACTATTTCACGAGGGACTAGTCATAGAAAGCAAACCGTTATTGGTGAACATAATTTACTGATGGCCTATGTCCATGTTGCGCACGATTGTATCTTAGGAAATCATTGTATTGTATCTAATTCGGTTCAAATAGCTGGTCATGTATCCTTGGGCGATTATGCCATCATCGGCGGTACAGCAGCCATAAGACAATTTGTAAAAATTGGAGCTCATGTGATGATTGCTGGAGGTTCTCTTGTTCGCAAAGATGTACCTCCCTATGTCTCAGCGGCACGTGAACCCCTGAGCTACAGCGGCATCAATGCAATTGGCCTGAGGAGAAGGAAGTTTACCACGCACGAACTTAATAACATTCAAGAAATGTATCGGATTATATATCTGAGTGATTTAAATATTAGTAAAGCGCTTGAGAAAATTCAAAGCGATTTTAAATCCTCAAAAGAAAAAAATCTCATCATAAAATTCATTCAAGAATCAGAGCGAGGTATCATGAAAGGTATTGAATGAGGGTTAAACTTAATAAAGTTGGGAAGCGGTTCAATAAAGAATGGATTCTTAGAAACTTAAGTTTAGATATTCCATCCCAATCTTCTCTAAGCATCACTGGTGCCAATGGAAGTGGGAAAAGTACCTTAATAAAATTGATATCCGCCTACATGGAACCCACATTAGGTAATATTCAATATTTCGAGAATAAAAATATTTATCCCATTGAAAGCATATCTCAATCAATAGGTTTGGCAGCTCCTTATGTCGATTTGATAGAAGAATTCAGTCTAAGAGAACATGTAGAATTTCATTTCAAATTTAGATCTACCCCTTTCTCCCTAGACGAAATCATAGCAAAAACAAATTTTCAATTTTTCATTGATAAAAAAGTCAAGGATTTTTCTTCTGGAATGAAACAACGTCTCAAACTCGCCCTTGCCATCTATGCCGAAAATAAATTGCTTATATTGGATGAACCTACTTCAAATTTAGATCAGGAAGGTATTGAATGGTATCGCGATGAGATACTACAAAAATTAGGGACATGCACCATAATCGTAGCCTCAAATCAACAACATGAATATGATTTTATCCCTTACACGATCAACCTAAGTAATAAGCAAAAGATATACGTTGAACCTATATAAAGACCTAGATATCTTTGTTTTCAGTAAAATCATGAGTCCATAAGCTATTCAAAGATTTTTTGCCCTTTAAAACTCGCTCGTGATCAAATGAGATTATCTAAACACACGCTTAAGTATACACTAACATCATTCCTAACTAAGATGGAAGACTTAACCATAGGTATTTGAAAATAAAAGAGTCCTAAAGAAAACCGAGCCAATTAAATGGATGTCCTCTCCTCAAATAAAAATATTTACCAAATGATCTGTTTCGAAGACATTTAATTAATAAAACATTAAAAAGTTAAGGGTTAAACTAGTTTTTATTATTTTTAAGTATGATGAATATAATTTCTAATCATAAATTTAATTGCAATACAATATATATTAAGATGTACGTTTGAGTATTAAGTATAAAAATGTTAACCTTGTGTAATAATTATTCTTTGATAAATCGATAATATGAAGACTCTAAACATAAAAATCATAAAAGGCTTATTCTTCACATGTGCCTGCGCTACCTTGTTAATTTTCGCCAATTGCGGTGATGATAGTGATCCGTCCCAATCAGAAGAAATTAATCCTTCTGCCGCCGAGACAAATGCCTCGCTCCTAGATAAAAATTGGTCGTTAAGTTCTGCTACAAACGCGGGTACTCCCAGAGATGAATGGACAGGATTCACGCTAAAATTAAACATAGATACAGATTTGGCAGGGGGTAGTTATACAGCCTCAGGTATTCCATCAGACGAAGGTGCAAATCTAGCCTGGTCCACTTCAGGTACATTTACTGCCAATAGTGATCTTACTACATTAACCAGAAATGATGGCATAGTAATGACACTTGTGGTTAGTGAAACTGCCCTAAACGTATCTTTTACTGTTCCAGAATCTAGTGGCCGAGTGGATGGATTCACTGGTGCTTGGGTTTTCAAAATGGTACCTGATTAAACAATTAAATTTTAAAAACAAAAAGGGCAATTATTTAATTGCCCTTTTCTATTATGTGGAATAAATCATTCGAGTCTGATAAAAATGAGATATTAAGAACCGTTCAATACCAACAAAAGGGTTTTTTGATGCGTTCGACAATATCTAGTGCTATTCGTAATTTCCTCAAAATAGAAAATCCTTTGGCCATTGAAGACGACTTTATTCGTGAATTAAAAAATAAAAGAAATTTTGACGTCTCCTTTTTAAATGAATTCTATAGATATGCCGCCGATAGCTATCGCTACAGCAGAAGTGACAATCAACTTGAATTTATATGGGATGGCACTCCACACACAGAAATTTACAGAATAGCCTGGTACGAGCATTACCAGAAGCTCATAAATGATTTAGCCTATCACCCCTTTTTCAATAGACTCATCATTAAAAGCACGGTAATCAATACCCATGAAAATCGAGCCCTGCTTAAAACTGCTCTCATTAAAATAATAAAATCTCATTCTAGAGTTAAAGAAACAGCATTCAAAATCAAAAAAACAGCCTAATCAATTCGATTTATTATTAATGCACAATACCACATACTTTGCATAATTTTCTTTTAGCTAAAGGCCTTTTTTTAGGAGGCCTTTTATGACCAAAATAGCTCTTATCTGAATATTGTGGTTTTTCCAATATTTTAACACTCTTTTTTTTATCTTTCGCTACCTGCTTCATGCGATCTTCATACTCCTCTTTACCTTCTTTTTGCGATTTGAAAAAACTATTTTTTCCAGATTTAAAAACCTTGACGCTTTTTTTAATTTGAGATGAAGTCTTGGCTGAATTATCTATATCACGAGAGCTTTGCGCAAAGATCGAACTCAGAGCAGATATCATCAATAGAATAAAACAAAATGCTTTTGACATTAAAAAAAATATTTTTAATATAACGCAAATCTATAGCTCATTATTTCAAATACTTCTTTTTGAAATAAAGTATTATTTTTAAGAATTTATATTTCATCATCCATTAGCCATATTTACTTTATTTTAGCTTCATGAAATTTTTAATAAGTTCTTTTTTATTGTTTTCTCTCTTCTGCTCATATGGACAGATTCCTTCAGAAAGTGAATATTATCGTAGAATGGATTTGGGACAACAGCTTATGATTGCTGGCGACTACCAAGCTGCCCATAAAGAATTTTTGTTCGTAATTGAAAATATGGAAGTTATCCCAACGGATCTAGCATATTTTTTTGGAAGAAATAGTTTTCATCTCGCCTCTTACAAACAAAGCGTTAATTGGCTTAATAAATACCTGCAATTAAAGGGGACTAAAGGTCAATATTATCAAGAAGCCATTGAATATCTGCAATTTTCTGAAGATAAGTATATGGAACTTCAACGATCCCTAATACAAGATCAAAGTAATACCCTTATCGCCTCAAAATATGATTGTGGTGGTCTAAGAAAGATGATTTGTCCTGTATGTAAAGGCTCAGGAGTTATTTTTAAGCAAGGAATCTTTGACATTCATTATCAAACCTGCCCTTACTCCGAAGGAGAAGGTTATTTAAGTTGTAAAGACTACAATCTTTTCATGATGGGTGTATTGACCCTTCAGGATAGCTTATCTCGATAATCTTGATAGGTAAAAGTCTTTAAAAGCTCAAATCTATCGTCTGCTCCAATGACTCCAATGGAGGGATGATCAATGCCATTAAACGTAGTTGTTTTCACCATGGTATAATGCATCATATCCTGAAAGGTAAGGGTATTTCCAATTTTTAAAGGTTTGGAAAAACTGTAACCAGCCAAAAAATCTCCAGCTAAACAACTGATACCTCCTATATTGTAGCGAAATGGATATTTTTCAGCATGATGAGATCCTTCCATAATTTCAGGCCGATAAGGCATTTCTAAGCAGTCTGGCATATGACAGGTGAATGAAGCATCTATGATGGCCGTTGGACTACCTTGGTTCTCCACAATATCGATAATTGTTGTCTTTAAAAATCCTGTCTGCCAAGCGATCGCTCCACCAGGTTCGAGAATAATTTCGACTTGATATTTCTTTTTGAAGTACTTTAAGGTATTCACCAGTAGTTCAACATCATAACCATCTTTGGTGATTAAGTGTCCGCCTCCCATGTTGAGCCATTTAATATTTGGAAGATATTTTTTAAATTTCTTTTCAAAATTCTCCAATACCTGAACCAAAGCAGCAGCGGATGACTCACAGAGCACATGAAAATGTAGGCCTTCTATATTTGGAGGAAGTGTCTCAGGAAGCCTTGAACTTATCAAACCTAATCTCGAATGAGTTTGCGACGGATTATATAGATCCGCAACAACATCTGACCATTCTGGATTTACCCTTAAACCCATAGAAATACGTGGTGGGACTCGATCCTGAAATTTATAAAATTGATTGAGGGAATTAAAAGTAACATGTGAGGAAAGCTTCATCAATTCATCAAACTCTTCATCTCTATATCCAACGGCATAAGTATGAGCCAATGCACTGAATTTCTCTGCGCACAATTTGGCCTCATTCATGGAGCTGGCTGTAGCGCTCTTTAAGAACGATTTGATTAATGGAAAGCTTGACCACATCGCGAAGCCTTTCAAAGCCAAAATAATACTGATTTGGGCGTTTTTCTGAACTGAATCCAGTCGTTCCAGATTACGCCTTAACTTTTCTTCTTCCAAAACGAAACAAGGTGATGGAATGGCCTCAAATGTATCTTGACTCAATGATATTGACATGATGATTTAGATGACCCACAATTATATAGCCTAACATACTTACTGTAAATTCAAACGGACCGACCCACCCTTTCGATTGCCATTGCTCCTCTGAAAAAGAAGAAAACATTAAAATAGTACTTTCTCGTACCGAAAGAAACTCTCTTTTTAATGATTCAATCTTCCTTGAAGACGCCTCACTCCGCATCACGTATTCATCTTGATCCATACTCGGAAGGTTTTGTCTTTCGCCTCTAGAGATACACAGGGCGCGATATGAAAAAACACGTTCGGTATCTATGATATGTAAGAATAGTTCTTTTAATGACCATTTTCCCTCTAGATAGCTATAATCAGCCGTTTCCTCATTTAACCCATCCATAATGAGCGATAATTGATGGGTTGATTGGTTGAACTGTTCCATCAGGGACGTTTGATTGGTGCATTCGACATAACCACGATAAAATTCCGGAACGATATTCAAGTCTGGTTTCATAAATTAATCCATCTCAAGATTTACTTCTTTAATCTCATGCCAAATGAGCCCATTTTTACCCAGATCTTCCAAAAAAGGATCAGGATCAAAGGCTTCGACATTAAATACGCCAGCTCCCTTCCACTTACCAGTAATCATCATCTTGGCACCCAATGCGGCTGGGACACCTGTGGTATAGGAGACGCCCTGAGCGCCTGTTTCCAAATAAGCAGCCCTATGATCACAATTATTGTAAATATAGTAAGTTTGATGACGTCCGTTTTTTAGACCACTTATGCGACAGCCAATAGAAGTTTCTCCTTCATAGTTTTCTGCTAGCGAACCTGGATCAGGTAATACCGCTTTTAAAAATTGCAAAGGTATGATTTGATTGCCTTGGAAGTCTATGGGCTCAATTGCAGCCATACCAATATTCTGTATGACTCTTAAATGTGTGAGGTATTCGTCACCAAAGGTCATCCAGAATCTCGCTCTGCGAAGTGTAGGAAAATTTTTAACTAAAGATTCTAATTCTTCATGATTGATTAAATATGATTTTCTAGGCCCAATATTTGGATAGTTGATTATGCGACTGATTTCATGAGGCGCAGTTTCTTTCCAGCTGCCATCCTCGTAAAACTTACCCTTTTGGGTCACTTCTCTGATATTAATTTCAGGATTAAAATTGGTTGCAAAAGCTTTGCCATGATCTCCTCCATTACAATCTACAATATCTAAGTAGTGTAACTCGTCAAAATGATGTTTCGCAGCATATGCGGTGAAAATACTGGTTACACCCGGATCGAAACCACATCCTAAAACAGCCATAAGTCCTGCCTTTTTAAACCTTTCCTGATAAGCCCACTGCCAGCTATATCCATATTTAGCTTCCTCTAAAGGCTCATAATTAGCTGTATCCAGATAATGTATACCTGTCTTGAGGCATGCCTCCATGATAGTCAAATCCTGATACGGCAAGGCTACGTTGATCACCAAAAAAGGGCGATTCGCCTCAAATAAATGAATGAGTTGGTCCTCTTCATCGGCATCCACTTGAGTCGTTGAGATTTTAACCTCTTTGTATTTTGCTCTTACGCTTGTCGCAATATCATCACATTTTTTCAACGTCCTACTGGCCAATACGATTTCCGTAAAAATAGTGCTTAATTGAGCACATTTATGAGTGACTACTCGTCCAACCCCACCTGCACCTATGATAACAATTTTTGACATCTTTCCATTTTAAAAATGCAAGTATAACTTTAAATCTAAAATAAAAAGAATCGGTCACATTATTTTGTAGTATCTCGACAAAATGCCTATATGTATGAGAACTTATCTCCCCACCCCAATGATTGTTGTCGTTTAGCGGTAACCATAAGCTCATCAAAATGCTTTGGATCTTGAATCACCTGGCATCCTGCGGAATAGCGACCGATGTATCGAACTATTTTCCATTTGGAGCATCTGTGAAGATTGGTTTTGAATATACCTTTAATCTTCTTGGACAGATCAATATCTAGAACATCATCCTTATTGTTATCTCTGACATAATCCATCGGAGCACATTGCTCAAGGCTTTCATATGAAAAATTTCCTGTCCTTCCATGAATACCAATTTTGTAACAGCCTTTATACTGCCCTTCGAGCATTATTATAGTCCCATTCTTATTGAGTGGATTACGTAACCAATGAATACCAGGATCGCATGTAGCTGGGTATAGATCTACCTTTTTTTGACAAAGATCATCCTCGTATGCGACACCTATATAATCGTTGAAAGTATCATTTTCAAAGCAAGTATCTCGAATGCCAAATATGTTCAAATTGTACGTTCCTGTACAGAATTTGTACTTTTTTTTCTTATAGAGCCTCTTTACTTGTGCGTAGCTTAAATCTATTATACAAAATTAAACTGGACTTAAGCAATACCTTTGGATGAGAACTATTCCATTAGGATATTGTTTTTTAATTAATGAATTCCTAGAGCACCAAAATGCATTTATAAGAAACCCTTACGTTACTCAGGCAGTTTATTTTTGTTTTTACTATGACATGTATTAAACACCTTCCCGTTTTTAGTATTCTTTGTTCACTTGGATTATTTACTAGTTGCAGTGACAGTACGCTCGCAAATTCGGATCTAGATACAGAAACCGATACTAGTTCAATAAATATAAATCCACCGAAGATGGAGTGGCATCAGGTATATAATGGAAGCGGTGAAGAAAGTCATCCTCATTACGTTATCGAGACTAGTGATCGTGGTTTTCTTATGATTGGTGAAACGGGTTTTATAGATGATAATACCGCAAAAATTTATGTTGTAAAAACTGATTCTTCCGGAAGCCTAATTTGGGAAAAGGAATTTGGGACTGAAGGATATAATTTAGGAAATGGATGTGTAGAGACACCAGATGGGAATTATGTCATTGCGGGTACTTTAAATTTTGATGCGGTACTCATAAAAGTCGATGCCTTGACAGGTAATACTCTTTCCGGCTGGCCAAAAATCTGGGACCTGGGTTCAGAAGATAGTTTTGAAGCAGTTGAGGTTACTCAAGATGGTGGATTAATCGCAACAGGTTATAGGAATGGACTTGCCGAAAACACTTTCATTAATTGGGGTTCAGGAAATTTAATAAAAACTGATGCTGACGGAATTGAGATATGGAACAGGGACATATCGAGTTCAATGTCTTCCGGCTACAGAATTAAAAGGATAAGCGACGGATATATAGTTTCCGGCCATCCAGCATATGAAGGAAATAAGGATTATACACTTATAAAATTTGATTTCGATGGCAATGTAGTCTGGGAAAAAACACCTCATCCGGATATATACTGGGGTTTTGATATTAGTGAAAACGGCAATATGATTCTAACCGGACATGGTGACAGTCCTCTAAGTAATAATATTGATATTACAACGATCGGAGTGGATAGTGAGGGTAATGTCTTGTGGACAGATTATGCTGGCCAACCCCGTGGATATGACGGTGATTGGATTCATGATGAGGTCTGGGGTGCCCGAGCAACTTTGGATGGTGGCTGGATTATCGTTGCCGGTACAGGAGATGAATATACCTATTCTGAATGTGGTCATCCTATGGGTTGCTCAGATAAGTGGAATATTTATCTCATCAAATACAGTTCTAACGGTACCTTGCAGTGGGAAGGTTTGTACGCAGACCTAGATCTCTGGGGAGAAAAGGGAGATAATGCAGGTGAAGATGTTTGTATTACAAGCGATGGAGGATATTTGGTTGCAAATGATGTTGGAGGCTTTGGATTTACAAAGATATCATCCGGAGGGAAATAGATTAATTAGATAACTTTTTTTTGGTAGCCCATAGTCATGGATTCACTAAATCATATCAATCTTTATCATCGAGGTGTTAGCGGTTTTAAAAACGAATGTAGTGTCTTATGGAGATGGTTTACGCTAGTTTGAAATAATGAAATAAATAAACTATTCTTTGGAATTGATTAGCATAACTTTTTTTATAAGATTAATGTTTGACCTTCATGATGAGAAAAATAAAATTAAAAATGAATTAATGTGAATAAAATTAGATGAAAATTATACTGATCACTCTAACAATCATGCTAATCTCAACCATTTGTTATGGGCAAGACTCCTCTTATGTGTTTAGACCTCTCCATTTCAAAAATGATTTAGGTTTTCAGAAACCATATCGAATTTTAAAAACGACATTGAAAAATTTAGATGAATTTCAAGGCTATTATCCTGGAACTAATATTCCCCTTGAAAGGCTATTGTGATTCTCGAAAATCCAAA
>DBBU01000032.1:0-1294 GCA_002292365.1 Flammeovirgaceae bacterium UBA976
TACACACAACTACCTGCCCCAGGGGTTTTAGTTGGGCTTTACTCATATTCTGACAGTTTAGATCTTACCATAGATAAACCACTGTACTTTAGTACTACCAATGAGTCTGGAACCTATGCTATTAACAATATTAAATATGGCCGGTACAAAATATTCGCCTTTAATGACGAAAATAGCAATTTCACCTTCAATTCAGAAAATGAGGCCTATGGATTGAAATCTTCATTCATTCTTTTATCTTCAGGTTTAGATAGCGTCAATTTAATCATCAATTCCATTGATTCTCGTCCACTCAACTTTATCTCTGCACGCCCATTTGGACGCTATTACGACGTACGTTATTCTAAACCTATCACATTTTATCAACTCACTTATATGCCCCCCTATAGATATACTTTTCATCATCAACTTCAAGATGAATTCACATCTATTCGCATATTTCCTCCTTTAGATACTCTTTATAATCGAAATAGTGACAGTAGTCAGCTCGTAATGACCGTTTATGACACTATTAATCAACAATCCCTTGATACACTTATGGTCAAGTTTTTTTCTTCCCAACGTCCCCCAACACCTCCTACTTCAAGTATCAGATCACAAACTATAAATGCTAGCCAGTACAAGGTCTCCTTGTCATTTGATAAACCCATCGTTCTCTTTGACAGCCTCAGCGTACTTCTCAACGCTGACACCCTTTTACCTGTTACCCCCATTGATGTAGAACGATACCATTGGAATTATAACAAAACAGAACTTTCATTTAAAGTTTCTATGAATTGGTCGCTCCTACAGGATTCTCTCAACTATCGGCTTCAAAAACTCCATAAACAAGATTCGCTGATTCCTGATCATCGTATGCTAAACCTAGCTACTATCGCATTTGATAGCACTTGCTTTACGGATGCAGATGGCCTTAGCTTGCCTCCAATCCTTATCAAACTAGCAAAAAACGAAACCAGCGACTTCGGTACCCTTCACATCAAAGCAAACACTGCAAAAACATCATTTATCATCCAAATTCTAGATACTGAAAACAAGCTTATCGCCGAAAGACGAAACCAAACAAACTTCACTGTCGAGTACCTTAATCCAGGTACTTACAAAATACGTGTTTTAATTGATAACAATTTGGATGGCATTTGGTCGGTCGGAAATTTTATGGATGACAGCACTCCAGAAAATATTTATTTGTATCCTAAAACAACAAAAATCTCTGCTAATTGGGAAATCTCGATCGATGATCTCACTTTTTAGTATGTGTATAAGTTTCAAAAATTAGTGCATAACTTTTCTG
>DBBU01000032.1:1380-1686 GCA_002292365.1 Flammeovirgaceae bacterium UBA976
TATAAATCAAAGACTTGACATTATTTCATTGGTGCATAACATCTTGATAATACTCTTTCTATAAACAAATATAATTTCCTAGTAATATTTCATTATTTTGCTAACATATCAACAGACATAATATATTATAATAGTTAATTAATCTTATATAAATATAATAAATAAGACCCTATAAATGTGGAAAAAAAACTAATCAATTATATAGTGAGCTTAATGATAATAGCTAATATATTTGGACAAGAATTGGATCAAATTAAACTGGCAAATGAATATTACCAATCTAAAGAATACGACAAGGCAGCTGAT
>DBBU01000032.1:1829-2175 GCA_002292365.1 Flammeovirgaceae bacterium UBA976
TTCCGAACCAAAAGGAATATAAACGGTTAAAAAAAATCCTTTATGATGCAAGTTTGGGTAATGTAAATACATTAAAGAGAATAGCAGAAGAATTAAGTCAAAGACAACTTCATAACGATGCCTTGGTCTTTTTATCTCAAGCGCGTATCGAATCCCAAGATTCTAAGGCTTATGCTCTTGATTTTGCAAAAAACTATAGTGCGCTAGGCAATGATCCTAAAATGATAGCAGAATATATAAATTTTGCTTCACAACAGTCCCGCCATATACCCTATATAAAAAATATATTACAGGAGCTGCTAACAAATGAGAGTATCAAGGAGATACTAGAGAAAGAGCTCATTAT
>DBBU01000032.1:2227-5304 GCA_002292365.1 Flammeovirgaceae bacterium UBA976
CTCAAAGCAAGGGAAGTACCGTAATGCAAGTCGCTAAGGTAGCCTATGATAATCAAGCCTATGGAGACGCTGTCCTTTTTTATGATTACATAGTGACAAAAATTGGGCAAGGATCGATGTTAGAGAAAGCCCAATTTTTGTCACTACTATCTAAAGAAAAAAAAGTGTCTAAGAAGCTACCGATAGATAAAAAGGCTCTGCATCAAATAGCAGGGGCATATCAACAATTTTATGAACGCACGACAGAAACGAACCCTTATCGGTTACAAGCTTTAAAAAATAAAGCCGGAATAATGGCATACCAATTGAATGAACCAGATACGGCAATAAGAATTTTAGAGAGACTAAAAAATCTACCCGGGATAACAAGAAATTTTCAGGCTCAAGTAAAGATGGATCTTGGCAATATCAATATGATTATCGGAAATCAGTGGGAGGCATCTTTATTGTATTCACAAATTGAAAAAGACAATCCATATTCGGCCATCGCCTATGAGGCTAAATTAAAAAATGCTAGGGTACATTATTTTATGAGCAATTTCGATTTAGCTAAGTCACATTTAGACATATTGAAGCGTTCCACCACCAAAGAAATAGCCAATGATGCCCTCGATCTTAGTTTATTCATAGAAACCAATACTATGGGCGATAGCAACGAATTGGGGCTAATTGAGTATGCTAACATATCTTTGCTAATGTATCAGAATAGATTTGAGGAAGCCCGAGTGAAACTAGAAATCCTGATTAATACTCAATTGGGTCATCCTATTCGGGATGATGGTTTTTGGCTATTAGCCAAACTTGATAAACGCATGGGCAAATATCAAGAAGCATTAGTTTCCTTAAACATTCTAATAAACGAATACTCAGAGGGAGTATTAGGGGATGACGCCTTATTTCTGAAAGCTCAAATTCTGGAAGAATATTTAGATAACAGGTCTGAGGCACAACAAGTGTATCGACAGTTCCTCGAAAATTTTCCTGGCAGTGCTTATGCAGTAGAGGCCAGAAGGCGCTTTCGTATATTGCGAGGTGATGGGTTAAATTAAATGAAGACCAAGTGATCTGAAGGTTGCTTAGGCAAGAATAATTCGGGATCAGGATTCAAATGTCGATTGTAAAAATCATTCAACAGATCTTGGGTATCGTTAGATATAAGCGGGATAATTTCTTCTATCGCTGATTGGGAAATTAGATAAGGAGAAATGCTCTTAATCAGCTTATTTCCATAAAAATGACCATAAATCTGATAATTAGTCATCTCAGTAACTGAAGTTTTCTTTATGGCACATTGGGCTAAGCATTGATCAATATCGATGGGATCCTTTTGACGAGGGCTCGGACTCATAGCAAGGTGCTCTGAAAAATAGGCATCTATTTTTGTTAAAGAATCTGATGAAAATTCTTGTCTTATTTTTAATGCACAAGCCAAACAAATAGCATAATCAAAGATCACATCTTGTGCGGTATATCCTAGATGCTTCTTATATGCCTTTTCAATGACGTAGGTCGCATCGTCTAATAAATAGCAATTACACACTAAACAGTTACAAAAGGCCTTTTGTGTTTGATAAGAATAAAAAACTTTGGGAATTTCCTGAAAGTCATACGCGCTCATAATATAGAAATTAGATTGGTAAGATAATGCGCTTTTGTCACGAAGCAAAGGGGGTATATTAAAAAAAGATGGGATTAAGCGCAATAGAATGGCTATATTTACGACAACCATGAAAAAAGAACAAAGCATTGATTTTAATATTAAGATAGCGTGGCATGCCATCTCACGTATGTATAGTCAATATGGACAGGATTTCGAAATCTCTCCATCAAGTGGCTTTGTATTGCTTAACATAGATGTTGAAAAGGGAACTCCTGCTACAAAAATTGCACCCTTGATGGGTCTTGAAGCGAGGAGCCTAACCAGAATTCTAAAAGCACTGGAGCAAAAAAAATGGATTATCAGAAAAAAAGACCCCTTAGATGGACGATTAGTTCGTATTTTCCTAACCAAGATGGGAAAGGAAAAACGATCGTTTTCTAGTGGTTCCGTGAAGGCATTCAACAAGCACATATTACGAAAAATTACAGAAGGGGAATTACAATCCTTTTTAAAAGTGACTGCTATTGTCAACGAGATAGCCTCAGACAAAGAGCGAATTCAAGAGGAATTACAACAGTTGAGGAATCTCAATGAGTGAATCAAAATTAAAGACGCATCCAAAGGGCAGCAGGGGTTTAATGAGTGTAAAATGAGGCTACTGACAATGGTCATCAGACCAGAGATCGTAATGGTCATGCGCCATTGACGGTGATGACCAACTTCCTAACCCCACCATCATTGCGATGTTCACCTAAATAGATGCCTTGCCATGTACCTAATCGAGGCCGCCCAGAAAAAACGGGGAAATGTACGGATGTACCGAGTAGAGAGGCCTTGATGTGAGCCGGCATGTCATCTGAACCCTCATAATTATGCTGATAATAAGCTTGGTTTTCTGGAACTAATTCATTGAGGTGTGATTCAAAATCAAGTCGAACGGAAGGATCTGTATTTTCATTGATGCTAAGACTGGCCGAAGTATGTAAGATGAAGACTTGTGTGGTACCCGTTTGAATACCGGACGATTGAATCACCTCGGTGACTAGGTCAGTAATGAGATGAAATCCTCTTGGAAATGGGGTTAACGAAATTTCTTCTTGAAAAATCATGTGTCTGTTCTTCTTTGCAATTTTTGATCTAATTGATGGATAGTATGATGCCGCCAATAAAAATGTGGAAGTGCACGTTAATATTACGCGCTGAAAGCTTCTCAGTTGATATTGAAAAAATGAACGATAGAGACCAACCCATCAGCGATCCCTTGAGCCCATTCATTTCCAGCACCTCTACCTACAATATAAATAACAAAAAACACATATATTCCCAATAAAAGAAAAGCTTTCCCTCGTCCCATATATTTGCCGGTAGTAAAAATGGCAAGGGCTGCGACGGTGGATAGAAGCAATAATAATCTCAATTCACTACTCAAATCAATGATGTCTTCAGACATAACTATAGGCCCGTTGATTAACGTAAA
>DBBU01000053.1 GCA_002292365.1 Flammeovirgaceae bacterium UBA976
GACATCAGTCAAATTGACCCAAAATATCAAATGGTATCGAATTTGTGAATTCAATAGAAGAAGTGCTTAGAACTTGCTCAATATGAATTTTAACAATTATACCATAAAATCTCAGGAAGCTTTAAACAAAGCTACGGAGATCGCTACGACCCGAGGTCAGCAAGTGATTGAGACCGGTCATTTATTACAGGCTATTTTAGAGTCTGATGAAAATTTGATTTCATTTTTATTTAAAAAAATAGGAGTCAATCGATCTATAATTGAATTAAAACTAGACGAAATTGTCCATAAATATCCTTTGGTGAGTGGAGGTCAAGCTTATTTATCAAATCAAGCGGCACAAGCATTACAGAATGCAGAAGGATTTTTAAAGAATTTAGAGGATGAATATGTAGCCATAGAGCACATTATACTCGGGATACTTAAAGGGAAAGACCAGACGGCTCAATTGCTCAAGGATTCAGGCTTTTCCCAAAAAAGCATTTTAGCAGCTATTGTTGAGCTCAGAGGGGGGCAAAAGGTCCAGGATGTGCATGCGGAATCTAAATACCGCGTATTGGATCGGTATTCTATTAACCTCAATGCGTTAGCCTTAAAAGGTAAAATCGATCCAGTGATTGGACGGGATGAAGAAATCAGAAGGTTACTGCAAATCTTGGCCAGAAGAACCAAAAACAATCCCATTCTTTTAGGTGAACCGGGGGTTGGTAAAACGGCCATTGTGGAGGGGTTGGCACAAAGAATTGTATCAGGAGATGTACCTGAGAATCTTAAGTCTAAAGTTATTGTATCCCTTGATATGGGCTTATTGATTGCTGGAGCAAAATTTAAAGGAGAATTTGAAGAGCGACTCAAAGCAGTGATTAATGAAGTAACCGATAGCGACGGTGAGATCATCCTATTTATTGATGAAATTCATGTACTTATCGGGGCAGGGGGAGGAAATGATGACGCCATGGATGCGGCCAATTTATTGAAACCAGCGCTTGCGCGGGGTTCATTACATGCAATAGGGGCCACCACCTTGAATGAATATCAAAAATACATCGAGCGAGACAAAGCTTTGGAAAGAAGATTTCAATCGGTTCAAGTGGCTGAACCCAACCTTCAAGATGCCATATCCATACTCCGAGGGATTAAGGACAAATACGAATTGCACCATGGGGTGCAAATCAAAGATGAGGCCATTATTTTAGCGGTTGAGCTATCCAGCAGGTACATAACTGATCGATTTTTACCTGACAAAGCCATTGATTTAATCGATGAGGCTGCTTCTAAACTGAGAATAGAAATCGATTCCCTTCCTGAGGAATTAGATGAGCAGAACAGAAGAATTAGGCAGCTTGAAATTGAGAGAGAAGCCATTAGAAGAGAAAACGACCAAGCCAAAGCATTGGACTTGAGTCGTGCCATTGCAGATTTGGAAAAGACTCGTAACGAGTTGAAGGCCAAATGGGAAAATGAAAAAGGGATCATTCATGGTATAAGAAAGCAAAAAGAGGCGATTGAAAACCTTAAAATTCAAGCAGATCAAATGGAGCGCAGAGGTGAATTAGGTCGAGTGGCTGAGATTCGATACGGTAAGATCATTGAGGCTGAAAAAAATTTGAAGGGTTATCAAACTCAGCTTTTGGAGATGCAAAAAGGGGATTATTTGTTAAAAGAAGAAGTAGATGGAGCAGATATTTCAGAAGTAGTAGCCAAATGGACTGGTATTCCATTGGCAAAGATGCTTCAAAGTGAAAGAGTTAAATTATTGCATCTTGAAGAGGAAATAGGTAAAAAAATAGCGGGTCAATCCGAAGCCATTGCTGCCGTTGCGGATGCGGTAAGAAGGAGCAGAGCGGGCCTGCAAGATCCTAAACGCCCTATTGGATCTTTTATATTTTTAGGGACTACGGGTGTAGGTAAGACAGAGCTTGCCAAAACATTGGCAGATTATTTATTCAATGATGACAGTTGTATGGTTAGAATTGACCTGTCTGAATATCAAGAAAGTCATGCCGTCAGTAGACTGGTCGGGGCACCTCCGGGTTATGTAGGTTATGATGAAGGGGGACAACTTACTGAAGCGGTAAGAAGAAAGCCCTACAGCGTCATCCTTTTGGATGAAATTGAAAAAGCCCATCCAGATGTATTCAACGTATTATTGCAGGTGTTAGATGAGGGAATTTTGACAGACAATAAAGGGCGAACTGCTAATTTCAAAAATACCATCATTATCATGACGACCAACCTAGGGGCTCATTTAATTCAAGAAAACTTCGAGCGATTAGAAGTATGGAACTTTGAAGAGATTATAGCGGATACAAAGCGACAGGTATTAGATTTAGCCAAAGTATCTTTTCGCCCCGAATTTCTCAATCGAGTAGATGAAACCATCATGTTTAGGCCCTTGACCAAAGAAAATCTGAGACAAATTGTAGGTATTCAGTTTAAATTGATCCAAAAGAGACTGGAAGAGAACGGAATTAAGATTGAGGCCGATGAAAAAGTATTGCTGCACTTGGCTGAAATAGGCTTTGATCCCCAAATGGGTGCGCGTCCATTGAAACGAATATTACAAAATGCCTTATTAAATCCATTGTCGAAAGAAATCCTACAAGGGAATTTAAATAAAGAGGCCATCATTGGGGTGACTCTAAATGAGGACCAAAACATTGAGTTTATCAATTTAGATGATGTATCTGTATATTGATTAAGGTTTATATTATCTCTTATTTGAGCGTAAAGAGCGAATTTATTCAGTTTTAATGTATTTCGTGAAATTTATTTGCAGAAATTAGGGTTAAAAGGGCATGAGAAGATCTTCAATGGGATACCGATTCGGGTGGATTAAAATCCTGTTCATCCTTGCTATTTCTTGTAGTCAACAGCTACTTTACGGTCAGGAAAAATGGCCCTTAAAAATAATGTTGATCACAAGATTAAAATTAATTTTGGAATAGGGATTGCGGGACAATTTTTATTATTTCATAAGAAGGATGATCGTGTGGCGATTATTATTCTTCCGAAGCACATATGAATAAAACCTATTCTGCGATGGGCCTGAGTCCAGAAATTGCGATTGAATTTTCAATTTTTTTTAGCTTAACCTATACGCCCACCTTTCGATATGGATATTTAAGAGAAATTTCTTTTGACCAAAAAATCAAGACATTTTATCACGACCAACAATGGGCCATTTTTAATAGGCTCAATGAATGCAATCAGCTCGGAGTAGGATTGTCTATTTTTAACACAAGTAAAGGCTTTGTCGGTAGGCTGATAGAAGTTTATGAAGATGGAAATTTTTTTCAAGATGACTATATAGATTTACAGTTTATGGCCTTTGCTTTAATCTATAAACGCTCTTTGTATTTCGATCAACTAGATTATGAACTGAAAGCTCTGATCGTTCCTAACGCGGGGATTTCTTTCATTCCCGCAGTGAAGCAATCTTTTATCTTTGGTTTTGCTTTAAGGTATAGTCTTCAAAAAAAAATCAATCCAAGGCAGCCAGTACTTTACTGATTTGGGGTGCAATAAATAATTGTTGATCATTCACAACTACCACAGGGATACTGATTCCTTCAGTATGACCAGAGGCTTTTACTCTTGCTACCATTTCAAGGGCATATTGGTCACTTACATCAATATCATGAAAA
>DBBU01000043.1 GCA_002292365.1 Flammeovirgaceae bacterium UBA976
GACATCAGTCAAATTGACCCAAAACATTAAATGGTATTGAATTTGTGAATTCAATGCAAGAAGTACTTAGAACCTACTCAGTATGAATTTTAACAATTATACCATAAAATCTCAGGAAGCTTTAAACAAAGCTACGGATATTGCTACAACCCGAGGTCAGCAAATGATTGAGACGGGTCATTTATTACAGGCTATTTTAGAGTCTGATGAAAATTTGATTTCATTTTTATTTAAAAAAATAGGAGTCAATCGATCTATAATTGAATTAAAACTAGACGAAATTGTCCATAAATATCCTTTGGTGAGTGGAGGTCAAGCTTATTTATCAAATCAAGCAGCACAAGC
Source organism: Flammeovirgaceae bacterium UBA976 (assembly GCA_002292365.1). Classification (GTDB taxonomy): domain Bacteria; phylum Bacteroidota; class Bacteroidia; order Cytophagales; family Cyclobacteriaceae; genus UBA4465. The sequence continues at coordinate 346 of DBBU01000043.1, forward strand.
CTTAAAAAATGCAGAGGCCTGTTTAACGGATATGGAAGATGAATATGTAGCTGTAGAGCACATTGTACTAGGAATACTTAAGGGGACAGATCCAACAGCTCAACTGCTCAAAGATTCAGGCTTCGACCACAAAATTATTTCAGCCGCTATTTTTGAGCTCAGGGGAGGACAAAAGACCCGTGACGCACATGCTGAATCTAAATATCGCGTATTGGATCGATATGCTATTAATCTCAATGCGCTGGCCTTAAAAGGTAAAGTTGATCCGGTGATTGGACGGGATGAAGAAATCAGGAGGGTGCTGCAAATTTTGGCTAGAAGAACCAAAAATAATCCCATTCTTTTGGGTGAATCAGGCGTTGGTAAAACTGCGATCGTGGAGGGATTAGCACAAAGAATCGTATCAGGGGATGTACCTGAGAGTCTTAAGTCCAAGGTGATTGTTTCCCTTGATATGGGCTTATTGATTGCCGGAGCAAAATTTAAAGGAGAATTTGAAGAGCGACTCAAAGCAGTGATTAAAGAAGTAACCGATAGGGACGGCGAGATCATCCTATTTATTGATGAAATTCATGTACTTATCGGGGCAGGGGGAGGAAATGAAGGAGCCATGGATGCCGCCAATTTATTGAAACCAGCGCTTGCGCGGGGTTCATTACATGCAATAGGGGCCACCACCTTGAATGAATATCAAAAATACATCGAGCGAGACAAAGCTTTGGAAAGAAGATTTCAATCGGTTCAAGTGGCTGAACCCAACCTTCAAGATACCATATCCATACTCCGAGGGATTAAGGACAAATATGAATTGCATCATGGGGTGCAAATCAAAGATGAGGCCATTATTTTAGCGGTTGAGCTATCCAGCAGGTACATAACTGATCGATTTTTACCCGACAAAGCCATTGATTTAATTGATGAGGCGGCTTCTAAACTGAGAATAGAAATCGATTCCCTTCCTGAGGAATTAGACGATCAGAATAGAAGAATTAGGCAGCTTGAAATTGAGCGAGAAGCCATTAGAAGAGAAAACGATCAAGCCAAAGCATTGGACTTGAGTCGTGCCATTGCAGATTTGGAAGGTAGGCGTAACGAATTAAAAGCCAAATGGGAGAATGAGAAAGGTATCATTCATGGCATTAGAAAACAAAAAGAGGTGATTGAAAATCTTAAAATTCAAGCAGATCAAATGGAGCGTAGAGGTGAATTAGGTCGCGTAGCTGAGATTCGATACGGTAAGATCATTGAGGCTGAAAAATGGTTGAAGGGTTATCAAACTCAGCTTTTGGAGATGCAAAAAGGAGATTTCTTATTAAAAGAAGAAGTAGACGGAGCAGATATTTCAGAAGTAGTAGCCAAATGGACAGGGATTCCTTTGGCTAAGATGCTGCAAAGTGAAAGAGTTAAATTATTACATCTTGAAGAGGAAATAAGTAAGAGAATAGCGGGTCAGTCCGAAGCCATTGCTGCCATTGCGGATGCAGTAAGAAGAAGCAGAGCAGGCCTGCAAGATCCTAAACGACCTATTGGATCTTTTATATTTTTAGGAACTACAGGTGTAGGTAAGACAGAACTTGCCAAAGCATTGGCAGATTATTTATTCAATAATAACAGTTGTATGATTAGAATTGACCTGTCTGAATATCAGGAAAGCCATGCCGTCAGTAGACTGATTGGGGCACCTCCGGGTTATTTAGGTTATGATGAAGGGGGACAACTTACTGAAGCGGTAAGAAGAAAGCCCTACAGCGTCATCCTTTTGGATGAAATTGAAAAAGCCCATTCTGATGTATTCAACGTATTATTACAGGTGTTAGATGATGGTATTTTGACAGACAATAAAGGGCGAACTGCTAATTTCAAAAATACCATCATCATCATGACGACCAACCTAGGGGCTCATTTAATTCAGGAAAACTTCGAGCGATTGGAAGCATGGAATTTTGAAGAAATAATAGCGGATACAAAGCGGCAGATATTAGATTTAACCAAAGTGTCTTTTCGCCCCGAATTTCTCAACCGAGTAGATGAAACCATCATGTTTAGGCCCTTGACCAAAGAAAACCTGAGACAAATTGTAGGTATTCAGTTCAAAATGATCCAAAAGAGGCTGGAGGAGAACGGAATTAAGATTGAGGCAGATGAAAAAGTATTGCAGCACTTGGCTGAATTAGGATTTGATCCCCAAATGGGTGCGCGTCCATTGAAACGAATATTACAAAATGCCTTATTAAATCCATTGTCGAAAGAAATCCTACAAGGGAATTTAAATAAAGAGGCCATCATTGGGGTGACTCTAAATGAGGACCAAAACATTGAGTTTATCAATTTAGATGATGTATCTGTATATTGATTAAGGTTTATATTATCTCTTATTTGAGCGTAAATGGCGAATTTATTCATTTTTAATGTATTTCGTGAAATCTATTAGCAGAAATTAATGTTAAAGGAGCATGAGAATATCCTCAATGGGATGCCGATTCGGTTGGATTAAAATCCTATTTATCCTTGCTATTTCTTGTAGTCAACAGCTACTTTACGGTCAGGAAAAAGGGCCCTTAAAAAATAATGTTGATCACAAGATTAAAATTAATTTTGGAATAGGGATTGCGGGACAATTTTTATTATTTCATAAGAAGGATGATCGTGTGGCGATTATTATTCTTCCGAAGCACATATGAATAAAACCTATTCTGCGATGGGCCTGAGTCCAGAAATTGCGATTGAATTTTCAATTTTTTTTAGTTTAACCTATACGCTCACCTTTCGATATGGATATTTAAGAGAAATTTCTTTTGACCAAAAAATCAAGACATTTTATCACGACCAACAATGGGCCATTTTTAATAGGCTCAATGAACGCAATCAGCTCGGAGTAGGATTGTCTATTCTTAACACAAGTAAAGGCTTTGTCGGTAGGCTGATAGAAGTTTATGAAGATGGAAATTTTTTTCAAGATGACTATATGGATTTACAGTTTATGGCCTTTGCTTTAATCTATAAACGCTCTTTGTATTTCGATCAACTAGATTATGAACTGAAAGCTCTGATCGTTCCTAACGCGGGGATTTCTTTCATTCCCGCAGTGAAGCAATCTTTTATCTTTGGTTTTGCTTTAAGGTATAGTCTTCAAAAAAAAATCAATCCAAGGCAGCCAATACTTTACTGATTTGGGGTGCAATAAATAATTGTTGATCATTCACAACTACCACAGGGATACTGATTCCTTCAGTATGACCAGAGGCTTTTACTCTTGCTACCATTTCAAGGGCATATTGATCACTTACATCAATATCATGAAAA
>DBBU01000012.1:0-31275 GCA_002292365.1 Flammeovirgaceae bacterium UBA976
GAATAAGGTCTTCCCTTCTCAGCATTTTCTTGGGCTCTTCTTAGTTTGGCAGCTGCAACCATTTTCATAGCTTTAGTGATCTGCTGCGTAGAAGTAACCGACTGAATCCTACCTTTAACTTCTTTTAAATTTGCCATTTACCTATATTACACTATGATTTTGGATGCAATGTCTCTGGCTACTTGCTCGATAGCACCCGTCGCCTCGTCAGATAGCTTGCCTGATTTCAAATCCGCCAAAGCTTTGGAATGACTCCCAAGCATGATCGAAGTAAATTCTGCCTGAAACTCTGTGATTTTTTGTTCAGGAACTTTATCTAAAAATCCTTTGGTTGAAGCATATAAAATGGCTACTTGAAGTTCAACCGATACCGGTGAGTATTGTGGTTGCTTAAGTACCTCTTGATTTCTTCTTCCTCGATCAATAACTAGTTTGGTTGCTGCATCTAAATCAGAACCAAACTTTGAAAACGCCTCCAACTCTCTAAATTGAGCCTGATCAAGCTTCAATGTTCCAGAAACTTTTTTCATCGACTTGATTTGTGCCGATCCCCCTACTCGTGATACAGATATTCCCACATTAATCGCTGGACGAATACCCGAATTAAATAAATTGGTTTCTAAGAAGATCTGACCATCTGTAATCGAAATCACATTGGTAGGTATATAGGCTGAAACGTCACCTGCCTGCGTCTCAATGATAGGCAATGCGGTCAAGGATCCCCCTCCTTTTACAATTCCCTTTAATGATTCTGGCAAATCATTCATTCGGGCCGCGATCTCATCATTATTGATGACTTTAGCTGCACGTTCTAGTAAACGAGAATGCAAATAAAATACATCCCCTGGATACGCTTCTCTACCTGGAGGTCTTCGAAGTAAAAGCGAGACTTCCCGATAAGAAACAGCTTGCTTGGAAAGATCGTCATATATGACCAACGCAGGTCGTCCCGTATCACGAAAAAACTCACCTATTGCTGCGCCCGTGAATGGTGCGAAAAATTGCATTGGTGCCGGATCAGCTGCTGAAGCATTGACAATTACTGTATAATTCATTGCACCATTCTTCTCGAGCGCAGAATAAATCCCAGCTACTGTTGATGCCTTTTGACCTACGGCAACATATATACAATATACAGGCTCACCTTTCTCATAAAATTCTTTCTGATTAATGATCGTATCAATGGCCACGGCAGTCTTACCTGTCTGGCGATCTCCAATAATTAATTCTCTTTGACCTCTCCCGATAGGGATCATGGCGTCAATCGCTTTTATTCCTGTTTGTAAAGGCTCACTTACCGGCTGCCTAAAGATCACTCCAGGCGCCTTCCTCTCGATCGGCATTTCATAAAGATCTCCTGTAATCTCTCCCTTACCATCAATCGGCTTGCCTAGGGTATCAACTACACGTCCTATCACACCGTCACCTACTTCCACAGAACCAATACGGCCAGTTCTTTTTACGGTATCACCTTCTTTAACCCCACTAGACTCTCCCAATAAAACCGCACCCACATTATCTTCTTCCAAATTTAAGACCAATGCATTGAGTCCATTCTCTAGTTCTAATAACTCACCTGCTTGAGCATTAGATAATCCATAGATTCGGGCTACACCATCACCTACTTGAAGGACGGTGCCTACTTCTTCTAACTCTGCTTCTGACTTGAAATTTGAGAGCTGCTCTCTTAAAATTGCTGAAACCTCATCGGGTCTGACATCTGCCATAATACTAATTTTTATAGCCTAAAAGACTAATTTTATGATTATTTACTTTCTTGATCAAATTTTAATTTCAATTTATTCAGAGCTCCTTTGACACTTTGATCGATCTGACGATCATCCATGGTCAAAATATAACCCCCAATAATATTTTTCTCAACTTCCGCGGTTAATAAAGGCTTTTTACTAGAAATATTTTTTACCAACTCTTTCACAGAAGATTTTAATGTCGTTGTTAAGGCTACGGCCGTCATTACATGTGCCGGCTGAAAACCTCGCGCTTCATTAAATGCATTGATAAATTCTCGAGCAATCTGAGGCAAAATTTTTTCCCTATTTTTACGCACGATAAGATTGAACATCGCTAGGGTTAATTTTGAAACCTTGCCTTCAAATATTTTTACTAGAATCTCTCCTTTTTTTAGATGAGGAATAACTGGGCTTTTAAGCATCTTTAGGAAAGTCATACTTCCTTTACAAACAGCCAGGAACTGCTCCATATCTGATTTCACGATGTCCACTGATTTTTGCTCATCAGCTAACTTAAGCAATGGTGTAGCATAACGTTTGGCTATCCTGCTTTCAGACATATTAATTTACTTTAACTTCTTTTAAAAACTTTTCAACAAGCTGTTGCTGCGATGGGTCATTGTTTAACTTTTCGCGAATTAATTTTTCAGCTATATCTAGTGACAAAGTAGAGACTAAGTTTTTTACTTCTGCCAAAGCTGCATTCTTTTCGCTTTCGATGATACTTTTTGCATCTAAAATCATTTTTTCCGAAATTTTGGAAGTTTCTGATTTCGCATCATCTTTTATTTTATTGGCAACGATGGTGGCGTCTTTAAGTAATTGGTCTCTTTGGACCCTTGCTTCTTTTAACACCATTTCATTATCTGCTTTGATCTGCATCATCTCTTCTCGTGCCAATTCTGCAGATTTAATGGAATCTTCGATCATGGATTCTCTCGTACGAAGTGCCTCAGTCACCGGCTTCCACACAAATACTGCCAATATGGTCAGTACAATTGAGAAAACAACTAACTGCCAAAATAACAAACCGTAATCGGGTATTAAAAGGTCCATATTTCTATTTTTTTTGTTCAAAAATAAGGAATTAATCAACACCTAATGTGAATGATTAATTCCTTTAAATTGTTAAGCCGCGGCGGTTCCTGCTGTATAAATTAGGAAACAGACGACTACGCCAAATAAGGCGATAACCTCAACTAGAGCTGCAATGACAAGCATAGCTGTTTGGATTTTACCGAAAGCTTCAGGCTGACGTGCCATGGCTTCCATTGCGGATCCTCCGATTTGACCGATACCGATACCAGCACCTATAGCGACAAGACCCGCACCGATACCAGCGCCCATGACTGCAAACTGCATATCCATTAACATTGAAAGTAACATATTTATATATTTAAAAAGTGAACATTTTCTTTAGTGATGCTCTTCTACCGCCATACCTATGTAGAGCGAAGTAAACATCGTAAAAACATATGCTTGTATAGTAGCTACAAGCAATTCTATTATCGTAATCAAAGTAACAATGACCGTACTTCCAAAACCTACCATCCAAGAATGGAATATGAAAGTCAGGCTTACCAAACTCAACACAACAATGTGTCCTGCCGTAATCGAAACAAAAAGTCTCACCATTAAAGAAACTGGCTTGGTAAGGACACCTATAAGCTCTACAGGTAATATGATCGGCCTCAACCACCAAGGCACTCCTGGGGTCCAAAAAATGTGTGACCAATAAGCCCTTTTACCACTAAAGTTAGTAATAAAAAAGGTGCCAAGGGCCAATACGGCTGTAATAGCAATGTTTCCTGTCATGTTGGCTGCTCCTGGTATGAGTCCCAGTAAGTTTCCAAACCAAATGAAAAAAAATAGGGTCAAAAGGTAGGGTAAATATTTTTGATAATTATCTCCTATGCTTGGCTTCACCACTTCGTCTCGGATGTATATGATTACTGGCTCGAAGAGGGATTGAACCCCCTTTGGAGCCTTACCTACATTTTTCTTGTATCCACGAGCAATCGCGAAGAAAACCAACAGCATAATAGTCGCATCTATAAAAATAAATAAAACATTTTTAGTTATTGAAAAGTCATATACGGGCTGACCGTCCACTCTTGATATGTGTTCATGTGATAATAAATAACCTTTGTAAGCTACTTCTTCATGTCCATTGTTGAAAAAATTACTGGACGAAAAAATCATCAAACCGTCAGGCTCAGAATACAGGATGATCGGGAGCGGTACGACCACCCCATGAGTAATCTCCCAACCATGGGCATCTTTTATATGGTGATTGATCATATCCCCTGGATTGAAACCTTCTCCTTCGGAAGCATCGGATGCATAGGCTCTCTGAAGACTGCTCATTGAAAATAAACAAATTAACCCGCAGATAATCAGTTTTTTACAAATTTTTAACGTGCCGTCCTTCGTCATATTTTTTTTTACCGCTCAATTTTGCTGCAAGTTAAACCATACATAGCGTAATTCAAATACAAGGTGCACCAAATAAAGGACAATTATTTCGAAAGACAAAAGCTTAAAATTTTGATCCTTAATGAGTAAAAAAAATATCAATAAAAGAACAGCAGTCAACAATCTAAAGACCGTAGCACCTAAAAAATAGACTACGAATTTATCTACTTTTTTTCGGGCCTTAACAAACAGCCAAGACATAATCATGGATTGAATAAAGAAAAATCCAATAATTCCCGGGGAATCTCGATGCAATGGGAAAGGTAACTGCTCTTCAAATATCCAAAGAATAGTAAAAACGATACTGAGCGCGACCGATTGGTAGAAAAACTTCATTTTGAAGTCTTCTTGATCAAATACCATAAAGAACCAAAAACACTCAATAGTATGGCCATCAATAAAAAAATAGGCCATTGAAGCTCAAATTTCTGATCAATGAAATTACCTAGCCAAAAAATTGTCAAATTGAAGGTGAATAGCTGAAAAGACAACCCTGCAAAACTCCCTAATCTTGTTTTAGTATCAGGATTCGGCTTTTTTGAGGAAGGGTACAATTTCTTCTGTCTTCTCTTTTTTTTCTTTTCTATTTAATTGCTTAGGATCTGAGGGCTCTTGAATTACTATTTCCGCGAACTTAACCCCCATTCTACATTTCCCATTAAATTGAGATCCTATTTCTATAACCAGTTTATTAACGGTTAGATCTCCTTTAATGGTAGCCGAAGATTTCAACGTCAGTTGCTCGGCGATTTGAACATTCCCTATTATAGCACCTGCAAACTCTGCATTATTGGCTAATATGTTCCCCTGAATTACGGAGGAACTCCCTAAGGCCAATTTTGCACGTGTGGTAACATCCCCAATAATTTTTCCTTCTACTCTAACATTTCCATGCGCCTGTAGATTTCCTGTTAAAATAGTGCCTTTAGAGATGATATTACTTGAATTACTTGGATCTTCCATGTTTTTTTGGTTATTCTTATTCCACATATTTTATCTAACATTTACATAATCTTCTGGGTTTACTGCTTGTTCTTTGAACCAAAGCTCAAAATGTAAATGGGGTCCTGAGGTAAGCTCTCCTGTATTACCTATTATGGACACAATTTCACCTGATTCTACAAAATTACCAACACTTTTTAATAATTCCGAATTATGCTTGTAAATAGATATCAAATTACCGCTGTGTTGGATAACCAAAACGTACCCCCCATCTAGTGTCCATGAAGCCATAATAACAATTCCGTCTGCCAAGGCCTTGATTGGTTCGTTTTCTTGAGAAACAATATCTATCCCAAAGTGATCCTCTTTAGGATCAAAGTTATTGGTGATAATCCCTTCTAAAGGCGTAAAAAATACTATTTCACGTAGTTCATCCTCTGATCGATTAAAATTAAGAGAAACCAAACCTAGATCTGAACTCTCATATTCAGCCCTAAACTGAGAATCCAACGGACTCAGCGCAGGCGACAAATTAATATTTCCCAAGGTAGAATTAGACAGTACTTTATTACTTGAAGACAAACTATCCAAATTTTGTCCCTCTAAAATATACTTCACGTTTTGAATATAATTATTTTTGACTTGAACTTCATTCTGTAAGGAATCCAACATCAGGGTCAAATTCAAAACCTGCCTATTGGCTTCCATTTCTGCATAACGAGGATCAAACCATTGTTTCAGTACCGTATTTACACTTAAAACAGACAAGGTCATTGATAAAATAAATATGAATGCCAACAATAAAATCAATCGGCCATAATTGAAAATAAGAGTTCTTTTTTCTGAGAAATCCTCTTCGTTTCGTACGATAAGAAGATATCTATTCGTTAACCAGTTAGAAAATGTGCGTTTTTGAGACAAAATTTTTGACTATTTTTATACAAATATATTAAAAGCCATTCTTTTATCTTTGTATGATTGTACTTGTCCCGAAACAAGTTTTCTAATTCAACCTGTAATTTGAGCCTTTTGCGATATTTTTTGACTCCATTATTTGTTATTGTCCTAATAGTGCCTACTTTGAGTCAATCGAATGGAATCATCAATTCTGGATATCACGACCTCACAGCACATTATAATGGCTACTTTATTGCTCGCGAAAAAATCAAAGAAATTGAAGCTAGAATTTTTAATAAATACAAATGGAACTATAATAGAACTCTCCCTATTTTTGCCCCTTTTGATACCACAGATTCTAAATCATTAGAAGCTACCTTATTAGATTGCATAGAAAAAGCCTCGATTGCAATCGAAAGACATCCAGCATCAAAATGGCAAGATGATGCTTACATTCTCGTTGGAAAAGCCCGCCTTTATGGTTCCGAATTTCCCGAGGCCATCGAAACCTTCAAGTGGATCAATAAATTCGGCGAAAACAAAAACATACAACATCTTGCCTTATCTCAACTCATCAGAACTTTCTGTGAGGCCTACGAATATCAAAATGCACAAGCCGTTATTGCCTACCTGGAAAACGAAAAAATATCTGATGATAATATGCTTGTCTACTATTTAAATAAGGCCTATTACTATCAAAAAATTGAAGAAAATACAGCCGTAGCCGAAAATTTAAAGATGGCTGTAAAGTATCTAAAACGCAACCCAGATAGAGCTAGAATAGAGTTCATAGCCGGTCAAACCCATCAGAAAATAGAAGATGATCTGAGTGCCTTTCGTTATTATAGAAAAGCTATGAAACATAGTAAAAGTTATGAACTTTCTTTTTTCTCAAAACTCTACATGGTTGAAGTGACGCCTATCGATGATCTTTCTTACGAAAAAAAGACCCTCAAGCATTTCAAAAAACTCTTGCAAGATCGAAAAAATACAGATCATAAAGATAAAATTTATTTTCGAATGGCTGAATATGAATTTAAAAAAGGAGCTTTAGATTTGGCTATTTTGAATTATAAAATGTCTATTGCTAACAATACCATTGATCCCCGACAAAAAGCTTATGCTTACCTGAAATTGGCTCAGATTTATTACGATAATAAAATGGATTTCAGACTTGCCAAAGTATATTATGACAGTACAATGACCCTTTTACCCAAAGACGAAAAAGAGTATGCAGCTTCATTGAGCAGGAAAGAAATTCTTAATGAATTTGTCACCCATATCAATACCATTTCAAAAAATGATAGCTTGATCAATTTGACCCTCATTAGCAATGATTCCTTAGATATTTTGGTCAATGCAGTACTTGATCATCAAGAAATTGAAACCAAAAAAGCCAAAGTACAGGCAAAAAAAGAAGCCCATTCTTCCAATAATGTCCAATTTTACAACAACGAAAATCAGGTAGCTCTTTCAGCATCGAAACAAGGAGAATGGTATTTTTACAATAGTCTTGTTGTGAGTAAAGGATTAGCAGCATTCAAACAAAAATGGGGTCAAAGAAGTTTAAATGATCATTGGAGAAGACAAAATAATAATAATAATTCCTTAACTAATCCTGAGGTTTTGGCATCACAGAGTAATTCTAAAAACAATACAAAAGAAACAGAAGAAAAAAATACCGAGTTCGATATAGTCGAAGCAAAAAATTCTTTATTGGCTGCTATCCCAAGAGATTCTATCCAATTGAATAGACTTCTAAATGAAATAGAAAAGGCATTGTATGAGCTTGGGAAAATTTATAATTTCGAACTAAAGGAGCCCCTCAATGCCATATATACTTTTAACAAGCTCATCAACAGATTCCCGAAAGGTACCTACCGTGCAGAAATCCTCTATCAACTTTATTTACTCAATAAAGAATATGACTCATTGGCAAGTCTGAGTGCGGCTGATCAGCTTATTTTGTCTTATCCTGATTCTATTTATGCCAAACTTGTAATCAATCCCAATTATATTGAAGACAATGACAGGTTAAAAATTGCATTACAAAAAGTTTATAAAACCGCCTATCATCACTACAATAATGGTGCTTATAAAAAATCTATGTCATTGATTGACAGCGCTTTGTCATCTGAAATGGAAAACGAATTTGTAGACTATTTATTACTCTTAAGAGCCCTCTGTTTTGGGAAGACTGATGGTATTTATAAATACCAATTTGAATTAAATAATTTTATCGAGGATCAACCCACGAGTGAATTAATTAAATATGCGAAAGAACTTATTACCGTTTCCGAAGCCTTCCAGATTAATCTATTCAGCGCTTCAAAAGCAAAGTATATCACAAATACTAATCGAGAACATTATTTTCTTTATTTATATCCCTCGGACATTGATCTTAAAACCTCTGTCTCATCCTTGATAGATGATTACCTTCGCATTCAAAATTCAAACCTCATTACTGGTAATCTGGTTTTCGATAAAACCTATTCTATTGTTATGGTAACACCCTTTAGTAACCTAGAAGCTGCCCAAAAATTTCGTTCTGAAATTGAAGTAAATCTGCTTGATTCCGCTGAAAAAGAAAAATGGATCAACCTCATCATGACCAAAGAAAATTTTGACATCTTTTATAAGACTAAAGACTTAGACTCCTACCTTACATTTTTTGACAAGTATTATTAGCATGAATCAAAAAAAATACGTCCGTATGATGAGCCTTTTTTTCTGGCTTTTATTTTGTTCCATATTTATAGGTGCGCCGACATTTATTTATATGGTCAAAAATGATACTATGGGCCTTTTTGGAGGACTTCCTAGTTTAAGCGATTTAGAAAAACCCAAAACAGATTTGTCATCCGAATTGATCAGTGCTGACGGCGTCTCTCTTGGAAAATATTTTAGGAAAAATCGAACAGCCATTATTTACGATGAACTTTCTCCTGAATTAATCAATACCTTGTTGGTAACCGAAGATTATAGATTTAAAGAGCATTCGGGAATAGATCTTAAAGCTTTACTTCGAGCAATCTTTGGAAAGTTAACCTTCCAATTTAAAGGTGGTGGAAGTACGCTGACCATGCAATTAGCAGAAAATTTATATGGTACCAATTCTCAAAATCAAGGGGCGATTTATACTATTTCTAGTTTAGGGCAAATTGTTACCAAATTGAAAGAATGGATCATCGCCCTCCAACTAGAACAGTCGTATACCAAAGAAGAAATTCTCGCCATGTATTTAAATACAGTGGAGTATGGCTCTAATTCCTTTGGCATACAGGTTGCTGCAAAAACCTTTTTTAACAAACTCCCCTCAGAACTTGATTACCAAGAATCAGCCAGCCTCATTGGATCCATCAATAAACCTACCCGTTACAATCCTGTTTATAATCCCAACGATGCCAAAGCCAAAAGAACGGAAGTATTATATAACCTTTTAAAATATGATATTATTGAAAGGTCATTATACGACTCATTAGTCCAAAAACCACTGCTTCTTAATTATAAAGTAGACAATCAGCACCAAGGACTAGCCACCTATTTTCGCTCAGTGATCAGGAATAGACTGATGAATTGGTGCAAAGAAAATGGTTATGACCTTTTCAACGATGGACTAAAAATATACACCACCTTGGACAGCCGATTACAAAAATATGCAGAGACAGCCGTTACCGAAGAAATGAGTCGTTTACAGGCTTTATTCGAAGTACATTGGGAGGATAAAAATCCCTGGATAGATGAAAATAATCAGGAAATCAAAGGTTTTTTGGAAAATGCTATCAAACGAACGACCACTTACAATAATTTACAACTTAAATTTTCAGATGCCCCTGATTCGATCAAATATTATCTGGAACAACCTAAAAAAATCAAAGTTTTCTCATGGGATGGGGAAAAAGACACCCTTTTAAGTCCGCTCGATTCTATGCGTTATTATAAGCGCTTTCTACAGGCCGGGTTTTTAGCGATGGATCCAAATTCTGGTCATATTAAAGCTTGGGTTGGCGGCATTAATTATAAATATTTTCAATATGACCATGTAAAGCAAGGCAAGCGTCAACCCGGATCTACCTTTAAGCCCGTTGTATATACCGCGGCCATAGACAATGGCTATTCGCCGTGCTATGAGGTCGTAGATGCTGCTGTCAGCTACGCCGTCCCCGGACAAATCCCTCCTGTCTGGCGTCCAAATAATTCGTCAGGCCAGTACAGCGGAGAAGTCATGACGATCAGACAAGCAATGGCCAGATCTGTAAACTCCATTACAGCTTTTATTATGAGTAAGGTCGGACCAAGCAATGTGGTTGATTATGCTCGAAAATTGGGATTTACCAGCCCCCTGAATGCGGTACCCTCATTATGCCTTGGTACAGATGATGTTTCTCTTTATGAACTGGTCGGCGCCTATGCTACTTTTGTCAATAAGGGGAATTTTACTAAGCCTGAATATATAACTAAAATTGCTGATAAAAATGGAAATATTCTACAATATTTTATTCCTGAAACACGTGAGGCATTGAACGAGCAAACAGCTAATCTGATGTTACATATGCTCAAAGGAGCCATAGAAGAGCAAGGTGGATCAGGAGTATCGCTTGACCCTTGGTTAAAAGAGAATAACGATATAGGTGCTAAGACAGGTACCACCCAAAATGGTTCAGATGGTTGGTTTATAGGCGTTACCAAAGACCTAGTAGCTGGTACATGGGTAGGAGGAGATGAGCGAAGTATTAGATTCAGGGAATGGATTTTAGGTCAAGGGGCCCGCACTGCCCGACCCATTTGGCAAAACTTCATGCTAAAAGCCTATCAGGACTCAATGCTCGATTATAAGCGAGCACCCTTCACTCCACCCTCAACACAAATCAATGTCGAATTAGATTGTAATATTTATAAGGGGACCTACGGAAAAGATTCAACATATTATGACATCGTCAATGAAGGTGATATATTCTAAATGGAACATTTTCAGTTTGATAAAACTTCTTACAATCATATCCCCATAGAACCGGGTATTTATAAATTTTTTCATACTTCAGGAACTCTTCTATATGTTGGCAAAGCTAAGGTTTTNNAAAAATCGAGTAGCTAGCTATTTTACTAATAAAAACTTACTCAATAAAAAAACACAACGACTAGTCAGTCAGATTGATACCATTGAGGTCACCATTGTAAATTCTGAATACGATGCCTTGCTGTTAGAAAATAACCTAATTAAAGAAAATCAGCCTAAATTCAATATCTTATTAAAGGACGATAAAACGTTCCCTTTTCTAGTGGTTACCCACGAACGATTTCCAAAAATATATGCTACACGGAAAGTAGACCCTGATAAGGGGACCTATTTCGGACCTTACACTAGCGTACGAGCCATGCATAAAGCTTTGGACCTAATCAGTAAACTTTATCATGTAAGATCATGTAATCTCAACCTTTCAGAGAAAAACATTAGCAACCTGAAATTCAAAGTATGCCTCGAATATCATATCGGCAATTGTTTAGGCCCCTGTGAAGGTCTCCAATCTGAAAAAGATTACTTAAAGGAAATCGATCAAGCCAAGCACATCCTCAAAGGCATCATTCACCCCATTAAAACACGACTGAAGGAAGATATGAACCACTCAGCCGATCTCCTTAAATTTGAGTTGGCAGCTGAATATAAGTCTAAGTTACAATTACTGGAAACCTTTCAGTCCAAATCATTGATTGTCAATCCGAGTATCACAGATATTGATATTGTCACCATCCTTAGTGGAGAAGACATCAGTTATCTCAACTTTATGAAAATTGAAATGGGGACGATAAGAGCATCTGAAACTGTCTTGATTAAATCTCGACTTAAGGAGAAAACAGAGGAAATCATGGCTTACGCAGTACCTGTTCTCCGACAAAAGTTCAATAGCCACAGCCCTACCATCATTTCAAATTTCATTTTTTCGCTCTCCAACATCAACATTATTATACCACAAATAGGTGATAAGAAGAAATTACTAGATCTTTCTCTAAAGAATGCATTTATGTTCAAGCAGAATCATCTGCGAATTAAAACAAAACAACAAGAGGATTCAGACCGTACCCTACGACAATTGCAAGATGATCTAAGGTTAAAATCTATTCCTCGAGTTATCGAATGCTTTGACAACTCCAACATACAAGGCAACCATCCTACCTCGAGTATGGTATATTTTAAGAATGGAAAACCCTTAAAACAGCAATATCGCCATTATAATATCAAAACCGTAATCGGTCCTGATGACTTCTCTTCAATGACCGAAATCATACACCGCAGATATGAACGCCTGTTAACAGAGAATAAGGATTTACCTGATCTCATCGTAATAGATGGGGGGAAGGGCCAACTGAGTGCTGCTTGTATCTCCCTAAAAAACCTAGGCATATACGGAAAAATCCCGATTATCGGAATTGCCAAAAGATTAGAGGAAATTTATTTTCCCGAAGATTCAATTCCTATTTACCTCAGCAAGAAATCCTCCACCCTTAAATTATTGCAATTTATCAGAGATGAAGCCCATAGATTTGCAATTAACCACCATCGTAACATTCGTTCAAATGATGCTATTACATCAATACTAGATGATATACCAGGTATAGGCCCTAAAAATAAGACCCTTTTGCTTACAAAATTTAAAACACTAAGCCAAATTCGGAAAGCCTCCGTCTCTGTTCTGACAAATGCTATAGGCAGTAAATTGGCATTAAGGCTGCATAACTATTTCAACAAAAAAAAGGGAACCCAATAGCTCCTTTTTGTAATACTGTATGTAGTTATTACTTAATTCTCCCACAAATTACTCTCGAACTCCATCAATTCCATCTCAGCTTGTTGCTGTAAGACCAATGCTTTCATGGGATCCTGAGCAATTTGATCAGCATACATCTGTCTAATATCTAAATTCTGAGAATTAGATACCCCTATTATCGGTGCATTAAAGAGTCTCAGTTCCAATGCATCAGCTAAATTTACATGCGCTCCCGGATTTTGCTCGTTAAACCAGTATGCCTTGTCTTTATACGGTCCTCTGAACAATTTGACAACATCATCATATCTAAAACTAGCTACCTTTTTTTCAAATTGAATTTCATAATTTGGATTGGCAGGAATACCTATGGTGAGCGACCTAATGTAATAATACGTTCTTGATCTCATACGATCAAAAATAAGATCCTCTCTAATGTAAATCTTATTAAATTCAGTCGGATCGATGTCACCATAATTTTTCCCGTCACCCTCAGTCTCCTCTTCTGCCTCATCTCCAAAACCACCCCCAAAGCCAAAATCGTCACCCCCACCTTGAATCTCATATTGCAGCGCCGATATGAATTCATCATCAGGCATAGGTCGCAAACATGAATCAGACATATAGGGCTGGAGCAATCCATCTTTGGCTCCTTGAATCATCAAGGCCGAAAGCTCCGAATTTTTTGAATTAAATGGTTCATTTTGTCTTTGTGTCAAATTTAATCTCCTAAACAACGTTTTTTTCCAAAAAATATGAATAGGATCAACCTCTGGTTTAATTATCTCAGCTGCCGCAACTGGTGGTTCCACTCGTTGTGCCTGAACTTCCACAAGAATTACCAATACATAAAAACTAAATAACAATTTTTTCATCTTTCTTAATTTTTAAATCTATTTTAGAGGTATTGACATACTTCGATTGTATGCATTGAAATTTTCAACATTCCCTTTAAAATTTTGTCTTTTCACCTGCTTGAATTCTAATACCAATATATCTCCCTTGCGCGCAGAAGAAGCAATGGCAGACAAGTTTAATTTACCACTTCCTTTGACACTCTGCCTGCCTATCCCTCCACTCACCAATGTAGCCACGATTTGAGACACTTGAAATTTAGCATCATCCGGCAAAAACTCCTTAAACCCTGCATCTGGAATTGCTCTTATAGATAGTCTCGATGTTTTAGCAGGAATTCCCTTTGAAATGTCGACCTCTCCTCGATCCGAAAAAGCCTTAATTTCAACCGCAGGGATAGGCCTTACACCAAAGGTTCTTGAACCAATTCTGTTGCCATTACTGGACACGCTCAAAACCACTTCTTTTGAGTTGGGTACTATCGTCACCGCACCTGCAGTTGCTCCTTTAATCGTAGATCCTCCTTTCGCAGAAAATATCGGATTATAGGTAGTTCCCAACGCGGGTACTTGAACATCTAACTTGTTTCCACAGTTGAAATAAAGTGCTCCTACCGACGCTGATTGAATCTGAATGACCGGCTTCATCACGTAATACTCTTCAATACTTGAATAAGTTGTATCTCCCCCACCAGGTAAATCGATAGTAATGGCTGCTTCGAAGGTTTGACGCTTTTGCATCTCTTTTCCTGCAAACTTTGCCGAGGCTGTAAACTCTACAAGGCCCACACCACTTTCAACTTTGATCGGTTTACCATTATAAGTCATTGTCGGCACAATTGCTGAAGCTGAGGCTGCGATGAACATTTCTGCTTTATAGGGTGTTCCGGCCGCAACATATTTCGACTCAGGTCTAACCATGGCCACAATCTGGTCAAAAGCAATATCTCCAGCGCCCACTTTTGACGACAAAAAAGCCATCGCCCGAGTTTCATAACTCAAAATCTTCGACTGGAAGTCGGCAACAGTCGCAAGACAAGCTGGCGTTGGAGAATCGGAAAATGCAAGTTGTGCAAAGGCTTTTCCCTGCTGATTAGGATCTTTATTGTAAACCGGATCGTCAACCGCATCAACTGCAATTGGCTTAAATTTTGAAAGTTCTGATTCTGGCGCACCAAATTCATCCATAATAGATTTAATCTCATCAGCAAAACCATTTAATTGATCTTTTATCTCTTGACCCTTACCTTGACCTCCTTCTTCTACGGGCATCATGTAATGTCCCACCTTACTGTAGTCTGTTTTGCCTGCCAGATGTTTGGCATCTCCTACATAACTAGGCTCGTACTCAATATAACCACCTGTTATCGCAACCATGGTATCTTTTAGTTGAACCATTTTGGTCATCAACACATCTGTTTTCTCATGAACTAATTGAGCCGCTTCCATCACCTTTAAGTCAGCCTCACGATTGCCTGTTTCATCAACAGTCTTAACAATGCTCTCCATTATTTGGATATTTCTGTCTTGGGTTTCATTGTTTGCACTTACCAAGCTTTCATTAATGAAGACGAATTTATCAATAATGGTATTACTCACATTTAGCGCCAATAAAGCAGTCAGCACCAAATACATCATACCCACCATTTTCTGACGTCCCGTTTCTTTACCTCCTGACATAATTTATTGTTTATTCATTTTAGATTGATTGATAAGTATCAACTTTTCATGGCGGTCAACATACCGCCATATACCTTATTTAAATTCTCAACATTAGAAGTTAATTGATTCAGCTGTACTTGAAAAGCTGCCGTTTCTTTACCCGCTTCTGCCATACTTTCTAAGGCATCAGTAACATTTGAATAAAATTTATTCAATGCTTTTGTATGACTTTGAGAATCTTGAAGTTCCATTTCATATAAGGCATTCAAAGCGCTCAAACTTTTTGTAACCGTAAGTACTTGTGTTTGATAATCCTTGGCTCCCTTAGATGCTTCTGACATCGCCCCCAGCGCTTGCATAGATGTACCATAGGATTTATTCATCTCAGTGAGCGTTTTTGATGCTGATCGCATGTTGTCTGCATATTCATTGGTGGCTACAGCAGCGTCGCTAAGATTTGACATTTTACTTGCAGTGTCAGCAAGATTTCTCATACCGTCACCCAATCCTTTCAGTAAGTCTGGCCCTATTTTAGCATCTTCCATGACTTTATCCAACTGTGCTGAAACACCTGTGGAGACTGCTGCTGGTGCGGCCCTTCTTTGGGGAGGCGTAGCAGCCGGCCCGTCGTAGTCAAGTGCAAGTTCAGGGTAGACTTTCGACCATTCAGGATCAGGATGTGGTGGTTCAAAAGCACTTAAAAAGAAAATTACTGCTTCTACAGTCAATCCTACACCCAGCATGATAGAAGAACCTGGTAAATGGAGGATTTTAAACATAGCACCTACAATTACAACTGCCGCTCCGATACCATATACCTTGGGCATGATGGTAGTGAACAATAAGTCCATGAAGCCTCCTTTTTTCTCGCTCATATTTTTGTGGTTTTAGTTGTTAGATTATTAAAAATTAAATGATTGCGTCGATCTTCCGATATAAGACATAGCACATCTAAATCCAAGTGACGCTCGAGCTGTATCCTTGTGCTCAAACTGTCGCGTTCCCGTTTCGATAAAATAAGCAATATCTTTCCAAGAACCTCCTCTGGTTACTTTTTCCGCTATTCTGTCATCGTAATAAGTCGGATTCAAATCCCACACTAACGGAACAGAAGAGGGGTTGTAAGCATCCTCACACCATTCGGCAACATTACCTGCCATGTCATAGAGCCCATAATCATTGGCGAAAAAAGTTGCTGTGGGCGCTGCGTAAGAAAACCCATCATCATAATAGTTTCCACGACCTGGTTTAAAATTGGCGAGCAAACATCCCTTCATGTTTCTTGCATAAGGATTACCCCAAGGGTATTTAACCATGTCTCTTCCTCCTCTTGCCGCATATTCCCATTCTGCCTCAGACGGAAGTCGGAACTCAGGCATCAAGGGTAGGCCCTGCTCTTCTCTGTAAGCATTTAAATAGTTAGTTCTCCACTCACAGAAATATCTTGCCGCATTCCAGTTAACTCCAACAACAGGATAATCATCAAAAGCAGGATGTGACCAATAGTAAGCAACCATAGGGTCACCCATGTGGTGTGTAAAGTCACTCACCCATACCGTAGTGTCGGGAAGCACTTGTTCTAATGTAACCCCCTCAGGCAACTCTATATCAGAGGCCTCAGCTAAACTTTCAGTCATCTGACGGTATTCGTTATTGGTTATTTCTGTGTCATCCATAAAGAAGGCACTAATCGTAATCTGTTTGTTGAAGTTGATTTGTGTCGCAGCGACATCTTGATCAGCTTGTCCCATGTGAAAGGTACCTGCTCTTACTGCCATCATACCAAATGGTCTAGTCATCTCCCAACCCTCCCGATCTGGGACACCGTAGACTTCTCCTCGATCGTTTGATGCGCCGCCATCAGATAACCCTCCTATCAAACCACAACTAGAAAACGCCAAAGCTAATCCTAGAAACTGAAACGCAGATAATTTAGTATTTTTTTTAATTCTCATAATAGGTTTCTTAAAACTGCAATTATATTAATAAATGTCTAATGCAATCTTACGCATGATAATTTCAGCCTTAAATATAAACTGAATATAAATTAGTCACCAAAAATTCAATAGTATAAATTGAAAACAATGTGCATTTTAGCATAATTAGTTTATAAATCTGGGTGTTTTTATCTTTTTTTTCCCTCCGATAACAAAATCCAAGAGATCGTATCTTATATAAATCTCTTGAGAAGTTGCATTTTTCGCTTGACTGTCTTGGACAACTAAATCTAAGGCAAAACCTAATTTTAATCTATTTTTTTCCATCAAACTATAGCCCCCCATAACAACAAAAGCTTCTGACCAACTGTAAGAAGCGCCCAGCCACATTCTGGTATTATATTGAACTTGGGCTCCCAAGTCAAAGGTCAAGGTATTCAAATCTGTTTTAACAACCAAATTTGGTCTGAATTCTAACTCTCTTGTTAGGGACTTGAATGCACCGAACATGAGCGTATAGTTTGTTAACAACTTATTGGAGAACCCTGATAAGCCATAATTGAACTTCGGCCGCGTAAGGTTAGAAATACTTAATCCAACATAACTATTCCGCGGTAAGGAATACAAGGCCCCCAAAGCTAAATTGAATAAAGTTTGTACCTCTTTGGTTCCGATTTTATTTAAGGGATCTCTGGAATCATTGAAGCGAAGCTCATTGAAATTCTGTGATCGAGAAATGATCCCAGGCATTAAACCCAAAATAAGTTTAGATTCGTTGATATCAATTTTATAAGAAATCGGAAAATTTAAGCCCATATTATTGATCGGACCAATCGTTTCATTCAATAAGGATACTCCAATGTCAGAGAACTTTTTGGTGACTGGTACTGACATATTGAACACGAAAGAGGATGGTGCCCCTCCCTTTCCATCGAATGATGTTTTATAACCTGTCCATTGGCTTCTCACTTGCAAGATAACATGAGCCATCCGATCGTTACCTACCCAAGCTGGATTATGTAAAGTTGGATTCATAATACTATAACTTACAAAAGAATCATTTTGGGCGTGAACGGACAAGCTAAGCAGGATGCTTCCCAATATTCCCAAAGCAGTTAGAATCAATCTATCCCTCATTTACTTCTCAAAATTTGTGCCTCGTCACAAATTCTTACAGGCTTTAAGAATTTTGTTCCATTCTCCATAACATTGACCTAAGCACTTTGTTTTCTATATAGTTATATTCGCTTTTTTTATATAAAGTTCGAGTGCTCCTGTCATCGAAGGTGCATTAGGATGTGGGGCTTGAATGTCTAGGAGTAGCCCCGCATCGGTAACCGCTTTTGCCGTGGTAGGCCCAAAGGCTGCAATTCTTGTATTATTCTGTTCGAAATCCGGAAAGTTTTTTAACAATGATTGAATGCCCGAAGGACTAAAAAACGCTATGATATCATAATTGACGTCTGCTAAATCTGATAAGTCGCTGGCAGCCGTTTCATATATAATGGCTTCAACATAGGTATACTCGTTCTCTTTCAAAAAGTTGGGTATGTCATTTTTCCTTATATTTGAACAGGGAAAGATAAACTTTTCGGTTTTGTGCTTCTTTATCAATTCCATCAAATCTTTGGCTGTGCGCTGACCAGAGAAAATCTTACGTTTCCTTATAACAATATACTTCTGTAAATAGTTGGCTGTTTGTTCTGAAACACAGAAATATTTCATGTCCGCAGGAGTCTCCACTTTCATTGCTGCAGCCAACCTAAAAAAATGATCCACTGCATTTCGGCTGGTAAATATTACCGCACTAAAATCTAAAATATTGATTTTTTGCCTTCTGAAGTCCTTAACAT
The DNA here is from genome assembly GCA_002292365.1 of Flammeovirgaceae bacterium UBA976. Taxonomy (GTDB): domain Bacteria; phylum Bacteroidota; class Bacteroidia; order Cytophagales; family Cyclobacteriaceae; genus UBA4465. Next base: position 19,133 of record DBBU01000012.1, read on the forward strand.
CAATCGGATTGATCTGAATGAATGGCCTGAAATCGATCTTTAAATTGTATTTTTCAGCAAGTCCAAAATAAGGGGATTTATCCCCACTTGGTTTGGGTTGAGAAACCAGGATACTGCCGACTTTTGTAATTCTTTTAGGGTCCTCCAATTTCTTTTCGTTCTAAACAGTAAATAACAAAAATTATTAAAACTATCTTAATAAGTTCAAGGCAAAATAAAAAATGCCTATAAATTCAGTGCTGCAAAGATATGCAATAATGTGAAATTTTCTAACCTCTTTTGTCAGCGACATATAAAAGGCTAAATAGATATAAAACAATATGATTGCACCTAAAAAATAATAATTCCAAAATTCTGTCAGTGCACTTGATTCATAGAACGAAAACCAAAGACGGACATTAACGAAAATCAAAAAAATTAAACAAATCCCCTCCGTAAAATTAACAAAAGCGGAAAATTGAAAGTGACTCAATGATTTTAATTGATGTAAATATCCAAACAAACTGACTACAGTGTATTTAATCAACAACAGCCCCAGAGCATAAAATGAGTAAATGAGCCAAGACCTTAAATTCTCTGTTAATGGATAACTTTGGTTGGGTTGATAATTTTCAAGAAACCAATAGGATATCCCCAAGAGGATGGATAAAGAGCTAACCTTGAAGGTTAATTTATAGCTCCCATTAAATGTAAAACTGCTATCCAATTCTCGAGAAGGCAAACTGAAGGGGTTTTTTACTAAACTAGAAAGAAAAATAAGGTCGAATCTCTCCATAAGTCCGATTATTAATAACAGAACCAGTACTTGTACGATTAAAAAATCATACTGAATCCTCCCTTTTTTCGTACCATTTAAATCTCTAGACAAAGAAGCCGCATTCAAACCGATCAAATATCCCTGTAAATCTTTTATTTCCTGTGTTGCCCTAATTATTAAAACAGTCGAATCTTGCCCAATTTCAGCATAGATTTGACCAATTGGAAGGGTGCAAGTATAAACGTTCAAGGCGGTCAATCGATCATTTATCCAAATAGTCATCGGCTGACTGTTTTGAAGCAATAACTCACGAAAGGTTAGATCCTTAGGCAAAACGAGGCGTGCAGGTGCATATATGCCTGATATTGAGTCCACAGTATCCCCCACTTGATCCATCAAAACAAACTGATCTGATATATTCTTAGTAATGGCAGAATACCCACCCCCAAAGACCATCATTGAGCATAACACAAATGTCAAAAGAAAGCATGATAAGCGTCTCATTGGTAAAATGAGTTAGCTAATATTAATTCCAATTAATAAAATGAACTCTGTCATCGGTCAAAATTATTCAAAATCCTTCATTAAACAAGCCATAAAATCAATAACTAAAGCATAAATGAATATTCTCAAATTCAATAAAAAGGAGTAGAACCGCATTTGTTAATATCTTTAGGATACCAATGAGAGATTTGAGACACGATCCAATTACTTTTGCTTGATTATAAAAAATTGTCTGGACTCTATATACATATCCCCTTTTGCCGAAAAGCATGTAACTATTGCGATTTCCATTTTAGTACACAATTAGACCCCATGGATCGTATGGTTGGTGGACTTGCCAAAGAATTGAAGTTAAGGGGTTCAACTCCCAAAAGCCCTATTGATACGATTTATTTTGGTGGAGGTACCCCGTCCATCTTAACAGAAAAGGCGCTCAATATCCTAATGGAAACGATCATGACCTATTATAATGTTTCTCTATCCGCCGAGGTAACCTTAGAGGCCAATCCGGATGATATAGATGTTGACAAAGCCAAATTTTGGAAGCGTGCTGGCATCAATCGATTGAGTATTGGTATTCAAACTTTTAATGATGAGGTCTTAAAAGTCCTAAACAGATCACACAATGCAAATCAAGCCCTAAAAAGCATTGATTGGATACGCCAAGCTGGGTTTGACAATATCTCTGCCGATCTCATGTTTGCGCTTCCAGAGGCCAGTGATGCGTCATTGAGGGCAGATTTAAAAACCTTATTGAATTTAGATCTTCCGCATCTTTCTATCTACGGACTCATCATTGAGGAAAAAACCGTTTTTAGTAATTGGAAGAGCCAAAATAAAAGGTCTTTCCCATCCGACCTTGATTACGAAAGAAATTATAGAATCGTTCATGCAGAATTAACGAAATATCAATATGAACATTATGAAATCTCTTCTTTTGCAAAGAATGCTCATTTTTCCCGGCATAATGCTTCTTATTGGCTTCAAAACCCTTATCTCGGGATTGGACCTGGGGCACATTCTTTTGATGGTGATAACCGAAGTCATAACATCAGCAACAATCACCTGTATTTAAAACAATTGGATACCGATAGGACCCATCCGGTAGTAGAGGCGCTCTCATTAACGGAAAAAATGAATGAATACATCATGACGCGATTGAGGACTCATTTTGGCCTTGATTTTGAGCAATTTGAAAAAAAATTTCACAGAGATATTAAAAGTGAACGCCTTATGTTGATTAACCAACTCTGCTCGGAAGGTTTCGCTTTATTGGACTTAAATAAGCTCAAGCTGACTTTTGAAGGGTTTCTCATCAGCGATGACATCTGTGCCCGCCTATTTTATCCTACGTCATGATCCTTCTATAAACTCATCTTCTCTTTAAATCGAGCCGCCTGTCGTCGACTTACTTCTACTTTTTCTCCACCCTTCAGCTCAACCAATAATCCCCCATTAAACCACGTTTCAATAGTTTTTATCCAACTGAGGTTAATAATATGCTTTCTGCTCGCTCTAAAAAAGCTTCTTTCATCCAACTTTTCATCTAAGGCATTCAAGCTTTTATGTATCATGGGCTTAACATTATCAAAGTATACCTTGATATAGTTTCCATCAGATTCAAAAAGACGAATTTCCTTCAAGCTTATAAACCAACATCGGTCACCATCTTTGACGAAAACTTGGTCATTCATCCCTAATTGTTGCTTGATTTCACTCACCCCTTCTTGTGCTCGCTCGGCTAAAGCACTTGCCTGGACTGCCAAAACCTTGTTTATGGTATCTTTTAAACGTTCTTCTTGGATCGGTTTTAGTAGATAGTCTAGCGCATTTACATCAAAAGCTTTTATGGCAAACTCATCATAAGCAGTAGTAAATATAACTTTGGGTACTTTTTCAAGCTCTTCAAGTAACTCAAAACCCGTTTTTCCGGGCATTTGAATATCTAAAAATATTAATTCTGGATCTAACTGTATGATCTTTTCTAACGCTTCGTCTGCATTTACTGCCTGATCTACAATTTCAATCTCAGGATAATTTTCCAATAAGTTATTTAACTCTTTTCTGGCCAATCGTTCATCGTCAATAATTATTGCTCTCATAAAGGTTTAGGGATAATAATTTGTGTAAGGACAGTGTGATCACTTAGATTACCAATTTTTAGCGCCGCTTGATCACCATAAATTAATTTCAACCTTTTTTCTGTGTTTAGCAAACCATAGCCACTTTTTTTTTGTTTTGCGGCCGTGTATTTACCGCTATTTTTAATTTGAATCTGTAACCCTTCCGGAACTCTTTGAGTAATCAATTCAAGCTTACCCCCTTTTTGAAGTTTAGAAATTCCATGCTTAATCCCATTTTCCACAAGAGTTTGCAGCATCAACGGGGGCACATGAAAAAAATTTGAATGCGCATCAATCTTATAACTGATTTCTATTCGCTCTTCATATCTAATGGCTTCTAACGCCAAATAATCCTTTATGGTAGCCAACTCTTCGCTGAAAGCGATGGTTTCTTGAGGTTGGGCCCTCAAAACATTTCGGAGAATGTTGGATAGTTGTGTGATGGCTTTTTTAGATTTTAAGGGATCTTCTTGGACCAAACCTCGAATACTGTTAAGGGCATTAAAAATGAAATGGGGATTGAGCTGAGACTTTAAATTATTTAATTCAATCTCTTTTATAGCAGCTTCATACTTCAACGATCTATTGTACCGTTCAAAATAAAGAAATGAAAGGTAAAGCAAAGACCAAATTCCAAATAGACCCATAGATTGTAGCATGCTCGCCAAAACATAGAGCACATTAAACTCTTGGATATCATTTAAACTCCCTGACAAGTATGAAATAAGAATGATAAATAAATAATGAGCGAGCGAAAAAAGCACCATTGCAATCATGAACCTTGGAATCAAGACTACCCATTTGACGTCGATCCAATTATTTCGAATGATATAATTTCTGAACAAGTGGGTTGCACCCATCATAAAAGCCACTTGCAGTACCTGACCTGAAAAAAAAGAAAACGTAATTTGAAATTCTACACTGTATAGAAAGAGTTGAATGAGCCCATATATAGACCAACCTATTATTTGAAATATCCAATAAAGCTGCCGCTTACTCACGCTTTAAAGTTAACTCATTCTTTAAATAAGTAGCGGTATGACTGTTCTTACACATCGTTATTGCCTCAGGGGTCCCTGTTATTAAGATATGCCCCCCTTTGTTTCCTCCTTCAGGTCCTAAATCTATGACTTCGTCAGCTACCTTAATAATGTCCATATTGTGTTCAACAATCAAAACAGTATTTCCCTTATCTACCAATCGGTTCAGCACATCTAATAAATGACCTATGTCTTGAAAGTGCAACCCCGTCGTTGGCTCATCTAGAATATAAAGTGTCTTACCCGTATCTTTTTTTGACAACTCAGTGGCCAACTTGACCCGCTGTGCCTCGCCTCCCGAAAGGGTCGTTGCATGCTGTCCTAAGGTAATGTAGCCCAACCCTACTTGATCCAACATTTCGATCTTTCTTAATATTTTTGGTTGACTTTGAAAAAAAGTTACCGCATCCTCTACGGTCATATCTAGCATATCAGCGATAGATTTACCTCTAAAACGAACCTCCAAGGTCTCCCGATTATACCTTTTCCCCTTGCATGTCTCACAAGCGACCAAGACATCTGGAAGAAAATCCATTTCAATAACCCTCATACCACCCCCTTGACAAGTTTCGCATCTTCCCCCTTTTACATTAAAGGAAAATCTACCGGGCTTATATCCTCTGATTTTAGCTTCAGGTAATTCGCAAAACAAAGCCCTGATATCCGTGAAAACACTGGTATAGGTCGCTGGATTGGACCTGGGTGTACGACCGATAGGTGATTGATCGACTTCTATTACCTTGTCTAAATGATCCATCCCTTTTATAGAAGCATATGGTAAAGGTTCTTTTCTTGACTTATAAAAATATTTTCTTAATATCGGATAGAGGGTTTCATGAATCAAGCTTGATTTACCGCTTCCCGAAACGCCAGTAATACAAATCATCTTACCCAAACTCAATTTCAATGTGACATTTTTAAGATTATGTCCGCAAGCCCCTTTCAAAATAATTTGGCCTCCCGTATCCTTTCGACGTATTTTAGGTACTTCAATGCGGAGTTTGTCATTTAAATAATTTGCCGTTTTCGTATTCTTTTTCAAAAATTCTATTGGCGGTGCGGCGGCCACAATTTGTCCTCCAAATCTGCCTGCACCTGGCCCTATATCTACGATGAAATCAGATTCCAACATCATTTCCTTATCATGCTCCACTACGATCACCGTATTTCCCAAATCCCTAAGTTCTTGCAACGCTTTAATGAGTTTTACATTATCCCTTTGATGAAGTCCAATACTGGGCTCATCTAAAATATACAGAACGCTGACCAACTGAGTCCCTATTTGGGTTGCCAAACGAATGCGCTGAGCTTCTCCTCCTGACAAAGTCCTCAAAGGACGATTTAAATCCAAATAATCTAAACCTACATTCAACATAAACCCAATCCGCTTTCGGATCTCTTTTAAGATCTCCTTGGCTATGATATTTTGTCGTTTATCTAATTTTGATTCCACATTTTTAAACCATTCATCTAGCTCGTTGATGTTCATCATTGAAATTTCCCCAATGTGCTTATCTGCTATTTTAAAATGTAAAGAATCTTTTTTCAAGCGAAAGCCCTGGCACGTATCACAGGTCTTGATATCCGTAAAATCTCGTACCCATTGACGCATTTTTTCAGATCCTTCTTCTCGCTGTTTGTTCAAGAAATTCATGATCCCTTCGAAAGTAGTCGTCCAATCCTTCCCTGGATATTTGACAGAACTTACTTGGATAGATTCGGATTCTCCGTAAAGCAAAATATCCAATATCGGTCGAGGTATATCTTTTATTGGAGTCGTGATATTTATTTTATTCTTTTTAAGAATCGCTTCTATCTTCTTAAAGATCCAAATGTCTCTGTACATACCCAAAGGCAAGATTCCTCCCCTGCTGATACTCAATGAGGGATTGGGAAGGATCGCGGTTTCTGTAATCTCTTCTGTAACTCCCAAACCCTTACATTGATCGCATGCACCATAAGGAGAATTAAAAGAAAAAGTATTAGGAGCAGGTTCATCATAGGCCAAACCAGTCTCGGGATCCATTAAGTTTTTTGAAAAATAAGATAGTTCTTCGGTCTCTGCTAAGGTCATCATGACCCCATTGCCTTGCTTCAACGCCGTTCCAATAGAATCTTTGACTCGTTTTTGATCTTTTTCATCAATGACCATGCGATCAATGACAATTTCAATGTCATGAGTTTTGTATCGATCTACTTGCATCTTGGGCGTCAAATCTAAAATAGTGCCGTTGACGCGGACTTTGGAATAGCCCATTTTTCTAACCTGTTCGAAAAGCTCTCGATAATGACCTTTTCTTCCTTTAACCACAGGTGCCAACAAGGTAAGTCGTTCCCCCTGGAAATGATGGTACAATTGATCCAGAATTTGGGATTCCGACTGCTTAATCATAAGTTTACCCGTGACATGGGAATATGCTTTTCCGGCTCGCGCAAATAACAATCGCAAGAAATCATATACTTCGGTCGTGGTGCCAACGGTAGATCTTGGGTTCCGTGAGGTCGTCTTTTGCTCAATGGCAATCACTGGACTTAATCCATTGATTTTATCTACATCTGGCCGCTCCATATTGCCAATAAAGGACCGCGCGTAGGCTGAAAAGCTTTCCATGTACCGGCGCTGACCCTCAGCATAAAGGGTATCAAAAGCCAAGGAGGATTTTCCACTCCCACTAATTCCCGTAATGACTATCAATTTATTGCGGGGTAGGGTTAAATGGATGTCTTTTAAATTGTGCTCACGTGCTCCAATTATTTCTATGACTCCATCCTCAATGTGTTCTTTTTCGATCAATTTTTTAATCACCATAAATTATTTGGTCTTATCAAGCGCAAAATTAACGATTAAGTAGATCTAAAACTAAAAATTAGGCGGAAGCAAATACTCACGCTAAAAGTAAGCAATCACCACTCGGACTTCTGTCGTTTGCAAATCCAATTAGCTACCAATAAAAAATTACTTTGACTTTAATTCCCTGAATTTTTTCCCTTTGTTTAGATGCACATAAGCCCTAATTATACCCTCATCTTTATTTTTTTTAAAAATATCACTCAATGCCCCTTCAAGAGTTGGGTAATCCGGCTTGAATCCATGTTCAATTATTTTCATCCCACTTACCTGATTGCCACCTAAAATAATTTTTGACATCTCTCCAAAAATAATTTTAAGAAAAAACCCTGGTATATTCGGTAAAAATAATGGCCTTTTCAATTGCTTTGCAATGGCTTGGGTGAGTAAAGCATTGGTCGTATTTTGTGTGACCGCGTTGTAAATACCCAGCACCTGACGCTCAACTACAAAGACGAACATCTTCACCAAGTCATCTAAATGAATCCAGCTAATATTTTGTCTGCCTGACCCGATAGGCGCGCCAACCCCCCACAAGATGGGAAGGGTGAGTTTAGGCAGTGCTCCTCCCACTTTAGACAAAACAATTCCAATTCTAAGTAAGGTTACCCGTATTCCTAATGTCTCAAATTGATTCACTTGTTGCTCCCATTTACATACAAATTTCCCAATGAAGTCGTCACCAGCAGGAGTATTTTCAAAACATTCCTCATCCTGAGTATCACTCCCATAATAACCAATGGCCGAAGCTGAAATAATCCTTATGGGTCGCGTTTTTAACTTTATAACCTGATCATAAAGAAGTTGAGCCGCATCTATGCGGCTTACAATAAGTTTTTGTTTTTGCTTTTCAGTCCATCTCTTATTTGCGATTCCTTCTCCCGATAGATGAATAATCACATCGACCTTCAAAGCACTTGGATCAATGTATCCTCTGGCGATATCCCATTTGAAAGATGGGTAACGGGTATGCTTCAATGGATTTCGACTCAAATGGGAAACTTGGTGGCCTTTTTGACTCAGCGCTGCGCTTAATGCTTGGCCTATCATACCTGATCCACCAGTTATCAATATCTTTGTACCCATGAGGTTTTATCGTTTGATTTCTTTTAGGTTTAAACACACATTGCAGGTCGTTATGTTCAGTTCCTTTCCTTTTTTTTCCATTGGTCAAGATTATGACACTAAATTAACCCTTCTTAATCTCTCCATCAACTCCAGTTACTATATCGGGTACCAAACCGAATTTGATTTTGAGCCTGACGCAGTCAAACTCGGATTTTGGAAATACTCAAAGCGTTTTGGACAACTTATCAATAAGGGGACCTATTATGTGATTAAAATTCCTGCCCACACAGAAGGTAGAAACACGGATCTCCACCTTTTTTTAACCCTCTCCGGGAAAAAAAATACCCAAATGCACCTAGCACTGGATACGGCCCATATTCCCGAACAAAGCCTTAAACTGTATCAACAACAGACCAAATATTTGATTCTCGACTTCAAAAAAGAATTTTATTGGGGCCAATACCAAAAAGTCATTGATACCAAAACAGCAGAAGCCAATAAGCTTTCAAAAAGATACAGACAAATTTCAAAAAATAGCCCCAATACCAAACAAGCCAACACAACTTTGGAACATCTTTTAGCCATAAATCATGAGATTGAAAAATTAAAAAAATTACAATTGATATTGTGAATAATAACCCGTTGCTCTTCACTCATGCTGGTATGACCTTTCGAAAGAAAACTCATAAAAATTAAAAATGGCAAAACAGTCATTTATTATTTAATTCTCTCCGTTTCTTTTAATTTTGGCTCTTCATAAATCAACCTAAATATTGAATGAGAAATATCTTAATTGCTTTAATTATACTCATTGTTAACAGCTGCCGATTCGAACAAAATAACAAAGTTGATGTATGTGCAACATTTGATAAAATAGATGCCAAAATAGTGGCTTTAATGAATGAAATTCAAGTAAAGCATAAAAGCGACCGTCCTTTTCTTGATGCATTTAATATGGAGCAGGTCTATTGGGTTCAATATAGAGATCGTCGATTACGTGCCATGTATCCCAAAAAATGGGATCAGCATTATCGGAAAAATAATGGGAAAAAAGTCTTCAACCCCTGCAAGTGCCAAGAATTATTACGCCTGTCCGAGCGTCGAATTGAAGACTTGAAAATGTATCTGATTGGCGGCCCTGCAGATCAGCAAGATTGTCCGAGTAAACTCAATGAATAAAAAAAAGAATACTTAGGATATCTTTTTTTTAACTCATCTTCTTCGAAATACAGCTTCTATTAAAAGGCATATTTAACACCCAGACTTATCTCAGTTCCTGGTGAAAATTGATTGAAAATTTGATCTTGTGCCTGGTAGGCCTCAAAGAAATCTTCTCGTTGGTCATTGAGGATATTATTCACGCTAAAATTGATGGTTATCTGCTCTTTTTTGCCTAGCGACTTATTTAAATTAAAGTTCAAACTATGAAATGGCTGCGAATAAATATCTGGAAAGAATCCTTCTCCTACCACGGTTAAGGTCTTGCCTTTTACATTATAAAAGAGTCCCGCATCAAGTCGCCTATCTACATTGTTGTATTGTAACCCAACATTAATTACAAAAGGAGCTTGGCCTACCATCACACGTGTATCTTGAATCGTTTCCCCTGATTTTTGATAGACCCTTCTTGAATCAAATTCCATAGGAGTCATCTCTATACGCGAATCCACCAAGGTCAAATTGCCATAAACGCTAAAATCTGAAAGTGAAGGAGCTACAAAGTTCAAAGCCTTGCGGAATTCTAATTCGGCGCCAAGTAACTGACCTTGACCCACATTTCGAGGCTGAAATTCATTCCCTGTTTGGGAATTTGAAATACGAACCAATTCAATGGGGTCATCAAAAGTTTTATAAAATACACTGGCCGAAAACAATTGACCCCTGTTAAGGAAGAATTCCCATCTCAAATCAAGGTTATTAATGTGAGTCTCTTTAAGTTTCCCGTCCCAAACCACATTTCCATTCTCATCGTTATATTTAAAAAAGGACCCATTAAAAATTCGGTTACTCACAGGATCCAAAATCTGAGCATACGATAGCTCTTTAAACGATGGTCTTGCAATCGTTTTGGAAAAAGAAAATCGAATATTTTGATCATCCCTCAATCCATAAATGGCATTTAGAGACGGGAAAAAATCGGTAGAATTAAGTACTTGATCGTTTTCAAGTAAATAAGCTCCTTCCACTTCGCCTGATTTGATTTGTTGTGTGAGCGACTCAATAGCTGCCACATCGGTCGCATTCCCCAATTGACTGGCCGCCGTTTGATTCATGCCCGAATGCCTCTGTTCAAATCGCTCCATTCTTACGCCTATAATGGTCTTAAGACCTTCTGTGATCGACACTTCTGCTGAGGCATAAGCTGCGAAGTTTGTATTACTTGACTCATACGCATTTGAATTGGGATTGATGCCTCCATCTCGTTGATAGTAGATTTTATTGCCTAAGCCGTCCTCAGAGGATCCGTATAAATTGACCTCCGAAATGATGTCATCGAAACTGGCATTGTCTTCCCATCGGGTGGATGCCTGAATACCCGTAATATTGAATGCTTGAATAGCATAATTTCGTGTTTTTAAAACATAGCTGGTACCCACACGATATTTGGCTTCTCTACCCAAAAGCACCCCGGTATTTAATAAATCTACTTTACCGACCACATTGCGTTCATCGAGAAATCGCCACCTCCTCGAGGGTGACCCCGCAGCTCCAGGATTGATTCGGTTGACGCCTGTGTCATCAGAAAAAGCGGCCCGTCGAATGTCGGGATCTGTCATGTTTGAGAAGGTTGGAGATAGCTTCCAATCTAGTTTCCACCGGGTATCTCCAAAATAATGTGTGCCATTAAATAAGATATTGGTCAACCTTCTTTGACCATATTCTAAATTATCATTAAAGGCCGTATAGTCTGAGATCAATCGCGGTGTAAAATCATCGTTTGTAGGGTCCGAAACAGTATTAATTTTGGCCGTCTTCTTTTCCCCATTTTGAAGACCCAAAATAGAAAGTTTGTATTTTGCATTTTGCGTTTTGTATGCGATGCCAACCAATCCTGATATTAAGGTGTTTTCAGTAGTATAAGCCCCCGACTTTAAGGTTGCCGCACCCATTTCATATGCCTCTGCGGCATCTCTTTTTTGATATTCTCCAAACAACACATCCTGATAAAAGTCATTGAATCTTTTGTAATTGGCTGATATAATGTAACCCAAAGTATTCCCATTGGCGAATTTCTTTTGATTTCCCAATGATAAACCTAAACTGTAATTCATAAAATTGGTCGCTTCTTGGGCTGATAATTGTTGAGAAAACAGTTTACTTGTACTATACAATTCTGTTGCTTCGTTGACGAAGGGGGTCGGTAAATCGGCATTGTCTATCTGACTAGGCAGACTCCTAGCATTTGAGTCAAAACCTAACCATTCGGTAGCGCTTTTCTCGTAGGTTAATGCCCCTTTTTTGAAGTGCATGGAGGGATTGTAAGTAATCCCAAAGGATACATTGAAAACCTTTTCTTCTGGAAAATTCTTGGTTTCGATATTGACCAATCCTCCCGTGAAATCGGCAGGCTTATCGGCTGAAGCCGTTTTCAGAATTATCATGTTATTCAACAGCGCGGTAGGGAAAATATTAATTTGTAAACTATTACGATCAGGATCTAAACCAGGGATATCTACCCCATTTAATGTGGTTTTGGTGTAGCGATCACCCAAACCACGAACATATACATATTTTCCGCCTTCTACACTGACCCCAGTAACCCGTTTAATCGCACCTGCCGCATTAGAATCCCCTATCTTTCG
>DBBU01000012.1:31345-33059 GCA_002292365.1 Flammeovirgaceae bacterium UBA976
GGAGGGACTGAGAAAGAAAAGTTTCCGTCAAAATCCGTAATGGCTCCCGTGGTCGTGCCAGCGATGATGACCGTCACAGAGAAGAGTGGCTCACCAGTTTCTTCTTCGATCACTGTCCCTCTAATGGTTCCTTGTTGTGCGAAAATCAAGGTGCTCCACAGCATAGATAGACTCGCTATAAAAAAAATCTTCATACTAATTTTTTTAAAAAATGATGTCATTTTTAAGAATAACTCCGCGAGGGGTTAATCATTTATATCACTGCAAATGTGAGGATTCAAGAGATAATTACATCCTATTTTCTATGAGTTAATATTAACTTAACAATAGCGCCTATTTAATTAATAATTGGATAATATAAGTAGTGGTTTTAGATAATATTACCCCTCAAAACCTATTCATTGACCCTAAGTACCCTGCTTTTCTTTGATTGATCTCTTTGTGAAAACGGTTAACCATTCTGACCAAAAAATGCCCGCATAAGGCGATACTAGGACTGGTGAGCAAACGGTCTCATCGGTAAACGTTACCGCTTCAATCAAAAGCTTATTTAGTATTCAAAACTCATTCCCAATACCATTCCCATTTTTAACAAAAAAAAAGACCACTGGAAATACTAGCAGTCTTTTCTTTCATTGAATCTTTTACTTATTAAAGCCCTATAGTGGTTAGGGCTCCAGATAATCCTGCCCAAGTCCAAGTATCAAAAACAGACTTCGCAGGACCTTTGGTTCTTGCACCAGCAGCTACTTCAGAAGTAATCGCAGCAGCATCTGCACCCAATACCGTAGCTAAAGCATCTCCTTCATTCAAAGTGGTTTCCCATCCTGAAGAAACGCCCGATCCATCACCGCTAAAGGATTCAATAGCCGTCCCATCATATTCTCCCAATCCATAAATGTATAAGTCAACTAAGGCTGCATTGGTAGCGCCATCCCAATCTACGACATGATCTGCATCAGCACCCACATATACGACACCATTGCTGAAGGTATGAAAGCCATCCGCACCATTGACTTTAGCGGTACCTTCAGGCCCATCCAACTCAAAAGCTGAACCTCCTTGTGGCGTTACGATTACGTAATCCGAACAAGTTCCTTGCCAATCCTGATCGGTGTCTAACCCATCGTCATTTGAATTCCAAATCAAAATTTTAGAAACATTTACCGTTCCTCCAAACCACTCAATACCATCATCTGCATTGGCAACTACTTCAACGCCCTCAATACTCGTTGCTGAACCAACACCTCCTAAAGTCAGACCATTGATCTCATTACCTTCACCGATGTTTGATCCCCCGTGACGAATAGAAATATAACTGATAGCCCCTGAATTATCAGTCGCATCTGTGCCCCCATACAACCCATTGATATCAGATGTTGGTATACCTTCAATATTAGATTCAGACGCATCATCCCCTAATGAGGCTGGTGCATTTCCTAATATAATAACCCCTCCCCAAAGACCTCCAGCATCTAAAGGCATATTGGGTGAAAGTATTTCACCTGGTTGAATTTCGTCTGCGACTGCGGTAAAGATGATGGGTGAAGTAGACGTTCCCTGAGCATTTAAGGTAGCTCCTCTTGCGACTACTAATGCCGTTGCATTGGCTCCTGTTCCATATTGGCCTTTGATAATTGTCCCCGCCTTGATGGTAAGTGTCACTCCCGAAATCACGGCTATTCTGCCTCCTAATATATATACGGAATCAGCA
>DBBU01000071.1 GCA_002292365.1 Flammeovirgaceae bacterium UBA976
GTCCACGAGCACCCACTCCAATGATGGCAATACGAATATTGGGAAGTTTGGGTGCGGCAAAACTTCCCATGTATTTAGATTGAGCTGCGCGATCATTAGACAAATCTGAAACATCTGCTTTTATGGTGTTGGCAGTTACTAACGCGGCGGCAGAGAGCGAGGATTTCTGTAAAAATTTGCGTCGACTTAAATCTTTCATAAAAAAATGAATTAGTAATCAATTTAACTTTGTAAGGATCAAATATTCACTTGATCGAATAATTTAAAAAGAGCGGTCATATTTATTTTATGAGCGGTATGATAATTTGGGTTTTTTTGGTTCATTTCTATGATTTATTTCTATTTTGAGGCTTTCAACTGATCAGTAATGGTATGGCCTATTATCATTTGGTTTTCAATAGGCCTTATTATTTACAAAACAATAATTCATTTAAATTTGGACTTTCATAGTAAATGGTATTAATTCTGTGCTTGCACATGAAAGATTCAGAAACTTTTACTCAATCCGTTTTCCATAAACTCCCCATTCCAATTGCGGAAACAGATCTCCCCGAAAAGTTCACTTTTCCTTTTTCATACCAACCGCATCTAGTGGCATTAAGCGCTGTCAAAGCCTTACAGACCTATTTGAATGAGCAAAAAAAATGGACCCATGACTTTGGAGATCAGACCGATGAATCTGGTGAAATCTGTGGTAAGATGTTTGGTATTTTGGTGGTACAGAATAAGCGAAAAGAGCTGGGTTACTTGGCCGCATTTTCCGGGAAACTTGCTGAAAAGAATTATTTAGAGGGTTTCGTGGGTCCAATTTATGATAGATTGGCCGATGATGGTTTTTTTAAAGAAGAGGAGGCATCCATTATAGCGATTAATGACCAAATTAAAGCCATCGAGTATGATCCTCAGTATCAGGATTTATTATCTGAGTATAATACTAAAAGAGATAAAAGCAATAAGGAAATGCAAGTAAGCCTGATGAATAAAAAGGAGGCTAAGCACATTAGGCAACTTAAAAGAGAGGCGGCAATGAAAGACTTAAGCGGTGATCGCCTTGAGAATTTGTTGCAACAAATGAGCAAAGAGAGTCAGGACTTGCATTTTCAACATAAAAGGAAGCTACAAGCCTGGCGGGAAGTATTAAGAGCTGCAGAAGTCCGTTTGGCTTTTTATCAAAAAAAAATCAATGAATTAAAGGAAAGAAGGAAGAGTAAGTCAGCGGTACTTCAGCAGCAACTATTTGATCAATATCAATTTCTGAATCAACAAAAAGAGAGGAAAGGATTAACCACCTTGTTCAAGCATACCAAACAGCAAAGGCCACCTGCAGGTGCTGGAGACTGTGCTGCTCCAAAGCTATTGCAGCATGCTTTTCTCAATGACTTAAAACCTGTGGCTTTAGCGGAGTTTTGGTGGGGACAATCACCTAAACTTGAATTGCGTCGCCATGGATATTTTTATCCTGCTTGCCTTGGTAAATGCAAGCCTATTTTAATTCATATGTTGGCAGGTATGCGTATTGATGAGAATCCCGCCTATCATGAGGCGTTAAAGACAAAAGGGTTGGATATAATCTATGAATCAGTGGATTATTTGGTTATCAATAAGCCCAATGGTTTGTTATCGGTATCAGGAAAATACGTATTGGATTCCGTAGCCAGCAGGGTCAAGGCCACATTCCCAAAGGCTACAGGCCCTATGATGGTACATCGATTGGACCGCGAAACTTCTGGATTGATGGTGGTGGCCAAGACTCTAGCAGCTTATCTTGATTTTCAAAATCAGTTTTTAAATAAGACTATTAAAAAAGAATACATTGCCATCTTAAATGGTATTCCAGAATACAAAGCCCCATCGATCAAATTGCCATTGAGACCTGATTACCATCAACGTCCACGTCAAATGGTTTGTTATCATGAGGGTAAATTGGCCGAAACGTATTGGTCGATCCTAGAAATTAAAGCATCCAAAGCGCGGGTATTATTTAAACCTATTACCGGGAGGACTCACCAGCTTAGAGTACATTCAGCCCATCCTCAAGGTCTAAATATGCCCATTGAGGGAGACGAATTGTATGGCTTGAAGTCGGATAGATTGAAGCTGCATGCCGCTGCCCTCACTTTTAAGGATCCTACCAATGGCAAGTCAATGGAATTTCATTTAGATCCGGATTTTTAAGGGACTGATCAAAAATAGCTTAGATTAAATGTCTGGGGACAAGTTGACACCCTTAATTGCCTAGTTCATTCTATTGCTTTAGGAGCAATAATTTCTATATATAAATTTTAAAGTAGTTATTGATGAGTAAGCAAATCAAATCACTTATCGCAAAACTTTAATCTTATTACTTAAACCAAAATTTTTTACTAGATGAATATTACTTTGACTATAAACTTCTGCTTGATTTTAAAGATCGCTCTATTTTTAACAACTGCTTGTGATGAGAATGAATCTGTTCTGAATCTCCGCTGATATTTACATAGATAGATATTCCAGAGGTTTATTTAATATCTAACAATACAAGGGCAGATATAGATGAGATAGAAATACATGAAGTGGATATTTTGATAAATAATAATGCG
>DBBU01000023.1:0-32767 GCA_002292365.1 Flammeovirgaceae bacterium UBA976
TAATGGTAAAATCTTCGATGAGCATCCAGGAATTGAGCTCATGCATAAATTCACCGAGGCCTATGTGGCTGGAGATAAAGCAACTCTTGAGGTCCTTCTTACCGATGACTTTAAATCTTATAATGGTTTAACAACCAACAAAGACGCTAAGGGCAAAGATAAGCAGGGACTGATTGCAGAATCTACTTATTGGAGCAGCCAGCTCAAAGGCTTTAAGATTACCAAGCGAGGAAAATCTTATCCTGATGCGTTGGAGTATAAGGAGTCAGGTACTTGGATAGATACTTGGGATGTTTTTTATGGTGTAGACAAAGAGACAGGATTCAAAATAGAAACCCCGGTAGATAGATCTTTTGTTTTAAGTAAAGATGGGAGTCAAATCCGTATGATGATTATCCGTGCGAATACAGCTATTTTTCAAAAATATTGGGATACATTCAATACTATTGAGAATGGCACTATTTATAAAGATCATGCCTACATAAATACGGTCAGAACCATGATTTCGGCTTTTGAGCTCGGAGACTTAGATTTAGTTTATGAGCAATTTGACGATAATGCACAATTCAGTGACATCAATGCGCCAAGAGGCGAAAGTCATTCGAAAGCAGAAGAACGTACTCAAGTAGAAAATTTATTAACTTCATTCGAAATTATAAGTATGGATGAATATGGGTATCCTGATTATTTGTCTTACAATGGGGATGGATCCACGGTTTTATCTTGGTGGAACTTTCGTTTTAAAAACAAGGCCACCGACGCGGAAGTTGTTATTTTCATGCACTTGAGCCATAACTTCAATAAGGCAGGAAAGATCACCAGTCAAGTGGCTTACTATAATGGTAACTTATTAAATTAATATTTAAAAGTCCCTTTTTTAAATCAAGAAAAAGGGATTTTTTATTTTATTCCAATCTAAATAATTTATAAGGTCCGATATGAACCGTCTAAATAAGTATTGGCTTTTAATTCAGAAAAGTTGGCTTTTTGGCTATCTCAATGCAGGGTTTCATTGGAAAATCTGCGTGCAATAACCCCTAGCAGTATTGTTTCAGTCAGTTTGGCTCAGTAAGAAAACGGTGTGGTGGTTGTCGAATTCTCCAAACAAGCATTTACAAATTGGTGGTAATGCATATTGCCTTATACCTCAAAATCTCTGATAGGGGTACCCAGCTGAAAGCTATCAATTAAATCTTGATCAATTTCCACATAGGTCCCATCTACAATAAGTAGAGGTAATTCCATAAAATGGGGCAACAATAATTTGTCTTTTTCTCCCATAAACATGGCTCCTTGATCAGGTAGTGTGGCACCATCGGGTAATTCCAAATCACTGTGCATTTCTGGAGTATTGGGTCCATCATACCAAGACCATTTGATGGTTTCGGTCGTATACAGTGTTTGTGGGAATTCATAAGTTAAGGTATTTGCTTCAGAATAACCGAAACCGGTAGTTGGGCGGCAATTGTTGTTGATAGTTAACGGAACGTCCAAAGCCAATACATTGTAAGGGGTATCAAAAATATGTACTCCCATATCACCTAGGGTACCGCATCTATAATCTAATAGTTTACGCCAGTTACCTGGATGGTAAACTTCTTTTTTAAAGGGCCTGTCCTTGGGTTCCGAGCCACAAATTCCAATCTAAATGTCCCGGGATTGGGTCGCTACCTTCCGGTTCAGGACCATCATATCCCTAATTTTTAGGAGACTATGCTCGAACGGTACTTACTTTTCCGATGATCCCTGATTAAATGAGTCAAGTCGCTAATTTAAAGTCATAGAAAGAATGTACTTGAATGCCCATTTGGGTCATGTGGTTTTTATCAGCCGCTAATTGATTCATCGCCCGATCATCAGTCGCATGATGCGTAAGAGGCTTTTGGCAATACGCAGGTTTGTCATGGTTCATGGCCATCATAGGAGCTGGAGCATGGGGATGATCCGGCGTGGAGACAATTACCGCATCGATTTGATCTTTTATTTCTTTGAAAAGATCTCGATAGTCAGTGAAGCGCTTGGCCTTGGGATGCAAATAAGCTGCAGCAGACAAGTTATTTGAATCTACATCGCATAGGGTTACTACATCAACCATTTCATACGATGAGATAGCCTTTAGATTCTCTCCACCCATATTGCCCACGCCTATATGAGCTGTTTGAAGCCTTTTTTTTCAGAAGTCTCCCAATCACAACCAGATAGTAGGGTTAGTGAAGATAGGGCTGCCGTACTTTTTAGAAATTGGCGTTTGTTCATTTTCATAGAGATCAGATTAAAGTTTTTTTATTTTTATGTTTTTAAACCAAATAGGGTTGTCATGGTCTTGAAGTCCAATATATCCGGATTTGAATTTACCATAATTGGGGCGATCTTTCCATTTACCCTTATTTTTTCGATCATACCAATCCTCACTCTAGGGAATAAAAGAGAGTAATTTTTACACCATTGAGCCAATGCTCTACTCTTTCGGGAGTAAAAATAATTTTTGTGGTATTCCATTCACCCGCTGGTTTAATAATTTTTTTTGTAGTGTTTGGAGTATGCATGGCATAGTCGGCATCTGCTTTTGCCATTCTTTGAGGACCATATGATTGTTGTAATTACTTCATTTAAAATCAATGATTTGAAAGGGATAGATAGACCGTTTTTTTTGGGTATGACTTAAATTATTCATTTTAGTGGCTAAATTTATGAGGAGATGAAAAGGATTTAAATCAATTTTTTTCCAACTGCTTTTTTTATGCAGTTGTACGACTACTGGAGATATGACTGCATATAATCAAGATCAAAAGATAATGTTGCTGGATCAGGCTACTCCATCCTTTTCTTATCTTGCGCTAGGAGATAGTTACACCATCGGAGAAAGTGTTGAGTCATCTGGTAGGTGGCCCAATCAACTCATAGATTCTCTTGAGGGGCAGGAAATTTATTTGGATTCAGCTACGATCATAGCCCAGACGGGTTGGCGTACAGATGAGCTTAAAGCAGCCTTGGCGACGCATGATAAGTTTGATTACGATTTAGTTTCCTTACTCATTGGGGTCAATGATCAATACCAAGGAAAAACAGCTGCCAGTTACGAGCCAGCATTTGAGGAATTACTCAGCCTAGCCATTGAGAGAGTTGGTGGAGATAAAGAAAGAGTATTTGTTTTATCGATCCCCAATTATGGATATACTCCTTTCGGTGTTTTGAATAGAGAAGGAATCACGACTGAAATAGCTGCGTATAACCAGATCAACAAAAGTATTACAAATGACAAAGGAATTTGGTATTTTGATATTACCGCTATTTCAGAACAAGGGTTGTCAGATACTGCTTTGGTGGCAGCAGATCGATTGCACCCATCGGCACAACAATATGCATTGTGGGTCGCCGAAATCCTACGTGATCAATTATTCATTGATTCACTCCGATAAATTTTGTAGCCCAAAGCCTTTCTATTCGATCACTTAATGCTGGTCAATAGATGAAAATCATGAGAAATAGTAGTTTCAACTGATATAAAGGGTCCCATTTTCTTCCCTATTCTAGTCCTAATATCTGTTTATGATTTTCAAAATTAAATATGGATCTACAGCGCTCCTTTTGTTCCTTTGGGATTATCCTTGGACAGAATCAAGGTAGCTTGTGCTCTTTTAAATTAAATTAACTCAGTGGAGACGTAAAAAATATTTAAATGTTAAGTTTACTTAACATTTAAATACCTATAATTACAAAGCAAGCTTAACATTATTAAAATGAAACTTAAAATATTTAGAATGATGGCAATGATTACAGGATTAATTGGAACAACTTTATTTAATAGATTTTTAGAAGGAGGTGCTTTGTTTATGTCGCTCATTCTGCTTTGTTTGTTATTATCAATTTACTTTATGGTCAAAAGTTTTTTAATCCTCAATACGGATAAAGAGACTTCAAAAAGGATGTTGAAACACATTGGAGATAGTGGAACCTTAGGCTTAGCTTTAGGTGTTTTAGGAGCGTTCATAGGATTAATAACAGCTTTTGATGTCATTGAAGCAACAGGAGGAGCTGCTCCTTCGATTATTGCAGGTGGACTTAAAGTAGCCATTCTATCTCCTATATTTGGCCTTTTTACCTTTTCATTTGCAAAATTGTCGATTATGGTTTTAAGATTAATTCAAAAATAAAAATTTGAGATGCCTTTGTCCAAAAAAGAAACTTCAATTCTTATTGAAGTTTCTTTTCAATAGTATTTGGCTTCATTTTCCTGCCACTTTTTTACGAAAATCAAAATGATAATTTGATTTCAATCAATAATTTAATTAGGAAAATTACACCGATAATCATTTTTTCGGTGCTTCATTTTTCGACGGCTTATGCGGTGCTTGAACTAATTTTTAAAACCAAAACAACAATAGATGAACGAGATGATATGATTAACTCTAAATCATACAAATTGGGTTATCTTCTCTATGAGTTATCTCTATTTGTTTTTATTGGAATGCTTTTAACTAATTCAATATTACAAAACACGGGAGGTATCATTTTCTTAATTATTTCCCTACTTTTATTTGTGTCAATTGTTAAATCTATCTATCAGTTATACCTATACAGAACCTCTTAAGATGGTTTTAAAAAATAATTTAAAAGAGTTTAGACACAAAAAAAACCTCACTCAAGATGATCTTGGTAAAAGTGTAGGTGTGAGTCGGCAAACTATAATTTCCATTGAAAGATATCGGTATAAGCCAAGTTTAGAGTTAGCCATGAATATGGCTAAAGAGCTGAATGTGAAAATCGAAAAGCTCTTTTATTTTGATTAAGTAATCAGTCATTTAAAGTGTAATTTTGAAAATTTATAATTCTATTTTACCCAGTAGAAAAGCTGATAGCATTGCTTTATTGGAAATTCTAATTCCAAAAGCATATTCACAACGCTGTTAGGTCGATTCATAGATCATCAGAATAGGCCAAGGCTTTTTTCTTTTGACAAGTTTCAATATTTAGCGGATTGTCCTGCTGCGGGAGTACTCTGCTTTATGAAATCCCTAATGTCATCGTTGGCCTTGATTAAATCTTCCTTACGCAAGTACATCATGTGACCTGATCGGTAACCTTCAAATCTAAAACGATCTTTTAGTTGACCACTCGGATCTATTTGCCACATGGTATATTTTGCATCGAAATATTGGGTTGCACCATCGTAAAAGCCCGATTGAATCATCACATTTAAGTAGGGATTTTCGGCCATGGCTTTTCTCAGATTTTCTCCTGTTTGATTATTGGATCGATCCCAGGGATGTACCGGACCAAACATATTATACTTGAGGTCAGTTTGATAATTGAGTACATTCTTGTAGTAATAGTTTACAGCGGGTGTAAATGAATGCAACCATGAGGTCAACTCTGAGTTGTAATCAGGACTAGTGCCGGCATTCATACGGTCAATACCCTTATATCTCGAATCTAAACGCCCCACCGTATGGCCTTCTGATCGGAGTAATTCCTTCCAGAAAAATGGGGTAGGGACTGCAAGATTGTGATCTAAAATACTTTGTTTCGAGAGGCCTGAGTAGCGCGCCATTTGTTGGGCCACGGATTCCTTGTCTTCTGTAGGGACAAAGCCTCCTTTGGCCAAGGTGGGTATTAATTTATCAATCGTATAGGCCTCTACCTCTGGTAATATTTCTTCTAAATCTTTTTTTTGTAAATCCGGAGGAAGTTTCCCATGATACCATGCCGTAGCTGCAAAATAGGGTAATTCATTAGCTGCATCTACGGGCCCACTTCGATCAATACCAATATTTGTAGGTGAAACCAAGATGACTCCATTTAAGTACATCCATTGTTCCTCTTGGAGCTCTAGGGCCAAACCAGAAACGCGTGTAGTACCATAACTTTCTCCGATCAAGTATTTTGGAGATTCCCATCTGTTGGCCCTTGAAACAAAGGTATTGAGCCATTCAGCTAAATATTTAATATCGGAATTTACTCCAAAGAAGGTTTCTCGTTTGGTTTCAGGATCAGTGATTCTGGAAAAGCCCGTGTTAATGGGGTTGACAAATACAATATCAGCAATATCTAAGATGGAATACGGATTAGTTTTGATTCCATAGGGTTGTACTGGAAATCCTTCGTCATCAATTTTAAGGATGGAGGGCCCGGTATAGGCCAAGTGCATCCAAACAGAACCCGATCCGGGTCCACCATTAAATGAAATAATCAAAGGACGCATAGGCTTTCGATCTATGTCAGTTCGTTCATAATAGGTATAATGTACGGCAGCAATAGTTCCACCGTCCTCATCCCAAACTGGTTGCGTTCCTGTAGTGGCTTGAAAAGTTATTTTTTGACCTTTAATGATTGTTTGATGTTGGGAGGTGACCACTTTATCAATTTCAATAGATCTATCTTGTCCCGAAAGGTGTCCTCCCCATAGGAGGCCAATAGAAAAGAGTATATATTTCATAACTATGTAGTCAAGTCTTAATTTGAAAAAGCGACTTACTCATAAATCTATAAAATCTAATAGTAATTCATCTTAAAGATCTATGAAAGAATGATAGGATAGATGAACGGTTTGTATTTGATTTGTTTAAAATGATATTAATTAAAAAGCGCAGCCAAGGGGATTTATAATCACCTCGATGATAACATTAAAACTTGTAAAATTTAAACTTATTCAAAAGTTTCACGAACATAATTACTGATCTTCCGATATAACGTTTGAGCAGCAAACTCATTAGCGGGTTTCATCATTTCGTTTTGGGTAGGAAATCGGAGTTCAGTTATTGGCATCTCATCAGGAATGGCTCTTTTGTCTCCTTGAAAGGATGACATCCAAATATAGTTCCACTCGTATTCCCCATTCACCTCACCCATATCAAGCAATGTACCAGTTGAGACATCAAAAATTTTATAGGTTGCTGATAAAACTGCGTTAGAAAACTTTTGATTCATTTGGGCTGTAGCTGAAACATCATCTTTTATGGAACGCGTGCGTTCTTCACCATTTTTGTCGAGGTATTTTTCTTTTCCAACTATGACCCTCTCTGTGAATTCTTGAAGATAAGGTTTTGCCATTTGTCGATCGACGTCTGCCCGATCGATACTTCCCACACATAAAACATCTGCGCCAAGTAATTTTCCAAAATTAGACGCATCAGAAGGGTCCATAATTTCAGACTCCCTCAAGCCATATTCTAGCATCAGGGCATTCATTTGCGTTCTATCTAAAACCTCAAAGAATTCAAATTGCTTAGCATCAGCAATAAATTTTTTTAATACACTATTGACAATGAGATCACCCATTTGGCTAAAATTCCCCCCTGATTTAAATGCGGCAAACCCCATTCTCGTAACAGCTAATTTTTTCAAATCAATATATTTTTTCCGAGCATCTAGGTAATTGGGTATGTATTCATAAGCCCATTTAAAATGTTTAGCAGCTTCTTTGTGGGCTTGTTTTTGATTTTGTTTAGCCAAATGGGTACCTTTTTCATAATGCATTTTTGCAGCCATTTGAAGACTTTCGTCAAACAATATTTTGGAGGTATTTATTTGATTTTCATAGGTCTCAATCGATATGATTACATCGGTATCTCTTCTTTTAACCGCTTTGAACTTGTAAGGATGTAGATTATTTAAAACATCACAATATCGATTCATGACTCGGTATATATTGAGTATGTCAGCACGCTGAGTTACTGTCTGATCACTGACAAAAGAGATAGATTTCTTTTGTAAAGTAGTTATTTTTTGTAAATTTTTGTTGATTGTGTTGTTGTAATGGCTTATTAAAAAATTTTGCGCTTTAGAAACCTGGTTTTTGTTTTCTGCCTTTTTCAAGGCCTGAGCAGAATGAACAAGCCCCTGGTTATAAGCCCCTTTTTTAAAAGATTTCTTGGCTGCTTTATTAGAAATCTTGGCGCTTTTTCCTTCAGTGATATAATGAGAATTCAACGAATAATTAGGCTGTCCTTTCAATTTTAAAAACATGAACATCCCTATGAAAAGGATCCATAACGTCTTTGATATTTTCATTTATTAAGTGGAATTTGAATTTAAGCTTTTATATTTTAGCTGATAAAGGTAGATTAATTATTTATTAATTTAGGCAATTATTTTATGAGGAACTATCAGTTGAAATTACATCTTTTTATATTGAAAATGTATGGTTGAATGGGTAACTATATTTGTGTAACAATCTTTGAAACGGATATTTTATTTAATGAAATTTCCTTGGCTGACAAATCTTTTAATTCATGAGGGAAAACCAACCAATTATGCGTTGTTCTCAAATAAAAATCAGGTTGAATAGATGAGAAATTTCGTGTAGGCTTGTGCCAAGGGTAGGCAATCTTACATCTTTGTGGCGGTAAATAGATATTTTTATTTGCTAATTCTCTTAACAATGCAGTGAGACTGTGTCCTGTAGCCAATACATCATCGATAATGACTATTTTTTCACCAAATTTGATAGTGTCAAGAAGGACTGACAATCCTTTAACACGGATTTGCTTTTTTTGCTGATCTATATCGGTATAGGATGATATTTTGACAGGATGGTGATGACTTTCAACCCCCAGGGGATCAAAACATTCATTGTTAGCGATAGGGCTCCCTCCTCGCTAAACACCTGTGATATGACCTAGAAGATAGCCAAATCATTTTTTTTGCCGGCAGTAAGGAATCTTGCAATAGGTCCTCAGCCGAAACATAATACTTACTCATAACGGAGAATTCAGTAGTGAGATCGGGTTCATTATTGACTGTCACAGTAAGGATTTTAATTTATCGGTAGTTATGTTACCTCCACAAATGATGATGACTACCGTTTGATTTTCCAATTGAGCGGCTCTTTTGAAGAAGGTTGCTAAGGCCACTCCAGCGGCACCTTCAATAATTTTATGGTGCTTATCTACCATATACTTTATGGCTAGTCCGATTTCACTTTCTGAAGTGAGTTCATAATCATGGATTAATTTTCTACAGATATCAAAAGTGATGGCGTCAGATTCCAATCCTCCAGCTGATCCATCTGAGAGTGTTGGTAAAGGAGTTTCCATAAAAACGACTTCGCCTTTTTTAACGCTGAGATACATTTCTGGGGAGTTCTCAGGCAGACATCCGATAATTTTAGTTTTGGGACTCGCCTGATGTAACCAAGTGGCCACACCGGACATCATGCCACCACCACCAATACAGCCAAGTACAGCATCAATAGAAGCCAATTGAGAAGTCATTTCTAAGGCCAAGGTCCCTTGGCCAGCAATAACCTCGGAATCATTGTAGGGAGAGATCCAGGTTTGCCCAGAAGCTCTTGCAAATTTCATGGCGTATAATTCTGTTTTCAGTGCATCTGTACCATGAAATTTCAGTCCAACTTTGTAGGCTTTTAATGCTTCAACTTTAGATGCTTCGGCATTCGTGGGTAAAAAAATAGTACCCTTAGCATTTGCTATTTCAAGGGCTCGAGCGAATCCTTGCGCATGGTTTCCCGTTGAGGCAGTGATCAATCCTTTGGCTTTATCGGATGAAGAAAGGCTTAATATTTTATTCAATGCACCTCTTGCCTTAAAAGATCCTGTATATTGTTCACTTTCTAGTTTAAGATAGACCTGACCCTTGTTCAGTACACTTAAATATTTCGAATAGAACAGAGGCGTTTGGAGCACTTGACCCGATATCCGTGTAGCGGCTTTTTTGATGTCAATTTGCATAAACTAATATTGCTCAAAAAAACCATTAAAAAAAGTATATCATTTTATTTATAAAGAAGTGGAGCTCACTTTCATGACAAAAGCTCTAAATATACTTTCGTTCTAACGTTAAAGTGGATAAAAATGGCCATGAAAGGGCATAAGGTTTTGCAAGGTTGTGTTTGGTAACTATGTTTGTTGTTAGGCAAGACGTTTACGATGCTTTTAAAATATTTAAATCTATGGAACTTTTTGCTATTGATAGTCAACAAAACCAATTGCCTTACGATGGCTGTGCGTATTATTACGGTCCTATAATAGACCCTAGAGCAACTACCAGTTATTACGATATTCTGAGGTCTGAAATTGATTGGAAAAATGATGAAGCTATTATTTTTGGTAAACGCATCATTACCAAACGAAAAGTAGCTTGGTATGGAGATGTACCGTATGCTTATACCTACTCAAAAGTAACCAAGTATGCATTGCCTTGGACCCCTACCCTTGAAGCGATCAAAGTCCTTGCTGAAGAAAAAGCAAAGGTTAAATTCAATTCATGTCTACTCAATCTTTACCAT
Organism: Flammeovirgaceae bacterium UBA976; assembly: GCA_002292365.1. Classification (GTDB taxonomy): domain Bacteria; phylum Bacteroidota; class Bacteroidia; order Cytophagales; family Cyclobacteriaceae; genus UBA4465. Next base: position 10,247 of record DBBU01000023.1, read on the forward strand.
ACTGGGACAGAAGGTATGGCATGGCACAGTGATGGAGAGAAAGAGCTGGTTAAGCACGGAGTCATTGCCTCGATGAGTTTTGGTGCAGAACGTAAGTTTGCTTTCAAGCATATTCGGACCAAAGAAGCGGTCTCTATTTTCCTTCAATCTGGAAGTCTGTTGACGATGCAGGATCAGACCCAAGATCATTGGCAGCATCGCTTACCCCCAACTAAAAAAGTGATAACGCCTCGTATCAATTTGACGTTCCGGCAGATGAGAGCTCAGGCACCTGTTTTGAACAATTGATCTGATGATCTCTAATGTATAAATAAATTTTACACCAAAATAACTCAGAGCCTGATGAAGTTCCATGGGGAAGGTTAAAAAACTTATTTGATAGATTTCTACAATCAAATGGAGATATTCGAGAGATCTTCATCTACCTTGATTTATTGGAATTTATAAAATAGGTTAGGCTGCAGAGTATGAAAACATATGTTTAGAATCTTCCAGTGAGCAATCTTATTAATAAACCATTCATATAATTTAAAAGTCTAAAAAAAGTCGGTGACCATGTCTGATAAGTCTTCATGATTATCTTTGAAGAGAAAAATTTTATATTATGAAGAACTATATAATTCTTGGAGGTCTTGTCATTTTCTCGTTGACCGCTTGCTCACCCACCCAAGAGACGCGTATTCAAACTTTTCAGCGCATAGATACAGAAGTAAAAGCCAATGCTCAGGCTTATGCTACATTAGGAGAAGCTACGTCGACCATTGGTCATCGTTTGACAGGTTCCATTAATGGAGCGCTGGCAGAAGCTTATATGTATGAAAAATTCAGATCTTACGGCTTTGAAGATGTAGCCTATCAGCCTTTCGAGGTGGAAGCCTGGTCACGAGGAGATGTATCATTGAGTCTTGACGAAGTCATTACACCTGTGGTTACTTTAGGACACTCCCCCGTGGTGTCCAGCGTGTCGGGTCAGGTAGTAGATATGGGCAATGGATTAGTAATGGATTATCTGGCCTCTCCAGAGGCTGTGAAAGATAAAATTGCCCTTGTTTATATATCCATCTTGCCAGACAGTGACCCCGACTTAAATAATCTTCACAGAAGTGAAAAAACTGCATTGGCCATTCAATATGGTGCGACGGGAGTTATTCTAATTAATCAAGTAGCTGGTGGCGTTTTACTTACGGGTACTGCTTCGGTAACGGGGGAAATGTTGGATATACCTGCAGTATGCATAGGTAAAGAAGATGGATTTGCGCTTAAAGAGAAGCTCAAAGCACGAGCGGTCACGGCCAGAATTGAGATGACCAATAATATTGATTTGATCAATGCGCGAAATGTGGTGGCTACCTTGAGGGGATCGACATTACCTGACGAAATCATTGTATTGGGGGGCCACTTAGATTCTTGGGATTTAGCGACAGGAGCCATCGATAATGGGATTGGTTCCTTTGCTGTTTTGGATATTGCTAGGGCTTTTATGGCCAATGGACTGCAACCCAAACGGACCCTAAAATTTGTGCTGTTCATGGGAGAGGAACAGGGATTATTTGGTTCGCGATATATGGTAGATTTGTTCAGTCAAGCAGGTGCAATGGATCAAATCAAATATATGTTTAACCTAGATATGTCGGGGAATCCGAAAGGCATCAATGCGGGTGGAAAAATCGCTGATATGAATTTTTTTACGGAGTTGAATATGGAGTTAAAGCAAATTGATACCGCCTATGATGGAAGCTTTTCAAACCGTTCAGGATTACATAGTGACCATCAGATGTTTATGTTAGAAGGTGTGCCGATTCTAGGTGTGATCTCTGATTTAGATCCGTCCATTTATGATTGTTATCACTCTGATTGTGACAATTTTGATCTGGTTAATGAGTCTCACATCACCAATACTTCCCGATTTGGAACCATGATGTTATACGCTTTGTCCGATGCGGACAAATTACCTGCCATGAAGATGGACAGTGAAACTACCAGACAGTTAATGATAGATAATAACTTAAAAGAAAAATTAATGATTAGTGGTGATTGGCGTTGGGACACGGAATAATTCGTCCCATTTAGTTAGCTTCTTTAGGAGGGGGATAATCCTCAATGGATCGGGGGGTGTAATAGAATTTAGGTCTCAATCGAGCCGAATTGAGATCCCTCCAATTTTTGATATCTAAAGTAAATCCCATGATCGCACAGGTAGGTAAATTATCTATACCATTTATATGAAAGTAATTGATCAATGAAGTCAATCCTGGATTATGACCAAAAATGGCTAAAATATCAGTTTCACCAGTGCCTCTGATAATGTCTAACAATGTTCGTTGATCTGCATGATAAAGGGCATCATTCAATGTAAGCATATTTTCGTCGATGCCCCATGCATCCGTCACGAATAAGGCTGTATAAAACGCCCTGCTGGCTGTACTAGTAATGATTTGATTGGGCGGTTTTACATGTTTAGCCAGGTGTTTGCTCATCTTTAGGACTTGTTTCCGTCCTCTACTTCCTAGGGGTCGATCGTGATCTTTGAGCATATTGAAATGCCATGAAGATTTAGCATGCCTAACGATGTAGAGTGTTTTCATGAATTAAATTTCATTAAAACCCATTTTACAAATTAGGTATCTGTAATTAACAGGTCTCGTAAGAAACCAAAAAAACCTGAAATGATCATTCATCTCAGATTTTTTAGAGCGAATTTTATTATAGCTTGGTGAATTCTTGGAGAACAGTATCCTCTTCGGTGTACAAGCTACCTTTTAATAAAGTTTCACTGACATCATCAATTTTAAAATCCCAATCATAACTGTCTCCGAATCCACTCGTCCAGCCGATAGAGATAGTTTCGTCTGCTGAATCAAACTCCCAAGTACCTTCATATAAATCATTGACAGGATTGGATGGATCATCGGAATATGAAAAAACTTGTCTGATTTCAAAATCTCCACCACACTCAAATTTATAAACTAGCGCATAGGTATACTCTTCTCCAATATCATTGGTCTCTATCTTTCCTTTAATTGTTACACCATCTTCTTTTAACAGTTGCCAACTGCCTCCTAAAAGTGCTTCATCACCTGTACAATCAGGTGTCGTCTCATCTTCTCCACAGCCTAACAAGAAGAGAGTGGTTACTGCAGTTGCAGGCGCTAAATATTTGAGATTATGCTTCATTTCTATTTAGTTTTAATGTTTGGTGATCACAAATTTATAATTTTTTCTGCTTTATCCAAAAATTCAGATTGGGATCGGCCATGATGCATTTATCATGATATTCGTCACTCTCAACCAAAATACCTGGAACTTGAACATCGAATAACAATTTTAAGGAAAATATTTCTCTAATATTATCTGTATAAGATATACCTCCCATAGGTTTTCCCGTAGTACGGTTAAGAATATAAATACCACAATAACTGTCCTCTGCAGAAAAAGGTAGCCTTTTAAAGGTCGTCGTCTCTTCTCTCAATTTAGAAGTACCTACTATTAAAAAGTCATCATGAACCACCATTCCTCTTAGAAAACTATCTACTTTGGAAATAAGAGTCACTTTTTCAGTCTTCAAATCATAACACTTGATTTCACCTGTTCCGGAAAGGAGAAAATAAATTTTGTCATCAAAATATACTGGTGAATGCGGCATAGGCAATTGATCTAGTAAAATTTTTCCAGTCTCTACTTCTACTAGTAAACCGGTTTCTTTGGGTGTTTTTTTCCATCCAAAATAGGTATTTGTGGTATCAAACATTGTGACAAAAGCAGGTTTCCCATTTTTCATGGCCATACCATTTAAATGACACCTGTCCTCTGGTAAAACCTCAGTAATAAAATTGGGTTTCCAATACATTTCAAAATGTCTGTCAGCACTGACTATACTGATACAGGAAAACATGGTATTGATGAAATACAGTTCATCGTTCGTTCCAAACTCAATTTCATGGGTATCCAAATAACCAGTGTGATATTTCACTTGCGGAATAAAAAGTTGATCATATCTGCTTTTTTTCTCAGGATAAGAAAGAGCTAAAGTTTTATTACTTGCAAAGACATGGATAGAAGTTTTACTGGCCACGGCCAGTTTCATCTTACTTTTATCAATGGCAATACCCATAGGCCTTTTCAAGCTTTTAGCATATTTTATGATTGTTTTTCCATTTAAGGAACTGATGAAAATCAATTTTCCTGCTTGATAGGTACTGAATACCAGTGTTGCTTTGATTCTCTGCAGGATTTTTGGGAAATTTTCAGAGTAAAAGAAGAAAGGTTGATCGATATTAGACATTTTTCTTTTGGAAGTTGATTCACGAATTTATTTAAATGGGCAGATAAAAATCAAAGTTCAAATCGTTCATGCATTTGAAGTGATTTTTTGGGCATTTTTCAAAACCAATTTTAGAACAAGGTCGACATTTAAGTTGTGTGTTTTCAAAGACGACGAAGGTAGTCCGGTAGGGATACATGCCAAACTTTGGTGTGGTATTACCCCAAATAGAAAAGACATGCTTTTTAAAAGCAGCCGCTACATGCATCAGCCCAGTATCATGTGTAAAAACAAAATTTGCATTTTTAATTAATGAAGCAGATTGATTTAAGTTGAATTTGCCGCAGGCATTGAATATGACCGCTTTTTTTCCTAGGTTCAGCTCGATATCTTCCTCACTCAGTGTTTGAGCGCTCTTCGTTTCAAAGAATTTATAAATTTGATCACCCATGGATTTGTCGTGCTCATCTCCAAGTAGGATGATGGGTTGGTTGATGCGATCACACAATTCAATCAAACGGTCAAGCGGCAGTCTTTTGGTGTAGTAGGTGGCTCCAATAACGACAGCGATGTATCCATTTTGATGGGTAACGGGAAGCCAGTTATTTTGAACTTCATCTTTTTCGGGGATAAAATAATCTAAGCCTAAGGTGTCAGGTTTGATATGCAATGGAGCCAGTGCGGACAGGTATCGATCTACGATATGTAGATTAGGTAATTTATCAATTTTAAGGGTAGTATACAACCATTTTTTGATATTAAGTTTATCATATTTATAAGCTTTGACTCCCAATTTTTTTTGAATTAACCATGTTCTTAAGTTGTGATGCAGGTCAATTATGAGGTCAAATTTTTCTGCTTTTAATTCAGTTATTAGATCACTTTCTTTGTTTATCAATTGATGAATTCGATCTATGTATGGATTTTCTTCAAGTAGATTAGTATATCGTTTTTTGGTTGCAAAATGGATTTTCACATCCTCAATTTGTGTTTTTAATACCCTAATTACAGGAGTGGTTAGGATGATATCACCAATAGAGGAAAACCTAAGAATTAATATTTTCATAAAATTATTTTGACGGGTAAAGATAGCCATTTCAAATGCTTTTTTATTTTCTCAGAGTTTAAATAGGTATTCAAAATGAGGATAGACTAACTTTAAATGATTTTTTCATTGCGATGTCACTGCTTAAAGTTAAACAGTAAGATATCATGGTGTCATCCTAATTTAGTCTTTGATGAAATCTAATAAATACGCAGTGCAAAAGTATTGAGTTTTATATTTATTGATAGGGTAAAAATGATCGAACAGGAGTTCAGACTGCCACTCATGGCCAATGCGATGGTTTTAATAATGGGAGTATGGGTCTATTTAAGCACATAAGAGATGCTAAGAGTTGCTATTTACATACACATTTTCCTAATAGCCTTAATGGTGAAAGCTCAAATGGATATTCAAGCTATTACGGATGGTCACTTGGTCAATTCGGCACAATTTATTTTGCCAATATCCAATGAGATTCAAGACGTTCACGTAATCTATGCTGCAAAGAATGGCATTATTTTGTGGGTCAATAATTTCAATAAATTTGGAGATACTCAATCGGTAGGGTCACTCATACATCTAGACACTGCTTTGACGGTATATTGGGAAACACCGTTTTTTGTACCCTTGGGTTATACATTATTGGGATGGGATAATTCTTTTGATCAGATACAGCTTCTTTTTTCAAGAAAACAGTATGAAAAAGAGCTTTTTTCGGTTTTTAAAATAAATCTAAATACGGGATATTCCGAAGAGCAAAAAATATCCACGGTTTTCCCTATTGAAGTAACACATTTTGAGGCATTAAATGATTTCATTCTTTTGGGGGGTACTACGAACCATAAGCCTGTTGTTGTGACCTTTAATAAAAGCAATAATCCTCAAGTAGTCCCGGGAATATATGGGAATGAAAATGAAATAGTGAATATATCAATTGATGATTTGAGCGGTATTTTTTCTGTAATAATGGCAGAAAAAAATAGAACAAAAAATTTGGGTTTAACCATTTATAGTTTTTCGAGAGAAAATCAACAATTAGTTAAAAATAAGGGAGTGGCTACTGGAGGCAGAAATTTACTCAACGGAACGGTGATAGCTCCATTAGAAAACTCACGCTATTTGGCAGGAAGCTTTTCGAGCAATGGAACGAGGCTGAGTAAAGGTTTGTTCATTTCCAAGTTTACGGGAGACCAACGGAGTTTTCTCAAATATTATGAATTTGCCTATTTTGAGCATTTTTTCGAATTTATGGGGTTAGCTCAAGAGCAAAAGTTAAAGGATCGAATTAAAAGAAAAACGGAGCAGGGGAAAAAAATAAATTTAAATTATCGCGTAATCATTAATGAGATGATACAAAATAAAGGACAGTTTATTTTGTCAGGAGAGGTGTATTATCCCCAAAAACCAGATGTTAAAAACTTTATACCTAGTTCAAACTTAGATCATATCCCATATTCCAATTCAGGATTTAATTATACGCATGCCTTTGCGGTGGCCTTTGATGGGGAAGGGAATATGCTTTGGGACCACAGCTTTCCTATGCAGGATATGTTTTTTATGAGTTTAGGAAAAAAAAGGGCAACATTCCATTCGGTTTTTGATAGACTTGAAGTTTACACCTTAAATAAAAATAAGATCAGAGCAAGAATTTTTAAGGGTCAAAAGATTGCCGAGGATGAGCTTGAGATTCTTGTATCGCTAGGTGTTGATTCGGACAAATGGATGTGGGAAAATCCCGAAACAGAATCTGTCATATCATGGTACGATCAGTTTGTTTTAGCTTTTGGAAAGCAACAAATATTGTCTTCTTCGAATACGAACAACGCATTTAAAGAGATATTTTACTTAAATAAAATTCACTATGTAAGTAAAGAGGATACTTAATAGGGATAATCTTTTATATTTGCATTATTTTAGATGCAAAAGCGACTGCTCTTAGATAGCCAACTTCTTCAAATTACAATTCAAAGATTGTGTCAGCATCTTATTGAAAATCATAATGATTTTTCCTCGGCGCTAATCTTAGGTCTGCAACCTAGAGGCGTATTTTTGGCCAATAGAATTCAAAAAGTCATTCAAGAACTTGAAGGCTGTCATGTAGAAATAGGCTACTTAGATACCACTTTTCATAGAGATGATTTTCGTAGGCGAGGCATTCCCAAAAAAGCCAGTGAAACGCGCGTGCCTTTCTTGATTGAGGGTAAAGATGTGATTTTAGTTGATGATGTGCTATTTACAGGTAGATCTGTACGGGCCGCCATGGATGCTATGATTTCATTTGGTAGGCCGAAAAAAGTAGAATTATTGGTCTTGATTGATCGGTTACATACGCGGCAGTTACCCATTGAGGCTAATTATGTGGGTAAACAAGTCAATACCTTGGCTTCGCAATATGTCGAAGTAGGTCTTAAAGAACAAAATGGTGATGATTCTATATGGTTAATGAATATCGAAGCTGAATGAACCAATTGATAAAAAACAATCTACTAGGAATCAAGGAGTTAAGTCTTGAGGAAATAGAACTAATTTTTGAAACTGCAGATAACTTCAAGGATGTAATTAATCGACCGATAAAAAAAGTCCCCTCCCTGCGAGATGTGACCATTGCTAATATTTTTTTTGAAAACTCGACAAGAACCCAACTGTCTTTTGAATTGGCAGAAAAAAGACTAAGTGCCGATGTAGTCAATTTCAGTTCATCTAGCAGCTCAGTGAAAAAGGGTGAGACGTTGTTAGATACGGTCAATAATATACTTTCGATGAAGGTCGATATGATTGTCATTCGTCATTCGAGTCCGGGAGCCCCTCATTTCTTGGCCAAAAAAGTTAATTCAAAGATCGTGAATGCGGGAGATGGAACGCATGAACATCCGACACAAGCTTTATTAGATACATATTCCATTCGAGAACGTTTGGGAAGTATTGAAGGGAAAAAGGTCGTGATCGTAGGGGATATCTTGCACTCAAGGGTAGCCTTATCTAATATTTTTGCCTTACAAAAACTGGGTGCCGAAGTTATGGTTTGTGGTCCGGCCACTTTATTGCCAAAATACATTAGTGCCTTGGGTGTTAAAGTAGAATTAGACATACGAAAGGCGTTGAATTGGTGCGATGTGGCTAATATTCTACGTATTCAACTCGAGCGACAGAGAAAGTCTTACTTTCCATCGCTTCGAGAATACAGCTTGTACTACGGTGTGAATAAAGAAATGATCAACGCGCTAGATAAAGAGATCATTATTTTGCATCCAGGGCCAATTAACCGAGGTGTTGAGATCACTTCAAGCGTGGCAGATGCCGACAATGCTTTGATATTAGATCAGGTAGAAAATGGCGTGGCCATTCGGATGGCTGTTTTATATTTATTGGCCGGTAAATTAGAATAATTACACTCCTGTGTAGTTGAATGGCGTAATAGCCCTTAACTCTCCTTTGATATTTTCGGAAATGTCAAGAGATTCAATAAACGCTTGGATGGTGGATTCAGTAATGACTTCATTTTTACGGGTCAGGCTTTTCAAGGCCTCATAGGGAGATGGATAGGCTTCTCTTCTTAAAATCGTTTGAATGGCTTCTGCGACGACTGCCCAATTTTGATTGAGATCCTCCTTGATAGCCTCTTCGTTACATTCTAGTTTTTTCCAACCCTTAACCAATGAGTGTAAAGAAATCATCGAATGTGCCATGGGGACTCCTATATTTCTTAATACGGTAGAATCTGTCAAGTCTCGTTGAAGTCTTGATATAGGAAGTTTGGCTGCGAGATATTCATACAAGGCATTGGCCATGCCTAAGTTGCCCTCTGCATTCTCAAAATCTATGGGATTCACTTTGTGAGGCATGGCAGAAGAGCCCACCTCATTTTTCATTATTTTTTGCTTAAAATAGCCCATAGAAACATAGGACCAGACGTCTCTACTTAAGTCAATAAGTATGGTGTTAATACGTTTAAGTCCATCAAATAATGCTGCTAAATGGTCATAATGCTCGATTTGAGTTGTCGGATGGCTCCTCTTAAGTCCCAAGACATCATTTACGAATTGATGTGAAAAATGATGCCAATCTATCTCAGGATATGCCACGTGGTGGGCATTAAAATTACCCGTAGCCCCACCAAATTTAGCGGCATGAGGTACCTGCTTTAATAATTTTATTTGCTCATTGAGTCGGATAAGATAAACTTCAATTTCTTTTCCCAATTTGGTAGGGGACGCTGGTTGACCATGGGTTTTGGCAAGTAAGGGAATCTCTTTCCATACATCGGCAGATTGCCTTATCAAAGCCATGAATTCATCCAATAGAGGTAAAATAGTTTCGGAAAGTGCTTCTTTAACGGATAAGGGAATGGAGGTATTATTAATGTCTTGAGAGGTCAACCCAAAATGAATGAATTCTTTATAAGATACCAAATTAAGGGTATCAAAATGCTCCTTAATGAAGTATTCAACTGCTTTAACATCGTGATTGGTAACCGCTTCAATTTCTTTGACTTTCAGGGCATCTGCTTCAGTGAAATTTCTGTAGATATTCCTTAAGGCATCAAATTGATCAGGATGGATATCCTTTAATTGGGGTAAAGGCAGTTCACAAAGCCTTATAAAATATTCTATTTCTACTTTCACACGATATTTGATGAGGGCAAATTCTGAAAAGTAGTTAGAGAGAACTTGTACTTTGTTGTGATAGCGGCCGTCTATAGGTGAGATCGCGTGAATAGAATGATTTTTGCTCATATAAATAAATGTATGGTACAAAAATACGGAATCCCAATGATTTGTAACCACCATACTATGGAATTACCTTTGCTTTTCAAATATAGATTTTAAAAGGAATGGTTTTTGGATTATTTAAAAAGGATAAAAAAAATAAAAAAGTGGATGAAAGGTATGTGGATCTTACAATAAAAGAAATTGTCAAAATCACAGCTGATGCTGTCAATCTCGTTTTTGACACATTAGATCAAGATTTCTCGTATCAGTCGGGTCAATTTATTACGCTGATTGATGAGGTCAAAGGCGTTAAAATCAGGCGGGCCTATTCTTTGTGCTCAGCACCCAATATAGATGCACATCCGGCAGTAATGGTAAAAAGAGTGGCCAATGGCGTAATGTCTAATCACATCAATGATACTTATCAAGTGGGTCAGAAACTCAGAGTAATGGAACCGATGGGTACTTTTACTACAAGTTTTGATGGTGAAAAAACAAGACAACTGGTATTGATTGGAGGTGGATCTGGGATTACTCCCCTGTATTCTATCGCTAAGTCGGCCCTTCATTTGGAACCCAAAACAGAGGTCTTACTGGTCTACGCCAATAAATCATCTGTAGATATCATATTTAAGGAAGACTTAAATAAATTAAGTAGGCAGTTCCAAAATTTTCATTGGATCAATATTTTGGAACAAGAAGATGAAATGACACCGGCAGATTACCTGGGTAGGCCTACAGGGCCCATGGTGCATACCATTCTTGAGCAATTAAATGTGAGTGCGCAAACCCATTATTTTATTTGTGGACCGGATCCGATGATGAAAATCATTCAGTCTGGATTGGATCAATTTGGAGTTCTATCCAAACAAATTCAAATAGAAAGATTTGTAGGTAAGCATCTTGTCGAGAATTTGAAGGGCTCAAATGAAGTCAATGTATCTATTCTTTTGGATGGAACGACCCATGAACTGAAAATAGATGGTGACCAGCCCATTTTAGATCAAGCACTTTTGGCTGGAATTGACATGCCTTATTCATGTAAAAGTGGTTTTTGTACCGCTTGTCGTGGCAAGGTATTGTTAGGAAAAGTTGATATTAAAGATGCTGATGGCCTTTCTGAAGAAGAAATTGCAGAAGGGTTCGCGCTGTTGTGCGTGGGCCGTGCCCTGACACCAGATTTGAAGCTATCTCTTGAATGAATCGCTCTTTTTTATTTTTTTAACAGAGGTTAAATAGATAAGTACACATGTTTTATGTTTAAGAACTGGGTAGTATTTTATCAAAAGATTTCATTATTTTTCAATGCTATCATTGCGATTTCATTTCTTCCATTTTGTTGGTTGTTATTGGAAATGGAGGCCGAGGGGAATCAAGCTGATTTGCTCTCAGATCAAAGCAAGTGGACGGTTAGATTGATTGCTTTTACTTTGGTATTTCTTCTCTTATTTTTTTCAGTAAAGATGACAAAAAAGGGCTTAAAAGCGATTATGTCTGAGGCTGTAGTTTCAGCTAAATTATCCTCATTTTACCATATTTATATTAAAAAGTTCATGTTCATGGAACTGGCGGCCATGACTGCCTTAGGCGCCATTTATGTATTGAGGGATTATTTTTTCGTTTTTATTTATTTAGGGATCTTGGTGTGGTTTTCACTCATTCGCCCCACGTACAATTATGTCGTAGATAAACTCAAATTAAGTGCTTCTGAAAGGAAACAGTTGGAATCACAAATAGATTTTTAGAAATGCGGCCAGTTCGGGGCCTTTTCGGTTAAAAAATCATCGATCAATGCCTCATATTTTTGGGGATGATCCTTCATATCTTTACAGTGCTTAGACCCCCAATTGGTATGATGAAAAATAGCATATTCATGATTTAATTTTTTATTGATATCCACAGACTGCCAAGAGGACGTCTGATCATCCGATTGGGAGTGTATGAGTAACGTAGGTACGCGTATTTCTGAGGCCAATGCTTCAATATTGGCCTCATCCAAATCAAATTGTGCCCGCCATTGCACTAAAAAATAGGTGATGGGATAAAATATTTCGATCCAACTTCCGTAACGTCTCAAAGCCCGCTCATTTACCGCAGATTTAATGTCTCGATAAGGAGAATCAGCCAATATAAAACCGACTTTTGGAGTGACTGAACTGGCTGCCAATACCGCCGCCGCACCCCAAGATTTTCCAATCCATCCAATTTGATCTAGTGTCAGCCCCGACTTATGCATCAGGACCTCAGAGAATGCCAGATGGTCTTTGCGTTCTAAGATGCTCCAAGTACCTAATGATCCACCACTTTCTCCATGCCCTCGATGATCATAAAGTATGATATCACAACCTTTTTTCCAAAAATAAGGAGCGTATTCAGCACCTCCCATCCTATTTCCTCCCCAACCATGAGAGACGACGGCGCCGCAAAAGACGCTGTCATTAGGATTTTTAAGATAAGAACCCTTTAATGAAACGTTGTCATCTGTTAATACTTCAATAGGTGCTACGACTCCATATTTATTTAGCGCAGATAAGTCAGGTTGAGATCTCCAGGGGACAATAATTAATGAAGAGAAAAACCAACCTAGGGCTACATAAATAACTAAAAAAAGTGAAATCAAAAAGGCTAATATTTTTTTCATGGGGAAATTAAGGGATAACCCAGGGCTGCTTTTCACAAAAGGGTAAATTAAACCGGGTTAAGTTAGCCCATGCTTCTTAAAACTGAGGATTTATTTTTGTTAAAATTATTCATTTTTCCTGACTCACATTGATTTTCGCTATCATTTTGCTCTTTTTCAGTTAAATTGGAGCGCCAGATTTACCGCGCAGTTTATCATTAAATAACTCAATCACTAGGGCAAAGGTCATGGCAAAATAAATATAACCTTTATTCACATGTTGGTGCATGCCCTCCATCACGAGCATCAATCCGATTAAAATTAAAAACGCCAGTGCCAGCATTTTTATCGTAGGCCTGTTATTGATGAAATCACTTATTTTCTGAGAGAAAATGAGCATGACGATCATCGCAAAAATGACCGCTAAGGTCATGACTGTAATTTGATCGGAAAGACCTAGGGCGGTTAAGATGGAATCAAAGGAAAAAACAATATCGATCAGTACGATTTGACCCAACGTTGCGGCAAAGGTTTGAAGTTGTGGAATATGATCAGGTATGATATCCTCACCTTCTAGCTTTTTATGAATTTCATATACACTTTTGGCAATAAGAAAAGTCCCGTCAATTACCAATATGAGATCCTTGACGGTGGGTTCAAAGTGAGGTAAATCACCCCTAAGAGGGAGGTTCACAATGGGCGTCGTCAAGCGGACGATACACTTAATCGTTAATAAAAGCATTATTCTAAAAGCCAATGCCAATAGAAGGCCCGTATTTCTTGCCTTTGCTTGGGATACAACCGGTAATTTTCCAGTAATGATGGAAATGAAAATGATGTTATCAATTCCTAAAATTATTTCTATCACCGTTAAGGAAATCAAAGCGATGATTGCATCACCGGTCAATAAGTGTTCCCTTTTAGTTCATTTACTTTTTTATAATCAGCCGGTTAAATACCTAAATCTACTCTTTTTGACCATATTTCATAAATAGGTTTTCCTTTGCTGCTCTTGCCACTGTGATGCCATTTGCCCTCTTGTAATTCAAAATCAAATTGAAGGCGCGCGCCTACCCGACTGTTATCTCTAGAGAAATATTCTATTTTTTCAATATACTGACCATTTACGGTCTGGTAGCTACCCCCACCAGTACCAAAAAATTCTTTGGTTTCAATATTATAGGCAATCCATTGAAATTGAGTACCTGAGAGTATTTTCATAGTTCTTCTCACGCCGGGTACACGCTCAGAAATGACACCCCCTCGTTCACGCCCCGTAATCAGCCAAGCACCCTGCAAGGCACCTGGCTGACCATTATCGATCCTGTGCCACATAATATTTTCCCATTGAATGTTATCTTCACTTTGCAAGAAATTAACGTGGGTTTGGGTGCCTACTTTTTCAGGTGATGAGGTATCAAACTCCCAATTCAAGAGGACACGATCATCTGATGTGCCCCAACTTCCCCCAGCGGTTGAAACGAATATCGCAGGGTTGGTTTGATACTGCGTAATAGAAAAATGATTTGCAGTCATGATCCAAACAGATTGTATTTGATCTGTTGAGGATGACCAAGCTCCTGTGAAGCTTTGTCCAATCAAAAAGCTACTAAAGAGCAATGTGTATAGGTAGGTAAGTATTTTCATTTGAGATGTATTTTAGGCATAAGTTAATAATAACCTCATCGAATAAGAAATATAGACCTCATCTTGTTTCGATTTTACCGTTGGCATACTTAGCGAATCTCCCCGACATAGGTGCATGGGTATTATCGGGTTTTGGCCAAGGCCACCCACCAAATTGAGTTAATTGATATTCTCGTATCGTTTCTTGAATTTCAGATTGATGGGTCATAACAAAAGGGCCATATTGAGCGATGGGCTCGTCAATAGGTTTTCCTTGTAGCAACAAGAAATGACTTGTCTCTGGGCCGTTGGTGATACGAAGAGATTGGTCACTTACCATTTCTATTGCATGATTAGGTAAGAGCTTTTTATTTTCCAGCTCGACGTATTTTCCCTGGAAGTAATAGAGCGTTCGGCTCAAGTCAGCAACATGAGCAGGCAGGACCCATTGGGCCCAAGGTTCCATTTCCAAAGTCCAAATACAAACTCCATTCTCTGTTTCATTGGCCCAAGAATCGGGTGCGGGAGGTAAGCCTTTCGTATCGAAGAGAGTTCCGGCAATCACCGTTACTTCCGTTTTTTTATTTTGATCATCATTGTGGATATATTTTGGGATTTCTTCACTCCATAGCATGGAAAAATGGGGAGTACACATTTTTTTAGCTTTTGGTAAATTGATCCAGATCTGAAACATCAACAATTGATTATTTTTTGATCTATTTAATAAAGGGAACATTTCGCAATGCTGAACTCCTTTGCCCGCAGTCATCCATTGTACATCACCATTACCAAATCTACCCGCAGCTCCGAGAGAGTCTGAATGATCCACTAATCCTTTTTGTGCGATCGTTACTGTTTCAAAACCACGATGCGGATGGGCTGGAAAACCAGGCACGACGGTACCGTGATACATCCTGAAGCCATCTTTACTTTGGAAATCTTGTCCTAAATTTCTTCCGGTGAGTAAAGTAGGGTCGGGACCCAACGCTGTATTGCCGGGAGGATAGGTATCTTCATGAAAGGCGCAAAACAAGAAAGGATCTTTGGTTTGCCATGGAAAACTTAAAGGGGAAATATGAATAATCGCTGACATTTTAGGGACGCTTTCGAATTTGGACTTATGCTTTTTTTAAATTCCTATAGAAAAAGGAGGGTATTTATTTTATACAGTCAAAACTAACTCAGTTTGAACTCAAATCCCCAATATAATTTTAGATAACAGTCATATATATTTTTCCTCTAACTCTTTTGCATGGCGTTAATAATGTCATACCACAATTTATTATATTGTGAAAAATTGATATATTTATGCCAAAAAACGACCTAAAATGAGATTTTTTAAGGATTTTTATTATATCACTAATTTCAAAACTTTTTTTGTAACCTTTTTAGCGATTTGTGCTACTTATATTTGCATAACTTACAAAATACATGCGGATTTACCTTTGGCATTGGTGAGTATTGCAATCATATTTCCTGTTGTATTTGCGATCAATTCGGCGTATGCGAGAAGAGAACAAGGACTTGTAAGCTTAGCGGCTTGCAAAGGCTTCATGTATGGATTTTATAGAATAGCCGTAGACCATCCAAAAGATATGGATCCTAAAAAGGCTTTAGAATGTAAGAAAAAAATAATTGACTTATTTACTTCCTTAAAACGCTTCTTAGAGAGTGATCCTGAAGAATCAGCGTCCTTTGCCAAAGAAGTTTATACCAATATTAAAATGTTAAGTTTATTTTCAAAAACGTTATTGGCTCAAGGACTGCACGGTAGATCGGTATCTAGGATGCTCGTTTTTGTAACGCGCTTTTCCATTGCTTTCGAAGAGATGCATATGATTTTTCATTATCGAACTCCGATAGGATTGAAAGCGTATGGGAAAATTTTTTTAGTGGTTTTTCCTGTTTTATATGCGCCATCTTTTGCATTATTAGCTTCAAATTTTTCAGGATTGGCAGTCTATTTTAGTTATCTTATACCCACACTTTATACTATCATTTTGGTAAGTTTAGATAATATTCAAACCCAACTTGAGAATCCATTTGACCAATTTGGTTCTGATGACATTCGGGTTGATATGGATAAAATTGACCAAATGTTGATACCTTAGAATATTAATAGAAATTAAATGATAAACGATGAAAAAGATATTTATTAACTCCCATTTTTTAATAGGCTTGATCACATTCTTCGGATCAGTAGTGATGTTATCCGCCCAAAGCCGTATGGACCGGGCGATTCAATCTTCTTTGTTTCAAGAGGATGAAATCCTAGAGTTAACCCTGACGATGGATGTTGAAACAGTTACCAAGGATATTGAAGATAGAGAAGAACATGATGGAACCATCACCTACAAAGGGGTTGATGGGACAGATGTTGCACTCAGTGTAATGCTTAAAACGCGAGGAAAAACCAGAGCCAATCCAGAGGTTTGCAAGTTTCCACCCCTTCAATTAAACTTCAAAAAGAAGGGGAATTATGATAATATATTTACTGGGCAAGACAAGCTTAAACTCGTAGCCCATTGTCAATACAATAAAGGCTTTGATGATTATGTTGCTCAAGAGTATTTGACTTACAAGCATTACAATATATTAACAGAGAACAGTTTTAGGGTGAGATTGTTGAGAGTTACCTATGTGGATACTGGTGGAAATAGAGATCCATTTACTAAATATGCTTTTTTGATAGAAGAAGATGAAATATTGGCCGAGCGAAGAGGAAAAATTGTATCTGAAAAGTCAGTTAGAAATCAAGATATGTGTGAACACAATGCCTTGGATTTAATGATTTTATTTGAGTTCATGATAGGAAATACAGATTGGGGCGTGGGCGCTAAGCACAATATGAAATTGATCGCAGATGATTCTACGAATCGATTACCGATTCCGGTGCCTTATGATTTTGATTATGCAGGAGCAATTATGACTACTTATGCTCAGCCCGCGGAGGCTTTACAAATCACGAGTGTAAGACAACGACTTTTTAGGGGACTTTGTAGGCAGCCGGGCAGTTATGAGAAAATCTTTCAAATTTTTAATGATAAAAAAGATGATATCTATGCGCTGTATAAAAACTCAAGTCATGTCGATGATAGGTTCAAAAAGTCTACTTTGAAATATTTTGATCAATTTTATGATATCATCAATAACCCCAAGAAAGCAAAAAGGCAGATACTAGAAGTTTGTAGGGCGAAGCATAATCATGTTTTTTGATTGAAACTAATTCATCATGATTTTTGTCTTCAATCTATTTGTATCCTTTTACTTTTTAGCACTTTCATTTTTTGTTGATTCTAACGTCAACAATATCCCACAGAAATATCATTTTGATGGAAAATACGGATTATATGTTTCGATAGAAGGGGATCATTATCAAGTACGTTGGTTGACCTCCGCGCCTGAGGAAGGCTATTTAATTACCCATGCAGGGAAAGAAGAGCTGGGTTCATTCAGCACCCATAAGTCAATTATTCATAAGGTTCGAATTCCTATGCACGACCAACCAATGGATATAGATTTTGGAAGTCCTTCGGGGGGTAATGGGCAAATTACGATTGTTCCAACTCATGAAAGAGATGCGTATGAATTCAAAGGGGTGGATTCGGTATTTGTTTTAGGAGACACGCATGGTAATTTTGAAGAAGTGGTACAAATCCTTCAAAACTCAAAATTGATAGATGAAAATCATCAATGGATTGGAGAGAGTGCACATTTGGTTTTTTTAGGGGATATATTAGATCGAGGTATGGATGCTTTACGGCTCACCTGGTTTATCTACGAATTAGAGCAGTCAGCGGCCCAGCATGGCGGTCAAATTCACCTTATTTTAGGGAATCACGAAATCATGGTTATGTCAAATGATCTTCGCTATGTCTCCGCAAAAGAGCAGCAGGTAGCTAATATGCATCAAGTGAGCTATCAACAGCTTTATCACCCCACTCGATCAGTTCTAGGGCGCTGGCTTTCAACCAAGCCCGCAGCACTTAAAATTGATGGGATTTTATTTGCGCATGGGGGCATTATCACTGGGTCATCATTGAAATCATTTAACGATCGGGTTTATGAGTACACTCAAGGCCCTCTATTTTCTCATTTGATGGAACAACCTTTTGATTCGGTGAGCTTTTCCCAAGTTGAGCGTGAGAAGCAAAAAGATTATCTGTATGATTCTTTCGGGCCCTTTTGGTTTAGAGGTTATGTTCAGACAGATACCCTGGGTTCCTATTTGGATGAAATCCTGCTCAATAACAAAGCTAAATTACATGTAGTTGGCCATACTATTGTACCTAGTATATCTTCTCTTTATAATGGTAAATTAATAGCGACAAACGTTCCTAAGGCAGGTACGGAAATGCTGTTATTGACCAAATCTAAGCGCAGTAAATACCATCGATTTAGAATTAATTTATTAGGGGAGTTTGTAGTACTCTAACGGCTACTTTGTTCCTCTTAAATCAAGTGAATTAGCCAGTTATTGGTTTCGACTGGCAGGAATTTTATCGTAGAACTGCATTTTCTTGATTTTTATCTAAAATGGCAACGTAAATTAAATTATCTTCCACATTACTAACCTACAGATCGCATGTTTATCTCAAACCATCTAGTTTATAACAAATGCCAATATACAAAAGTGCTCAGTCAATATTGCGGTTTAAAAATTCCATAGATAAAGAATTTGCCACCACCTTAAATAAAAGAGTTAACGCATATTTTAAGTTATCTGGGAAAGGTAGGAATGCCAATTCAATGATGTTTATCAAGACCGCTTTCATGTTTTGTTTACTCTTAATTCCTTATTCGTTTGTATACAGTGCAGTCAATGTATGGGTGATGTATGGGTGCTATTTTATTACGGGCCTTGGGGTAGCGGGCATTGGCTTATCTGTCATGCATGACGCCAATCATGGATCCTACTCAAAAAATCCATTGGTCAATAAAATCATAGGCTATAGTTTAAATGTTATTGGAGGAAATGCGACCAATTGGAAAATACAACACAACGTATTTCATCATTCCTATACCAATATAGATACGCATGATGAAGACATTCGGCCGAGATTTATCCTAAGGTTTACGCCGCATGCCGAATTAAGGTCTTTCCATAAATACCAACATATTTATGCATGGCTTTTGTACGGGCTGATGTCTTTTTCATGGATCGTCTTTAAAGATTTTGCTCAAATGGTAGGATATCAAAAATCGGGAATCTTAGCAAAGTACGTTTCTATACCTAAGGCTTGGGCATGGTTAGTGATCAGTAAGTTGTGCTACTATGCTTATATAATGGTACTTCCGTTAATATTTACTCCTTTTAGCTTTTTGGAGATATTCGTAGGATTTTTTATTATGCATTACGTAGCTGGATTGATTTTAGGATCCGTTTTTCAGCCAGCACATGTTATGGAGGTCAATGAGTACCCCATAGCTGAAGATGATCTGATCCCCGACAATTGGATGGCTCATCAGCTCAAGACAACCTGTAATTTTGCAGGAAATAACAGAATCTTCTCATGGTTCGTAGGGGGCCTTAATTATCAAATAGAGCATCATCTATATCCTAATATATGCCATGTACATTATGCGAAATTAGCCCCTATTGTTGAGCAAACAGCGAAAGAGTTTGGTATCCCTTATCATAATTATGGCTCGTTTAGAAAAGCCTTGATCAATCATAAGAAAATGCTATTTGCACTTGGCCGTCCGAAATTAGAAGTGGCCTAACAAGAGGGTTAATAAATACATTCGTCACCCATCATTTTCCTTATTTGAGATCAGTCCGGAACCATTTCTTTGGGTCTTAGCCATTTGGTTGATGATCAAAAGAATAAAGGAGATCATGATTCCTAACGAAAAGTAAGCCAACATGGGTAGACCTTCCCAATGTCGAAGGGCAATTGCCCAAAAACCCCAAACTCCTACAGCAATGAAGGCTTGGTCGCGGTACCAGCGAAATAGTCTAATGATAATGATTCCGGTGACAGATAAAATAAGGAGGGACCAATAAAGCTCAGAAATTTTCCACGCATTCCATTCATAAAATTTGAGAGCCGCCGCCATGTTGAGCACCGTAGCCAAGGTAACCCATCCAAAGTAAATACTGAAGGCGAAAGATTCCATCCAATAATTAATTTTGATCCCGTCATTTTTCATAGTACGAATTTGATGATCGATTTTAATGAGAGAAAGCAGCATCATCAGAATGATAATGACTGTAATCCAAAGCCAATCATAAGAGGCACAAACTAGCCAAAAGCCATTTAAAATAACATTGATGCTATACCAAACACGCAATGTACGCCATTGAGGGGCCTCTTTTTTTTTGATGAATTGATAAATAGGGAAAGTAATGAGGCCCGTGTATATAAGGGCCCAAATGGAAAAAGCAAATCCTTTAGGCACAATAAGAGGTGTCGTACTTGTACTGGTAGTTCCTATAGAATGGGGGCCAAAAAATCCATTAAAGCTCATGATATATAGTATTAGAAGAATGGTGAGGCTGATAAATGAAATTAGGAGGGTGTTTTTATGAGTTAAGATCATTTTCTTTAATAATTAAAATGAGTTAAGTGCACGGTGATATCAAGTGACCTTCGTGAGTTAATGCGTTAGGTAATATAAGAGACTTGAAACAAATAACCCACTCCAAAGTAGGGTTCTTATCCAGTTTAAGCGGATCAATTGATGTATAATAGATAGATTATTTTCATTATTTGAGATTTTGCTGTGCAGGGGGACAAAAATCAAAAAAGTCATTACCCAAAGTGCAATAATCATTAAAAATGATCCTAAGATAAAAGTAGAAAAATTATTAAAGAGGTGTACGGTAATAATTATCAATTGCCCCATCATCAAAGGGAGTACGACATAAGTGATTTTTTGCGTATATTCTTTATGCCAACGTTTAAGGTTTCCGCTCTCATAAAAGAGAAAACTTGGATAGATGACCAGTTGGACCAACCAAATTAAAACCAATAATCCGAAGTCAAACAGTAGGCGGATTAATAGAATGCTCATTGGGTGAAACGTAAGTTTAATTTACCCACATTCCAAGCCCAAAAAATCAATAATGGGTGAACGATGATCAGTCTCAACCAACCCATCCATGGAGCTACACAGAGTCCATCCGTTACGCAAGACCCGATTTGAATGAAATAAATATGTGAGGGGATGAAACAGATTAATAATAGGACAATACCTAAAGCTCCCATTTTTTGATATTTAGGGAAAAGGAGGAGTAAAGAGAGCATGATTTCTAAGAGGCCACTCACTATATTAATCCAATAAGGGTAGGGGAGATAATCAGGAATTAGTCCATAATAAAAATCCGCATCTATAAAGTGATTCATTCCTGCCGAGAGGTAGAATAGGGAGCAACTGTATTTTAATAGGAGATGTATTTTTATCATGCTAAACGTTTCAATGAGATTCTTTATAAGCCATTTTCAAAATATGAAAAAAAGGAGCCCACCATATGAAATCATTGGTAATTAAGGTATATATAAATTCAAAAGGAACATTGTCTTGAAAGTAATTAATGAAAAATCCAAGAGGCCCAAATACTTTCCCCAAAAAACCAACAAAAACAATCGGCCAATGTCTAATGGGATCATAAGAGGCCAACCAATAACCAATACCATAAACACCAATGACCATACCCATGCCTTGCCACACCATAGGATGATTGAGTGGCTCTATGCCTACCAGGTTGAAAAATTGGTTAGGACTTAATACTACCCATAAACCCCAACAGAGATTATAGAGAGCAGCAAGCTTAAGCGTGATTTTCATAGGGTGTTTTTTGGATGCAACCAAGTATTGAATAAAAAGGTTCATAACCAGTTAGATACCTGCATACGCATTAAAATAAGGAAGTGCCCACCATACAAAGGGCATAAAAAAAGCCTGTCATAAATTGACAGGCTTGCAAAGTATTTTGAGAAAACTGCTTAGGAAACTTTGACGTTGACCGCATTCAAACCTTTTTGGCCATCTTGCACATCGTAGCTTACTTTGTCGCCTTCACGAATTTCTTCTGTTAGACCTGTTTGGTGAACAAACACATCTTTCCCACCTTCATCAGGCGTTATGAATCCAAATCCTTTGGTGTTATTAAAAAATTTTACTATACCGTTACTCATAATTATTTGTATTAATTTACACAAAAATAGTTATTTTAAAGCAAATGCCATAACTTTTTATAGAAATCGTATAAAAAATCTTTTAGAAGCCAAAAAAAGTTGATTATTTGACTGATTGG
>DBBU01000023.1:32831-128173 GCA_002292365.1 Flammeovirgaceae bacterium UBA976
TTCCTTGAATTGGCGTGAAATTTATTAACTTAATGCTATCAAATTAAACATGATTTAAATCATGTTTAATTGGGTTTTTACTTTTCACTCATTCCATGTGTTTAATAAGAAAATAGACCCCTCCATAATAACGGAGGGTGAGGATCTAAAATGACCTCCTTTAAACGATTTTCTATCTGAATTTTTAGAGAGGTTATTTGCGAGTGTTTTAAATGGTGAAGTCAACTGTTACAATTATGTATTGCAGAATTAAAAAAGGCGTTTATGCCTCACTGATCAGCATTCTTATAATGGGATGCGGTAGGATGGAGGTTGCGTTAAAAAAACCTGAAAGGCCTAACATTATTTTCATCATGTCTGATGATCATGCGTATCAAGCCATAAGTGCTTATCAGGACAACTTAATAGCGACGCCCAATATTGACCGCATCGCGCAACAAGGAATGCTTTTTAACAATGCTTGTGTTACCAATTCAATATGTGCCCCTTCGAGAGCCACCATCTTGACTGGTAAGCATACACATTTGAATGGAAAAATAGATAACCGAATGCCTTTTGATACCACCAACATTACGTTCCCATTGCTTTTCCAACAAGCTGGCTATGAGACGGCCATGTTCGGAAAATTACATTTTGGAAATAATCCTAAAGGGATTGATGATTTTCTGATTTTACCCGGACAGGGAAATTACATCAATCCGGATTTCATTACCCCAAAGGGAGATACGACTATAATAGGATACGTTACTGATATTATTACGGATCTTACCCTAAATTGGCTTGACCTGAAAAGAGATCCTGAAAAGCCGTTTATGTTGATGTACTTACACAAAGCACCGCACCGACCCTGGTGGCCACGTGCTGATAAATTCAAAGAATTTAGTAAGAAACATTTTCCAGAACCCACAACCCTTTTCGATGATTATAAAGGGAAGGGCTCAGCGGCAAAGGAAGCTGAAATGAATCTTTTGTCTCACATGAAGTATGGCCATGATACTAAAATCAGACCCGAAACCTTAGCTGAAATGGGTAGCGTACTACCGGAGATACCGGCGATGAAATGGAACAAGGTAGATGGATTTTCTGGACCTTACAACCGTGCAAATGAAGCTCAAAAGGCCTTGTATGATCCCATTATTGATTCAATTAACCTTGAGTTCAAGCAGGATTGGCCCAGCATGTCAAGGGAGGAAAAAATGCGGTGGAAATATCAAAGATACATGCAGGATTATTTAGGAACGATTTCGTCTGTCGATGACAATGTTGGTAGGTTATTAGATTATCTTGAAGAAACAGAATTGGATCAAAATACGATGATTATTTATACTTCAGATCAGGGATTTTATTTAGGAGAGCATGGTTGGTTTGATAAAAGATTCATATATGATGAGTCTTTTAAAACTCCACTTTTAATCCAATGGCCTGGACATATTGCTCCCGGAAGTACGAATGATGAAATGGTTCAAAACTTAGACTTTGCACAGACTTTGTTAGAGGTAGCTAATATTGAAGCGCCAGGAGATATGCAAGGAGAAAGTATTTTGTCCTTGTTGAAAAGTGAAAATACCTGGACGCGAGAGGCCGTTTATTATCATTATTATGAGTACCCTGCCGTCCATATGGTAAAAAGGCATTACGGTATCGTCTCCAAAACCTATAAGTTGGTGCATTTTTATTACGACGTAGATGAATGGGAGCTTTATGATAGGCTGAAGGATCCATCAGAGCTACATAATATATACGATGATCCAGCGTATGCCAGCATTGTGACTCAGTTAAAATTAGAATTGAAAGAGATGAGAATAAAATATCAAGATTCTGAGGAATTGGATCAAAAATTCATAGAGATTTACCAAGATAATGGTTGGACAGAATGACTACTCTGTTCAAGTTGCTTGAGACACTGAAATATTATTGATTCCAAATTATGAAAAGATATTTAGTAAGCCTTTTGTTAATTTCAATTAGCGGATGCTTTACTACGTGTTTTTTTGAGAAAAAAATGCCCATGAATTTGATTTCTGCTGAGACTTTCGATACCATTATAGATGATCAAGAAGTCAAACTATATACGCTCAAAAATAAATGGGGAGTGACCACTCAAATCACCAATTATGGGGGCCGGGTGGTCTCCTTGTGGCTGCCCGATAAAATAGGTCATTTTGAGGATGTCGTCTTGGGGTTTAATGACCTAGCTGCCTATCAGAAATCTAAAGAAAAATATTTTGGTGCGTTAATCGGCCGGTATGGAAACCGTATTGCAAAGGGGCGATTTGTATTAGAGGACAGCATGTATCTTTTGGTAAAAAACAATGGAGAAAATCATTTGCATGGCGGAAATAAAGGCTTTGAATCCGTTATTTGGAAAGTGGATTTATTTACAGAAAACAAACTTTTTTTAAGCTATGTTTCACCACATATGGAGGAGGGTTATCCCGGGAATTTAACCGTGAGAGTTGAGTATCAACTTACAGATGACAATGAGTTAAGTATTCAGTATTTTGCACAATCCGATCGAACCACCATCATTAATCTTACGCATCATTCTTTTTTTAATTTAAAAGGAGCGGGCAACGGGAATGTGAATGATCATCTATTACAAATTAAAGCAAATTATTTTACACCCATTGATGATCAGTTGATACCTACAGGGGTGATTCAAAAGGTAGTAAATACTCCTTTTGACTTTTTATCACCTACGCAAATTGGGAGTCGAATAGATGCGGTAGATGACCAGTTGACTTATGGGCACGGATATGACCATAATTATGTATTGAATCCGTCCGATTCAATGGTGAGTTTTGCCGCACGAGTGGTTGAACTCGTGTCGGAAAGAACGCTGGAAGTATATACCAATGAGCCAGGCATGCAGTTTTATGGGGGGAACTTTTTAGATGGTACGGTGAAGGGTAAAAAGGATAAAAATTATGAATATCGTGGCGCCTTCTGTTTAGAAACCCAACATTTCCCTGATAGTCCTAATAAGATTCAATTTCCTTCAACCTCATTAGCGGCAAAGGAACCCTATAATTCCATCTGTATTTATAAGTTTGGCCTCTTGTGAGACTGTTAAAAAAAACATTTTTACTGAACGTTTTTTTTAAAATAAAGATTAATTATATATGAAAATTTTTCTGTCTTTTTTATGGATATCTTTTTTTCTATCTATCACAACGTCATGTATTGAATCAAGAAAGAATAAGCTTTTAGTTATTTATGAGGAAGACGGACCGTACAGTGCGTTGAAAACTGAATGGATAAGGATCATTAAAGAAAGTAATTTTGATTTCGAGGTCGTAGATTTTAAGCGTCAAAGGTTAGGAGATTCGTTGTGGCAAAATAGAGCTTTAATTATACTTTCAGATCCTCAAATAATCAACCCTCAATGGCAATCGGATATTGAACGATATGTTCAAACTGGAGGTGAACTTTTGTTGCCATCTGATACTATCAATCCCTATTATTGGCCCTGGTTGTACCAAGCGCAAATGAATAAAGAGAATGATTTCGATGGAGGGAAAATTATTTTTTTTAACGATTCAATGAATTTAAGGGAACTATTAAATGAATCTTTAGGAGCCATGAGTATCCAACCAGATCAAGTTAAGACTAAGCAAGCACCCAGTAACAATAGATTTACGAAAATAATTTTAGACGCTGATGTGAATGAGCCCATGGAACTTTCCGTGTTACCAGGAGGCCGTGTGTTGTTCATCGAGCGAGAAGGTAATTTCAAGGTATACGATCCTGAGACGCGCAAGACCAAGCTCTTGCATACCTTTGATATAAGTACTGAGGGTAATTATGAGGATGGGATGCTTGGCTTAACTATTGACCCAAACTATCAGGACAACAACTGGGTATATATTTATTATTCCCCGAAAGGAGGGCGTCCAAGACAAAACCTTTCAAGATTTGTTTTGGCTTATCAAGATAGCCTGTTATTACAGAGTGAAAAAGTCATTCTTGAGGTGGCTGTTCAACGTGAAACTTGTTGCCATTCAGGAGGATCTATTTCGTTTGGACCTAATGGAAATTTATTCTTGAGCACAGGTGACAATACGAGTTCCAAAGAATCAGATGGCTATTCGCCTTTGGATGAAAGAGTAGGAAGAGCCCCATTTGATGCCCAAAAAGGATCCTCCAATACACAGGATCTCAGAGGAAAAATATTAAGAATTACCCCAACAGCTGAAGGATCGTATACGATTCCGACAGGTAATTTATTTTCTTCGGACGGCACCGAAGGTAGGCCAGAAATTTATGCAATGGGTTGCAGGAATCCTTTTCGCTTTACGGTAGATCAAAGGACAGGATACATTTATTGGGGAGATGTAGGTCCTGATTCAGGAAAAGACAGTGAACTCGGACCTCAAAGTTATGATGAATGGAATCAAGCTAAAACCCCAGGAAATTATGGATGGCCTTATTTTGAGGCTGATAATAAAGCGTATCCAATGTTGGATTTTGCCACCAATGAATTGGGAGCACCTCAAGATCCCAATCACCCCTTGAATGAATCACCTAATAATACAGGGATGAAAGTATTGCCCCCAGCAAGGAAACCAATGATTTGGTATCCCTATGGTGTTTCGACAACCTGGCCGATGCTAGGTAAAGGATCGCGAAGTGCCATGGCAGGTCCAGTATATTATGAGCCGAATACTCCTTCTAAAACTGCTTTCCCCGATTATTATGAAGGTAAATTATTTATATATGAATGGGCTAGAAATTGGATAAAAGTGGTGTCTTTTGATGAAGAATGGCAGGTAACAAAAATTGAGCCTTTTTTGCCTAATGAAAAATTCAACAAACCGATAGATATGGAATTTGATGAATATGGGAATATGTATGTATTGGAATATGGTGCCAATTACTTTGCCAATAATATTGAAGCTAAGCTTGTAAAAATCGAATATAACAGAGGTAATAGGTTACCGAACGCTGTCATTCAGGCAACGAAAACCAAGGGATCAGCTCCCTTTAACGCCGCCTTCTCAGCAAGTCAATCCTATGATTATGATCCTAATGATACATTAGTTTATGATTGGACTGTCAGTGATGGTCGCGAAGTTAGGGGTGAGCATATTAGCTTGACATTTGACTCCATTGGGATTTATGAAATTGGCTTGAAAGTAACAGATCGTAAAGGAGCAGCATCATTCTCTTCTTTACATGTCAATGTGGGAAATGCGCCCCCAGAAATCAAACTAACGCTAGAAGGGAATCAATCTTTCTACTTCGGTGAGCGCCAACGAAATTATCAGGTTGAAATAGCTGATTTGGAGGATGGATCCTTGTCTACAGGTAGGATAGATTCACGTGAGGTGAAAATCAATTTTTCTTATCTCTCAGGTGCTCATGACCTGGCACTCCTAGGAGAAGAATTTTATAAAAATGCTGACCTTCCAATAGCCGGTAAACAGTTGATTGAGGGGAGTGATTGTAGTTCATGTCACGCGATGGCATCGGCTTCAATAGGACCAAGCTTCAATCAAATTGCTGAGAGGTATGAGAAGAGAAGTGATAATATTTCTATGTTGGCTATGAAAATTATTCAAGGGGGTAATGGGAATTGGGGACATAGTTTGATGGCAGCTCATCCAGATTTATCAACCAGTGATGCAGAGAGCATGGTTGAATATATCCTTTCTATGAAGGACAAAAATAATTCATCGAGCTTGCCAGTAGCTGGGACATTTATGTTAGATGAACATCAAAGTAGAACTGATAAAGGAATATATGCTATATCTGTTGGCTATGAAGATCACGGAAATGAAGGGATTCCTGCCATAGAAGCTTCTAAAATTCAGTTTTTGAGAGCTCCTTACCTAGAGGCTGAGAATTATGATATTTTCAAAAATGTGGAGCAGCAAAGACCCAACGGTGGATCTTTTGCTTATGTGAGTAGTTTAAGGCATGGATCATATGTTGGGTTTGATAATATAGACTTGAGTGGGGTGGGCGAAATTGCGGTCAAAATATTGCCTATTTCTGGAGGGAAAATAGCTCTTTATCATGGTGGATTTGATGGAGAGCCTTTGGTCGAACTGTCTATTCCTAGTGTTGAGAAGGGCCCAAGTTGGGTTGAAGAAAACTTTGTTGAATATAATTTCAAAATTAATGAGGTCAGTAATGAAGTAAAAGCCCTTTTCTTTTTGTTCAGTGATGCGGATAGCACAAAGGTTGATATGAATATGGATCAAATTATTTTCAAGCAGAAATAGTTTCGCACCGTTCCAATAGGTTCTGTGTTCGTTGATATAAAATATAAGCGTGATATATTAATTTCCATTAATTTGAGCGCGTGAAAAAAAGACACAGTGCATTATTTTTCTTCGCCTTAAGCAGCGTTTTTTTTATTGAATTGTTTGCTCAAAACAATCTGAAGTTACAAGATATTTATCAGCTAAATATTGGCCGCACCACTGAAAGCATCAAAATTGATGGGGCATTAGAAGAGCAGGTTTGGAAAACATCGACTGTGGCTACTGATTTTTGGGTGAGTTATCCCACAGATGGGATACGTGCTTCCTCGGAAGTTAAGACCCTGGTCAGGATGACATATGATGATGAGTTTATATATGTTTCAGCAGAATGTATAGGTCCAGGCCCTTACATTATTCAGTCTTTAAAACGAGATAATCCTTTGTTTTGGAGAGGAGACGCTTTTGGTTTGGTGTTTGATCCGGTAAATGAAAAAACTAATGGATTTGTTTTTGCAGTCAACCCTGAAGCAGTTCAGTCTGAGTCACTTGTGACCGGCCAAACGGGACGTCGTGGGAGTAGTGGATCTTCGAGTGGGAGTAATGGATCTTGGGATAATAAATGGTACTCAGAAGTTCAAATTTTTGAGGATAAATGGACCGTTGAAATGGCCATTCCGTTCAAATCTCTGAGATTTGGGGATAAACGTGAATGGGGAGTTAATTTTGTAAGAGGAGATGCAAAGAATAACAGCTATCACGTTTGGTCACCCGTGCCCGTCCAATTCAGAGGGATTGATTTGGGGTATACGGGTAAACTGATTTGGGATAAAGCGCCTGCTAAGACTAAGAAAAACATTTCAGTGATTCCTTATTTACTCGGCAATGGTCGACGAGATTTCGAAACAAACAATCCACTGAGTCATAGTCAAAGGGGAGGCTTGGATGCTAAGGTGGCAGTGACTTCTAGTTTGAATTTGGATTTAACAATAAACCCTGATTTTTCTCAAGTAGATGTGGATGAGCAGCAAACTAATCTCACGACGGTTAATTTGCGATTTCCTGAACGAAGACTCTTTTTTCTTGAAAACAGTGATGTATTTAATGATTTTGGAATCCCACCCATGCGTCCTTTTTTTAGTCGTAAAATTGGCTTAGACGATGAGGGAAATACTATTCCTATTCTATATGGAGCTAGATTAAGTGGTAATTTGAATAAAAACTTGAGGATGAGTCTTATGAATACTCAGACCAAATCTGAAGAACTTCCAGGTAATAATTATACCTCGTTAGCCGTGCGTCAAAGAGTATTTCAGCGGTCTGTCATCAAAGGCTATTTTCATAATCGTCAGTTGATGACCCATGAACCTCTTTTACGAGATGATTATAATAGTGTCGGGGGACTCGAGTTTGGTTATCGATCTCAGAATGGAAACTGGCAGGGGTCAGGAGGTTATGGAATGGCCTTTACCGAAGATCAGGACGATCAAAATCATTTTTATAGTGCCACTGCAGGATTTGATGGTAAGTCATTTAATTTCTATGCCAATGTCTCAGGCATGGGAGATGATTATCAAAATGATTTTGGTTTTATCCCGCGCAAAAATCATTACGATGCACTCGAGGATACCACTTATGTCATTGGATTTAATCACATTTATTCAAGAATTGGCTATACTTTTTATCCTGATAACACTTTGCTTAATCAACATGGGATGAGGTTTAGCTTTGTTGGTGATTGGACGGATACATCAAACGAATTGATTGCGAAAACTTTTGATTGGTCTTATAATTTTTCATTTATCAACTCAAGTACGTTATCGTTAATATACAAACATGAGAATGTTAATTTGCTTTACCCGTTTGGTTTCACCGAAGATGACGATCCCCTTCCCAGCGGTATGTATTATTTTGATTATGGTGAGATCAAGTATCAAAGTGATAACAGACGCGTGGTGAATATCCGTTCTGGATTGCGCTATGGAAGCTTTTATAATGGTACTCGGTTGGAAACGTCATTGGCCGCTAATTATCGGGTGCAGCCTTGGGGTAATTTTAGTGTCAATTTTATTTATAATGATTTAAGATTTCCGGGTATTTATGGCCGTCAGCCACTTTTTTTGTTGGGGCCAAAGGCTGAAGTTTCTTTTTCTAGAAATCTATTTTGGACCACTTTTTTTCAATACAATACGCAGAGGGACAATTTCAATATCAACAGCCGCATCCAATGGAGGTACTTACCCATGTCTGATTTATTTATAGTGTATTCAGATAATTATATGGTAGAAAATTTCGGCCCTAGGAATCGAACACTGGTTTTAAAGTTGAATTATTGGCTTAATTTATAGGGATTTATATTCTTTTTTAGAGAAGCGTTTTGTGAAAATATTCTTTGCTATGTTTGAGTTTTTTTGTTTGATATGGGATTCAATTTTCTTCGTTTTTTTCTCTCTTTTTATTTTTGGGTGCTATCCTATGTTTTGTTTGCGCAAAATAATGCCGAAGTGTATCAGTTGAATATACAAAGGATGAATGAAAAAATTCGGTTAGATGGGGTGCTTGATGAGTCTTTTTGGGAAGATGTCGAGATAGCTACCAACTTTTGGTTGAATTTTCCAGTCGGGGGAACTCCGGTTGACAATGAAGTTCAGACCACGGTAAAGATTACCTATGATGATGATTTTATTTACCTTGGAGTTGAATGCTATGGGAAAGGGCCTTTTTTAGTGCAATCCCTGAAAAGGGATAGTGATTCATTTTGGAATGGAGATGCTTTTGCAGTGGTTTTTGATCCTGTAAACGAACGAACAAATGGGGTCATTTTTGGTGTGAATCCGGGGGGTGTTCAAACCGAAGCATTAATTACTGGTGAACCGGCTCGGCGGGGAGGTCAGTTATCTGGATACAATAAAGCGTGGGATAATAAATGGTATACTCAAGCAAGTGTAACTGAAAATGGATGGACTGCCGAGATGATGATTCCATTTAAATCGTTACGATTTGGCAGGAAAGGTCATTGGGGTATTAATTTTATTAGGGTAGATGCACAGAACAATGCAAATCATTCTTGGGCACCTGTACCCATTCAATTTTATGGTACCGATCTAGGTTATTTGGGACAGCTGATATGGGACAAACCACCCAGAAACGAAAAAGGGAATATTTCATTGGTTCCTTATCTACTTGGAAATACATATAAAGACTACAAGAGTAAAAGTGATTTAAGCCAAAGTTTTGCTT
The DNA here is from genome assembly GCA_002292365.1 of Flammeovirgaceae bacterium UBA976. Lineage (GTDB taxonomy): Bacteria > Bacteroidota > Bacteroidia > Cytophagales > Cyclobacteriaceae > UBA4465. Next base: position 42,278 of record DBBU01000023.1, read on the forward strand.
TGGGTATGGATGCCAAAATAGCCATTAATTCTAATCTCAATCTGGATCTAACAGTCAATCCAGATTTTTCTCAAGTAGATGTAGATGAGCAACAGACCAATCTGACTACGGTTAATTTAAGATTTCCGGAGCGACGACTATTTTTTTTAGAAAATAGTGACATTTTTAGTAATTTCGGCACCAATGCGAAACCTTTTTTTAGTCGTAAAATAGGATTAGATGATGATGGAAATACCATTCCGATTATTTATGGTGCCAGATTGAGTGGAAATTTAAATAAAAATTTGAGAATAGGTCTGATGAATACGCAGACGCAAGAGCAAGAGTTACCCGGTAATAACTACAGCTCCTTCGCACTTCATCAGCGGATATTAAAAAGATCTGTTTTGAGGGGGTATTTTCATAACAGGATTGGATATACTGATGGTTCTGTTCAGGAAGATAACTTTAGTCGTATCGGCGGACTTGAGTTTAATTATTCTTCTGAAAATAGTAAATGGCGGGTTGTGACGGGCTATGGATTGGCTTTTTCCAATGAAAATCAAAATGAAAATCATTTATTTAACCTCTTCGGTGGCTATGGGGGCAGAGCTTTTAATGTGATGGTAAACATCAGTGGACTCGGAGATAACTACATCAATGATTTCAGTTTGATACCCAGACAAAAACATTATGATGCCTTAGAGGATACCACTTATATACTGGGATTCAATCATTGGTGGGCGACCATGGGTTATAAGTTCTATCCGAAAAATACTTTTATCAATCAACATGGTTTCAGTTTGACTACCAATGGAGACCGAACAGCTACCTCCAGCGAACTGATTCAAGATAAACATCAATTGTCTTATAAATTTTTAATGAAAAATACGAGTGCTTTAGATCTTTCTTATGCACATGAAGGAGTTAACCTTTTATATCCCTTCGGGTTTACAGATAATGAGCCCTTACCGGCACAGCTGTATAGATTTGATTATGGTCAGATTAAGTATATGACGGATAAGCGCCGTGAAATTAAGTTAACATTCGGTTTCAGATATGGAAGTTTTTACAATGGGACTCGAACAGAATTTTCTTTAGCAGTGGATTATCGCGTGCAGCCATGGGGAAATTTCAGTCTCAATTTTGTTCAAAACGATTTAGAATTTCCTGGAAATTATGGTACCGAGCAGCTCTTATTGTTTGGCCCCAAGGCAGAAATTAATTTTTCTAAGAATTTCTTTTGGACCACCTTTATGCAGTATAATACCCAAAGTGATAATTTTAATATAAATAGTAGACTTCAATGGCGCTATATGCCCATGTCTGACTTATTTATTGTGTACTCTGATAATTACATGGTAGAACATTTTGGTCCTCGTAATAGGGGATTGGTTTTAAAGCTAAATTATTGGTTTAATTTATAAGTGGATATGCCATCATCAATAAATGATGGTGATCTCACCAAAATAATTTACCATCGGCATCGTGATAATACTCTGCTAAGGGGGTTCATTTGGGAGGAGATTCAACTAATTATGATAACTCCGATCTAGAGGCTAATTTAAAATAAATTCAAGCTTGGTACACCATGGCATTTATATTCATGCCTGCGCCTACAGAAGCAAATATGATTTTATCACCTTTTTGGATCTGATGTCCATCTAATTCGTTTTTTAAAATTAAATCAAGTAAGGTAGGAACGGTGGCCACTGATGAGTTTCCGAGCCAAGAAATCGTCATGGGCATCACATCAACAGGAACAGATAGATCACCCTCAAGTTTGTAGAGTCTATTGAGGATGGCATCATCCATTTTTCCATTGGCCTGATGGATGAGCACTTTCTTAATCTCACGGAGAGGGATACCACTTTTATGTAGGCAAGCTTGAATGGCTCCGGGGACATGATTTAATGCATATTGATAAAGTTTTCGCCCATGCATCTTCAGATAAACACCTTCTTTAGTGCCATTTTCAGGCAAATAAGAACCTCCCATAAAAAGCATTTCTGAATGCTCTAGGGTATCAGAGCGTGTTTTATGAGCCAAGATACCTATTGGAGTATTGCTTTTTTGAGAGGTCAATAAAGTGGCTCCTGCTCCATCAGCATAGATCATGCTGTCTCTATCATGAGGGTCAGAAATTCTCGAGAGTATATCTGCTCCAATGACTAATATATTATGAGCATCTCCCGACTTGATGTAATAATCTGCCTGTATCATGGCTTGTAGCCAACCAGGACATCCAAAGGAAAGGTCATAAGCAACCGTATTTGGATTTTCTATATTTAAATTCTTCTTGACACGAGCGGCCAGACTGGGTAAAATATCTACTCCCGTATTTCCATGTTTTAATTCGCCAAAATTATGAGCAAAAATGATGTAATCAAGTTCTTCACGGTTGACTTCAGATGATTTTAATGCATCCTCAGCGGCTAACCAACCAAGATCAGATGTACCCATATTATCATCTGCATAGCGCCTTTGACTGATGGTCGTAATTTGCTCAAACTTTTCGATGATGTCAATATTAGGTTGAGTAAATGTTTGCCCAGAAGCATCCGTAAAATGATTACCTATGAAAGCATCATTGGGTATGATTTTGGTCGGAATACATTTCCCTGTTCCGCAAATAACACTGTATTTTTTTTCTGACATGACTATTGAAATATTATTTGATTGAAAGGATTGATTCTTTCTGAATCATACAGGATACTAATTTTCCCACTAAATTAGTATAAAAAACCTAATTGTTATCAAAAGTGTCCTTGTCTTACGAAAATATATTCTTAAATCATTTTAATTCTACTTATAAGGGAAATTTCTCTAAGTAATTAGCCACATGGAATCCTAAATTTCTGATCTTTTTGGCTTGTTTAGAATAGTTATTTAAGCTTGCATTTGTATGATTTAGATGAATGAAGTAAATTTTATTTTTTTCTCTTAAAGGCATGTATGAAAACAAATCTATGGTTTCACTGATGAAAGGATGAGGGATTTCTGAAATATCTCTATGATTAATTTCATTACTATCTAAAAAGGTGCCATCAATAAAGGCATAATCTACGAGCGTTATCTTTTCAGTGATGTCTTCTTCCCATTCATGCCATTTGTCGATATCAGGTATGAATATCGCTGTTTTATTTGGCCCCTCTATTTGATAACCTACCGTTTCTGAATATTCATCTCGGTGAGGGATCAAAAAGGGTTTAATCTTTATCAGGGCATTAATTGTATGATGTACTTGATTGGTTAGGGGCTGAATTTCAATATTTTCCTCATTAATTAACTGATTCCAAGGCCCATTTTTTTCTAAAAAAAATTGCATTTTGGGCATGACGAATACCGCAGTCTGATGGCTGTTGAAGGCTTCTTTGCCTAAGTACATTAATCCTGAGTAGTGACCTATATGGGCATGAGTTAAAAATATACCATCGGGAATATCTTCCTTTCGGAAAGGAGCAAACATATGCAATGCTTTGAGCTGCTCCGGAAAGTCTGGCGTGGCTTCAAAAATAAAGCTTTGCTCATTGACTGGATCAACCAAGCCCAAGCAAGTTACTTTTCGTTGAGGATCGGGGTTTTCCCAAAGTACGGCACAACAGGATTTGGTACAGCCAATATGAGGAGAACCACCGTCTTGCACATTACCAAGAACAACCAGAAAAGGAGTTGTTTGCAGAGGGGTATTGATTTCAGGCCCTATTAGGAAATTTATCAAAGGCATGCAGATAAAAGATAAAAAAATAATTATTGACATATTTCAGTGATTTAGCTTTATGTAAGTATGAAACTAACCAAAATCAGGTCATAAAAAAAGGGTAGTTAAAAACTACCCTCTAAACTTAATAAAAAAGAAGAATTTAGTTTAATGTGATCATCCGATCATAGACTTTACCATTTGTGTATAGTTGGACTGTGTAATGACCTGGATTTAGCTGTGACAGATCATAGGCTTGGCCCAGATTTACACTCCCTGATAAATTTTTTTCTGAGATTATATTTAGATCTTCATCAAGAATTGAAACCGTTAACTTTTCATTGTTTAAGGCAAGTAAACTTACATTGAGTTGGGTATCCTTTAATATTATTTGAGGTTTGAAGGAGGTCGTTTTCATTTGATTAGTAGCGGTTACTTTACCATTTATTTTGGTTAAACTTGTGGTCTCGGTTTTATAATCGTCCTCTATTTGGAGTTCGTAGGTCCCGTCAGGTAATTCTATTAGATTGAGGGAGCGTTGAAACACCTCGGCACGAGCGATGTCCTCTTGGTAAAGTATCACTCCTTGTTGATTCTTCAGTAAGCATTTCGTATCATACTTAATATCTGATAATTGAATAATAAATGAATAATTACTTGAAGCAATAATTTTTAAATCGATCAGGTGATCAGCTTGTGCAAAGTTGATCGATAATAATAAGCATATAATGGATAGTTGAATCTTTAAGTTTTTCATTTTGAAACTGTTTTATAGATTAATTGATAAAACAAAACTACTAGGTTCATTTTGCATCAGTCACATCAAAATTTGCTTATATATGTTCTATTTTGTCATAAATATTAATTCATTACCAATATAAAGTTAATTTAAACGACTTTTAGGTTAATTTAGTATCATAAAAATTCCCATATGACAATGAAGATTTTATGATTTTCACGAATCCTACTTTTGAGAAGATAAGTACCCCACACGGGGGTTCTATTTTAGTAAGAAAATTTTCTTATGTGCCCCGAGATACCCGACCTTATTGGCATTATCATCCAGAGTTGGAGTTGGTTTATGTACGTGGGGGTAGTGGGAAGCGACATATTGGGAGTCATTTATCCTATTTTCAAGAGGGAGAACTTGTTTTGATTGGCCCCAACCTCCCACATCAGGGATTTACCAATAGACTGAGTGGACACAGTAGTGAAACCGTAGTCCATTGGCCGGCAGATTTTTTAGGACCTGATTTTTTTGATGTTCCAGAAATGGTATCTATCAAACAGATGTTTGAATTGTCTAGAAAGGGTTTGGCCTTCACAGGAAAGACTAAACTTGTGGTTGGAGCTAAATTAGAAAGGCTCTATGAGTTAAATCATTTTAAACAAGTAACAAGATTATTGGAAATACTGAATGATTTGGCTTTGTCTGATGAATATGTACTGTTGAATGCCGAAGGTTTTTCGTTTGAGGTTGAAGGGCAAGATAATGATCGCATTAATAAAGTTTTTAATCATGTACGTGAGCATTTTCAGGAGTTGATTACTTTGACAGAAATTGCGGATATAGTAAGTATGACTGAGCCTTCTTTTTGTCGTTATTTCAAAAAATTAACAAGTAAAACCTTTATTCAATTTCTCAATGAATATAGATTGGTTCACGCATCTAAGTTATTGGCAGAAAAAAAGATCAGTATCACTGAAGTGTGCTATGAAAGTGGATTTGGTAATTTTTCTCATTTCAATAAGCAGTTTAAGGTTTTTACAGGTAAAACTCCTTCACAATATAGGGCTGACTTAAAAGAGATTATTCAATAGTACAAGATCATTTCCATTTGAAGACATTTTAAAATTGATTTTATGGAAGATAGGGTAGGAGGGGATTGGTGAACCATATAAAGCGTATACTAATTTTAAAGGTAACCTTGGAAGAGGCCTATAATGAATCAAAAAGAGGCTTAAATCTTAAGAATACGTCCCAGACCTATCGATTTATTTCTTGGGTATGAGTTTTCTTATTAAGTGAAAGAACTTTTGTAATGCTTGAATAATTTGGGGGATCTTTTTTTATCTGTTTTCGACCCTCTTACTATAGTCTCAGATAATTATATTCTTTAATTATTTTTATGTAATCACATCAAAATAAGATATTATTGGGTTATTACTTTCGACTTAGATAAGGCATATTTTTTTGCTGAGACCTCATGAATGTCCTCTTAAATTTGAGAGTTATTGGATAAAAAAAATGGGAAAAAAGGGTCAATATCTATGATTGCCACCACAAAAATCATCAATAGTATGAACAAAAACAGGTATAATTTTAGATTTTTTTTAATGATGCTTTATGATTGGATAATGACTATCCAATCATTGCAGGCTCAAAGCTATGAGCTGGAGATACCCAATAAGGTATTGAAAATTAAGATTAATCTGGACAGGTATATATCATTTTCCATCGATCATCATCAAGAAAGAGTTCTTGATATTAACCGAATTTCTGTGAGACTGGATGTCCACGTTTTAGATTACATATTCCTGCAAAGGTCTAAAGCTATTTATGTTAACAAAAGAGCATTGACTTATGCGGTTTGAAAAAGAACTCAGTGGATGGGAAAATGGATCGAAGCATAACCCCATTTGGGTCAATGCGCCAGCCCGAATTAATCTTATTGGGGAACATACTGATTATAACTATGGATTTGTCCTGCCTGCAGCCATCGATAAAGCCGCCTATTTTTTAATTCAATTAAGAGAGGATAATTATTGTAAGGTAGAAGCCAAGGATGTCGGAGATCATTTGATTTTTAATTTTCAAGATGACCTAAAACCGTCAGCCAAAAATTGGCATAACTATTTTTTGGGTGTAATGCATTACATGAAAAGTAGCGGTAAGGTAAAGCAAGGGTTCAATTTGGTATTCGAGTCAGACATCCCCACAGGTGCTGGGATGTCTTCTTCTGCGGCGCTGGCTTGCGGTTTTGGTATGGCTATAAATGAGGCCTATCAATTGGGTTTTAGCAAGCAAGAAATTGCCAAAATCGCGCAACTTGCAGAGTACCATTTTGTAGGTGTCCAATGTGGAATTATGGATCAGTATGCCTGTATGTTTGGTAGGGAGGGCCATGCACTGAAACTTGATTGCAGTACGCTTAAGTATCAATATCAAAAAATCCAATTAGATGATTATCAGCTTGTCCTGATCGATTCTAAAGTCAAACACGAGCTCACCTCAACGGAGTACAATAAAAGAAGGGAGGAGTGCGACAGGGTAGTTTCAACTTTCAAAAAACAAGATACTGCCATTGCTACTTTGAGAGATGTAACGCAAGAACATCTTACTAATTTCGGAAAAGTATTGGATTCGGTCGCGTTTAAGCGATGTGACTATGTGATCAATGAAAATAGAAGAGTGGTTGAGGGTTGCCAGGCACTGCATGCGAATGACCTTCAATTATTTGGGGCATTGATGTATCAATCCCATAAGGGCTTGGCCCAGGATTATGAGGTAAGCTGTGAAGAATTGAATTTTTTGGTAGACGAAGCAAGACAAAGCGACCACGTTATTGGGTCAAGAATGATGGGAGGAGGTTTTGGTGGCTGTACCTTAAATATCATAGCGCAACCAAATGCTCAGGAAGTGGTTAATTCCATACTGAGTAGCTATAAAGAAAAGATGGGCACGGATGGGGAATCATATTTTATTGAAATCAAAGAGGGTTGTAGAATATTGGATAGCGGAGCTCAAGATTCTTAAGATCATAAATGATTATTATTGCTGTAAGGGAAAGCTCGCATCTTAGTTTAATTTAACAGATTGATTGTCATAATTTCATTTTGAGTTTTCAGATCATATTTGCTCTTTATTAAATTTGATGATTGATCAAATGTTAAAGTCTGAAGTCTGCTAGGAAACCATGAATGCATGTTACGCTGATGAAATCTTTTAAATCTGGACTATTTGTGAGAGATTATTTTATGAAAGGTAGAAATTTGAAGAATGTTAATTTTTATTTAAGACTAGTTTTGTACTTTATTTTTAGCAGCTTTGCTTGAAAAATAATTGGGTATTAAAATGGATTTGTTTTTAGTCATCTGTGGGGCGTTGATTTCGGTAATGAATCCTTTGGGGACCGTACCCATTTTTGTGGGATTAACGCAAGAGCATACGACACCAGAAAGAAATAAGATTGCCTTTTGGGCCTCTTTCAATGTTTTGGTTATATTATTGATCTCTTTTTTCGCAGGTAAGTTTATTTTAATATTTTTTGGGATTACCTTAAATTCATTAAAAATTGCAGGGGGATTGATCATTACTTTTTCGGGTTTTTCGTTGTTGACAGGAGCTTTTGCCAAATCTAAAGGTATGAGCAAAGATTCAGTACAAGAAGACATCAATACCCGTTCAGATATTTCATTAACGCCATTGGCACTTCCTATGATCGCGGGACCCGGTACCATATCATTACTGATTACGTTTAATCAAGAGCATATAGGTTTAGTCAACGTCATGATCATCCTGGGGGCCATCGTTATTTCAACTCTTTTCGTTTTTCTGATACTCAGAAGCTCTTTTGTGATTGTCAAAGCAATGGGCGCCTCAGGGATCAACGCGTTATCAAGAATCATAGGCTTTATTGTTATTGCTATTGGGGTTGAGTTCATTATGGCTGCGCTAACGAGTATCTTTCACATCAAATAAACTTATCTTCTCCTCATCCTAGCACACATCCTTCGGTAGGCAGGCTAGTTCTTAATCAGTCATAGGGGGATTGATAAAACGAAGAAATATAGGGATACATTCAATTATTTAATTCTGAATTTTCTTCTGGTGTCAATAATCTTGAACGAATGATAAAACGAACACCCATAGGGATCTCAAGAGAAAAGCTAGCGCCTCTTCCTTCAGTCACATCAACGGTAAGATGGGTATGTTTCCAATAGTCAAATTGATCTTGATTCATATAATAATTGATACCATCTAACTGACCTAATAGGATGTCACTTTCATCCAAATACATTTCTCCTTCTTCAAATACCATAGGTGAAGATCCATCACAACATCCACCGCTTTGATGAAAAATCAAGTCTCCGTACTTGGCTTTGAGTTGATCTAATATTAAAGTGGCTGCTTGGGTAATGGCCACACGTGTATAATTCATATTTTTAAGTTTAAAAAGCGAGGCAGTTTCTAAGGAGACTGCCTCGCTGATACTAGGTTTAAGGATTAAAAGAATCCTAATTTATTTTTGTCATAAGAGATCAACATATTCTTGGTCTGACGATAATGATTCATCATCATCAAGTGGGTCTCTCTTCCAAATCCTGATTTTTTATAACCTCCAAATGGGGCATGTGCAGGATACGCATGATAGCAATTAACCCAAACTCGACCTGCCTTGATCGCACGTGGGATTTGATACAATTGATGCGCATCTCTCGACCAAACACCCGCGCCTAAACCATAAAGGGTATCATTGGCAATTTCTAAGGCTTCTGCTTCATCTTTGAATTTGGTTACCGCCACGACTGGGCCAAAAATTTCCTCTTGAAAAACACGCATTTTATTGTGTCCTTCCAAAATGGTAGGCTGTATATAAAACCCATTGGCCAAGTCTCCATCTAAATGACAAGCGGCACCTCCCGTAAGGACCTTAGCGCCTTCTTCTTTACCTATCTTTAGATAGGAAAGTATCTTTTCATATTGATCATTAGAGGCTTGTGCACCTACCATAGTATTGACATCATATGGATTGTCTTGAATGATGGCTTCTGTGCGTTCGATAACTCTTGCCATAAAAGCATCATAGATATCCTCTTGAACTAATAATCGAGAAGGACAAGTACATACTTCTCCTTGATTAAAGGCGAAGAGCACGGCTCCTTCAATGGCTTTGTCTAAAAAAGCATCATCAGCATCCATGACAGAATTAAAGAAGATATTAGGGGACTTTCCGCCTAACTCCATGGTTACAGGATTCAGGTTTTTAGAAGCATATTGCATTATCAATTGACCCGTGGTAGTTTCTCCCGTGAAAGCGACTTTGTCAATACCCGAATGTGAAGCCAATGGTTTGCCTGCCTCAGGCCCAAAACCATGAAGGATATTCACAACACCTGGAGGGAAGACATCAGCTATTTTCTCCATGAGCAGTGTAGCTGTAGAGGGCGTTTGTTCTGCTGATTTTAAGATGACACAGTTGCCAGTCGCCAATGCGGGAGGCAGTTTCCAAGACAACATGAGCAATGGAAAATTCCAAGGGATAATTTGTCCGATAACACCAAGGGGTTCTTTGAGGTTTAAAGAAACGGTATGGATGTCAAGTTCGGACATAGTACTTTCTTCAGCTCTTATGGCTGATGCGAAATAGCGCCAATGATCAACACTCAAAGGAATGTCTGCGTTTAAGGTTTCTCTTATAGGTTTTCCGTTGTCACAGGTTTCTACTAAAGCGAATTCCTCTAAGTTGGCTTCAATGATATCCGCCACTTCATTAAGCAAGCCCGCACGCTCGGCTGCTGAGGTATTACCCCAAGCTTCTTTGGCCTTATTGGCCGCGATCACTGCATGATCTATATCTTCTTTTTGAGATCTTGGATATTTTGCAATCAGGGTATTGTCGATAGGTGAATTATTTTCAAAATATTCATTCCCAACGGGAGGTACGAATTTCCCACCGATGAAATTTTCGTATTTTTCTTTAAATTTTGGTTTTTTATAGTCCATATTAAAGCTTTTGATAAAAATTAATCCTACTCTATTATAGATTTTCGGATGCCTCTATACTGATTATCTCTGTTCAGAGATGATTTATATATCATCACATGTCAAAGATTAAGTGCCTGTATATGGTTTTTAAAAACTAACGCGGTAAATGCCATAGATAGACAAGTTTTATCTCTAAGGATAAGTATTAAATTTATTAACAATATAATAAAAATAAGGGGTTTATTTATCTTATTTTTTATAAAATTGTAATTATTTTTCATAAAAATACAATTTTATTTAATTAGATAATTTTGAAGTTTAGGAATTCTCATGCTCCTCATCGATTCAATACATCATCCAGAAACAATCTAGCCAGTCTGTGATCATGTGAAAAATTAAGCCCACTGCGATGATTCTAGTTTTGAGCCAGAAAAGGGCTAAAATATAGATTGAAATCGCCCAGTAACTGTGAAGTAGATGAAATCCTACGCTGCAGCGATCGCTCACAAATACATTAGGAAACATGAGTAAATGATCTAAATCAACAGTCATGGTAAGTAAAAGTATGAGCCAAACTTTGGACCAATGTGCTCTAAAAAAAAACCATGCAATCAGTCCAGGAGCTAAAATATGCAATACGTAATGGATGATGATTTGAAGCAAGATGAATTAATGATTAGATAAGAAACTTATTTTATTGGATGGGCGGAAGAGCATATTGGGGATTTGATGGACACATTCTTATTTAATTAAATTTAAATAGAACCAAAGAAAGTTAGAATGAAAGCGTTGCTAAATGTATTATTTATTTGTTCCGAATTTTTAATTTTTGCTCAGAAGGGGTTGGATGATTTTTTATCTTATTCATTCCCATCCCATCTCACTGCAGCAGACCACATGGGCAAGATTGCATGGGTTATCAATGAGAAGGGCATTCGTAATGTTTATTCGGCTCAGACTCCGGCATACAAGGCCGTAAAGGAAACTCAGTATTCTGTAGATGACGGGATTGAGATCAGCCAGCTATTATTTTATGGATATGATCTTATTTTTGTGGGGGGAATTGCGCCCAATAGGGAAGGGGAGTTTCCCAATCCTTATTTAGAGGTTCAAGGGACTGATCAAGCCATTTTTTTATCTAGTAATAAAAGAGTTCAGAAGCTAGCGGAAGGTAGTTGGCCCTTACTTAGGGGAGAGGTCATGTGTTTTATTAATAAAGGTCAAATATATGAATATGATTTTACCGATAAATTAGCCCGACGCCTCTTTACCACTCGGGGACAAATCGGATTCCTTCGATTGTCTCCTGATGAAAATAAATTGGCTTTTATAAGTCATAGAGGGGATCATTCCTTTGGGTATTTATGATTTCAACGATCAGAGCATTACGTATCCAGATCCAATCGTAGATATCGATAGTGATCCAGTTTGGTCTCCCGAAAGTAATCAGATCGCTGTATTGCGAAGGCCCTATAATCTACGCTTAATGTTTATTTCTAAGTTAGCGGCACAGCCATTTTCAATCCGACTCATCAATGTTGAGAATGGAGAAAGTAAAACCTTGGCAAGCTGATGAAGGTAAGGGGAGCGCATTTTATGGATTATCGAGTGGGCAACAGTTATTTTGGTTGGCTAACAATGAACTTATATTTCTATGGGAAAAAGAAGGCTGGTTGCATCTATATGCCATCTCATCTACAGTAGGAAAAGCTAAGTTGTTAACGCCTGGTAATTTCGAAATACAGTATGTGAGTCAATTCCCGGATCGATCCTCCCTTTTATTTTCGAGTAATCGAGGAGATCTCAATCGTCAGCATATAGGACAATGGAAAGGCTCAAAAATAACGCAAATTACGAAGGGGAAGGGGGATTGAATGGTCACCTGTGATCGATGGATTAGGAAATAGTTTTGCTTTGGGTTCTTCTGGCCTTGAGCCCGCCGCTGTGAAGCGTTTAGAGCAAGGCAAAACGCAGACTATATTCTCTTCTGAAGACTATCCTCGCTCTCATCTGACATTACCTGAGGCGGTGGTGTTTTCAGCGGCAGACGGAATGAAAATTCATGGGCAGTTGTTCTTGCCAAAAGGATTAAAAACCGATCAGAAAAATCCAGTTTTATTGTTTTTTCATGGGGGATCAAGACGCCAAATGCTATTGGGCTTTCATCATCGAGATTATTATCATTATGCTTATGCGATGAATCAATATTTGGCTTCCAAGGGATATATTGTGTTGTCGGTCAATTACCGCAGTGGTACGGGTTATGGCTTGAAATTTTGAGAAGCGCTAAATTATGGGGCAGGAGGAAATAGTGAATTTAATGATGTCCTTGGAGCAGGTATTTTTTTACAAAACCATCCCAATGTAGAAGCGACCAAAATAGGCTTATGGGGAGGTTCTTATGGTGGATACCTTACAGCTATGGGGTTAGCAAGAACCTCAGATATGTTTGCTGTGGGGGTTGATATTCATGGCGTTATGAACTGGAATGTAATCATCAAAAATTTTATGCCGAGTTATGAGGCCTTGGAACATCCTGATTTTGCCAAATTAGCCTACGACTCAAGTCCAATTGCCCATATGGATACCTGGCGTTCTCCCGTGTTACTTATCCATGGGGATGATGATCGAAATGTGCCTTCTAGCGAATCAGTGATAAAATAAAGGCCCTTCGAGAAGAAAAAGTCTACTATGAGCAATTGGTTTTTCCTGATGAAGTTCACGGATTTTTATTACATCAGAGCTGGATTGATGCCTATAAAGCTACGGTCGATTTTTTCGACCGTATGCTTGAATAGTTTGATTCTCCATAGGGAACTCCTCAAACAATCTTCTCTTTATCCTCAAGTAAGGCTTCATCTAAATCATATCCTTCAACTTGTACGATTTCTTGCTTGGCTTGATTCCAATCTATTCGGCGACCTAGTTTGTAGGACAGACCACCCATATGTGAGGTCATGGCCTCTTCAAATCCTTCTTTAATGTTACAACTTGGGGTCCCACCATTTCTAATACAACTGAGCCATTCTCGAACGTGCAAATGGGTAGAATCCACACGTTTACCATCTCTATAAGTCCAAAGGAGTCCTTTATCAGCGAAATATTTAGCTGTGGCAGAAGTAACTCCATCCACACTTCCTGAGGCGGGGTCGTATTGATATATAGGGACATTGGGATCCATTTCTTCAGATACTATTTTTTCCTTAAACTTGGTGGATTTACCATCCGCATAAATGGTCAAACTGTTTCCTACTTCCATGGTGGCATCATGACCCATGAAAGCGGTTGTTCTACCATATTGGTTACCTAAAGTGGCACTATAAACCATAGTCATACCTTTTTCTTTTCCTGCCACTTGACTGGAACCCGTTGAGAAATCAGGAAACTCCATATTTACCTGCATAACATCAGGAACATTTCTACCATCTTTATGGGTATAAATGCCACCTGAGGCGACCACAGAGCTAGGGATTCCCATTTTCAAGATACAATTTACACGATCATAATCATGGGACATAAGATCTCCGGAAAGGCCGGATCCATAAGCCCACCATTTTCTCCAACGAAAAAAATGTTCAGCATTGAAAGGAATCATAGGGGCATTTCCAATAAACTGTTTCCAATCGACGGTATTGGGATTGGCTTTTTCGTGGATGGGATATTGCCAGGCCCCATTGTCATCATTGCGATTGGTATTAGCTTGAATCAGCGAAACATGGCCAAGTATATTCTTTTTGACAACGTCTTGGGCGGTTAAGAAACTTTGTGTTTGCCTGTGTTGGTGACCGACTTGAAAGACCACGTTTGAGGCTTCAACAACATCTTTGAGCGCGTAAGTCTCTTTGATATTATGGGTCATTGGCTTCTCTACATAGACATGCTTTCCTGCTTGTAAAGCCGCGATGGCGATAGGTGCGTGCCAATGATCCGGCGTGGCAATGATAACGGCATCAACCACATCACTTTCGACCAATTCTTGATGCGTTCTGAATCTTTGAACCTTCACTACGTCTGTACTGAAAGAGTCTATCGCATCTTGTGCGCGCACATCAAAAAGATCACAGACGGCAGTGATGTGAACGTTGAGGTGCTCTTGTTCTAAAAAGGAAGACAAACGGGTGTCTTTTGGATTCTTTTTGGCAGCTTCAGCCATACTTTCGAGCCAACTTTTCTGACCAAAACCCAGTGCTCTGCATAACTGGGGACCTCTGATGCCAAAACCAATGATTCCAATTCGAATGGGATCTCCAGCCATGGGACCTGAGGGGGGTGGCGGGGAGGCATTGATGTTTAATGTTTTTAAAATAGAATCTCTAGCTTGTGTATTATTAACTCCTTTACTAGCACCGGCCCACCAAACACTCCCTACGATAGGTACACCGGCAATTCCTTTCAGTAGGTCCCTTCGCGACCAATTACTCCTTTTATCTTCTGACTTATCTTCTGACATGACTATTTGGTTTTGGGATTTAAACTATTTTTTTTCAATGATTGAAGCCCAAAATAAGTACCTGTCGGCATTTGATAGAGGACAAAAAGGGCAGCGGCTTCAATGAGGTTTTTATTAATGATCCAATATGAGCCTTCTGTACCCGCTTGAGAGGCACCTGGTAATGCCGGATGTGCTAGATAATACATAAGGAGCAAGCAAATCCCAAAAACCGAACCGATCCGTTCAAAATAACCCAAAAGTAAGGAAAGACCCACTACCATTAGGCTGAAAATATTAAGATTATCCACTAAATGAATCATACCATCACCCGAGAGCCATTGAAATAGGGGAGTCAATAGTTCAGCGCTTGACAGGTAGGCTTTGGAGGTCCATGCTGGATTATATAGTTTTAAAACGCCTTCATATAAAAAATGCCATCCTATCAGGATACGTAAAAGGATGAGGCTATTGCGACCCGTCCTGCTCAGATTGATGTCTGTTGTCATTTGTAATTAATCAATTAAATATTTAATGTTTGCCATATTGAAAGAAATAATCTTTCAATTTATAAATGTAATGAAATAAGTACTAATTCAAACTAAATTATTTTAAAAGGAATCGCTTCAAAAAATCTAAAAGTAGGCCGTGATTTCACACCTGATTGAAGGAACTCGAAACAGCCATTTTTTTTTGGAATCCGGTTAGATGGTAATAGCGGTTAATAGACTTAGTCGTATTCCTATGAAAAATGATTTCAAAGGGTCATCAAAGCTTATATTAGAAAGTTTTTCAAGTGATAGGCTGAATGATTTTAATTCATTTTATGGGAGAGGAATCAAAAAAAAATTATCCCTATGAGAAAATCTATTGAACATCAAATAAGGTAAGTATGGTTAATTTCTAGTATTTTTTCATTTATTATAAAATAAGAACAGTAATATTAGGGATATGGGATTTAGGAGACTTATCTTCTGACTGATTCACCTAACGATCGCAAACTAACTTTATGGCTTTCATTACAATAATTACCTTAACCTCAAATATTAATTGAAAAGGAGCCTTGTATTTTCATTAATTTTCCTGGTAGGGCTGCTGCTATCTATTGGGTTATTGATCGTTGTTTTAGATGAAAGTTTACCTGAATCAAAAGGAAGTCAAGAAGCCCTTTGGTTGGCTGAAAAAATGTCAGAGGTCATGAATAAACCAGCATATGATAGCTTGCGTTTTATTTCGTGGCAATATGGATTCCATCACTTTTTTTGGAACAAAAAAGAGGATTCGGTAAAAGTCATTTGGGCTGATCTTGAAGTAAATGTATCGACCGAAACCCTAGAGGGAATTGCTTATCAAGGGGGTATCATTTTGTTAGGTGATCAAAACAAAAAAGTAGTCAATCAGGCCATTAAGTATTTTAATAATGACTCTTTTTGGCTGGTGGCACCCTATAAATTAAATGACCCAGGTGTCTTGCTAAGCAGCGTCAAGGTACCAAAAGGATATGGGTTATTGGTTACCTATACGCAAGGAGGTTCAACGCCTGGAGATACTTATCTTTGGCTATTGGATGAGAATTATTTTCCAAGAGGCTGGAAAATGTGGGTAAAAATGCTTCCCATTGGGGGTGTAAAAAGTAAATGGATGGGATGGACAAAAAGAAAAGGCGCTTGGTTTCCTGGAAATTTTGAGACACTTAATTGGTACAAAAAGGAAGTTAAAGATTTAGTAGTTTATTGATGGATAAAGTATCGACACATCAAAAAATGATTGTTGTTAAATCACCAGATATAGATGAACTAAATCATGTGAACAATGTAGTCTACCTCAGTTGGGTACAAGATATTGCCAAAGAACATTGGCAGATCCGCGCTACTCAGGAAATTATAAATCAATACAAGTGGGTGGTGGTAAACCATAATATCACTTATAAAAAGCCATTAAAGATTCATCAAAAAGCATTTATAAAAACAGAGGTTTTTGATAATACCAAAGGTGCATTGTGGGAGCGCATGGTTTGGATCTATGATGATAGTGAAGTCCTCATGGCCGAAGCCAACACGCAATGGTGTCTGGTAGATGCGCAGTCGTTCAAGCCCAAACGAATTACCGATGAGATTAAATCTGTTTTTTTAGCTTATGATTAGAAGTGTAGTCATTACGGGAGTATCCACTGGGATCGGATATCAGCTTTGTGTTGATTTTCTTTCCAAAGGCTATTTGGTGTTTGGAAGTATCAGGAAGCCAGAAGATAGTCAACGACTTTCTGATAAATTCGGAGCTACTTTCATACCGCTATATTTTGATATTACAGATCATGCAGCTATTGAAAAGGCAGCTTTAGAAGTAGAAAAGAGATTGAACGGGTCTACTTTAACAGGACTTTTTAATAATGCTGGATTGGCCATTGCAGGTCCGCTATTACACCTTTCTGTGAATGATTTAAGATATCAATTCGAAGTAAATGTTATTGGTCTGATAAAGGTATCTCAGGTGTTTTCAGGTCTTCTAGGAACAAATAACAAGAAGCAAGGCACGCCTGGTCGAATAGTAATGATCAGTTCTATTAATGGTAAAATTGCCATGCCTTTTATTGGTGCCTATTGCGGATCTAAATTTGCTTTGGAGGGATTGTCTCAAAGTCTTAGAACCGAATTGAATATTTATGGAATCAAGCTTATTGTAGTGGGTCCCGGTCCTGTAAAGACCCCTATTTTTGACAAGACGATATTGAAAGCCACAGAGGAGTTTAGCGATACGCCCTATGAAAAGGCCATGAATGCATTTCTGAATAAGTTTGTTTTGAAGACCTTTAAGAAAGCGATGACCCCTGAAGTCTTGTCTGAGCGGATCATAAAAATATTTGAAAGCGCGGCACCAAAGAGCAATTACATCATTACAAAACATCAATTCTTCAATTATACTTTGCCTAATTGGCTCTCTGTGGGATGGCTTAACGCTTTTTTTATCAAAACCTTGGGGCTGAAAAGACAGAAAAAAAATCATTGATTTAAACTCAGATCACTTCAAATATATTTTTCAAAATTATTTAAGGAAACATTGAATGAAAACTTTAATTTCTTTTTAACCCATCGATTGTCAATAATTTTAATAGAAGTTTCTTGTTCATTTATTTGAGGTGGTGGGCTACCTAGCGCTCTTGAGGCGCGCGAATAAAAATCTTTTCGCGAGGGGTGTTCATTAGCGCAGGCATTAAAAATTTCAGTCCACACTTGATGGGTGATGATTTTCTTAATAATACCCAGGCAGTCATCAAGGTGAATGAGGTTCACGGGACCGTTTGGATGGGTAAGGACTTTATTGGCAAACCAACGTCCTGGGTGCCTGCGCTGGTCAAACAGACCCGCAAGTCTGATGATGGTACTTGGATTTTCAGAATTCCGAATGACTTGTTCAATGCCTAAAAGGGGATGCTGTGTATCTAAGGCATCTTTTTCATTGATAGGCTCCGTGCTAGGTAAGTATACGGCCGTAGAACTGGTATAAATTATTTTTACAGTCGATGCAAGGGTTTTAATCAAATATTCGAAAGGCTTTATTTCCTTTATAGGAATCGTAATCACTAGTACATCTGTTTTTAAAAAGTCAATCCACTGAGGCTCCTCTTCAGTCAGTTTGATGAGGTATGGGATGATCCCTATGCTCTTCATAACTACCATTTTTTTTGGGGAAGTGGTTGACCCTTTGATCTGATGTCCCTGTTGGACCAATTGCCTGGCCAAGGGTAAACCCAGCCAACCGCAACCTAGGATGCTGATGCAATAATTGGAATCATTCTTTTTAATTAAGGTCAAGTTCTTTTTTTAATAAAAGCGATCTGTTTTTTCATCTCTTCTGGCTAAATCAACGGACTTAACGATTCCATTCATGGCGATATAGATTCCTTTTTTAAGACTGTTTGCCACTCCAATGGCCGTTCCAATATTTAAAGCAGCATCACTATTGGTGAATCTTTCGGGCCGCAGGGCACCGGTAAGGATAACCAGTTTTTCGTTTACTTTTTTTTCTAGAAATTGGGCGGTTTCAATTAAAGTATCGGTGCCATGGGTGATAATAAAAATGGAGGATGCGTGATTTTGGATCAATGCTGCTAACTGATTTCTATCTGCTAGTTCAATTTCTAAACTGTCTTTTCTGAAAGCCGTGATGATTTCATATTCAAACGAGGGATTCAGTTTTTCCAAAAGGCGCAGGATGGCTGGATCACCTATTTCAAAGGCCCAACCGTTTCTTGTTTTCGGATAATCTTTGTCAATAGTCCCGCCGGTTTGAATGAAAGTTATTTTTAATGTGCTCAATGGATTTGATTAATCTTTGACACGATTGAAAGCAAAGGCTTTAAGCATCCATTTAGGTAAGGGCTTGCTAGCCGTCCTCACTTTTAAATTCAAGTTCCATCCCAGTTTTTTGACAATGGGTACTTTGTGGGTTTCGACAAATTCGATGAGGGCTCCATCGGGATCTTCAATGTAAGAAAAGAATCCAGCTGCTTCACCCATATCAAAAGAAGCCCCCTCTTGAGCGGCGCTGCTGTCAACCGTAAAAGCACATCCCTTGGCTTCGCACTGCTTTCTTAAAGCATCCATGCCGTTTACATCAAAACACAAGTGTATGAATCCTAAATCGCCCCAAAATCGGTCTTGGAAAATTTTGGTTTTTTCCACGTGTTGGGATTCAAATAGTTCTATTTCACTGGGTCCAAACAATTCTGAAAAGGCGCCTGCTCTTGCTTGAGAATGTGTGAGAATGGCGCGTTTGTATTTTCCTTCTTTTAGGGGCAGTCCTTGTAGATCGTCATATACATCCTCGCCTTCATAAAGTATCTGGTCGTAGCCTAAAATATCTTGATAAAAAGAGATAGACTTGGTTAAATCTGTACAGCCAATGGTCACACCATAAGTCGCTCCTGTATGTTTTTTTTCATTTTTGAACCAGGGTGCCTCTTGCTCTATGACATCAAAAATGTTGCCGTTTGGATCACGGAGATAAAAATGCCAAATTCCTCTAGGATCAATCATTAACTCACCGATCAAATCCAAACCTTCTGATTTAAAGTATTGGTAAGTCTTTTGGATATTTCGAGTACGTATTTTGACACAAAAAATACCCAGATCTCCTAATTGTATTTCTTGTTTGGGTGGTTGAGGAGTACGTTGGGTATACTGCCATATCTCAAAGCCACCACCGCCTTGAAGATTTAGTGCCAACGCAGCATACCTCTCGCGAGGTTCACCCCCTGTGTAGGGCAGCATATAATTTGCGACAGCTGCATCTTCAAAAACACGAATATCCATACCAAAATATTTACGGTACCATTTCCACGATTTTTTCACATCGATTACTCCGATGCCTATTTGCTGAATACCACTGAATACCACTAAGCTCATTTTTTTTAAGATTTCGTTGCTACAAAAAAAGGGCTTTAAAATATCTAATACAAATTCGTAAATTATTATCTAATTCGTCTTTAAATACGACCAATTTTTCATAATATAGCAAGCTAGATGGAGAGTTTTGTTGTATCGGCAAGGAAATACAGGCCCTTAGGGTTTGAAGAGGTAGTAGGTCAAGTTCATATTACCACTACTTTAAAGAATGCAATTGAGCAAAATCAATTGGCACAAGCGCTATTGTTTTGTGGTCCTCGAGGGGTTGGAAAAACTACATGTGCCCGAATTTTATCCCGAATGATCAATGGGTTTGAGGCTCAAAATGGGGATGCAAATACGGCCAATTTAAATATTTATGAATTAGATGCGGCATCTAATAATTCAGTGGAAGATATTCGCAATTTAATTGATCAGGTGCGCTACCCCCCTCAGGAAGGTAAATACAAAGTTTATATTATTGATGAGGTGCACATGTTGTCTAATCAGGCCTTCAATGCCTTTTTAAAAACACTCGAAGAACCGCCCTCATATGCTATCTTCATATTGGCTACCACAGAAAAGCACAAAGTTATTTCGACGATCTTGTCAAGATGTCAGATTTATGATTTTAACAACATTGAAATCGAAGAGATCGTTGGCCAATTAAAAAAAATAGCGAAGAAAGAAGGGATTAGTTATGATGATGATGCCTTGCATTTAATTGCACAGAAGTCAGATGGGGCTTTGCGAGATGCGTTGTCCATGTTTGATTTGATTGTCACCTTTTCTTTAGACAAAAAAATCACTTATCAAAATACAATCACTCATCTACATATTCTTGATCATGATTATTATTTTAAGCTGTTAGATCTTTTTATCGAGCAAAATTTATCTGCAACATTGGTGCTGTTTGATGAAATATTAAAAAAAGGGTTTGATGCGCACAATTTTCTAATCGGTTTGGCCCAACATTTTAGGAATGTATTGGTATGTCAGAATCCAGCAACCTTAGTCTTGTTAGAAGTTTCGGAGAATGTCAAAAATAAGTTTAAAGATCAAGCTGAACGGTCATCCACTTCATTTTTGCTTTCGGGATTAAATATGATTAACCTGTGTGATCAGGGTTATAAACAGAGTAAAAATCAAAGGCTTCACATAGAACTTTGCCTGATGAAGCTGTCCCAACTTGATCGAGCCTTCAAACTTTCAGCACCAGAGGAAGTAGTAAAAAAAAAAGTCTTGACTTAGATGATCGGTTAATGCCTCATCAAAAAATTGATTCGAAAGAGATAGCTGAGGAAAAAAGAGAAAAGCAGACAGACCAATCGATATCAAAAGAAGCTCCTGATACGTCATCTTTTAGTCAAAAAGAAACCTCTTCGATTTTAAATAAAAATAAAACTGAGTCACCCGGAGAGCGTCAAGAGGTCAAGGAAGATGAAAATACTGATCCAGTGAAGACAGTGGAATCGGCTGCGCCTTTTTTAGAACCAAAGTCTGACAGCCTATCCCCAACACAGAAAGAAACCCCTTCGATTTTTAAGAAAAAGAAAGATCACCCACCCAAAAAGAACAAGGAAAAAATACTAAAAAATGAAGAATTTACAGAAGTAGAACTTCAAGAGGCCTGGAAGGGTTTTATCGAATTACGAAAAAATAAAGTGGTAAGTGAGATGGAGCGGCTCATTTTTACACGCCAAATAATTAAAAAAGGCATGAATGCTCTTATCGTGTTGAATAGCTCTTTAGAGTTTGCAATATTGGATCGAATTGAAGTTGAGTTGGTTAATTTTCTAAGGGAAACTTTATCTAATGATCAGATGATTATTCATAAGGAGGTCAAAGATGATCCTAAAAAAGACAAACTTTATACCAGCAAGGATAAATACGATTTTATGGTAAAAGAGCAGCCCTTGCTTCAAAAACTAAAGGATAAGTTGGGACTAGATTTTGAGTATTAGTTGGGGTAAACTTTGAGCTTGTCTCCGATCATTACTACATCATTGGTGCGCCTGTTGAGTTGCATTAAGTCCTTGACAGTCATATTATGTTTAACCGCAATACTATAAAAAGATTCTCCTGCTTGCACTGTATAAATATTGAATTTGCTCGCTTTAGGTGGTCCTTTTCGAGTCGAGAAAATATATAATTCTTGGCCGATGTTCAAGGCATCATTTTCATTGATTTCATTAAAGGTTCGTAGGTCTTTTACTGACACATCATATTTTTGAGCAATAGACCAGAGCGATTCTCCTTCCACGACAGCATGAATATTTTTGACTGGCGATATTTTTTTTTTCAATGTTGTAGAGGTTTGAATGATTTTATCTGACTTTTCTCGTAGCTCCTCAATGTCGATCGTTGCAGCATTCATTTCTTTTTTTTGCTCTTTCTTATGGTATTGAATGGGTGTATTTTTAGGTCTTTTCGCATTGAGCCATAAAACCCTATCAATTTCTATTTTTTCATTTGAAGTTAAACGATTCATTGTCATTAATTTATTGAGTCGTAGAGCATAGTTCTGAGAAATGGACCAAAGAGTTTCTGATTTTTCTACGACATGAAAACCAATTTTGGATTTCGATTTTTTTGACTCGAGATAGTATATAGTATTCGCTTTTATTGGATCTTGAGGCTTGAGATCATTGTATTTGATAAGCAGTTTGATTGAAATCCCTGCTTCTGCAGCAAGGGAATTAAGGTTATTAGAATGACCTGATAAAATAACCTTTAAACCATTAAATTTCAGGCTCTTTGAATTTACATCTAAGAGGCCTGGCACCATTTCAAAAGGATATATTTTTTCTTCAATCTTGGTCCTTTCTACAGCTGGTTTAGGTTCAATCTCTGCTGCGACTTCGGACAACATTCTGTTTTTTACTTTTTGCTGATAAGGAATCAATACGACATAGGTTTTGTCTTCAGGAATTTCTCCAGTACGGATCCATTTATTGTATGTTTTGATCAAATCCACATCAAGTTCAAATTCCTGAGCTATCCAACTTAGATTTTTATTCGCCCCTTTTTTGAATTCAATTAGAGATAAGTTTTGAGAATGCTGGTCATTGATCCGATCTTGAAAGGCGATTTTATGAGCGATGAACTTCTTCACATACCAATGGGTAGAAGAATTAATTTCTAATTTTCTAGCGCCATAATTTGATTTATTCATGTATTTGCGAGCACCTCCCATCCCTGCTTGATAGGCAGACATGGCATAAATCCAATTATCTACTAAGAAATTGTGTCTTTTCAGATACCTTGCAGCTCCACGAGATGAAGCGACGATATTTTTTCTTTCGTCTATCTGTTTATCTACCCGTAAATCTACTTCACGCGCTGTGAAATCTTTGAATTGCCAAAAACCAACGGCATCAGCAGAAGATACCGCATCCGAGACTAAGCCACTTTCCTGAATAGCAAGGTATTTAAAATCTTCAGGAACCCCTTCTTCCTTGAAAACGCGTTCTATAATAGGAAAATAAAGCAGCATGCGGTCCACCTTCATTTGATAATACTTAGGACTGCTAGTAAGGGAATTGACTTGCTTTTGAATCTCAGCCATGACATTTCTAGACAAAACAAGTTTCATGTTACCAAATTCAACTTCTTTGGTAACCACAGGGGTACCATTGGCCAACAGGGTGATTACAATCAGAAGGCATATTATGAAGAAATTAATTTTCATTTTTTTCTCAGGATCATTAAACCATCACGAATGGGAAGCAATAGATTGTCAACCCTAGCATCTTGATGAACAAAATTGTTAAATAATTTCAATGACTTTGTTTTTTTATCTATTTCATTTTCATCAATAACTTTTCCGTCCCACAATACATTATCGACAATAATAAAACCTCTGGGCTTTAATTTAGGGAGCACCATTTCATAATAGGTCAAATAATTCTCTTTATCGGCATCAATGAATACGAGATCCCAGTAGGCTTCAAGTTTGGGAATAATTTTAAGTGCATCACCAGTTTTAGTGATAATTTGATGGTTGAACTGTGATTTCGAAAAGTGAGCTTTTGTTTTCGAAGCGATTTCTTCATTGATATCAATAGTAGTGATGGTGCCATCTAAGGCCAATCCTTCAGCCAAGCAGAGGGTCGCATAGCCTGTGAAGGTTCCAATTTCAAGAATTTGTTGAGGTCGCAGCATATGGCTTATAAAGGAGAGGAGTCTTCCTTGAAAATGGCCACTGAGCATCCTTGGATTTAAAACGTGAAGATGGGTATCTCTGGTAATTTCTTTTAACAAGGGGTCTTCAGTTGAACTATTGGCCTCTACATATTGCTTGATTTTTATCGGAAGGAAATCCATAATTTAAATCTAATAGATTAATTAATGAGGCATAAAAGTCAATGAACTCATTTGGTCAACCTGTAATGCCTCCTCGGCGATTTCTCTAAGTTCGAGGGCAGTGATGAGGTTAATTTTTTTAAAAACTTCATCCAGAGATGGGATTTTATTTAGGTCCAAAAGGCTTTTTGCCATCATCAACATCATGGCATTATTATTTTCTTCAGACATAGCCATCTGCCCTTTAAGTTGCCCTTTGGCAGCACGAAGTTGCCCTTCACTAAGTGTTTGATTTCTAAGTTTCTTTATTTCTTTTAGAACCAGCGCTTTACTCCGTTTGAAATTGGCGGGGACCGTCGCAAAACCAATACTGAAAAGTCCAATATCCGTGTAAGATAAGAATTGGGCCTCCACTCCGTAAACAAATCCGTGTTTTTCTCGAAGGCTCAAGTTTAATCTTGAGTTCATAGCGGGCCCACCTAGAATATTCGTTAATAAATAAAAAGGAATGCGTTTGGGATCATGTAGGCTGTAAGTAGGCAATCCCATAAGGTGGTGTACTTGTGAGATTTCTCTATTTTTTGACTGATGATGGGCTTGATAATCATTAAAAACAGGCCTTTTTTGGATACCCAATTGCGCTTCTAGAGGAGCCAAATGCTTATTTATTAATCGATCTATTTTTTTTGAAGAAATATTACCTAGACTTGAAAATACGATTTTCTCGAAATTAACATGGGCTTTAATAAATTGGATAAAATCAGCTTTTGAGATGGATTTGACCGATTGCTCCGTTCCTAAAATATTACCTCCCAAAGGGTGCTCATGGAAGATGATTTCATCAAATTCATCCATAATGGCATCTTCAGGAGTGTCTTGATACATGGACATTTCTTCAAGAATCACTTGGCGTTCCTTTTCAATCTGTTTCTCAGGAAAAGCTGAATTAAATACAATATCAATCAGGAGCTCAACGGCTTTTTCTATGTGAATATCTAAAATAGAGGTATAAAAGCAAATTTTCTCTTTTGTGGTGTATGCATTGAGTTCTCCTCCAAGTGATTCCAATCTATTGATAATATGGAATGATTTTCTTTTATGAGTTCCTTTGAAGGCCATGTGTTCCCAGAAATGGGCAATGCCTTTCTGGGTACTGTCTTCATCTCTACTACCAATATCCAGCATGATGCCGACATGGGCAATTTTGGTGTGATTGATTTCTTTATGAATGGTTCTTACCCCGTTGGATAATTCGCTGTAATGATATTCCTGCATCTGTCGATTAAGCTTAAGTATTGTAACTAAAATATTTTATTCTCTTTTTTAGTTCCTTGGAATAATTGTTTTTGGATCACTGGATTGATTAATTTAGCTGATTATGAGACCAAATCGCATACTCATTATTCAAACTGCTTTCATTGGAGACGTGGTTCTTGCCATGCCTTTGATTGCGCAAATGCACTTGTTTTCCTCAAAAGTAGCTATAGATTTTTTGGTTAGGAAAGGAAATGAAAGCTTACTTGCCGAAGATGCAAGAATACAAAACATTTTGACTTGGGACAAAAAGGAGAAAATTAAGAATTTAATTAAACTGATAAGAGAAGTTAGAAAAGTAAACTATGATGTAATCATTAATGTTCAAAGGTTTTATTCTATGGGTTTACTGACCCTATTGGCCCATGCTAAAGTCAAAATAGGATTCGATAAAAATCCCTTTTCTTGGAGTTTTGATCATGCCATTGCCCATTCATTGACGGACCAAGTTCATGAGGTGGATAGAAATTTGGAATTATTGAAGCCCTTAGGTATCCTAGCTAAGTTGAAGCCAAAATTACAGGTGAGTAAAGCTACGTTTGCCTCTATTGAAAAGTATAAAAAAATACCCTATATTACGGTTGCACCAGCTTCCATATGGAAAACTAAGCAGTTTCCAGCACATAAGTGGATTGCTTTTATTAAAGCTATTGAATTCCAGTTGGCCATTTATATCATTGGTGGTCCTGATGATAAGAAACTAGGAAATGAGATCCAAAAACAAACCCATTCGGGCGTAGTAAATCTATGCGGGACCTTAAATTTATTACAATCGGCTGCCCTGATGGAAGGTGCTTTGATGAATTATATGAATGACTCAGCACCCATGCATTTGGCATCCGCCATGAATGCTCCGACCACGGCGATATTTTGTTCAACCATTCCAGCGTTTGGTTTCGGTCCATTGGCCGATGATCGCACGGTCATAGAGAGTGATCAAAAATTAACTTGCCGGCCCTGTGGGATCCATGGATCCAAGGACTGTCCTGAAAAACATTTTGATTGTGCCGAGAAAATCCCAGTAAAATCACTTATAGCACGTCTTCCTTAGTGTTTTGATTAATGTCAAATAAATTATAAACTTAGATTCAAGTATCATGAGATATCACAAAATAGATGCCCACCTTTTTGTTGAAAATAGACAGCGATTAAGTGAGCGTCTACCCCCTCATTCAGTAGTGATTCTTTTGTCTAACGATCGAATGCCGACGAATGCTGATGGTACCCTACCGTTTAAGCAAAACAGTAATTTATTTTATTTGACGGGTATTGATCAAGAAGATTCAATCTTGGTACTCGCCCCTGATCACTCCAATGATAAGTTGAGAGCACAACTCTTTCTGACAGAGACCAATTCACATATTGCAGTATGGGAGGGTCACAAATTATCAAAAGAAGAAGGGACTGCCTTGTCGGGTATCCAAGAGATTCATTGGACTTCTAATTTTGAAGGTTCGTTAAAAGAAATTTTTACTGAATGCGATCAAGTATATTTATATCAGAATGAGCATTTGAGAGCCGAAACTAAAGTTCAGACGGCCAATGAGCGCTTTACTAAAAAAGTGAAGAAAGATTATCCTTTGCATCAATTCAACCGTTTGGCACCCTTGTTGTATGACCTAAGAATGATTAAATCTGATGTTGAAATCGATCTAATCAAAGAGGCTTGTCGTATCACAGAATTGGGATTCCGGGCCATTTTGCCCGTTGTAAAGCCGGATGTTTGGGAATTTGAAGTGGAGGCAGAATATTTGCGTCATTTTTTAGGGAATCGAGCTTCGGGATTTGCTTATGAGCCCATCATCGCAGGGGGCGCCAATGCCTGTATTTTACATTATACGATGAATGATCAAAAATTAAGCACCGGGGACTTATTACTTATGGATGTAGGAGCAACTTATGGAAATTATAATGCAGATATGACACGAACTATCCCGGTTAATGGTCAATTTTCAGCAAGGCAGAAACAGATATACAATGCTGTACTTCGGGTTAAAAATGGAGCAACGGATCTACTGAGGCCAGGATGTTTGATTTCTGAATATCATCTGAAAGTAGGGGCGATGATGACGGAAGAACTTTTGACTTTAGGTTTATTGACTTCAAAAGAGGTAAAAAACCAAGATCCAAAATGGCCTGCCTATAAAAAATACTTTATGCATGGGACCTCACATCATTTAGGTTTAGATGTTCATGATGTGGCCATTGAAAATAAAAAAGTAGCAGCGGGGATGGTCTTCACGGTAGAACCAGGTATTTATCTGCCAGAAGAAGGATTTGGCGTCCGGTTGGAAGACGACATTTTTATAGCAGAAAATGGAAATATCAACTTAATGGAAGATATTCCTATCGAAATAGATGAGATAGAAAATTTAATGAACCACTAATTCTTTTAAAATACCTATTTTTGCAAGTAATATGGAAGCAATAGAATATAATACAGAACGTAAACATTTAATCTTACGAGAATATGGTAGGAATGTACAGCGAATGGTCGCTTATCTAGCCACTATTGAGGATCAAGAAAAGCGCAATAGTTATGCGGCCACATTGGTTGAGTTGATGAAAAGCATCAATCCCAATGTGAAAGACGTACCTGAATATGATCACAAGGTATGGGATGATTTATTCATTATCTCTGGCTTCAAGTTAGATGTGAAAGGGCCTTACCCACCACCGGCTCCCGAGGTCTTGGTCAAAAAACCAGATAGAGTAGCTTATAAATATAATAAAATAAAGTTCAAGCATTATGGCCGTAGCTTGGAAATTCTCATCGAGAACGCTACAAAGCTTACCGATGAGCAAGAGATTAAAGGGGCCGTGATGGCTATTGGACGTCTCATGAAATCATTTTATCAGACGTGGAATAAGGAGGAGATCAGTGATCAACTCATTATGAAAACGATTGAAAGGCTATCTGATAATCATTTAAAAATGGATCTTGGAGAAGTCACAGAGTTCAAATTATTTGATTCTTCGAGAAAAGAAAATTTCAATCGAAACAGGCCTAGACCCTTTCATCAGAATAAAAATCAGAATAGAAGGCCGAATCCGAATCAGATTAAACGTAGACGCTAAAAAAATGGCATCTTTTCTAGTAGAAGGCGGCACCCGTTTGTTAGGAGAGATCACTCCACAAGGGGCAAAAAATGAAGCGCTCCAAGTAATTTCCGCAGTATTATTAACGGATGAGACGGTTCATATCCACAATATTCCTGAGATCAGGGATGTAAAAAGCCTCATCGAGTTATTGATTGACTTTGGCGTAGAAGTAGAAAAAACGAATATCAATGCTTATAAATTTACCGCGAGAAATGTTGATTTAAACTATTTAGAAACGGATCAATTTCTCAAGAAAGCATCCACTTTGAGGGGATCAATCATGTTATTAGGACCCCTTTTAGGTAGGTTTGGAATTGGAAAAATGCCGAAACCTGGGGGAGATAAAATTGGTAGGCGGAGGGTAGATACTCATTTTGTAGGGTTCGAAAAGTTAGGAGCTACTTTTCATTATGACGGTGGCGCAGGATTTTATACCGTAGATGGGAAGCATCTCAAAGGGACCTACATTCATTTGGATGAGGCTTCTGTAACCGGAACAGCGAATTTGGTCATGGTTGCAGTTATGGCAGTGGGAGAGACTGTGATTTACAATGCTGCTTGTGAGCCTTATTTACAGCAATTATGTAATATGCTGGTTAGAATGGGTGCGAACATTGAAGGAGTAGGCTCTAATTTACTTAAAATACAAGGAGTCAATGGGTTGAGGGGGACAGATCATACATTACTTCCAGATATGATTGAAATAGGAAGTTTTATTGGCTTGGCGGCGATGACCCAATCTGAAATAACCATTAAAAATGCGAGAATAGATCAACTTGGATTGATTCCTGACACTTTCAGAAAGTTGGGTATTGAGTTAATTTTTAAAGGAGATGATATTTATATTCCCGCTCAAGATCATTATGAAATTGAGGCCTATATCGATGGATCTATTTTAACCATTTCCGATGCCATTTGGCCAGGATTCACACCAGATTTATTGAGTATTGCCTTGGTTACTGCCACGCAAGCCAAAGGGACGGTATTGATACATCAAAAGATGTTTGAAAGCAGATTATTTTTTGTAGATAAACTCATTGATATGGGTGCTCAAATCATTTTATGTGATCCACATAGGGCTACCGTAATTGGTCTTAACCGTAAGGTTGCTTTAAAATCTATTGCGATGACTTCTCCCGATATCAGAGCGGGAGTCTCATTACTCATCGCAGCATTATCGGCCCAAGGGACCAGTGAAATTCATAATATAGAACAAATAGATAGAGGTTACCAATTTATAGATCAGCGGCTTAATCAACTTGGAGCCAAGATTATCAGGAAAGAATAACCCTCGCAGGAGTCTCTCTTTTCTTTTTCTCATCGAATATTTTTTACTCAGACAGATATTTTTAGCATAAAAAATAGATATAATGAATATCTTCGTTAGGTTATGATTCTGAAAGTAAAAAACTTTCCATGTTTCGTTTCTAAGATTTAATGGAGTGAGTTATCTTAATTACTTATAGATTGAAGGGCTAATTATTCATTTGAGATGATTTGAGAGGTGAGAAATTAATATTTACCGATAAATAGAATTAATTTTATATTAAAAAATGGAAGATCAGTCAAGAGGTAAGGTGGAGGCAATTCTCAGAGAACTGGGTCAAAAGATAGACATATTGATCAATGAAACCACCTTATCATCTATCGAGGTGCGCAATGAGTTAGAGAAGTCGATCCAATTACTGAAAACCCGGAAAGAAAAGCTAGAAGAAGAATTCAACACGTATGCGGGTCAAGAAAAATGGCAAACGACCAAGAACCATTTTGGCAATGCAATTGGAGAACTTAAAAAGGCAGTAGAAGTTCTTTTGAATAAAAACGAGAAAAATTAGAAGGCTTCTTTTACAGAAAAATAAATAGCAGACTGTCCATTATTGGTAAAGCCCAAATCAAGACGAATATTTAAGGATTGCTCCTTCAAGGCCTGAAATCGTCCACCAATGCCATAATTAATTTTTAGATGCTCCACATCGAGCTCTTTAATATGGCCAAAAACATCACCAATCCCAGTAAAAAGTACGCCCCCCAACCGCCAAAACAAATGTTGTCTAATTTCAATTTGGCCATAAAAAACATGTTGAGCTGTATATAAATTGGCATTATCAATACCTCGCAAATAATCCTTTCCTCCCAGTTTAGACAATTTATAAAACGGAATATTACCTTGATTAAATTGCGCTAAGAGTTGAAAGGCTAGAACATGTTGATTACTAAAAAATGTTTGATATTGACGATAATCGAAAAAGAAATGTTGATATTGATAATTGCTCCCTATTATTGACCCATACCATCGAGTACCTAATTGTATGAATTTCCCTTTACTGGGATAGAGGAGGTGGTCTCTATTATCAAAAGTCAATCCAATACCAGCTCCCGCGGAACGCCCTCCTCTTATGCCTTTCGGGTTCTCTTGATTAAGTATTCCGTTTTGTATCAGATCTTTTAAAACACTATTATCAAAATCAAATAAGGCACCTGCAAATAGGGTGGAAGTTATTCCTTTCATCACATAACCTTGGGTACTCATAAATTGACGTTTGTACAACTCCTTAATCTTGGCATTGTTTATGTTGCCTATCCCAAAAAAATAGTCAGGATAGTCAGAATACTTAATTTCGGCATTGAATCGCCCATTTTTTTGTGTAAAAAAGCTACCTTCAAGTCCTAAAATCAATTGATTATTTAAGGTATAAGTCATTTTAGGACTGATTAAATTAGGAGTATAATGGTTAGGATTACTTTTATTTTTAAGGACCATGAGCGCAAAGGCACCAAATGAAAGATTTGTTTCAGGCGAATAAGATATCGCTGGATAAATGCCGAGGTCGATATGATCTTGGAGAGAATCTATTTCCTGTCCCAGAATGAGTTTTGGAAAGAGTAATAAAAACCAAATCAAGCGGAGATGCATTACTATGAAGATAAAATCATTCTACGGTGATTTTCTTTGAGATTCAAAGGTATTTATTTTAAGTGACTCAGATCAAATATTTTAGGCTAGCTTATTACCTGTCAATCTATTGAAAATAGGTTTTCTATGATGCTTTTAAGATGGCCTGCTTTATTTTTTTATTTTAGTAGCAGGATTGCCAAAAACGGTTTCTTTTTTTGCCACATCTGCGATGACTACAGATCCAGCACCTATCCTAGCTCCGGCACCGATGGTGATGCCGGCTACGATTACAACTCCCGTACCAATAAAAGCTTTTTTCTCAATAATCACCCCCGCATTGACGATAGATCCTGCACCTATCTGAACAAAATCAGCTATGACTACATCCTGCTCGATAATCACTCCTAAGTGGATGATACAATGTTGACTAATCACACTTCCAGATCCAATGATGCTCCCGGCATTAATGAAATTCCCATGACCTATATCGGCTGATTTAGCCACAAGAGCATTATTGTGAATAGCATTTACAGGCATTATTTTTCTCGAATCAATAAGTACTTCAGTCAAATTAGTGCGTATTTTATAATCGTCAGATGCAACAAAAGCTTCGCATTTTTGACCAATCAACTTAGTGAATCCATGATCATCCATCAGTCCTAATACGGGTACATCATTGATGGTCTGTCCATGCGTTGATTTATCATCATCTAAAAACCCATAGACCGTTACCTCATTACTTTGAAATATTTCAAGGGCACTTTTCGCAATTCCTTTGGCGCCAAATATGATTACAGGTTTTTCCATTTTTCTAAATTTATGTGCTCAAAGCTAATGACTACTTGACTCTAATGAAAGCGAGAAAATATTTGATGGTTATACAGGGATAGTAAAAAAAATAAGGGGGCTTCTTTGAGATTATCTTTTGTTTATTGCAAGTGATGATCGGTCAGGGATATCCGCGATAAAAAAAAATTAAGGTTACCAATTTTTATATTTCAGCATGGCTGCAGCCATTTTTTTTTGTAATCTAGAAGCAACCAAACCTGCATGATGCGCGAAATCAACTGTACTGTCGGCATAAATAATGCTTCTGGCTGAATTGATAAGTAGGCCTGCAGAATCGTTCATGGCATATTTGCAAACCATGTCTAAGTCACCACCCTGCGCACCCACACCTGGTATTAATAAAAAATGATCGGGGAGGATCTTCCTTATGTGGGTTAAGGTATCCACTCTGGTAGCGCCCACGACGTACATTAAGTTTTGATCAGAACCCCATTGAGAACTGATTTCTATTACTTTCTCATAAACTTTTTGTCCGCCACTGTTTTCGATTATTAATTCTTGAAAATTCAGCGCACCGACATTTGAGGTTGAAGCCAATAGGATGGCCCACTTATCCTTATGATTCAAAAAGGGAGTTACAGAATCTTGACCCATGTAGGGAGATAAGGTAATGGCGTCAAATGACATTTTTTTGAAAAAGGCCTCTGC
Source organism: Flammeovirgaceae bacterium UBA976 (assembly GCA_002292365.1). Lineage (GTDB taxonomy): Bacteria > Bacteroidota > Bacteroidia > Cytophagales > Cyclobacteriaceae > UBA4465. The sequence continues at coordinate 75,593 of DBBU01000023.1, forward strand.
ATATTTATTAGAGGTATTGCCGATATCACCTCTTTTGGCATCAGCAATGGTAAATACTTCATGGGGGATATATTCTATCGTTTTTTTTAAGGCTTGCCAACCATAAATGCCCAAAGATTCATAAAATGCCACATTGGGCTTATAAGCAATCGCGTAGGGGAGGGTAGCATCAACAATGGCTTTATTGAATTCAAAAATGGGGTCTTCGGTTTCTAGAAGATGTTTGGGAATCTTCTCTATATCTGGGTCCAAACCGACACAAAGGAAAGATTTTTTGCTTTTAATGTGGTCAAATAGTTGTCTCTTCTTCATAGGCTAATAGTTAAAATTATCTAAAATCTATAAGCTCTACCTCAGGATATTCTGTAAGATCAAAAGTGAAAAAATCATCAGTAAGATCTGACCGATCTATGAGTTTAGTAATGGTATAATTATATTGATTTCCTGACTCTTCAAAAATTCTAAAACTCTTTAGGTCATATTCATTGGAAATAACCATCCGGATTTTATAAAAAGCTTCTACTCCCCTTTCAATAGGCTCTAAGTCAATTACCCAATTTCCTTGAGCATCTGGGATGTTCAATCCATATTTATATCCTTCTTGATAGAGATCCCAGATATTGGTCAAGGAGATATCTTGTTCATCTTTATCGTATGTACTGACGGTTACTTCCATAATTTCTTCACTGTAAGACCAAAGGTTTTGGCCATCATTGAAAATTATTTGTCCTGCAATTTCAAGTTTATACTTAGCTCCCTTGACATAAACGGTACCTGAAATAAATTCATCGATGGCGGACACTTCATTAATGAAATTTTGCTGAAAAGTAGACATGAAGGCTGATTTAGATTTATATTTCTTACTCATACTTTCAAGTATTAATTCTGCCTCGGGATCAAATTGGGCAGAGCTATTGAATGTCACTATAAAAGCAATCAATCCTAAACTTAGTTTTTTCATATTCTCAGTACTTAGTTTTGCTAATAAATTTATTACTTATTTAACTCAGTTAATTTTTGTTCTAAACTATATTCATCGCTGATCAATACTTCTCGGGCTTTGCTTCCTTCAAAAGGCCCCACAATTCCGGTGGCTTCCAATTGGTCAATGATGCGACCCGCTCGGTTATATCCTAACTTCATTTTTCTCTGGATCAGAGAGGTACTTCCTTGCTGGTGTGACACAACAAGTCTCGCGGCATCATCAAACATGACATCTTTATCGGAAAGATCAATAGCACCACTTGAGCTGTTTTCTTCTCCTAGATATTCAGGGAGCATATAGGCTGAGCTATATCCCTGTTGCTCACCTATAAAATCACATATATTTTCAACTTCAGGCGTATCTAAGAAGGCACATTGTAAACGAATCATGTCGGATCCCAAAGAGAGTAGCATATCACCCATACCGACAAGTTGCTCTGCACCACCCGTATCTAATATAGTTCTGGAATCAATTTTTGATGTTACCCTGAATGAAAGTCTTGCGGGAAAATTGGCTTTAATAATTCCAGTAATCACGTTTACAGAGGGTCTCTGAGTGGCTACAATAAGATGAATACCAATGGCTCTGGCCAACTGAGCCAGTCTTGCGATCGGCATTTCTACTTCTTTTCCTGCGGTCATCATAAGGTCTGCAAGCTCATCGATGACCAAAACGATGTAGGGCAAATATTTATGTCCTTTTTTTGGGTTGAGTCGTCGATTGATAAACTTTTTATTGTATTCCTTAAGATTTCGGCAACCGGCATCTTTCAGTAAATCATATCGAGCGTCCATTTCAATACATAAAGAATTGAGGGTATTGACTACCTTGGTTGTATCGGTGATAATGGCTTCATCCGTTTCTGGTAATTTTGCTAAAAAATGCTTTTCAATTTTATTGAACAAGGTCAATTCTACTTTTTTAGGATCTACCAAGACAAACTTCAGTTGAGAAGGATGCTTTTTGTAAATGAGCGAGGCCAATATGATATTTAATCCCACTGATTTTCCTTGGCCTGTTGCACCGGCCATAAGCAAGTGGGGCATTTTGGATAGATCTGTAACAAAGACTTCATTTGAGATGGTTTTACCCAATACAATGGGTAATTCATAATTGGACTTCAAGAATTTTTCTGTAGTAATAACCGATTTGGCACTGACCATTTCGCGATTTTTATTGGGTACTTCAATACCAATGGTTCCTTTTCCCGGGATCGGTGCAATAATGCGTATGCCTAAAGCGGAGAGACTGAGGGCAATATCGTCTTCAAGGTTTTTTATTTTAGAGATTTTGACGCCTGCCTCTGGAACAATTTCATAGAGGGTCACGGTAGGTCCTATGGTCGCTTTTATACTTGAAATGGCTATTTTAAAATTGATGAGTGTGCTGAGGATATTGTCTTTATTAGATTCTAATTCTTCCTTGCTAACCTTTACGTCTTTTACTGGATATTCTGTCAATAAATCAATCGCAGGATATTGATATCTTGGTAAATCTAAGGTAGGATCATAGTTTTCAGATTGATCAGCTACTTTCTCTTCTATCAGTGTTGCGTTCACCTCTAGTGCTAAGGACTCTGGTTTGACTGCTTCAATTTCAGTTTTTTCTGGTTCAACGATAAGATCAAGAGCCGTCGTATTCAGAGGTTCGTTTTTAGGTTGATCGTTAACGCTTAATTCTATTTCATTGGCTGCATTAGAAATTATTTTTTCAATTACTTCTACTTCCCCTTCAGGGCCATTTCTAGCTTCTATTTCGTCTTCGAGTGCTACTTCTTCTTTCACTTTAGCAATGACAGATTTCATATCTTCATCCGTTTTTACTTCCGTATTTTCTTCTTTTTTCAAAGCTTTTGTGAACGAAAGCCAAAATGTTTTTAAGCCACCATTCCAACTTGATAACGTACGAAGATGGGTAATGTTGAAGAAATAGACATTAAAAATTACTAATAACAATAAAATCAGGAATCCAGAGCCCCAACCTAGCAGACTGTTTATGAGCCAAGCCAATTCATAGCCAATCCCACCGCAAAGGAAGCCTAATACTCCAGGGTCACTGAGATTCAAAACGATGTAACCGGAGAGAAGGGTGAACCAAATTAAATAGAAGACTGTAAAAATGAAAGATTTTTGAATTTTGAATATTTCATGATACCCCAAAACAGTCACGCTTAAATTGAAGAGAAAAAAGGGAACAAGAAATGCCCCTAAGCCAAACCAGTTGAAAATAAAATAATGGGCTGCCAATGCCCCCATTACTCCAAATAAATTGGCTACGTCTTCTCCGGAGTCTTTTATTTTGGTATCTAAAAAAGCGGATACCACACTTTGATCAGCGGGTCCATGGCTGAGATATGACAAGAAGGCCAACAATAAAAACATCCCAGTAAACAAGAGGGTAATGCCCAAAATAATTTTAACCTTTTTATCTGAAAAAAATGAAATTTTCAGTTTGAAGGAATTCTTCTCTTTGGATTTAGACTTAAAGCTATTACTACGCATAGATCAATTCAGAAACAAAAATAAGGGATTTAGTTGTTATGCCCTATTGTGGTCAGTGCTTCATTTATTTTTTTAATCAAGGTGGGACCTTTAAATATAAATCCAGAATAAATCTGAATCAGATTTGCTCCGGCATCTATCTTTTCTAATGCCTTGCTCATATTTCCCACACCCCCAACTCCAATGATAGGTATTTTTTTATTTTTTGATCGTAGGAATTTAATTACTTCAGTGGATCGATCAGCTAAGGGTAAGCCACTTAATCCACCGGCGCCCATGTTTTTGATCACTTCTGGATTTTCCTTCAAAGGTTCTCTTGACAGGGTGGTATTGGTCGCAATAAGACCATCCAATTGGGTTTCATCACAAATGGTTAAAATATCTATGAGCTGATCATGATTTAAATCTGGTGCTATTTTAAGGAGTAATGGTTTAGGTATTTTCTTTAATTTATTTCTCTCTTGTACAGATTTTATAAGCGCAGTTAATGGTTTTTTATCTTGTAATTCACGCAAATTAGGTGTGTTGGGAGAACTTACGTTGATGACAAAATAGTCAACATAGTCAAATAAGGCATCAAAGCAGGCGATGTAATCTGCGGAGGCTTTCTCGTTGGGCGTATTTTTGTTCTTCCCAATATTACCTCCTACGATCAAATTTTTTGGCCGATTTTTTAATTGTTCAACCACGGACTTTACGCCTTTATTATTAAAACCCATTCGATTAATGATAGCCTGATCCGCAATGAGTCTAAATAATCTTGGCTTTGGATTCCCTGCTTGGGGTAGAGGCGTTACGGTTCCAATTTCGATGAAGCCAAATCCAAAACAAGATAATTCATGTAAATAATCGGCATTTTTATCAAATCCAGCAGCCAAACCCACAGGATTTGGGAATGTAATTCCCCATAATGTTTGCTCAATTTTTTTTGAGCTTATTGTGAAGAGATTTCTGATAATATTTTTGACGCCTGGAATACTGAAGCCTATTTGAAGCAAGTACATTGTTAATGAATGTGCTTTTTCAGCAGATAGAAGGAATAAGACTTTTTTGAGGAGTGCGTACATTAACTTCTGGGATGAAATTCTTTTATCATTTGTTTTAAATAATCACGATCCAAATGTGTGTAAATTTCGGTAGTAGTAATAGATTCATGTCCTAACATTTCTTGAACCGCTCTTAGGTCGGCACCGCCTTCTATGAGATGTGTAGCAAAGGAATGGCGAAAAGTATGCGGACTGATGTTTTTGCGAATCCCGGCGCGCAGGGCCAAATTTTTAATAAGGGTAAAAATACTCACTCTTGATATTCTACTACCCAACTTATTTAAAAACAAGTAGTCCTCATGGCCAGGTTTTATGTGCACATGATTACGAACCTCATACTGATAGGATTTGATAAATTTCAAGGCACTTTTTCCTATGGGAGTTAAACGCTCTTTATTACCCTTCCCCAAAATACGAAGAAACCCAATGTCATCATAAATATTACTAATTTTTAAGTTGACTAATTCGGAAACTCGTAATCCAGCACTGTAAAGAGTTTCAGCCATGGCACGGTCTCGGGGTCCGCTGGCTTTACTCATATCAATGGCCTCAAATAATAGATCAATCTCATGAATACTTAAGGTGTCTGGAAGTTTTCTGCCTAATCTTGGAAGTTCGAGTAATTCTGAAGGATCGGTTGATATAAATTTTTCATAAGAAAGGTATTTGTAAAATCCTTTGATGCCTGAAACTATTCTTGCTTGTGAGTAGGGAGAAAGACCTAATTCATGGATAAATTTAATGAAATCTAATAAATCAATGGGCTTGACTTGCAATGGATCATGAATTTTTTTACTCATATCCAAAAACTCCATTAATTTTGTAACGTCTCTCGTGTAGGCATCAATAGAATTTGTTGCTAAAGCTCTTTCTAGCTTTAGGTAATTCTTGAACTGTGTGATATGGAGATTCCAACTCATTAGAAAGCAAAAGTAATCAGGACATGCAAATAGCTATCATTAACGGACCAAATTTAAATTTACTAGGCAAAAGAGAAACAGACATTTATGGCCATGAAGATTTTGATACTTTCTTTACCCAACTCAAATCCAAATATGATCAGGTAGATTTGAGCTATTATCAGTCAAATGCGGAGGGTAAAATTGTTTCTAAAATTCAAGAATTAGGATTTGAGGTAGATGGAATCATAATTAATCCTGCGGCCTATTCTCATACTTCTATTGCCATAAGAGATGCGATATCCTCTATCAAAGCACCCGTAATGGAAGTACACATATCTAATGTTTACGCCCGTGAAGCTTTCAGGAATCACAGTCATGTCAGTGCCGTCGCGGTTGGAGTCATTAGCGGTTTAGGACTCAAAGGATATACATTGGCACTGGACTATTTCTGCCATCAATGAAGCAGACTTCATTTTATCCTGGACCTTCCACGATTCATCCGAGTATTCCGAGTTTGGTGAAGGATGCTTACGATAAAGGCATTTTGTCTGTCAATCACAGGAGTTCTGATTTTATGGAATTGTCATTTGCTTCCAAATCACAATTGAGATCCCAGTTGAATGTGCCAGATGACTATGATATTATTTTTATTTCCTCCGCTACCGAAGCCTGGGAAATATTACCCCAATCCCTCACGAGTAAGACCAGTCAACATTTTTTTAATGGTGCATTTGGATTGAAATGGGCCTATATGACCAAAAATTTGGGTGTTGAAGTCATCAAATCTCCTTTTGATGTTAATGAATATTTGCCTGTCGATCAAATCAATTCCTTAGCCGATTGGCTTTGTGTCACAGCTTGTGAGACCTCTAATGGGACTATGGTAGATCTGAATGTTTTGCAGGAACTGTTTTCACGACGTTTGCCTCATCAGTTGATTGCGGTAGATGCGACCTCCGCATTAGGAGGGGTCATTTTGAATTTTCAATTAGCAGATTATTGGTTTGCCTCTTGCCAAAAATGCTTGGGACTGCCTGCAGGACTGGGCTTATTGATAGTTTCTCCTGCAGCCATTGAGCGCGGGCGTCTATTGGGAGAACGGTCACATTACAATAGCTTTTTAAATCTGGTTGAGCATGCCCGAAAGGAGCAAACTCATTATACTCCAAACGTACTGAATATTTATTTACTTTGGAGAACGCTGGCTGCAGGACCCCCTATAGTAGTTACTGATAGACGATTACGAGATCGAATAGTTGACTTGAATTCAATCATTGAGTCCAATGGAACTTTGGATTGGTTGGTTTCTAATGCTTCTTTGAGATCTCCTACGGTGATCACTTTAAAAACCTCAGATCCAATGGAATTAAAGGAAAGGGCATTATCCCAAAAGATGATCTTGGGTAATGGCTACGGAGCGTGGAAAGAGAATACGGTGAGAATAGCAAATTTCCCTGCAATGGGAGACATTCAGTTCCAGATATTTATGGAGTGGATGTCCAATTTATAAGGGGTAGTCATGTCTTTGGGTAAGAAGATTATGTCCCAATTTACTATTAAATGAGCGTTTTAATTATGATTCGTATTTACACAGATGGTGCTGCTAAAGGAAATCCAGGAAATGGGGGTTATGGTGCAATTTTGGATTATCAAGGGCAGCGTAAAGAGTTGGCTCAAGGATTTCGTATGACCACTAATAATAGGATGGAACTATTGGCTGTGATCGTAGGACTGGAAGCGATTAAAAAACCTGGCTGGGAAGTTGAAGTCATCTCTGATTCAAAATATGTGGTAGATACGGTTGAAAAAGGCTGGCTGAAAAACTGGGTAAAAAAGGCGTTTAAGGGCAAAAAGAATATTGATTTATGGAAACGCTATCTAGATGCGGCTAAAACGCATAAGGTTAGATTTAAATGGATCAAAGGTCATGCTGGACATCTTGAAAATGAGCGTTGTGATTACCTAGCGGTAAGTGCAGCAGAAGGCGATCATTTGTTAATTGACCACGCATTTGAAGAAACAAGAAATGCCCAATGATTATTTTCAATTTAAACAATTCAAGATAAATCAAGCCAGAAGCGGCATGAAGGTGACGACCGAAGCATGTCTATTTGGAGCTCTGATTGAAGGGTCTAAAAGTCAAAGCATATTGGATATTGGGTCGGGCACAGGTCTTTTAGGGCTGATGCTTGCTCAAAGATCGACTGCGAAGGTTAGCTGTGTTGAAATTGAGCGATCTGCTTCGCTAGATATGGAGCAAAACATCAAGCAAAGTCCCTGGTCCAACAGAATTAAAGGATATCATGAAGACATTCAAGATTTTTTAGTTCGAAGGTCAGGGATATACGATACCATTGTTTCCAACCCACCTTTTTATCAAGGTCATCTTCCGGCGGAGCATCCCCAACGCCGACAAGCCCTTCATCAGTCTTCTTTGACCTATAAAATATTGGTCAACGCAGTAAAAGCAGCCTTGTCTCCATCCGGTATGTTTTGGGTGATATATCCCTTCTATGAAAGCCGAGTCTTTCATTCGTATGCAAAAGAGTTGGGCGTATATCGGAGAAGTTATATTAACATATATAAAAAGGACGGACAGAAGAATATATTCAGGCAGATTTCTTGTTTCGATAAAAAATCAGAAAAGTGTTCAGTCAAGGAAATAAGTATAAGAAATAATAAAGGAGATTATAGTCAGGATTTCATCAAACTAGTAAAGCCTTATTATTTCAATTTATAATGACAACAATTTTTTTTAAAAGGTTCACGCGGATCATCTCGCAGAGGTATCTCTTTCAAAAAACTTTAAACCGTGACGAGACAATTCATCAAGGACGGGCTCATATATTTTTTTGATGGTGGGAACTTGCACACCTGTGACTTTGATTTTATCTTCCATCAATAATTTTGCCGTGACCCCCAAGGGTAAACCTACTGTTTTGCTCATAGCTGTATGTACTTGATCTTTACCTTCGACGACTAAATGGGTTTGAATTTGCTTGATTTTATTGTTTTCGATGTAATCAAACTTATGCCACATGACAATCAGATCTCTTTCGGAATCATCTAAGGTCCATTTCTTTTTCAAAATATGCTCGAGTACCTGTGCAGGAGTTCCTTCTTGAAGTCCAATGAGTTGATCATCAAATATTCCAATCCACTTGAGCTTATACATTTCTTCAGATTCCATACCAATATTGAGGTAGTGAGCTAATTTTAGTTCTATGGAATCATTGGGATTATATTGCAAAAAAGTATTTATGAACTGTCTGTGGGTCATATCTTCCAATCCAAATAAGGTATAACTGTCGTCAGTAGCTCCTATTTGTACAAAAGCATCCCATGCTTTGCAAAATCCGGGACGCCTAAGGGTTCCTCTATAAAGGGTGTTGATACCTTTTAATTTATATACATCTAGATATTTCAGTGAGTCGCGATTAGCATACCCTTCAAAATAACCATACTCAGGAATATGAATAACCTCTGTTCTTTGAAATAATTTTTGATAAGGAATATATTTCAATCTGCCTTCTTGAATAAATTTAACAATCCCAATTCCGGCAAGAACCACATTACGAGGATTCCAAGTAAATTTGTATTGCCAAGGATTATCAACTTTTTGATCATCAGCTAAGAGCCCCCCTGTAAAAGTTTCAAAAGCGGTTAATTTATGACCTGCTGATTTTATTTTATCCAAAATGCGCATTGCCGACATGTGGTCAATACCTGGGTCGAGTCCCATTTCCATAATGCAGCAAATTCCTTTGGATTCAAATGATGAAGAAAGTTTTTGAATTTCATCTGAAACATAGGAAGCCGTGAGCATGGATATGCCTAAATCAGCACAAATCACTGCAACGGGCAAATGCAAGGTTGGGGGAAGCATACTGATGACCAAATCGGAAGTTTTTAATTGCGCTCGAGCAGTTTCAGTATCTAGGATATCGAAAGGAATGATTTTTGAACCAGGGAATTTTTTTTCTGCAATCTCAGGTATTTTTTCTCCAATAATGACGTTAAAAGATGTTTTTTCCATCATTAGATACTCAATCAATACGGTTGAGGATCGTCCGGCGCCTAACACGAAAATATTTTTCATTTAATGAAGAATTTTGGAGTTTATTTTTGTTGTTTATTTAAAATATTTGAAGAGGCTTGCGCTAAAGGTAGAACGACCATATCTCCTATATTCACATGTTTGGGTCGGCTGAGCATGAAAGAGATACACTCGGCGATGTCCTTTGCTTGAAGGGGATCATAGCCCTTATAGATTTCTTTGGCTTTTTCAAGATCTCCTTTAAACCGAACCTGTGAAAATTCCGTTTCAACCAAGCCAGGTTTGATTTCGGAGACTTTGATACCGTATGCATTTAAATCCATTCGCATCCCTTTAGTTAAAGCATCTACGGCAAATTTTGAAGCATTATATACATTTCCACGCGGATATACGTCGGTGCCGGCGATAGAGCCTAAGTTAATAATATGTCCTGCTTGTGCTTTGATCATTTTGGGGATAACGGCGCGCGAAACATACAGCAGGCCTTTGACATTGATGTCAATCATTGCGTCCCAATCTTGGGTATCGCCTTCATGGATAAAACTCAAGCCATGTGCATTACCTGCATTGTTGATTAATACGGAAATCTTTTGCCATTTAGTAGGTAGCGAATCAATGAAATGGGATACCGCTAACTGGTCCCGTACATCGAAAGAACCGATTAATATTTCGGTCCTATTATTCAATCCTTTGGATAGTGCTTCTAAGCGCGAAATACGGCGGCCACAAATTATGAGTCGGTATTGGTCTGCGACTTGTTGGGCTATCGCTTTCCCAATCCCACTCGAGGCTCCCGTAATGAGGGCGATCGGTTTCATGTTTTTTGTATCATCGTTATGATAGGCAAATTACCAAATTTACCCGTGATAACTAATATTTACCTTTTCTTCTTTTAAGATAAGTTGGCCCACCTTCAAAAGTGATGAAGGCGGTAACGTTGTGAGTAGTCAATTTACTTAAGGCAGCATCAAAATCATTGGATGTATTGGATAATAAATTGCGAAAGCCAAAAGAATAGCGAATTTCAGGAGTGAATTTGAAGAGTTCATAAAAAATATCAAAACCCATACCTATATCGAATGTAGTGTTAAAGTTTTTAAGCTCTAATTTCTGCCTTGTTCTCACTCCATCTCCTCTGCCTGCGGCTTCAAATTGAAAATTGGGCCCTGCAATCAAATACATATTTGAATTACCCCGCCTTGCCGATTTATATTTGAAAAGGAGGGGTATTTCGAGCATCGTAGCGTCTTTAAATTCGAGGAGGTCATCTTGGCCATCAACATATCTGTAGGTAAGGTCGTATTCATAAAACGCAACGGTAGGAGTAATTCTAAAATTCAGATATTGAAAAACATAAAAATCAACTACAAAGCCTAATTTGAAACCAAAATGCTTTCCCGGAGCTATAGAGTGCAAGCTATCCATACGCGGACTAACAAAATCATCATTGTATTTGATTCGATAATCCGAACTATGAATACCTATTAAAAAACCATAATGAACATATTGCTCATCATAATCCCAAAGGTTGTCATAATTTAAATTTTGTCCTTGAAGTCCAATGAAATTGCAAAGGCTTAAAATTATTATTATTTGGAGCCGGAGTAAATAGAACTTATCCCTAGTGTGAGTGGCGTACATTGGTTTTTCTGAAATCCTATTTTATTTAATATGTTTAAAAAATCATCACCATCAGGAAAAGCTTTTACAGAATCGGGCAGGTAAGTATAGGCTGCGTGATTCTTTGAAATCAATTTTCCTATTTTGGGTAAAATCCATTGAAAATAAAACTGATAAATTTGTTTAAATGGGAATGATTTAGGCTTAGAGAATTCCAAGATGACCACCTTTCCACCAGGTTTGAGTACCCGAAGCATATCTGACAATCCCTTTTCTAGGTTTTCAAAGTTTCTTACACCAAAAGAAACGATGACGGCGTCAAAAAAATTGTCTTCAAAAGGTAAAATTTCAGAATCTCCACTTAAAAGTTCGATTTTATTTGTTAGATTTTTTTTTGTGAGTTTTTCTCTACCTACAGAAAGCATACCCTCGCTTATATCTACACCTATGATTTTTTCAGGATGAAGAGAAAGCGCTTCGATGGCGAAGTCACCTGTCCCTGTAGCAATATCTAAAATTAATTTAGGTTGATGCTTTTTAAGCAATCGCACGGCCTGTTTTCTCCAAAGTATGTCAATACCAAGGCTGAGAAAATGGTTTAAAAAATCATATTTGCCACTTATACTGTTAAACATGGCCGCAATCTGTTCTTTCTTACTTGTGTCCTTATCTTTGTATGGAAGTACGTTCATTTATTGCAATATTAACTGATGCCCAACTTGTTTTTATATTTCAAACTTTTTTTTTAATGAATTCTATCAAATCTGCTTATTTTGTCAAGAGTAGCCCAGCACTTTCTGAATGTCCGGAATCGAAATTACCTGAATATGCATTTGTCGGCCGCTCTAACGTCGGAAAGTCATCTTTATTAAACTGTATAACTAACAGGAAAAAACTGGCTAAAGTTTCCGTTAAGCCGGGGAAAACTCAACTGATTAATCATTTTTTGATAGATAATAGTTGGTATTTGGTTGATCTTCCAGGTTATGGTTGGGCTAAAGTAGCCAAAACTGAAAAAGCCAAATGGAAATTGATGATCAATGAATATTTACAGCTGCGTGAAAATTTGCATTGTGTTTTTCTACTTATAGACTCTAGGCATGAGCCTCAGGCGATTGATCTCGAATTTATGAGGTGGCTTGGCTTAAATGAAATTCCTTTTGTGATTGTTTTTACAAAGACCGATAAATTGGGTAAGGTCAACTTGCAAAAAAGCTTAGATCATTATCGGGAAGTTTTAAGACTAGAATGGGACGAGCTACCGGTTCAGTTCCAAACTTCATCTATTTCCGGAGAAGGGAAAGATGAAATACTTGAATATGTCAGACAAATTAATGGTGAGTAATTTTAATTGGGTGAGCCGATTTCTTTCTTTACTTTTGCATAAAAAAATTGGAGAATATGAAGTTTACTGAAATTGCAGCTCTATCAGGTAAAGGAGGTTTATTTAAGGTAATCAATCCAACTCGGACAGGTGTCATTTTAGAATCAATTGACGGATCCAAAAAACGAATGATTGCTGGGACAAGTGCCAAGGTATCTGTGCTTTCAGAAATCTCAATTTATATTTTGGATGGAGCAGAATCCATTGCTTTGTTAGAGGTTTTTAGGGTCATCCACAAAACTTACGCTGGAGAAATAGGATTGGATAAAAAATCTGACCCTGAAGAACTTAAATCTTTTTTCAAAAGTATTTTACCTAATTACGATGTAGATAGAGTCTATTTATCGGATATCAAAAAAGTGATTACCTGGTACCAAAGTCTGTTAAGTTTAGATCTTGGTCACCTTATGGAAGAGGACGCTCTTGAGGCGAACACTAAAGAAGAAGCTAAACCCCAAGGCTCAGGTGTTCTTGAAAAAGACAAAGTCAAGAAAAATAATAAAAATAGCAATAAATCAACGAAAAAAGTCAAGAAAGGTCAAGAATCAGCTTCCTAAATGCGCTAATTTTTTCATAAATTTTAGATTGATACTATTGTGGTGAGAAGCTTTAACATTCATGAAATAGCCAGTGATTTGATCTAGAATTTTTAAATTAAAGTCATCGTGGTGATAAGAAAGAGCTGAATAAGGGATAAACCATCCAATGGCTTCTAGTTTATACCTAAACCTAAGTCCAATTCCCTTAGGGCGTAATTCAATATTACAATATTTGGTGCTGTGCCGTTGTTTGAGGTATGGCTCAAAGATTTGGTGACAGTCATTGATAATCAACTTTTGAGAACCTGATCCCCCCATTTTCAAGCTTTCCCAGAATGTGTAAGAGAGACCAACGAAATCATTGATATCTCGTTCTTGACTTTTACTTTGATAAGATATATTCAAAATCATCAAACAAATTTAGGTAGTCTTTGTGTATCAAAATTAGAAAATCCTTACTTTTTCTCGCGGTTCTCATCATCGTATTTTTGGTAGTATGAATTTTTTCGAAAACTCAAATTTATTTCCTAACTTAAACCATGGATAATAGGAAATTAAAAGGGATTGAACCAAATGATAATTGGGTTAAAATAAAGACGATTGATATGCATACGGGAGGAGAGCCTTTACGTGTGATATTAGAGGGATATCCGTTATTGAAGGAAGCGACTGTGCTTGATCATAGAAATTATTTCAAAAAAAACCTAGACCATCTCCGCCAATCATTAATGCTTGAGCCCAGGGGACATGCGGATATGTATGGAGTTGTAGTGGTTCCCAGTAAAAGGGCAGATTTTGGAGTTGTATTTATGCATAATGAAGGCTATAGCACCATGTGTGGTCATGCGACGATTGCCATTGCCAAGCTGGCTATAGATTCAGGCTGGATTGTAAAGGTTGAGCCTCAAACAAAGGTATTAATAGAAGCACCTTGCGGTATATTGACTGCTTATGCAGAGGTTGTAGATCAGCAAGTCGTTTCGGTACAATTTGAGAATGTACCCTCCTTCGTGGTTGCCTTAGATCAAGTCTTGGAGATCCCAGGTTTGGGATCGGTACGGTATGATCTGGCCTATGGGGGTGCTTTCTATGCCTTTGTCAATGCCATAGACTTAGGTTTAAAATGTGACTCGTCTCACTATCAAAAATTAATTGAGGCAGGTGTGGCGATTAAGCAAGGTATTATAACCAGTGGTGTGGCTTTGACTCATCCTTATGAAGATGATTTAAGTTTTCTTTATGGGACAATTTTTATTGCGTCTTCTGAGCACGCTCAAGTGGATAGTTGCAATGTTTGTGTTTTTGCAAATGGGCAATTGGATCGCAGTCCCACTGGTTCAGGCGTTTCGGCAAGGCTGGCCCTTCATCACGCGCGCAAAGAATGGGGCGAGAACCATTGGATGACCATTGAAAGTATCATAGGCACGCAATTCAAATGTCAAATTAAGGAATCGGTAAAGTTCTCAAAATATGAAGCGGTCATTCCCATCGTACAAGGACAGGCCTTTTATACTGGAAGACATGAGTTCTGGTTGGATCCCAAGGATCCTCTGGTTGCTGGTTTTGAGTTGAGGTAACCCCGTAAAGCAAGTATGATGTGCCTTCACAGCTTTTGAAATTCATGAACTAGATAAAATGCATCTTATTTCTAAAGATGCACTTAGAAATGCTCCTTTTCAAGAGAATAATAATGGAATTTTTTCCTATATTGTGTTTCATTTAATTTCTTTTTTTATGATTTTAGCGACTGTTGATTGGATAATAATTAGCATATTTTTTGTCATTGTTTTAGGTATTGGTTGGTGGGCTTCCCGTACGGCTGGAGATAGTACAGAAGAGTTTTTTTTAGGGGGCAGAGACATGCCATGGTGGTTACTGGGTGTTTCGATGGTAGCCTGTACCTTTTCGGCAGATACTCCTAACTTGGTTACGGGATTCGTAAGAGAGAATGGTGTGGCTAAGAACTGGGCCTGGTGGGCTTTTCTGATTACAGGAATGGTCACGGTATTTATCTATGCAAGGTTGTGGCGTAAATCCAATATCAATACCGATTTAGAGTTTTATGAAATTAGATATGGAGGTAAATTAGCTTCCTTTTTAAGAGGCTTTAGGGCCCTTTATTTAGGAATTTTCTTTAATTGTCTTATCATGGGTTCGGTTACTTTGGCAGCGATAAAAATTGGAGGAGTCATGCTGGGTTTGGAACCTTGGGTAGTGGTCATTGGAGCGTCTATTGTAGTGGTGATGTATGCGGCATTGGGAGGGATTAAAGGCGTAGTGTGGGCTGATTTTTTCCAATACGGTATTGCCATGTTTGGAGCCGTTTATGCTGCATATGTCGCCGTAAGTCAACCTGAAATAGTTGAGATAGGGGGGTTAAGCGGATTGATCAATGACCCTAGAATTTCGGATAAGATTAGTTTTTTTCCTGATTTTTCTGATCCAACCGTTTGGGTTCCCTTGTTACTCATTCCATTAGCTGTACAGTGGTGGGCGGTTTGGTATCCGGGCGCAGAACCCGGTGGTGGAGGCTATATAGCCCAAAGAATGTTGTCTGCAAAGAATGAAAAAAATGCAGTAGGAGCTACGTTATTTTTCAATTTTGCACATTATGCTTTACGCCCATGGCCCTGGATCATTGTTGCGTTGGCTTCATTAATCATCTATCCGGAACTTTCTGATATTCAGGCTGAGTTCCCTGGAATTGATCCTAAGTATTTGAAAGATGACATCGCCTATCCAGCGATGTTGACCAAGTTGGGACCTGGTTGGTTAGGTTTAGTAGTGGCTTCAATCATTGCGGCTTACATGTCTACGATTGGTACCCACTTAAATTGGGGATCTTCCTATATTGTTAATGACTTTTATAAAAGATTTGTAAAGCCCCATGCTTCAGAACGTGAAATGGTCAGAATGGGTAGAATCACCACGGTTTTATTAATGGTCTTTGCAGGAACTTTATCTTTGACGATCTTAGATAATGCTACTGAGGCCTTCAATATATTATTATTAACGGGAGCTGGTTCAGGGGCTGTTTACATCATGCGCTGGTTTTGGTGGAGGATCAATGCGATTACTGAAATTATCACGATGGTCGTAGCTACATTTGTCGCCCTAATTTTGGTTTTATTGGTAGAGGATCAACAGGTGGAAACCGCCATTTTGGATGGATTTACTGTTAAGCTTTTAATCACGGTAGGAATTGTTACGGTTTCTTGGATCGTAACGACCTTAATCACGAAGCCAGAGAATAAAGAGGTATTGAGGGCTTTTTATAAATTGACCATACCTGGAGGACCAGGTTGGAAGAAAGTGGTAGATGCGGCAATTGCAGATGGAGATCCTTGTGATGACGGTCATGGCGTCACTTGGCAAATGCCTAAGCAAATACTTTTAGTATTCATTGGGTGCATCACGATTTACACATCGCTGTTTGGGATAGGAGGTTTGGTTTATGGCAACATTATCTTGGGTGTGGGTTTATTGACACTGTCGTCGATTTGTGCCTATTTATTGTTCCAAATCATGTCAAAACTCAATCTTGATTAAGAAAAAAAAAATTAAGTTAAGGCCAAGAAAGGCCTTTTTTTTCATATATTTATTGTACAAAGATGCATTTAATAAATTACATGTATCTTTGTATAATAAATATAGAAAATATTTATGAAAAGAAAATCACTCGGGGAACTTGAGGAATTAATTTTGTTGGCTATTGGTGCGATTCAATCAACTGTATATGCCCAATCTATTCAAGATGAAATGCTTTCTCACGCGAAACGAAGAATTGATATCACAGCGATTCATGCAGTATTGAGACGGTTGGAGACCAAAGGATTCATTGATTCTGAATTGGGGGGAATTTCAAAAGATAGGGGTGGAAGAAGTAAACGGTTTGTCAAATTAACGGTTGAGGGAAGAATCCTATTAGATGAGACGATCTTAATTCGAATGGAATTTTATAAGCGATTACTTAAGAATAGTCAGCCTTGAATGATTTCAATGCAGCCTTAATTTCTTCAAATCGGGAGTATTTTTTATTTCAATGGTTATCACTTAATGCTTAGTCACCAACGTCTTAATATATTTGCACTTTCACAACCTTAATAAAAAATAATGAAACCAAGTTTAGTAATATTGGCTGCGGGCCTAGGAAGTCGATATGGAGGTATCAAGCAGTTAGATGGATTTGGGCCTAACGGGGAAAGAATTATAGATTATACCGTACATGATGCTCTTGAAGCCGGATTTGGTAAAATCATATTTGTCATAAGAAAAGAAATAGAGACTGAATTCAGAGCAGCCATACTTGATAAATGGCAAGGCAGAGGCGATTTTGAGGTAGTTTATCAAAGCTTAGATTCGATACCAAAATCATACACAGTTCCTGAAGGTAGGGTGAAGCCTTGGGGTACGGCGCATGCTGTTTGGATGGCAGCGCCGGTCATTAACGAACCTTTTGGGATTGTAAATGCGGATGACTTTTATGGTAAAAATTCGTTAAAATCATTGGCGACTCATTTAGAAAGCCTTAATGATCATGAGCTTACCGGTTGTATGGTGGGTTATGAATTAGAGAAAACGATAACAGACAATGGCACCGTTTCTAGAGGCGTCTGTGAAATAGATGAGCAACAATATTTAAAAGAAATTACTGAAAGAACAGCTATAGCGCGTGGCGCTGACGGAAATATATATTATGAAGAAAAGGGAAAGCGTGTTCACCTCAATAGACAGGCTACCGTCTCAATGAATTTGATGGGTTTCACTTCTTCCATATTTAAAGAGATAGCAGCTGGTTTTGATGCCACATATCAAGCCAGCAAAACCAACCTTAAGGCAGAATATTACATTCCTTTAGTCTTAAGTAGCTTGATTGAACAAGGAATTGAAATTCCTGTTCTTAGGACAGATGATCACTGGTTTGGTGTCACCTACAGTGAGGACAAAACATGGGTAAAATCCCAACTCAAGCAATTGGTTGCAGATCGAGTTTATCCAGACAACCTCTTCAATAATGATTGAAATCATTGATCAATTTAGCGTTCAAGGGGCCATAAAAAGCTATGAAAGATTGGAGAGAGGTCATATCAATGATACATTCAAGGTAGTCACCACGGATCAAGAATATTTATTTCAAAAAATTAATCATAAAATATTTAAGGATGTATCCGGAATGATGAGGAACATTCAAAGAATTACGGATCATCTGCCTGCAGCCTATGATCGTTTGGGGATCACCTCACAAGAAGCTTTGCAGCTTATTAAGACCCATCGCTTAGAAAATTATGTTCATGATGAAGAGGGTTATTTTAGAATGTTTGATTTTAAATCTCATTTGAAGTCGCTTGATGTGCCTGAGTCGGAGGAGCAAATTTTTGAAGGTGCCAAATCCTATGGTTTTTTTCTTAGAGCCTTAAATGATTTTAATCCTTCCGATTTGTCGGTGACCTTGGCGGATTTTCATAATTTGGACTATAGAATACGTAATTTCAAGGAGGCAAAGGCAAAAATTAAAAATGTAAAAAGTCATTCTGCAGCCGATCAAATAGCCATGGTGACTTTGCTTACCCAACAGCTGCTACCTGTTTGGAATTTAGATGCCCTATCTTTAGTAAGGAAACGAGTTACCCATAATGATACCAAATTCAATAACGTGTTGCTTAATCAGCTGAATAAAGGTTGTTGCGTGATTGATTTAGATACCGTCATGCCCGGTATTGTTCATTATGATTTCGGTGATGGCATCCGTTCTACCGCTTGCACTGTTGCTGAAGATGAATCAGATTTACAATGGGTATCCTTAGATCGCAATCGATTTTTCGCTTTTAAAGAAGGTTATTTAGAGGGGGCCAAAGATGAATTAGATGCTACTGAAATACAGTTTCTACCCTTGAGCGGAGCCTATATGGCGTTCATTATGGGATTGAGATTTTTGACGGATTATATGGAAGACAATACGTATTATAAAATTGACCATCCGAATCATAACTTGGATCGATGTAAAAATCAATTTAAATTATCTCAAGATATCTTACATCAATTGAATGATTTGAAATGAATTTCATGTATTTATGAAATCTACTTCATCTCTAAACATAGTCGAATTAGCCATTGCTATTTTGGTAATGAGTACTTCAGGTGTACTAGGGAAACAGATTGACCTACCTATGGTTTTGATCATTTGGTCTCGTTGCCTTTTAGGTGCAATGGCTCTTTTTTTGATACGTTTCATCTTCAATAATTCATTTCATATATCAAGATCAGATCGAACTAAAATGATACTTCCCACCTTGTTGATGGGTATCCATTGGTTGGCTTATTTTTATGCACTTAAATTATCTAATGTGGCCATAGGCATGCTTACTCTTTTCACCTATCCCTTAATGACCTCCATTCTTGAACCGATTTTATTAAAAGACCGAATGGTCAAACGGCATTTACCCTTAACGTTGATTACTTTGGTAGGTATCTATTTTTTGGTGCCAAATTTTGACATGAGCGATGATCTTACGGTAGGTATTTTATTCGGCTTATTAGCAGCTCTGTCTTATGCGATCAGAAATATATGGATACGTAAGCATATTGATTTGATTAGTGGTTCATTGTCTATGGCTTATCAACTTTTGGCTTTAAGTATAGTTCTTATTCCTTTTTTATTCTTTTATCCCCTTGAACAAGATCAATATTTTCTTGACAATACGACAAATTTAATTACTTTAGGTTTGATTACCACGGCAGTGGGGCATACGTTATTTGTAAGAAGTTTCAAATATTTTTCAGTCACTACAGTAAGTATTATGAGCAACTTTACTCCTGTATTAGGGATTGGATGGGGCATGCTTTTTTTGGATGAAATACCAAAGAAGGGTATTTATATAGGTGGATCTATCATTTTATTGGTAACGTTAGTAGAAATATTTTTTTATACCAAAATTGATGGCAAACATGGTGATTAGATGAATGCTTAATTAAACCTTGTGCGAATGAAAATCAGTGGCTTTACTTTCAGTAAAAATGGGAATAAATTACATTATCCCATAATCGTTTCGATCTATCATTGATTCAGTAGATGAATCCGTTGTCGTCCTCGAGGCCAAGTGAGGCAGATGATACCACTGAGTTTCAAATTAAGGAGCTAAATAATGCTAAAATTAATATTATTAAAACTGTTTGGGCCTAGAAAAATTTCCTGGCGGTACCATTTATGCCCATCAAACCAATTTGGCCAAAAATGCATGTACTGGAGATTGGTTATTTTATTTGCAAGGAGATGAGGTTGTCCATGAGAGGTATTTAGATAAAATAAAAGCCACATGTGAGCAACAATATGAGCGTTCTGAGGTGGAAGGGATTCTCTTCGGTTATAAGCATTTTTTGGGTGATTATAAGCACTATCATTCCTCGAGATGTTGGTATCCATTTGAAACACGAATCATCAGAAATCAATCAGATATCTATTCATGGGGAGATGCTCAGACTTTTCGAAGAATTCCTGACTTTGATGGTTTCTCGTACAGAAAGAGAGCAGATACTTTTAGGTTGCATGTAGTGAAAGCAGATGCTGAAATATATCATTATGGTTGGGTACGTCCTCCCCATTTTATGCGTAAAAAACAGCAACATGCAAATCATTATTATCGCAACCAAGGGAATCAAAAAGTATCCTTCGATTATGGTCCTTTGGGAAGGTTATCTTTGTTTAACGACACACATCCTGCCGTCATGAATGATTGGATAGCTAAGTTTGATTGGGCCGATGAACTTAATTACACAAAAAAATACAGGACAACGCAACCCATTCATCGTAATGATTTTTTAAAAAACAGGATCATCACCCAAATAGAGTTATTCCTTTTTGGTGAAAAAGCATTCAGCCGTAAGAATTATGAGTTACTAAGAAAATGATTGACTGGTTATTCATTACTGCATTGAAATGTGAGACATCGAGAAAGCTCAATATTTTTTAGTTTCACTATTTTTGCTTCCCTTCAGCGTCTAATTCAATCAATTCATAACCTAATTTTTTAAGACGTGTCAAATTTCCGACACCATCACCTACGATGACTACATAGAATTGATTTAGATCTAGATATTTTTTTGCAAGTGCACTGAGTTCTTCTTTAGTTATATCTGTTATCAATTTACTTTGATCATCAATAAAAGAGTTGCTGAGGTCGTAATGAATGATACGTCTTAAAAAAGATGATTTTTGCCAAGGCGTTTCATAATCCAGAACTTCTCTTTGTCCGATTGAATTTTTCATAAATTGAAGCTCATCATCTGTGATGCCTTTTTCGCGATAACCTTCAATTTCTTGAATAATTTCATAAATGGCACTATCCGTTGCAGCCGCCAAAACACCTGAATAGATAGAAAATGAACCAGGTTCATCAGAGGCTGAAAAATAACTTCTTGCACCATAGGTCCATCCTTTGTCTTCTCTTAGATTAAGATTAATTCTACTATTGAACGCACCCCCTAAGGTGTAGTTCATTAAGTATGATTTGAAATAATCTCCCGTGGGACTGTAGGTCAAGTCTGTTACATAACCTGCCCTAATTTCAGATTGGGGAGCTTCTGGTTTATCTACAAAATAAATTTTCAATTTCTCTGGAGTCGAGGTTTTAGGTAGTTTTGGAATTTGAACATTTTTATTTTCCCAATCGTGAAGAAAGCTCAGTTTTTCTACTAAATCTATTAAATTTTGATTGTTTATAGCACCTACGATCACTAACTCTGAGAGATTAGGAGAATAATAATTATTGTAGAAATTAATAACATCATCTAATTTTATGTTGGCGATGGTTTCCTCGGATCCATATGAGGGGATAGAATAGATGTGATTTTCCCCATAGATCAACTGATAATAAATATCATCTGCAATACTCGAAGGATCCTCCTGACCTGCTTTGACGCTCTCTAATTGTTGCTTGTAAATGCGATCAAAATCTTTTTGTTTGAATGCGGGATGGAGTAATATTTCTTCCGCCAATTGTAGGGTTTCATCAATGTATTTATTGAGGGTGTTGATACTCATATAAGTACCGTCATCATCTGAACTGACATAAATACTACTTCCTAATTTGCGCAACTCTTCTTGAATATCCTCAGAAGAATATTTTTCAGTGGACTCATTCAGCATTCCAGCAGTCAGGGATGCCAACCCGCTTTTTGAGGGGTCATATGCATCTAGTCTGTGACCGCCGTTGAGGGTTAATGATAGAGAAGTCGTGGGAATCTCATTATTTGCAGTACCAATGATTTTCAAACCATTTTCGAATGAGGCCTGCCAGTATTCTGGTACTTTCAATGTAGGTCTTGGACCCGCAGCAGGTTGAATACTCCTATCAAAAAGATCTTCGGCTTTTTGATAGGTTAAGTTGCCATAATCTACTTTTTCGGTACTATTTAGAGTATCCACGCCGTTGAAGAAATTATCGGCCTTGGCCGGTAGTACTTCTTCGCCTGGCAAGTAACTCATAATGACACTGGATTTTTCTTTAATGTATATATTGAAAACCCGCATTACGTCTGCTGCTGTAATGTCGAGATATCTTTGTAAGTCTTGATGGATCAAATTTGGATTTCCAAACATGAATTGATAGTTGGCCAATTGTGATACTTTTCCGCTTACGCTTGCCAAGCCATTGATGACATCCGATTCACGACCTGCTTTGAATTTGATTAAATCGATTTCATTCACTCCTACTGCTGCAAATTCGTCAAGTGTATTGCGTATTTCTACTTCAAATTCAGCTAGTGTTTGTCCAGGGTAAGGAAGAACGATCAGAGAGAATTCTCCAGCATGTTCAGCAGCAGGGTGTGAAGCAGAAGCTTGAATCGCTTTTTGTGATTCCACAAATTTTTTGAATAAGTAAGAGCTTTGACCGATACCTAGTATGTCGGCAAGGCCATCCAGTGCAGCCTCATCTGGATGCATGTGTGGGACGGTAGGGTAAGTCATCATCAGTGCTGGGAAACGAATGTTATTATCGATATGTGAGATGTATCGATCTGAATTAATCTCTGGTAAGGGCAACTTCATTTTTTCTACTACCGGTCCAGCGGGTATAGTACCGAAATATTTTTCTACCATTGCGAGGACTTCTTTTGGGTTAATGTCACCACCAATGGTTATGGCTGCATTATTAGGTCCATACCAACGGAGAAAAAAATTCTTTAAATCATATAAAGAAGCCCTATCAAGATCTTCAAGGTAGCCAATGGTACTCCAAGAGTAGGGGTGCCCGTACGGATAAAGGGCGGCAATGGTTTTTTCATTCCACATACCATAAGGACGATTTAAATAATTTTGTCCTTTTTCGTTTTTCACGGTTGCACGTTGGATTTCAAATTTTTCTTGGGTGACGGCATCTAGGAAAAACCCCATGCGATCCGCTTCCAACCAAAGCATAGACTCCAGTTGATTACTTGGAATCGTTTGATAATAATTAGTACGATCTCGGTTGGTTGAACCGTTTAAAGTACCCCCAGATTCTGTCACAATTTTAAAATGTGCTTCGTCGGCAACATTGTCAGATCCTTGAAACATCATGTGTTCAAAAAAATGGGCGAATCCTGATTTTTTAATTTCTTCTCTTGCTGATCCGACATGATAGGTGACATCTACATGTATCAAGGGATCGGAATGATCCTCATGGAGGATTAAGGTCAAACCATTGGACAATTCATACTTTTCATAAGGAATGATAATGTCAGTGTCGGTTTTATTGATTTTCTCAATAAGTTTGGTCTGCCCGTAGCCTAACGAAATCACAATTATTTGAAATAATGTTATTAATAAGAAATTTCTCATTTGTTTATTTGAGTTAATTTAGATGATATAATGTAGGGTAGTTAGTTGTGGTTCTAAGAATGTCCCTTCCAGCATTAGGAAAATTCCTTTATTTATCCAAAAAAGTTCAAATATAAGATAAAAATCCAACGAGATATTTACTTATCGCCCAGAATATTTAAATCAAATTTACCGATAGTGGGATCATGGTGCGCTTCACGCATGATTGCTTCCATCTCAGCTACCTGCTCGGGGTATTGATCACTTATATCGGTTTCTTCACGCGGGTCTTTACTCAAATCATAGAGGGCTGTGGTTACATTCCCTTTGTGCAGATTTTTTCGAATGGCTTTCCACTGTTTTTTGCGCACCGCTTGTTGCCCACCGTAGGCTGGAAACTCCCAATAGAGATAGTCATGTTCTGATTGTTTTGTTCCATGAAGTGTGGGTAGAAAACTAATTCCATCGCGTTGTTCAGTATCCTTATATCCTACTACTTCCGCTAATGTGGGAAATACATCCCAGAAGGCAGATAAATGAGGAGTCATCGTATTGGCCGCAATTCGATTGGGCCAAGTGGCAATCATGGGTACACGAATGCCCCCTTCGTGTGTAAATCCTTTTCCCCAACCTCTTCCCGTATTAAAAGGGCCAGCACTATTGAAATAATGTGGATCTACACCACCAACGTCATACGTGGGGCCATTGTCACTTGTGAAAATAATTAAGGTATTGTCATACAATCCGAGGGCTTTAAGTTGATCGACGAGCTCACCCACTTGTTGATCGAGTAAATTGATCATAGCAGCGTAGGTGGCTCTTGGATATTGGTTGGGAAAGTAACTTTTACCTCCTGTGTAGGGTAATTCGGCTCCTATGACCTCATGATATTTGGTTTGATATTTTTTTGGTATTTGTAACGGCAAGTGAGGTAGGGTTGATGCATAGTAGAGAAAAAATTGATTTTCTTTATTTTTCTTAATGAAATTAAGAGCCCGTTCATGCATCAAGGAAGGTGCATACTCACTTTGCTCAAAAGCACTATAGGATTTGGAATCATTGGGATCAGCTAAAGAATCTAATGCCATGCCCGGAGAAATTAGTTCGTTATTCAGCTCTATTTTTTGTTCATTTTCCCATAAATGTTTGGGATATAAATTGTGCGCTTGTCTTTGGCAATTATATCCATA
Source organism: Flammeovirgaceae bacterium UBA976 (assembly GCA_002292365.1). Classification (GTDB taxonomy): domain Bacteria; phylum Bacteroidota; class Bacteroidia; order Cytophagales; family Cyclobacteriaceae; genus UBA4465. The sequence goes on from DBBU01000023.1 coordinate 100,612, forward strand.
AAAATAGTCAAACCCCTGCTTATTTGGGGTACTACCGGTTCCGGGAGCACCCAAGCCCCATTTACCCACCAAGCCTGTGATGTATCCACTTTCTTGTAACATGTTCGCTAAAGTAAAAGTAGTATCTGGAATGGGTCTTTGGCCCTCCAATGAGGCATCAGCAACGGCTGCGGCATAATTCCAAACATCCCCCCGCTCAGCCCATTCATCGTTTCCTCTAATGTATGCATGGCCTGAATGTAGTCCTGTGAGTAGCATGTATCTACTGGGCGCACAAACTGGTGAGCCACTGTAATGTTGAGTAAACCTCATACCATCACGTGCAAGTGCATCAATATGGGGTGTTCGGATAATTTTTTGGCCATATATCCCCAGTTCTCCATATCCTAAATCGTCGGCAAGGATATAGATAATATTAGGTTCAGTAAAATTTTCTTCGATTGAACGACACTGAAATAAGGTTGAAATCAGTATTAATATGAGGGGTAAGAATGAATTTTTCATCCGATCAGAAGAGCGCTATTTTCATCCATATTCATGCTACTTAAGGGTTAAATTCATATTTTAAATCTAGTTTATTGGGTATATAAGGAAATATCTTCTTGACCTCCCGCCAATAGATACGTCATTAAATCTACAACTTCTTGCTCATTTAGGCGGTTTAATAAAGCAGGAAACATTTGTGACTGCAAGATGCGTTTTTTTTCTTTTATTGATGAAAGATGAATTTTGGTTACCTTTTCAGGGGTCAAAGGGTTTAGCATGACAAATAGAGAATCGCTCGTTTCTTCTATTATTTTGGCGAACCAACGATCGCCGTTATTTAGATGAATTTCACTAATCATATATTGATCTGATATTTCCGCATCCGGATTGATGATGGCATGGGCCATGTCTTTGACCGTAAATCTTGATGCCAATTGGGTCAGATCTGGGCCAATGTTATTTCCCTTGTTTTGAATGCGGTGACAAGCTTGACATAATGCGGCCTCAAACATATGCTGTCCGTTGATGTAATTTGGAATGATTTTTTTATTTTTCATTACATCTTCAACTTCTTCTACTTTCCAATTTTTTCCGGGCCCTTTGGGTACAGGAAGGTTAGCTAAAATATTTTGGCCATATTGGCCTACATGATAACCCGATATTTTTTCAAATTTTGGTCGTTTGCCTTTTGGTAAATGGTCAAGTGCAGTGGAGAGTATTTTTAGTAAATATCCACGGTAACTGTTGCCACCTTCGCGATCCCAGAATTCATTGAACCCGTTGAAGTATTTATTACGTAAATCGGTATTCCATCCAAATTTGTAATTAGAAAGGGCAGATGTGAGGGCTATTTTATAACTGCTGGGCGTCCTATTTCGCATGGCTTTGACCGCGGGGCCGTACATCTCACTTCTTTCTGCAAGACTGTCTGAAATAAGTATTTTTAAATACTCTTCATCTATTTCGGACCAGAGGGTCATTATTTTCTTAACCCAAATTGAATGTTGGGTTTTACTAAAGAGTGCCGCTAATTCTTCATTGATAAATTGATTTTTTGATGGAAAAATAGGTAACCATTGGTTTTCTAAAGCATCTGTATTGAGATCATTATTTCGGATCATTAATAGTGTTTCTGCTCTGAGAATGCTCAGCTGTTCTGAGTGAGTGAGCTGTTTGGATTCGACTTTACTGAGCAGGTCAAAAAGCTGCTGCTGTAGTAGATTGTTATCGGATCTCGCAACGGCCAAGGCATACGCTATTTTCTTATTAAATTCAGTATCTGAGTGTATGCGTGATGCCCATATTTCTATGCCATGATTCTCCAAGGCAATTCTAGCACTGTGGGCAATATAGCGGTCACTGTTTCCAATATTTTCCCAAATTAAATCATAATCAGCGACTAAACTGGTATCGTGATAGGTATCCAGTAATCTTCTTAATTCAAGTGCTTTTGTTGGCGTTTCTTTTTCTTCTTTTTGATTATTTTTATCTGACCAAACTCGATAAAGTCCAGAGGCTAGTCTTCGGCCCCCAGTGGTAAAATACATTGCTCCATCAGCCCCAAATGTTAAATCAGTAAGTGGAAGGGGAACGCCACTAAGAAATTCTGATGACATGGCTGTATAGCTGGCTCCAGATGATTGTAATTCGATGTGATACATGGTTCCGAAACTCCAGTCGCAAACGAATAAACCCTTATTGAATGGAGGAGGAAAATGACTTGCTGCTGCAGAGACTACTCCTGTCGGACTTCCTTGTCCGATGTCTAGTATACCTGGCAAATTATCTGGATAATATTTTGGCCATTTTGCTGAGCCCGTTCTCCATCCAAATTCTGAACCTGACGTTACATGGCATACCCGAACAGGACGGTACCAGGGTAGACCCAGATCCCATTCCATATCAGAATCAAAAGTGAATAATTCCCCCACTTCATTGAAAGTGATGTCATAAGCATTGCGGTAACCCGAGGAATAAATTTCCCAAAAGCTGCCTATACTATCTGTCCTTGCAATCCATCCACCTGGGGCTTGACGATCGGTAGCATGACCGTTGGGATCTTTCATAGATTTTGTTAATCTATCCTCAGCCCAGGGGCTGAAAGCTCTAGAAGTATAACTTTCTGGTAAATTGGTGTGATTTCCCGCAATTACATAAATCAAATTATCAGGACCAAGTTGTATTCCGTGAGGCCCATGTTCGCCCCATCCATCTAATTGCTGTAAAAAAAGTGCCGAATCGAGTTGACCATCTTGGCTGCTATCAAACAATCTGTACAAGCCGCTGTTTTGAATATTGAGATCATTCATCATCACATATAGACTGTTGTGAGACCAGAGCAATCCTTGGGCTTTACCCAAATGCTTGAAATCAAGTGGAGTCACCTGTATAGAGTCTTTGCTCCCTATTTCCGGCATGTTCAACCAATATATTTTACCATATTGATCTGAGGAGACAAATAAATCTTCTTTTACGTGTGCTAGAGATACCCAGGATCCCAGACTATCCGCACTAGGGGCAAGTAATTTTTCTATTTTGAATCCTTTAGGGACTTCGACATGGGTAAGATTATTGTATGGATCTTGACAAGAACAAAAAATGATCAGGGATAAAATTAATTGGATTGTTTTCACAACGTTTTTAATTGTCTTTAAAAAATATTTTAGAAGAAATATTTAAAAATTTATATTTGACCACAATTAATTATTCAATAGCATTATTAATTACCTTTAATATCGTTATAATTAATTAAAAATTCAATAAAATTGATATGAACAAAAAAAATAGATTATTCTACGGTAGCTGTTTTGCCCTAATCACAACAGCGCTTTCCTTTAGTATTCGAGCAGGAATCCTTTCCCAGTTGGGACAAGCATTAAACTTAACGGCGGAAGAGTTAGGGTATATCAATTCAATGTGGTTTCTAGGATTTCCTATATCCATGGTCATCGGAGGCTTAATATACCATAAGGTGGGTGGTGCCAGGATTATGCAATTCGCAGTTTTTGCGCATGGATTGGGTATATTACTGACCATTTATTCTGGAAGTTATATGGGTTTGCTTATTTCTACCCTCTTGATAGGCTTGGGTAATGGATGTACTGAGGCCGCTTGTAACCCCATGATTGCAGATGTTTATGAAGGTAATTTGATGAGTAAAATGATGAATCGTTTTCATATGTGGTTTCCGGGGGGTATTGTGATAGGGAGTCTTTTATCACAATTTATGACAGGAATGGAACTGAGTTGGGAAATACAGATATGGGCAATAATGATTCCTACCCTGATCTATGCTTATCTCTTCTTTGGTCAGTCCTGGCCTCAGGCAAAAGTCAAAGAAGCGGCAACGATATCTGGTAATTTTAGTGCCATACTCAGTCCTTTATTTATTTTTATGATGGTGTGTATGGCATTGACAGCGATCACAGAATTTGGCCCCCAACAATGGGTAGGTTTGATTTTAGCTAAAAGTGGAGCACAACCTATGATTATTTTAGCATTAGTTACAGGCTTGATGGCAGTGGCGCGATATTTTGGAGGGGAGATTGTCCATAGATTTGATCAGACAGGTGTGCTTTTAGGTTCTGCTGTTTTGGCGACTATTGGAGTATATCTTTTCAGTACTCAAACTGGGGTCATGTCCTATGTGGCGGCGGTATTTTTTGCTTTGGGCGTAGCCTATTTTTGGCCTAATATGATCGGATTTATAGCGGATAAAATACCAAAAAGTGGTGCCCTTGGTATGTCTATCATAGGTGCAGTAGGTATGTTTTCTACTTCAATTTTTCAGCCTATTATAGGAAAATGGATTGATTCGGATAAAACAGCTACGGCTGTGTTAGGATTTACAGGAGATGAATTAGAATTGGTGGCTGGTCAAGCTACCTTAGGAACCATGGTTGTGCTTCCTGCGACATTAATTGTGCTGTTTACCCTACTGTTCTTCTGGGTAAAGAAATTAAACCTTCAAGCAGGATAAACTTGATAAATGAGAATTAAATAAATGGGGATTTATTGTAGTGGGCTTTTTTAGGGATTATTTATTTTAATTGAAGTTATATCAAGGCTTGTTTCCAGTCATTGATAAGATCATCTATATGCTCAATCCCTAAGGAAAGTCGAAGTAGATTTTCAGGAGTTTGACTTTTTACTCCTTCTACGGATTTCCGATGCTCTACCAGACTTTCGACTCCGCCCAAACTGGTAGCTTGTGTAAAAAGTTTGAGCCTATTGGCTATTGAAAGCGTTTGAACCTCATCTCCATTGATAAGTAAAGAAAGCATGCCTCCGAAACCTCCTTTCATTTGTTGCACTGCAATTTCATGATTGGGATGATTTTTTAAGCCGGGATAGAGTACCCGCTGAATCTTTGGATGTTCGACCAACCAATCTGCTAATTTTTGGGCATTCTCCGTTTGCTTAGTGACTCTAAGATGCAACGTTTGTATGCCTCTGGAAATAAGCCAACAGTCAAATGGGGATGGGATGGCACCCATTTGTACTTGAATAGATTGGATGCGATGCGCTAGGGCTCCAGACTCTTTGAGAATGATACAGCCTCCCAAAACATCACTATGCCCCCCTAAATACTTAGTGGTTGAATGGACGACGATGTCAGCGCCAAGGTCAAAGGGGTTTTGAAGGACGGGGGTGGGCCAAGTATTGTCGACCGCAATTAATATTTGATGGGCATGCGCCAATTTACTTAAGCTTTGAATATCTGTTATTTTGAGTAAGGGATTAGACGGGGATTCAACCCAAATGAGACGGGTGTTTTGGATTAAGGCATGTGAAACGGCCTCTATGTCTGACATATCGACAAAGCTATAGTAGAGACCCCACCTTGAAAATACCTCCTTCATGAGGAGATTAATATTAAAATAAATATCATCGGGTAGTATGACGTGATCACCCATTTTTAAACTTTGAAATACGGCACTGATGGCAGCCATACCCGATCCAAAAGCAAAACCAGCTGTACCGTTTTCAAGGGATGTAATGCTTTTCTCTAGGGCTCTTCTATTAGGATTATCATTTCTACTGTATTTGTACCCCTCTCGATATTGACCTTCTTTATTTCTTTCAAAAGTGGAAGATAAGTAAATAGGTTGACTTACAGCGTGTACTTCACTCTTGATATTTTGAGTACTTTTTAAGGCACGCGTTTCAAATTTTAACGGGTTATTTTTTTTGGGCACGTTATTCTTTAAGTCATTGTAGTAAAAAGAGAATGATTCTCTATCCTGTAAATCAATTATCTGCTACCAACATTTGTCGGAGGGGCTCTGAAGCTTGATAAAGTTAATTATTTTTGATGATTTTACAAAGAATTAAAGTGCGGAGAGCACACCTCGAATGTTCCAATTAATGCTTATTTGGTTATTGGTACGCAATCTAAAGTTGCTCCAATTATCCTCCATGCCACTGTACTCCCAATCTCCATTTACGAAGGCCGGTCCAGCATCACAACCAATGACCCTTTGTGTTTCATCTAGGGTATACCTCAGGCTGATCCAAAGATCAGAATCATCTATCATTAAACCTTCAGTTAAATCATATGTATTCCAACTGTTTAAACGGCTACCCGTGATCAGCGCTTCGTAAAAAAGGCTTTGAGGTTCATTACTTGATCGCTCATTTTTATAAATTCTTAAGGTCAAATCATTAGGAACATGAGAGATGTAAAACTGAACAGATTCGAGGTTACGACCACGATAAGTCAACAAGTCCCTTCTTTCAAAACGAATACTGGACTCATGCAGGCCTTCAGGAATTTGAGGAGCTGAGATATTGACCCCATCATAGTGGATGAGCGCTTCGCCCTCTAAGGTAACTTCAACCGTTTCTTCATCACAGGACAAAGTAAAAAAAGCAGCAATGACAAGAATGATATTGATTCTAATCTTAAACATTAATGATGTGTTTTCAATAATCATGCCTAGTGACTATTATTAGTCATTGTTTTTTTTGAGAGCCAGGAATTGAGTGAGTTTTTCTTTGGCTTGAAGATCATTTGGATATCTTGCATCAGAGGATGACGCGGTGGGGAGTTCGGGTATATGCAAAGTTTGTGTTGGAAACGCAAAATTGACTTTTAAAGCATTTCCTAACTTTAAAATTTCCAATAAAATCTCATGCCTTGCTTTCAATTCGCTCGACCAGTCGGGGACTTCGAAAAATATGTAAAACATAATATTGAGTGAATGCGCTCCCATATCATTGAAAAAAATATTGTTGTGGTCAGGATTTGTATCTGGGTGTTTATTGACGATTTCTTTTAGCCCTTCTATGAAAACTTCGATCAATGCAGGGGGCGTATTATAATTGATACTTAATGTGGTATAAAACCTTCGATAGACTCTCAAGCCGTGATTATTAATGGTGGCATCTGCCAATTTTCCATTGGGTACAGTTACTAACGAATTTGAAAAGGTTCGAATTCTTGTAGACCTAAGTCCCACTTCTTCAACGGTCCCATCAACTCCATCGGTCGTAATCCAATGGCCAATTTGAAAAGGCTTGTCAATAAAGATCATCACAGATCCAAAGAAGTTCTTGATGGTATCTTGTGCGGCCAAGGCAAATGCCAAACCACCTATCGATAAACCTGTCAACAACGGCAAAATAGAGATATTTAAGCTTGAAAGAATGGCCAATGTTCCAAAAGTCAACACAAAAACGCGCAATGATTTTCTTATGATGGGAACCAGCTGATCATCCATCGTATTTTTTGTCTGAGCCGCCTTCATTTCTAGGTAGAGTCCAATGAATTTGATTAACCTAAAGGCGGTAATGGTAAAGAGTAAGGGAATGGCTGCCCTTATCGAAGTGGCTAAATAAAAGGAGAATGAAGCAGGTAGTTGAAGTATGGGAAAAACAAAGGACAGCAGTAAGATTATGATAAGAAAGCTCAAGGGCTTAATCAGAGAAGTCATTTCTTCTGCTGAAATTTTTTTAACCTTTAATTTTTTTATAATTTGATGAGCGGTTTTCTCAATAAATGCACTTAACAATTTATGAATAACGAAGGCCAAGAAGATGAAAAAAAGGCTCGCTAAATATTGATTTACGGTCAATCCAAAATATTGATTGGCATGAGAAGAATCCATTATTTCAAGAAGGGTATCTCCGCCAAAGGCAAAAAGGTTCTCATGCAGTTGTAGCACATTTGCGACACTTTCTTTTGGAAAAATCCAAAGATCATTGATTTTCTTTAGGTACAATAAAGGATAATTTTCATTCAGTTTATAAATATGAAGTTGGGTGGTACTGTCTATGTAATTGGGATCTTTTGAAATTTCCTCCAATTTTATGGAGATACCTTCACCTTTGATCAGTTGAATCAATTTTTTGGGAAAATTTGTCGAATCATTACTTGCTAATTCGGCACATTTTTTGATTAGTGAGGGATTAAAATGAGCTGATTGAGAATAAAAATTAAAAGATTTAATGGTTTGATAGGGTGTGCTCAAATCAAACATTACAGTGTCCTCTGTAAAGGACTGTGATTGTCCAATCCCAATGATTATAAATTCAACAAACAAAATAAGAAATATTTTTTTCATCTAATTTATGATTTAAGAGAGTACCTGTGCTGTTACCTTTTTAAATTTGCCGTACAAACTTAGCAAAAATGACTCAGTCAAATCCTTTTTTTAGCCCCTTTGAAACTCCTTTTCAAATGGCACCTTTTAATTTAATAAAAAATAGCCATTATTTACCCGCCATTAAGCAAGGTATCCTTAATGCGAGAATAGAAATTACAGAAATTACTGAGCATCCTGATCCACCTACGTTTGAAAACACAATTGAGGCCCTTGAGGGTTCAGGAGTGCTTTTAGATCAGGTTTCCACTGTACTGTTTAATTTAAATTCTGCGGAAACTTCCGATGAATTACAAAAGATTACTCAGGAGGTGTCGCCTTTGCTTACTTCTTTTGACAACGAGGTGAAACTGAATAAAAAACTATTTGAACGGGTAAAATTTGTTTACTCTTTAAATGAATCCCGTTCAGGAGAGGAGCTTATGCTTTTGGAAAAAACATATAAATCCTTTGTGAGAAATGGAGCAGGACTTGATCGAAAGAGAAAAAATAGATATAAAGAGATTACGGTAGCGCTGTCAAGTTTGGCGCTTAAATTTGGTGAGAATGTGTTGGCGGAAACCAATAATTATGAATTGGTTCTCAACAATGAAGAAGACCTTTCGGGTTTGCCTCAAGATTTGATAGATCGGGCGAAAGGGCTGGCCATTGAAACACAGCGTCCAGATAATTGGATATTTACTTTACAAGCGCCCTCGTTCATTCCTTTTATGGAAAATGCAGACCATCGAGGGTTACGTAAGCAATTGTTTATTGCCTATATGCAAAAGGCATTTAAAGGAGGTGCCTATGATAATAGGGATTTGGTTTTGAATATTGTAAAGCTTAGAGCTGAGATGGCGGAACTTTTAGGCTATCAAAGTTATTCTAGTTATGTGCTCGAAGAGCGAATGGCAGAAAACTCTACAAGGGTACAGGACTTTCTAGATGATTTATTGTTAAAATCAAAAGAGAAGGCGATTCAAGAATTTGATGAAGTAAAGAATTTCATGGGCACTCTTGGTGTTGATCATGCTCTCGAGCGTTGGGATTGGGCTTATTATGCGGAGAAGTTAAGGAAAAATAAATTCAATTTTGATGATGAGTTACTCAAGCCTTATTTTAAGCTTGAAAAGGTGATTGATGGAGTTTTTAAAACGGCTGAGAAATTATTTGGATTGACTTTTAAGCTCAATGCTCAAATTCCTGTTTATCATGAAGAGGTCAAGGCTTACGAAGTTTGGGAAGATCAAGAATTAAAGGCTATTTTTCTGGCAGATTATTTTCCAAGGTTAGGAAAACGTCCAGGTGCATGGATGACTTCTTACCGAGGTCAGAAAAAAGTAAATGGCCAACGAACAATTCCACAGGTCAGTATTGTTTGTAATTTCACACCTTCTGCCGATAACCGTCCTTCCCTTTTAAAATTTGACGAGGTTAAAACTTTATTTCATGAGTTTGGGCATGCCTTACATGGAATGCTCGCGAATACTACGTACGAGAGTTTATCTGGAACTAGTGTGCCATGGGATTTTGTGGAATTACCTTCTCAAATAATGGAAAATTGGTGTTATGAATCAGAATGTTTGCGTCTATTTGCCCATCATTATGAAACTGGGGAGGTTATTCCCTCAGAGTATATTGATCGGATTAAGTCTGCCACCACTTTTCATGAGGCATACGCAACGATGAGACAGTTGAGCTTTGCGATTTTAGACTTATCACTTCATAATCAAAACTATGCAGCTGCTCAGAATATGGATTCTATTGAGGATTTGGAAAAAGGTATTTTAGAACCAACCAATCTTTTCCCTGATATTCCAAATACCAACATGAGCGTTCAATTTGCTCATATTTTTGCTGGGGGATATGCTTCAGGCTATTACAGTTATAAATGGGCAGAGGTACTGGATGCTGATGCTTTCGAGTGCTTTAAAGAAGAAGGTATTTTCGACTTTAAGACAGCTGAAGCTTTTAAAAATTGTATTTTGAGTCAAGGGGGAACCCAACGACCGATGGAGCTGTATAAGAAATTTAGGGGAGCTGAGCCTACTGTAGACGCATTGTTGAGGCGAGCTGGCTTGCTGGTTTCACCTTCAAAATGAAGTTTATATCATTGACTGCTAGGGTACTATTCTAGTTGGTAATGGTCCAGCTTGACGGGGTTTTCATGCTCTATGATATTCGTTAGGGCTTGGTATATGCCTGGAGTGTTTTTCCATTGATGAGATAGATTTCTTTTGGGGTAGATTTACCTAGGTTATACATTTCGATGGGATTTGAGTTTTCGAGAGGGGAGAGGGAGAGTAAATTTCCCTTTAGATCAAAGAGGCGCATATATCGATCTTCGATATGATTAAAAACGATATAATCACCCTGATTATGACTATTGAAAAGTTGAATCAGTATTTTTTTATCAAGAGGGTGATTTTTCTCGAAATAAATTTCGTCTTGATCATTGACTAAAGTGATCTTAGTGTTAGTCGTTTTAGCGATCACATATTTTTTATTTTTTGAGTCTTTAATAAGAGTAAATTGGGTGTCAGTTGCTGGCTTATATAATTGTTTTTTGTGGAGGATTTCGCCCTTAAGATTCATCTGAAATAGGGTACCATTTTCAGTGAGCAGGGTCCAAAGAGATGATTTGAAATTACTCCCAATGCGTAGGTGGTAATCACTTTCTGTATTGAGATCTAATTTAAGGGGGAATCCCTTATAAACTTTAGCCCGTCTGCTGAGCAAAAAGATTTTACCATTGGCTAGTACAACCGTAAACACATCGGTACCACCGATCCTAAAATGACGCATGGATCCAATAATATCCTTTTCAAAATGATAAGGATTCCAGCCTTCTAGAGGACTTCCAGACTTATCCGTGAGGAAAGCATCGCCCTGATGTGTGGTAATTGAAAACCGATAGTTTCTTTTTTGATCATAATCTATGATTTCTAAACTTTTGAGATGGGGTGCTAAGTATTTCGGAAAGTCCGCTACATTTTTACCTTTTCTATCTATTACATAGAGAGAATCATTGGTTATGAAGGCATATTGTAGCTTTTCGTTTTTATAAAAGTCTATTTGATGTATCTGACCTACTATGGGTAGGAAAAGAGGGCGTTGCCAGCCTATTTTAAAATCTGAATCAACAAGATAAATTACTTTTTCATTGTCTTGAACAATTATTTCATTATTTCCATTTCTATGGTCAGTGACCAAATAAGGCTTTGAAATTAAGTGATGATCAAATTCAACTGTATTTGTTTTTATTAACGGACTGTTTCTTTCTGAAGATGGGCTGTTCTTTTCAATGAAAATACTCGTAAAATATTTATCATCAATACTTGAAAATTGGATGGCAAGATGCCTAAAACTTTTGAAAATCATTTCAGACATCATAAAATCATTTTGCCATTTTGGCTGCATTGCGAGATATAAATGGTCCCAAGATTCTGATCCGTTGACAATAATAGTATGGGGAGAAGCCTTGTTGATTTTTTTAAGAAACTTTTTCTCACTTAATGTTTTGCCCCAAGTGTTTTCATTTAAAATATCGTATAAAAATTCTTTTAACACGGGAAGATTTGGACTCATCAACACATAGTTTTCAATTGAACTATAATAGCCTTCAGGGAGATCTTTTGCGATATCGCCAAATATTAAAGGAGCCAGGTTTTTTAAAGGAAGTTGACGAATGATATAATGATTGTACTGCTCAACAAAAAAGTGATCTGAGCCTTGATTAGGTATTTGTTTGGCTATCGCATCTAAATAGTGAATGAGACCCTCACTATTTTTACATTCGATGATAAGGATAGGAACTTTCTTTCCATTTCTGAGTTGAATGGCACGACTTATTTCTTGATCCAAAAATTTCAGCGCATCCCGAGGAATTACAGATAGGTCAGAATCGGAAGTTTTTTGATCATGTAGATCCGCATTTTTTTGTTGATCTCGCCACAAATAAGGATCTTGAAAACTAAAATGGTGAAGGATCGAAGTACCATTGCTGATAACATCTGACATATCTAATGGCGCACCGGTGATGCCTTTGATCATCTGCAAGGTTTTACTGCTATCGGCAAACGAAAAGCCACTTAAACTAATGTGGTCGTCTTCAATATTAAGGTCTAAAAAAGCAGAGGTTAAAAACTTTTTATCGAGATCGTTTGCGGCAAAGGCCTGAGAACCCTTAAAGAAACTCTTGTAATTAAGGTAGACATTCCCTTCATCTTGTTTGATTTTTGTTATTTGGTGATGTTCAGCAAAGACCTCTCTAAAGGACTTATAATTTTCATCTTCGAAGGTTCTTATGGCATCCTCAACAAGATAGGGAGTAAAGCTGGCAATGAAATAATTATTATAAATTAGATAAGTTAATTGACCAGCTGTAAAAGATAAGGAAACCTCATTCAATTCTAAACCTAAATATGTTCGAGGTTGCTTCTCTAATGCCTTAGAAACAAGAGGAGTGATCAATTTTGACACGACATCAGTAGTGTTCAAGTCATTCATTGCGACTAAGTAAAGAAAGTCAAATTCATTTTTGCCGGTATTGTGAAGACTAATGATCCCAGAAGTTTTATCAAGAAAAGAGTAAAACGAGTTTAACCCTGTCAATCGCTCTATTTTTGCGATGTGATCAGGAAGCTTGCCTAGGCTAGGGATACGGATAAGTGATTGGAATGATTCAAGGTCTTGTAATCTGAGAAGTGTACCACCTAGATCATTACTTTCGTAGACAAGCCCTGGATTTTCTGGAACAAAGTCCCATAATTCGGCAGAACTTTCTTGATTCCAAATGGGCTCTATAAAGTAGCCTAAAATGAATAAAAATAAGGCTCCAAATAAGATAATCAAGTTTTTCATAGCCACCTGACAAGTAAAATATTCGATTAAAGGTTAAAATCCATCAAAGATCAGAAAACAAAAAAATATTGCATCTTTACCAAGTTTTTTTTGAGTAACTATTGGCTATTAAGATTTTAAATTGGACCCAATGAATTCACGATTCATCCGAGCAATATTGGTGATGCTGATGCCTTTGGGACATTCAGCTTCACAAGCACCCGTATTGGTACAGGCCCCAAACCCTTCTTCATCCATTTGAGAAACCATGTCTGTTACACGCATTTCACGTTCTACTTGGCCTTGAGGCAATAAGGCATATTGTGAAACTTTTGCAGAAACAAAAAGCATGGCTGAAGCATTTTTGCATGCCGCGACACAGGCCCCGCAGCCAATACAGGAGGCAGCGTCAAAAGCGTGATCTGCATTCCCTTTGTTGATGGGAGTAGCATTTGCATCTTGTGTATTTCCAGAGGTGTTTACGGAGATAAAAGCACCAGCATGTTGTACACGATCAAAGGCTGATCGATCTATGATCAAATCTTTAACGATCGGAAATGCTTTGGCACGAAAGGGTTCAATGACAATACTGTCTCCATCTTTGAATTTTCGCATGTGAAGTTGGCACGTAGTGGTACCTCCATCGGGACCATGGGGACGGCCGTTGATCTGGAGGGAACAAGATCCACAGATACCTTCCCTACAGTCATGATCAAAACTTACAGGCTCATCACCTTTCTCGATAAGCTTTCGATTCAGTACATCAAGCATTTCTAAGAATGACATATCGGAGGAGATCGCACTGATATCGTAATCAACAATTTTACCTTTGGCAGCGGCATTTTTCTGTCGCCATATTTTTAGTTTTAAGTCCATCTCCTATGAATTTTACTAGCTATTACTTGTAACTTCTTTCTTTTACTTCAATATATTTATAATCAAGCATTTCTTTGTGAAGATTCGCATCTTTTGGAGCTCCATTATGCTCCCAAGCAGCCACATACTGAAAGGCTTTGTTTCTTTTGGCTTCTCCTTCTGCTGTTTGGTGTTCTTCTCTGAAATGACCGCCACAAGATTCTTCCCTATTGAGCGCATCTTTTGCAAAAAGCTCTCCTAATTCCAAGAAGTCTGCAACCCTACCCGCTTTTGCTAATTCCTCATTAAAACCCTCTAGGTCTCCGGGTACTTTTACTTCCTTGTAAAATTCATCTCTGATGTTTTGAATTTCTTCGACGGCTTCTTTGAGATCTTTTCCATTTCTTGACATACCTACTTTATTCCACATGATTTTACCCAGTTTTTTGTGAAAATAATCAACGGGTTTCGAGCCTTTGTTATTGATGAATCGTTCAAGTTGCTCTCGTACGCCCTTTTCAGCAGCGGCAAATTCTGGAGTGTCCACAGGAATTGTTCCGGTACGAATATCCTTGGCGAGGTAATTGCCAATGGTATAAGGAAGAACAAAATAGCCATCCGCTAAACCTTGCATCAATGCGGAAGCACCAAGGCGATTGGCGCCATGTTCGGAAAAGTTGGCTTCTCCAATCGCATAGCAGCCAGGAATAGTAGTCATCAAATCATAGTCAACCCAGACGCCACCCATTGTGTAGTGCACTGCGGGGTAAATCATCATTGGTGTTTCATAAGGATTTTCATCAACTATTTTTTCATACATTTGGAAAAGGTTGCCATATTTAGTGGCAATAATTTCTCTCCCCAATTTAAGAACTAGGACTTCGTTGTTGGCATCTTGGTGCGTAACCAGAGCTTTTTCTTTTCCATATCTTATTACGGCCGCCGCAAAATCTAAATAAACCGCTTCGCCGGTAGCATTTACACCAAACCCAGCATCACATCTTTCTTTGGCAGCTCTTGAAGCCACATCTCTGGGCACGAGATTACCGAAGGCCGGATAACGACGTTCCAAAAAATAATCTCTATCTGCCTCTGCGATTGCCGTTGGCTTCAGTGCTCCTGATCGAATGGCTTTTACATCTTCTTCCTTGGCAGGCACCCAAATTCGGCCATCATTTCTTAAAGATTCTGACATCAAAGTCAACTTCGACTGGTGATCTCCAGATACTGGGATACAAGTAGGGTGTATTTGAGTGAAGCAAGGATTGGCAAACCAAGCGCCTTTTCTATGAATTTTCCATGCTGCCGAAACATTACTACCCATCGCATTGGTGGATAAATAGAAGACATTACCATAACCTCCTGAGGCGATCACTACAGCATGAGCCGAATGTCTTTCAAGTTCACCTGTGATCAAGTTTTTGGCAATGATTCCCCTTGCTTTACCATCTACGATTACCAAATCCATCATCTCATGCCGGTTGTACATCTTTATTTTACCCCTCGCTATCTGTCTGTTCATTGCCGAGTAGGCACCTAATAGCAATTGTTGACCAGTTTGACCTTTGGCATAAAAAGTTCGAGAGACCAAAACGCCACCAAAAGAGCGATTATCCAACAAACCCCCATAATCTCTAGCAAAAGGGACACCCTGTGCAACACACTGATCAATGATATTACCGGATACTTCTGCTAGGCGATAAACATTTTCTTCTCTGGCCCTATAGTCACCCCCCTTGACCGTATCGTAGAAAAGGCGATAATCTGAGTCACCGTCTCCCATATAATTTTTTGAGGCATTAATGCCGCCTTGTGCGGCGATAGAATGTGCCCTACGCGGAGAATCTTGAAAACAAAAGGCTTTGATATTATAACCTAATTCAGCCAAAGAGGCTGCGGCTGAGCCCCCGGCCAATCCTGTACCGACTACAATAATATCTATGAGCCGTTTATTGGCTGGGTTGACTAGATCTATTTTGTTCTTATATGAAGTCCATTTGTCCTCAATAGGACCCTCTGGTGTTTTCGCAGGAAAATTTGCTCCTATTTTCATGTCAGTATTACTTATATGTGTTTTTGTTCAAAAATCAGCGTTCTATATAATTATTGAGCATTTGGATTTAATGCTTTAAGTGATGGAAAAGTGCAATAAAAACAAAAGCCAGTGGGATAGTCACTGAAAAAACCCAAGCCATCTTTTTAATACCAGGTGTAAACTTATTGTTGACACCCAAAGATTGAAATGCTGATTGAAAACCGTGCAATAAATGCATCATCAATAAAATGAAAGAGATAGCATAAAAACCAACCCGCATTGGATCTTCAAATTTATGTACCAATTCACCAAAGTATCTATGCTCGTCTGGGGCTTGAAATTCAATGTATTTATATTTGATTTCAGGAATCCAAAAGTCATAAAAATGGAGTCCCAAGAAAGACAAAATGACTAGTCCTGAATAAATCATATTTCGAGAAAGCCAACTGGAATTTCCTTTTTCATTTTTCATTTTATATTTGATAGGTCTGGCACTCTTATTTTGAAATTCGAGCACAAACCCCATGGTGAAATGGAATAAAACGCCGAAGATGAGAATCGGCTGCATAACAAACTGTATAACGGGGTTGGTACCCATAAAGTGCGAAGCTTCATTGTACATTTCTGCACTTACTACTGATAACAAATTGATGGCCACGTGTAAAAGCAGAAAAGAGATAAGGAAAAAGGCTGATAGCGACATGGCCACTTTTTTTCCAATTGAACTCGATATAAAACTCATTGCGCTCATTTAATTTTAGGGTTCATCACGTCAAAATCAAAGTTATGTTTAGATTGGTTATCTTCCAATGATCCAGGCTAATTTGATTTCACTTTACCGGGTAATTATAGATAAAATGATATTTTCGCCTTTTTTCAACTTAATTTTACCGTTTTTGGCCTTATTCTTGTACTAAAATTTGTGAGGGGATACATTTTCATTTCGATGGCTATGGTGTTGGGGTTAGATTTATTAAAATATCATTATTTCAAAGGTGTTTATTTTAGGGTAAATGATAGAAATAGCGTTTATTAACTATGAATTCCGTTAAATTTTTAGTTGCTTTTTTTTTAATACATTTTTTTTGCTTGGAAGCGGTCAATGCCTCGCACATCAGAGCGGGAGAAGTGATCGCTCGAAGGATCAGTAATTTGACTTTTGAATATGAATTTACTTTCATTGGATATAGGGATACTGATACAGGTATTGACTTTGGCGGAGGTAACTTTGATTTTGGCGATGGTACGGTAATTTCAGGAGATTTTGATGTGTTAGAAACCCAAATAACAGCCAATATTGTGCGTGCAGAGTTTACGTTGGTCCATACGTATCAAGCACCCAACAGCTACATTGTGAGTTATTCCGAGGATAACAGAAATGGAGGTATTTCCAATATGGAAAATTCTCTAAATACTCCATTTTATACCGAAACGCTCATCATTATAGATCCTTTTTTCGGAGTCAATAACACACCTGTATTGACCGTTCCTCCGATTGATGAAGGGATTCCCGGTGCTCGATTCATTCACAATGCAGGAGCTTTTGATATTGATGGAGACAGTCTTGCCTATTATTTGGTGATACCCAAAATGGAAAAAAACTCAGAAGTGGTCCTTTACAGACCGCTGAATCATCCTGAATTTTATGCCAATTTTGGTCAAGGCAGTGAAGAGTTAACGCCTCCCACTTTGGATTTAGATGCGGCTTACGGGGATCTTGTTTGGGATGCTCCAGGAGATATTTTTAACTTAGAATCATCAGATTGCCCAAATGGGGTATCTGAATGTGCAGAATATAATGTGGCTTTTAGGATTGAGGAGTGGAGACAGATAGGGGGAAAATGGTATCGTTTGGGTTATGTAACGAGGGACATGCAGATCATTGTTTATGAGGGAGATAATGAAAAACCTGAACTGGAAATTCCAAATCCTATTTGTGTGACGGCTGGAGATCAGGTACTGCAGGCCATAGTGGGCAGAGATTCAGACGGACACCAGGTGAAAATAGAAGCTTTTGGAGGACCATTTGAAATCAACTCACCGGCAACCTACGAAAGTCCCAATTCTCTTCCTGCCACCTTTCAAGATACGCCAGGAATATTAAATTTTGAATGGAATACTTTTTGTGGCCACATTAGAGAAAGAGCCTATGAAGTGCAATTCAAAGTGGCAGATAATCCGATCGAGAGTAATATTAAAGTAGGTCCGACGTTGACCGAGTTCGGTACTTGGGAAATCACCATAGTGGGGCCTGCCCCGCAAGGGTTGGCTCTAGTGCCTAAATCAGGAAGGTCAATTGAACTTGCCTGGGACAATTATGTCTGTAGCAATGCCAATGAAATAGAAATTTGGAGGCGTGTGGGAGATTTTGGTTTAAGAATAGATGATTGCGAAGTAGGCATGCCTCCCTATTCTGGCTATAGTTTAATAGCAAAAATACCTGCCTCAGAAACGACATTCATTGATGAAAGGCTGGCTCCGGGAGCCAACTATTGCTATCGAATCGTAGCGCAATTCCCAAATCCGGGTCGTGGGACGAGTTATATCTCTAAGGAAGTATGTTTGACACTAGAGACGGATGCACCGGTGATTACCCATGTCGATGTACTGGAAACCTCTGAAGATGGGCGGATTAAAATAGATTGGACACCACCCTATGAGATTGATGCAACAACGTTTCCCTCACCCTACACGTATTCGCTTTATAGAGCGGCAGGATTCTACTTGAATGATGAAGTATTGGTTGCTGAAAAAATATCAGATACTTTGTTTGTTGATCAGCTGAATCTAAATACTACAGGCTATGCCTATGCCTATCGGATTGCCTTATTTGATGCCAATAATGTATTTGTAGATTCTTCTGCGGTGGCCTCTTCGGTTCAATTAAATGCAAATCCTCTTTTGAGTGCTGTTGAGCTTTCATGGCAAGCGAATGTCCCTTGGTCAAACAATATATTGGCCTATCCTTATCATTATATTTACCGAGACCGTGTGAATACGAGTGATCCTGATTTAATGATTCTAATAGATTCGGTTAAAATATCAGAAAATGGATTTGAGTATTTGGATGACGGTCGCTTCAACAATACGGTACTAGATGACGAATTGATTTATTGCTATGCCCTTACTACTTATGGGGGATATGACAATCCGATATTACCCACTCCTTTGGTCAATAACTCACAAGTAGTATGTGCACAGCCCAATGACAATATAGCTCCTTGTGCTCCCTTGGGAGTTTCAGTCTCTAATCCTTATGATTGCGAGTCTGGCAATGACACGGCTGATTGTTTGGAGATGACTTATGAAAATATGATTTCATGGGTGGTGAATGAGAGCATACAATGTGATGATGATGTGATCTATTTCCGAGTTTATTTTAGTCCTACGAGCTTAGAACAAGACTTTTATTTGCTCGATAGTACAATAGAAACTAGCTATCAGCACCTAATATTAAATTCTTTTAAAGGTTGTTATCGTATCACGGCGGTGGATCGGTCATTGAATGAAAGTGATTTTTCAAATACGAGTTGCATCGACAATTGCCCTCAGTTTAAACTCCCCAATGCCTTTTCGCCCAATGGCGATGGGTTCAATGATACTTTTACGCCGCTCTACAACACGGGAAAATCGAATTTAGGTTTCGAGAATTCTAATTGTCCTCGCTTCATATTAGGGGTCTCCTTCAAGGTTTTCGATCGCACAGGCAAAGAAGTTTTTGACCTTCAGTATGAAAAAGAGCCTTCGATATTTATCCATTGGGATGGGAAAAACAACGCGGGCTCACCGCTGGCCGCCGGCGTATATTTCTATGTCTCAGAAGTAACCTTTGATGTATTGCCGAGTGGCCAACAGCAAAAGACGTATAAAGGATGGATTCAACTACTAAAATAGATCCGCCGGTCTTGTTGTTCGATGGAGTATGTAATCTTTGCATCGGGGCCGTGAACTTCATCATTGACCAAGACGCACTCAATCATTATAAATTTGCATCCTTGCAATCTCAGTTTGCTCAAAAAATATTATTAAGGTATGATCTACCTGCAGCGAGCTTGGAGATGAATACTCTTTACTTGTTTGTGGACCATCAAGTGTTTCAAAAGAGTACCGCGGTATTTAAAGTTGCCGAGTCCTTTTCATGGAAATGGAGATGGATTTATGTTTTTAGTTTTTTACCTTCTGTTATTACTGATTACTTTTATGATTTGATTGCTAAAAACAGATATTTATGGTTTGGGCGACAGAAAAAATGCAAAATACCCACTCCAGAACTTGCACAAAGGTTTTTGGATTGATCCATCCTTGCTAGATTTGCACCAAATTAAAGTTTAAATATAACCTATGCGCGCATTTGTATTTCCCGGACAAGGGGCACAGTATTCTGGAATGGGCAAAAAATTGTTTGCGACAAATCTCACAGCAAAAAGATATTTTTTACGAGCCAATGAAATACTAGGCTTTGAGATTACCCAAATCATGTTTGAGGGAACACCAGAAGATTTAAAACAAACCAAAGTAACTCAGCCAGCTGTATTTTTACATAGCATTATCAATGCGTTGAGTAAGGATGATTTTTCGCCAGAAATGACCGCAGGTCATTCTTTAGGAGAATTTTCAGCCTTGGTGGCCAATGGGGTACTTGATTTTGAGGATGGATTGAGATTAGTCGCGCAGCGATCATTAGCCATGCAAAAGGCCTGCGAACAAGAACCTTCAACGATGGCCGCAATTATTGGACTTGCCGATGAGAAAGTCGAAGAAATTTGTGCTGAAACTGAAGGCGTTGTGGTTGCAGCCAATTACAATTGTCCGGGTCAATTGGTGATCTCGGGTCAAATATCCGCAGTTAATTTGGCTTGTGAAGGTATGAAAGCGGCGGGTGCCAAGCGGGCATTACCTCTTCCGGTTAGCGGAGCGTTTCATTCACCTTTAATGGAACCGGCTCGTACTGAGTTGGCAGAAGCCATTGCAGCTACCGAATTTAAGCTTCCAAAATGTCCGATTTATCAGAATGTGGATGCAAAAGGGAATACAGATGTTTTGGGAATCAAGTCTAACCTCATAGCGCAATTGACTTCCCCGGTAAAATGGACCCAATGTGTAGAACAGATGATTAAAGATGGAGCGACTTCTTTTTATGAGTCAGGTCCAGGTAATGTTTTACAAGGGTTGATTAAAAAAGTAAATCGGGAAATGCAGGTAAATAGTTTTTAATGAGATATTCTTTAAAAAGATATGGTTTTTATCTGGTCACCCTGTTGTTGTTAACATTGGTTGTAGCTCCTTTGGAAAGTTGTAAAAACAATCCAGGTCAGCAGCGCTACAAAGGTAAAATGAAGCCAGGCAAATCTAACTGCCCTGTCAAGGATTGCTGATGAGGAATATTGTCATAGCGATCGATGGTTTTTCGGGGACAGGAAAAAGTTCAACCGCTAAAGAGGTAGCCAGCTCTTTGGGATATACCTATATTGATTCAGGTGCGATGTACCGATGTGTTGCTCGCTATTTCATAAATCATCAAATTGATTTTGTCGAGGAAGAAAAAGTGATTAAGGCCTTAGATGAAATTTTAATTACTTTCCGTTTCAATAAGTGGCTGAATGCTTCAGAAATTTTGTTAAATAATCAAATCATGGATCATCAAATTAGGCTGCCGGAAATTAATGAAATTGTAAGTCAAATTGCGGCCCAGCCCTTGATTAGAAAAAAATTAGTTAGTAGGCAACAAACTCTGGGACTTCATAAAAGTATAGTAATGGATGGGAGGGACATAGGTACGGTGGTGTTTCCTAGTGCCGCCCTTAAAATATTTATGATTGCCGATTTGGATATAAGATCCGTGCGTCGACAGAAGGAACTTGAGGGGCAAGGAATTCAAGTTGCTTTGGAAGAGATTAAAAAAAACCTTGATTTAAGAGATCATTTAGATACTACGAGAATAGATAGTCCATTGATCAAGGCGGCGGATGCAATTACATTGGATAGTAGCTATCTTACCTTTGATGATCAAGTGAAAGAAATCATAGACTTAGCCAATAAAATTATTTATGAGGGTTGAAATAGACATTAATTCAGGTTATTGTTTCGGTGTTGAATTTGCCATTCAGATGGCTGAGGATGAAATGAATCATGGAGAGACTTTATATTGTTTGGGAGATATTGTACATAACAGTATGGAAGTGGTGCGCCTGGAGAAGAAAGGCCTGAAAATAATTGATCATGAAGATTTAAAGAAAATTTATGATGCAAAAGTATTGATAAGGGCACATGGTGAGCCTCCCGAGACTTATAAATTGGCTTTAACCAATAACATTGAGTTGATTGACGCGTCTTGTCCGGTTGTACTCAAGCTTCAAAACAGAGTGAAAAATTCTTTTGATCATGCCAAAGAAAAAAATGGGCAAGTCGTTATTTACGGTAAACCAGGACATGCCGAAGTGATCGGTTTGATTGGTCAAACCAATGATGAGGCGATTGTGGTGATGGAGGAAAAAGATCTGGAGTCCATCGATTGGTCCAGGCCGATTATTCTGTACAGTCAAACTACAAAAAGCACTAATGGCTTTTATCATATGAAGTCACTCATTGAGGATCGGATAAAGCAAGAAAAAGGGCAACTCATTGAAGGTGCATTTAAGGCAAATGATAGTATTTGTCGACAGGTATCTAATCGAGAGCCTCAATTAGAAAAATTCTCTAAACAACACGATGTAATTCTTTTTGTATCTGGTAAAAAAAGTTCGAATGGAAGGGCACTTTTTCAAGTTTGCCTTAAACAAAATTCCCGCAGTTATTTTATTGAAAATGAGCGTGAAATTAAGGAAGAATGGCTGAAACATACCGATCATATCGGAATTTGCGGGGCAACTTCCACTCCAAACTGGTTGATGGAGCAAGTATCCAATTATTTATTGCGTTGAGTAGATCGGACTTATTATTTTTTATTAATTGATTAAAAGTATTTAGTTGACTTGTTAGCTTATTTTTTTAAAGATTTATTATTATTTTTGTCAAACTTGAAGACGATCATAAAACTTTATTCATGCCCCAAACATTTTACTTAAAAAAAGGGTTTAACATTCCCTTGGTCGGCAGTGCTCTTCTAGAACAGCATGAGATCAGTCAGCCTGATTCTTTTGCTGTCAAACCCAGTGATTTCAAAGGCTTAGTACGGCCAAAGCTGCTTGTATCGGTTGGTGAAAATGTGAAGGCAGGGGACCCACTTTTTTTTGACAAAGGAAGTGAGGAGGTGCTGTTTGTCGCACCTGTGAGTGGGGAAATCAGCGATATCATAAGAGGTGAAAGAAGAAAAATTGTTGAAATCCGTATTCTAGCGGATAAAGAGATTGTACATAAGGCTTTTAAGAAACATACAAAAACTCAAATTAATAATTTGACAAGAGCGGAAACAATAGCTGCTTTAACTGCCGGCGGCATTTGGCCTTCGTTTATTCAACGACCCTTTGGGGTTTTGGCCAATCCATCGGATGAACCTTCTGCTATTTACATTTCGGCATTTGATTCAAATCCTTGTGCTCCAGATATGGCTTATTTATTGCGCGGGAAAGAAGGAGTATTTCAGTTGGGAATCGCTATTTTAAGGAAGTTAGCCAAAGGAAACATACACGTGAATTTAGATGCTTCTGAAATACCGAGCGTTTTCAGTGGTTTGGAGCAGGTGAACATCAATAAATTTTCAGGCCCGCATCCAGCTGGAAATGTTGGCGTACAAATACATCACATCAAGCCTATTGGTAAAAATGATAAGGTTTGGACCATCGACCCGCTGTCAGTTGCGCGAATAGGAACTTTATTTATGGAAGGCATTTATGACGCTTCAAAGTTGATTGCCATTACGGGTTCCGAAATAATTCACCCACATTATGTCAAGACTTATTCAGGCGCTTGTTTGGATAAATTAGTGGCTGACAACTTCAAAAAAACGAATGCTAGATTTATTTCGGGAAATGTACTGAGCGGCGAACACGTAGGTGTTCGTGGGTATTTGGGCCATTTCCATAATCAAATAGCGGTTATTCCAGAAGGAGATGAAGAAGAATTTCTGGGTTGGATGTTGCCAAGCTTTGAAAAGTTAAGTTTTCACAAAGCTTTTGGTTTGTTTTCTTTTTTAATCCCCAAAAAAGAGAAGGTATTAGATACCAATACCAATGGTGAACAAAGAAATTTTACGATCTCTGGTGCTTTCGAAAAAATATTACCCATGGATATTCTACCTACTTATTTGTTCAAGTCGATCATTTCAAATGATTACGATGAAATGGAAGCATTAGGAATATATGAAGTCATTGAAGAAGATGTTGCCTTGTGTGAATACATAGATGTCTCCAAAAATGATATTCAAGCAATTGTAAGAGAAGGAATTGAACTCATTCGAAATAGCTGATTAATGAAATTATTACAAAATCTATTTGATAGCATCAAACCTCATGTTGAGAAGGGTGCTAAATACGAAAAATTACATACCCTATACGAGGGACATAGAACGATTTTTTTTAAGCCGAGTCTTACTACAGGCCCTACAGGTGTTCAGGTCAAGGATGCTGCAGATTTAAAGCGAGTCATGTTTACTGTGATCGTTGCTTTAATTCCATGTTTGTTATTTGGTATGTGGAACGCAGGCCATCAACACTTTCTTGCTACGGGAGTGGTTAATGCTACTTTTATAAGTAAATTTTTGCTAGGAGCAGGTCAAGTCTTGCCCATATTAATTATTTCTTATGGCGTAGGCCTGGGAGTAGAGTTTACTTTTTGTGTAATTAGAAATCATCCTATTGAAGAGGGCTTTTTGGTGACAGGTATTCTTATACCTTTGGTAATGCCCGTAACTATTCCCTTGTGGCAAGTGGCTATGGCGACAATATTTGGTGTTATTATTGCCAAAGAAGTGTTTGGAGGTACCGGGATGAATATTCTTAATGTTGCATTAACCTCGCGTGTATTCCTTTATTTCGCATACCCTTCTCAGATATCAGGAGATATGGTCTGGATTTATTTAGGAGATCAAGTGCCTGTTGATGGCTTTTCGGGAGCCACTCTGTTATCCTATGGATCTGCAGCAGCAGCCAATGGCACAGATATGATGGCGGGCCTAAGTGGGCATTGGTATGGAGGAATGTTTGATTTTTGGAATTTATTTCTCGGGGCCATACCCGGAAGCATTGGTGAAACTTCAGTGCTTATGTGCTTAATTGGTGCTGCCATATTAGTTTTCACGGGTGTGGGTAGTTGGAAGATTATTTTATCTGTATTTGGAGGTGCCTGGGTGATGGGATTGATATATAATTTGGCAGGTACGAACAGTTTTATGTTGATGCCTGCACATTACCATCTTGTGGTTGGAGGATTGGCCTTTGGAGCAGTATTTATGGCTACCGATCCGGTATCTGCTGCGCAAACAGAGATAGGCAAGTGGATTTATGGATTTATGATTGGTGTGCTTACCGTAATCATAAGAATTTCTAACCCGGCTTATCCTGAAGGCATTATGTTGGCGATACTCTTTATGAATGTATTCGCGCCCTTAATTGATTATTATGTAGTAGAAGCTCATAAAAAAAGAAGATTAAAACGTGCAACGATCTAATATTTACATCCTAGTTTTCTCCGCAATCATGACGGTTTTGATTGGTGGAGCTATGTCTCTGACCTCAGTTTTGCTAAAGCCTGCTCAAGACAAACAAGTCGAGTTAGATACTAAAAAGAAAATTTTAGGTGCCGTGATGGATATCTCAACTTTCAAAACACCTGAAGAGGTGTTCAGTCTTTACAAAGATCGCGTAAAATCAATTGTGGTTGACATTAAAGGTGAGATTATTTCTGTAGATGACAAAGGTAACCCGTTGATCGCTGAAAAGGTAAATGCACAAAAAAATCACAAAATAGATAGAGATGAGCGATTATACCCCATTTATATGATATTAAATGAATTGGATCCTAATGTCGTTGAAGCCTATGTTTTTCCTATGTTTGGTTTGGGGCTTTGGGATTGGATCTCTGGTTATGTTGCTTTGGAATCGGATCTCAATACGGTAAAAGGAGTTGCCTTTGATCACAAAGGAGAAACTCCTGGATTGGGTGCTCGAATTACCGAAGAAAATGTGAGAAATCGTTACAAGGAAAACAAAAAAATATTTAGTGATAAGGGTAATTTAGAATCTATTACTATGGTAAAGGGAGAAGGGATTACGGGTCTTAGCATGCATGAGGTTGACGGTCTTTCTGGGGCGACCATAACTGCCAAAGGAGTCAATAAAATGTTGAAAGAATATCTGGGTTGTTATCAAAAGTTTATCATGAATACGAAGGGTCAAAATGGAATTGCAATTAACTAGAAAACGACTAATGAGATTAATATGAGTGCTGAAGCGACTGTAGTAGAAAAAGAACCAAAGGTAGAAAAAAAACCTGCTGAACCCTTTTTATCGAAAAGGAGGAAGAATATTGTTACTGATCCATTGTCGGATGACAATCCTATTACGATTCAAGTATTGGGTATTTGCTCCGCTTTGGCGGTTACCGTGAAGTTAGAGCCTACTTTAGTGATGTCAATCGCGGTAGTATTTGTTATTGTATTTGCTAATTTAATCATCTCATTGATGCGAAACCTGATTCCTGGTAGGATCAGAATTATTGTCCAATTGGCTGTAGTAGCCACTTTAGTGACATTGGTGAGTGAATTTTTAAAAGCTTACAGCTACGATATGTACAAAGTCTTGGGTGCTTATGTTGGGCTGATCATTACCAATTGTATTGTGATGGGTCGGCTCGAAGCTTTTGCTATGGCCAATAAGCCCTATGATTCCATATTGGATGGTTTAGGCTCGGGATTTGGCTATGCATGGATCATATTAACGGTTGCCTTTTTCAGAGAATTGTTTGGTTCAGGTTCCATCTTTGACTTCAAAATTTTTGAAGCTATAGGCTGGACGACCTTCCCAACAAATGGTCTGATGGTTGACTCAATAGGCGCGTTTGTCGTTTTAGGCATTCTCATTTGGATTCAAAGGTCAAAGTCAGGATACGTAGAACATTAACAGATCAGAGCATAATGGAAGTTTTTAATATAGCACTTAGGGGTATTTTTATAGACAATATGATCTTTGCCTATTATTTAGGTATGTGTTCATTTTTGGCAGTATCTAAAAAAGTAGAAACCGCTTTTGGTCTTGGTTTAGCGGTAGTTTTTGTACTCACATTAACAGTACCCGTTAATTGGTTACTCCAAGAATATGTGCTTAAAGAAGGGGCCTTGACATGGATAGATGTCAGCTTTGAGTCTATTGACCTGACTTTCCTTCAATTCATTATGTTCATTGCTGTCATTGCATCTATGGTACAATTGGTTGAGATGATTATTGAAAAACTTTCGCCAGCTCTTTATGGATCATTGGGTATTTTTTTACCCTTAATCGCGGTTAACTGTGCTATTTTGGGTTCTTCATTGTTTATGGTTCAGAAAGATTACAATATCATTGAGGCTACTTCATACGGCTTCGGGTCTGGTTTTGGATTTTTCCTGGCCATCATAGCCCTGGCAGCGATCCGAGAAAAATTAAAATACTCCATGGTTCCTTCTGGACTCAAAGGCTTGGGAATTACCATGCTGATTACAGGTCTTATGGGCTTGGCCTTTAAGGCTTTTATTGGCATTGCCCTTTGACTTTAAGGAAGTATTTTTAGTTCTTTTTCTAATTTGTAATGTGGATGTCCTGTGCAGATCTACTTCTATTTTTGGGGT
>DBBU01000004.1 GCA_002292365.1 Flammeovirgaceae bacterium UBA976
CCAAAAAGAGTTTTTAGCCTTTCTATAGCAAGATTTTCTATGACATCGACCACTTGACAACCTCCGTAGTAACGTTTGCCAGGCAAGCCCTCGGCATATTTATTGGTTAGAATACTGCCGGAGGCCTCCATGACTTGGGGCGAAGCGAAGTTTTCGGAGGCGATCAATTCAATACCTTCGAGTTGGCGATGATTTTCTTTTTTGATTAAATCAAAAATTTTTTTGTCTCTTTGCATGATACAAAAATAACCTAACCAAATGAAAAGTGAATAAAAATTCGTTTAAGAAGAAATGATTTTTTATTTTATTGCTTGATTAATGGATATGCTGGAAAAATTAAGAAAAAAAATTGATCAGATTGATGATGAACTACTTAAGTTATTCAATGAGCGGATAGCCGTGGTTCAAGAGGTGGGTAGATTAAAGAGGACTACAAAAGCCCCTATTTACAGACCTGAAAGAGAGAAGGCGATCATCGATCGACTTTCAAAGACGCAAAAGGGACCACTTACCAAGGCTGCCATTGAGGCCATCTTTTTGGAAATTTTTGCTATCAGTAGAAACTATGAGTTACCTGAACGTATTGCTTACTTGGGCCCCGACGGAAGCTTTACCCATCAGGCGGCCGAGTCTCGTTATGGTGCAATTAGTGATTACATAGCTCTGGATTCGATTTCGGCCGTTTTTGAGTCTGTTGCGACCCGTCGGGTAAAATATGGAGTAGTACCCATTGAAAACAATCAAGAAGGAACGGTTCAGGAGACGATTGATTATCTGGGTACGCATCAATTGAGTATTGTGGCTGAAATGGCCTTGCCCATTCACTTTTCTATTGCAGCTCTTGAGGAGGACTTGTCTCAAGTAACGACGGTATTTAGTAGGGACATTGCTTTTCGTCAATGTAAAAATTTCATCAATCATTATTTTGATCATGAAGTAAAACTAGTACCCGTAAGCAGTACGAGTCGTGCTTGTCAAATGGCATTAGAGGAAAAAAATTCAGCGGCTATTTGTGCTCCGATTGCGGCTCGAGAATACAAAGTCCCCATTCTTTACAATAATATTCAAGATTCAGCAGATAATACGACGAGGTTTTTGATTTTAAGTGAAAGCTTTTATAATGAACCCAGTGGGGAAGACAAGACCTCTTTAATTGCAAAGCTGCCAGACGAAGCGGGGGCGCTGGTTGCTTTTTTGCAAAAATTCCAAAGTGCAGGAATTAATCTATGTAAGGTTGAAAGTAGACCCGCAAAAATGGGGACCCACTTTAAATATATGTTTTTCATTGAATTAGATGGGCATTTTCATGATCCCGAAGTCCAAAAAACCATTGCTCCTTATAAAGATCAAATTAAATGGCTGGGCTCTTATGCCCGGATGTGTTAATAACAGGAGTACTCATTAGGTTTAGGATAACAGGGCTGCGTAAGGTAATAAAATTGAGTCAACCATTAAACAAGTAATTTTTTGAGTAAACAAAAGACGTCTTTTTTTTGTCAATCATGCGGAGCAAGTGCAGCCAAATGGGTTGGAAAATGTCCTTCTTGTATGGAGTGGAATACCTATGTGGAAGAGGTCGTTATTAAGGAGACTCAGGAAAAAGCGCTTTGGAAAGAAGATGCTAGCCTCAAATCAGTCCCACAATTGGTTCAGGATGTTTTGAGTGAAAATCACGATCGGATTTCTTCGAAAGATGAGGAATTGGATCGCGTATTGGGAGGAGGTATTGTGAGGGGATCTTTGGTGTTAATTGGTGGAGAACCCGGTATAGGAAAGTCAACTTTAATGCTCCAAGTGGCTGTTCAGCTGACTCAATTAAAGATGCTATATGTTTCAGGAGAAGAGAGTCCACATCAGATAAAAATGCGGGCAGATCGTATCGGGGTACATTCGGAAAAATGTTATTTGTTATCAGAGACAGACCTCTCTCGAATTTTTCAGCACGCCAAAAAATTGAGACCAAATTTATTGATCATTGACTCTATTCAAACCATACATAGTCAGCATATAGAGTCAGCACCCGGATCGGTTTCGCAGGTGAAGGATTGTACAGGGCAGTTACTCAAATATGCAAAAGAATCAAATATTCCCATCTTTTTGATAGGGCACATCAATAAGGAAGGAAGTATTGCTGGACCGAAAGTACTAGAACATATGGTAGATACCGTTTTGCAGTTTGAAGGAGATAGAAACCATGTTTACCGCATCTTAAGGACGATAAAAAATCGGTTTGGCTCCACCTTTGAGTTGGGGATTTATCAAATGTGGCACGAAGGGTTAATGCAGGTAAAAAACCCTTCAGAAATATTATTATCAGACCAGTCGGTAGACCGTTCGGGCGTGGCCATAGGAGCCTCTATAGAAGGAAATAGACCTTTGATGGTCGAAGTTCAGGCATTGGTCAGTCCGGCTAATTATGGAACACCACAACGCACGGCTACCGGTTTTGACCTTAAAAGGCTACATATGCTGTTGGCTGTTTTAGAGAAGCGCATGGGGTTAAAACTTGGGGTGCAAGATGTTTTTTTGAATATTACCGGGGGAATCAGAGTGGATGACCCTTCTATTGATATGGCTGTATGTGCCGCTATTTATTCTTCTTATCATGATCTCATCATTTCTCGTGAGGCTTGCTTTGTGGGTGAAATTGGTCTTGGGGGAGAAGTTAGAACCGTAAATAGGTTTGAAAGTCGGATAAAGGAAGCGGAAAAGCTTGGATTTTCGGAAATATTTTTGGCAAATAAAGAGGGATCAAATAAAGAAAAAATCAAAATAACCTTGAAAAATGTGAACCTCTTACGTGATGTATTGGCACATTTATTTGGTTAGTTTATTACTTTTTCAGTTTTTGTTTTTTAGGTTTAGATGTTTTCCCTTTTTTTTGTTTCGTATAGTTTTCATGACTTAGCCATTGGGTTGCTAAATTTCCGAACCTAGCTTTTTTTGCTTTTTCATTTTTGTTTCCTACGGAACTGGGACTTTGTTTAAACTTTTGCCCTACTTTGTTTGATTTGGCAGATTTACTATTAATGAAGGTTTGTTTTTTGGAAAATCGCTTATTACTTTCCTTAACATTGACATAACTTTCGGGTATTTCTTGAGACAACTTGGGCACAATGGTATAAATATCCTCATATTTTTTAGCTTCAATTTTTTGTCCATGAAAGCTATAAGTCTTAACCCCTTTACCATTACCATATGATCCTTGTGTACTTGTGCCTGACTTACCTGATTTGGAATCACTTTCTGCTCCACCAAAGACTAAATTCATACCCAATCGTACTTGTGCCCATTTTATAGAAGGAGCTGAATAGCCCAGTATTTTATCGGTAGCCATATATAATTGCACAGGTCCAAGTTTTGCAGCAAATCCCAAACCGACATTGAAAAATTGCTGAGGGAGCTTGGTTACTGAAGCTGAAACTATGACATTTGAAGAAACCGTTTGTCTGATCCCTAGACCAAATCCGGGATTGATTTGACCTTGAATAATTTTTGCATTTAGGGTAGTAATAACATCGGTGCCATTTACAGGAGTGTATACTATACTACCAATGATATTGGCCGGCAGGAAAGAAGTGTATTGTTCATAGGTTGTATCGACTTTAAATTTATCCGAAACTAATGAGATGGAATCGATAATGTCCCCACCCTGTAGTTCAACTCCTGCATAAACGAACGTACTATCTGACAAACCAGATGTTTGGATATGCTCTTTCCAACCAATGTAACCAATGTCATTTATAGCTAAGGCCAACGCATAATACCTGTTTAATTTATATTCGAGCCCTAAGTCTATCGCAAATCCAGAATTTCCATTTGAAATGAAATAAGAGGCCAAATCTTCCTCATTGATGGCCTCGTCACTAAATTGACTGATCCCTGCGGTTCGAAGCTGAAAATTTTGCCAATCGGCTTCAAATTGATAGTTTTCATTGCTTGTTTTTAGGGTTGCATTAAAGTTATGTGGAGTACTGAGGTTTACGAATCCTTGCAAATATTTCAGTCGGGCACCTACTTTTAAACGCCCATCAAATTCATAAGCAAGGCCTAATCCATATTCACGATAATAATTGATGCTTGCTCCAAATTTCCCTATGTCTATCTTTTGCCCCACCATATCACCATTTCCTTTGAAAAGGAATTCGGCAATTTCTTTGGGGTAAACAAAATTTGCGGCAAGCCGCTCATTAGCAAATAAACTGACGCCTAATCCTGACGGAGCTCGAAAACCTATATGCGCCAAACTGATGGTTCCATGAAAGCTAAAGCTATTGGCTGCTCCCATAGAGGATACCAGTTTATTTAAATTAATTTCATTGATATCTCCTTTCTTAATAACTACATCATTATATGAAAACCGATTGTTAGCATATAAACTGATGCCGGACAGCACAGGTAAGCCAACAAAAAAGTCTCCTTTGGGAAAATAAGAGGCATTAAATGCAGTACTCTGTATGGTAGCGCTTCCTAAATGATAGAAAGATGTTCCCTCTTGTGCTAAGGAGGTAAAGGAATAGACTAGAATATAGAGGCCTATGATGGGTTTTTTCATAACTCGTAGCTCAATCGCACTTTACCAGAGATTTTTACTTCTAATGTATATTCCTCCAACAGGGGTGTATAAATAGTGGGAGCCCCATCAGTGGTATTTAGAGTCATAATAATTTTGATAGTTTGCGTATCATTCAATGCATCAATTCCTTCCCCAGTTAACCAGACTTGGTTGATGTTAATTTCGGGTTCTTTGATATTAAAAGTAATTGAATTGAGAGTGGGATTGGCTAAAACATGAAAATCTTCTTCTAAAGAATAAAGGATCTCACTGTTAGAATCCAGAAACTGAAGATTAAGAAGAGCCCCAAAGGGGAGCATATTGTACGTTACAACCCTAAGTTGTAAAGAGTCTAAAGTTGTTACATCTACATCAACGGTAATGGAATCTAAATTTACAGGGACGCCTAAATTATCCAGATGTAAACTCATGGGAAGTTCCAAGGACATATTTGTAAAAATTTGTGCTCCCGCGTTGAATTCCCTATCAGGGATGGTGTCAGGAGGAAATATGAAAAGCAGAGTGTCTCCTTCAGCTAAGTCGGGATTGGCTACCATCGACATATTCATATAAATGTTTTCAGGTGTCCAACCTAGAAATTGATCAAAATCTGAAGTGGTTTTGTCTAAAGTAAGAAAGGTTAAGATAGCAGCTGTATCCGTGAGGCTTGGATGCAATATGGATCTTAAAGAGTCATTGAGATCAAAAAAAGAGTTGTAAATTGTTAAATCTCTTCTCAAGGTATCTCCATTGGCATCAATTTTTGTTCCATAAATTGTTAGTCCTATGGCTAACGGCATACGCAACTCATTGTTAATGGTAAAATTCAAATTGGGATTTTCCAATAAAAAAGAGCCGCTCTCAAAGGTTTCGAAAAGAGGAATGCTGAAAGAGGAGGTCGGAAAATCTACGGATTGTCTTAAAAATACATCTAAATCAATACCCTGTTCCGTACTTTCTTGGGCTAATTCAATGGTATCGGACTCTTCAAAGCTAAACGAAATCATGCCATTTTCGTCTGTACTCATGGCCAATGTGGAGTCCGCATCTTCCAATAACTCCATCAATTGGTAGGTAGTTTCCCCAATAGGGAATGCATACAATCCAGTATTTTCAGACAATTTAAGACCTTCCATGTCCAATTGATCTACATTACAACTGCTGATCATTAAAACGACAACTATGTACAGATATGATGGTTTTATCATGATTATTAGACTGTATTGCTCGTGGGTAATTCGGTATTATATTTCTGATTAAATCCCATGATACTTTGTAGACCACCTGTGTGGAGTAAAACTATCGTACTTCCTTCTGCAATTTGCTCATTTTTGAGCATTTCCCAAAGTCTTAAGCACATCTTTCCCATATATATAGGGTCTAAAGCTATTTTTTTTGCATTATGAAACCATTTTATGAAGGTGATCAATCTAGAATTAAACTTTCCGTAGCCACCAAAATCGTTTTCTGAAAAAGTTTTGAAATTAGTTACCTTTATTTTTTCTTGAACCAATAAGGATTTTATGTGTGCATCTATCCAATTTCCTTTCAGTGCTGAGAATCCCCAAACTTCTTTTTGGCCTGCCAAGCCTTTTAATAATCCAACCATAGTTCCTCCAGTACCGATAGGGGTACAAAGAATATCGAAAGGAAGGCTTATTTCTTGAATGATTTCAGCACAACCCTGAATAGCTGCTCGATTGGTACCGCCCTCAGGGAGGGTATAGA
Source organism: Flammeovirgaceae bacterium UBA976 (assembly GCA_002292365.1). Classification (GTDB taxonomy): domain Bacteria; phylum Bacteroidota; class Bacteroidia; order Cytophagales; family Cyclobacteriaceae; genus UBA4465. Next base: position 6,284 of record DBBU01000004.1, read on the forward strand.
TTTTTCCTTTGACATCGGAAGGAAAGGTTAGATGTGACTTGAAATCTGAGAACTCTTGACGAGGTAAAAAGACAAGAGTCATTCCGAAATTAGCAGCAGCTTTTAAGGTGGGATTGTTATTAGCATTTAATTCATCTCCTCGGATTAAACCGATGGTTTTGAATCCATAGCGCTTCCCAGCGGCGGCAGTGGCAAAGATGTGATTTGAATACGCTCCACCGTAGGTAAGTAAAGTATCAGCACCCTTCGCTCTAGCCGCAGTGAGATTGTATTTTAGTTTTCGAAATTTATTACCCATTAAGAGGGGGTCATTGAGATCATCTCTTTTGATAAAGATTTGAATTTTTTGAAATTCTAAAAAAGGGGTTTTTAATTCTTCGATAGGAGTTTTGGGAATTTCTACCAGCATCTCACAAGTATACGTAAATTTGCAGAATGTCAGATACATCACAAGCGCTTATTGAGGAAGAACTGTTTGAACATTTCAGGATCATTGTTGATCCAAAACAAGGCTCTGTTCGCATCGACAAGTTTTTAATGGAAAAACTACCAGATTTAACCAGAACCCAAATTCAAGAGTTCATTAAATTAGGATGGATCACCGTCAACCGTGAAGTGGTAAAAGTCAATTATAAAGTTCGTCCCAAGGACGAATTGGTTGTGCTGATTCCAGAGCCACAGCGAGAGGAGGAAATCATTGCTGAAGATTTACCTTTGGATATCCGGTTTGAGGATCCAGAGCTGCTCATTGTATATAAAGAGGCAGGTATGGTGGTTCATCCAGCCTATAAAAATTGGTCTGGCACTTTAGTCAACGCTTTATTATGGCATTTTAAGAATTTACCAGAAATGCGAGGTAATGAAGGAAGACCTGGGCTGGTTCATCGGATTGATAAAGATACCTCGGGTTTATTGGTCGTTGCTAAATCAGAAAAGGCCATGAAAGGCTTGGCCAAACAATTTTATGATCATTCGATTGACCGCACCTATTACGCCCTGGTATGGGGGGAACTCGTACCCGCTGAGGGAACTATTGATGTTCAGCTGGGAAGGAGTTTCAAGGACCGCAGGTTGACCACCGCTTTTCCTGAAGGAGATTTTGGTCGTCGCGCGGTAACTCATTACAAAACATTACAATCTTTTCGATATGTCAGTTTGATTCAGTGCAATTTAGAAACTGGACGGACCCATCAAATCAGGGCTCATATGAAGTATATGGGGCATCCCATATTTAATGATGCCACTTATGGGGGGGATCAAATTTTAAAAGGGACCCTCTTCACCAAATACAAACAATTTGTTCAGAATTGTTTTAAAATCATGCCTCGACAAGCCCTGCATGCTAAAACACTGGGATTTGTACATCCGGTGACTAAAGAAGCAATGAGATTAGAATCGGACTTGCCCGCAGATTTTACAGAGGTTTTGGCTAAATGGGAGCGTTATGTTAATTACATTGAAGATTAGGATGACCAATAAGGGCCAAAATCTCGTCTAAATATATACGATCGTTAGCTAACCTGGGGACTTTATTTTGACCCCCTAGTTTACCCCTAGATTTCATCCAGGTATGGAAAATGCCAGCATCTACAGGATATACGACGGGTGCTATGAGGGCTAAATCTTTATGACGCTTGGCATCATAATCTGAATTAATCTCGCGAAGCACTTCATCTAGTATTTGGGTAAATCGATCTAAGTCATCAGGAGTTCTTTGGAATTCAATGACCCATTCATGGCCTCCCTTTTCATTTTTCTCTAAATATTTTGGACCCGCAGTAAAATTACTGATTTCAGCATTGGTTTTAATACAAGCAACAGATATCGCTTTTTCAGCGTTCCAGATCATCAGTTCTTCTCCAAAAGCATTGATGAAATGCTTGGTACGTCCTGTTATGCGAATGCGGTGTGGATTTACAGAGGTAAATGTGATGGTATCTCCAATCTTATACCTCCAAAGACCTGCATTGGTTGTGATGAGGAGGGCATATACTTGATTGACTTTAACTTGGCTAATGTCCAGTGCTTGGGGCTTTTCTTCTTGGATTTGATCAAAAGGAATGAACTCATAAAAAATACCATAGTCAAGCATGAGCAGCATATCTTTCGAGTCTAATTGATCTTGAATACTAAAAAATCCTTCAGAAGCATTGTATGTTTCTACGTAATGCATTCCAGTACTCGGAATCAGTCTTTTGAATTGAGGCTCATAAGGGCTAAAAGCTACGGCGCCATGGAAAAAAACCTCAAGATTAGGCCAGATATCTAAAATACTTTCTACTTTTTTTTCCTTTAGAATTTTTTCTAACATAACCAGGGTCCAGGTAGGGACACCCGAGACACTGGTGACATTTTCATCGATACAGGAATGGATCATTTTTTCTAATTTTTCCTCCCATTCATCCATTAGGGCAATTTCTAAACTCGGAGTTCTCACCAATTGTGCCCACCAAGGGAGGTTACTGATGAGCACGGCAGAGACATCTCCATAAAAGGAATTGCTGTTTTGGTTGAGCTGATTAACCTGACGACTGCCTCCAATGACCAAACTTTTACCTGTAAACATTTTGGTATTTTCAAAGTTGTTGAAATAGATAGACAAGAGATCTTTGCCCCCTTTAATGTGACAGTCTTGTAAGGCCTCATTAGAAACGGGAATAAATTTACTTCTTGCGTTGGTGGTTCCAGAAGATTTGGCAAACCATTTAATTTCTGAGGGCCAAAGCACATTTTGCTCGCCATGCATGATGCGGTCAATGTAGGGGAAAAGGTCTTGATAGTTCTGTATGGGAATTTGCTCTTGAAAACTTTTAAGACTATTGATATCTGAAAATTTATGCTTCAGTCCATAAACGGTTTTAGACCCTTTTTTTACTAACGCTTCCATCAACTCTGTTTGTACTTCATAAGGATATTTTTGAAAGAGTTCAATCTGATGAATTCTTTTTTTCATTACCCAAGTAAAGATGGAGTTAAAGAGGGCCACGTTATATTTTGCGTTTTAATTCAAAATGTTTGCCTAAATAAACGCGCCGAACTTGCTCATCGTTGGCGAGTTCTTCGGCAGTTCCTGCTTTAAGTAGGGTACCTTCAAACATCAGATAGGCCCTATCTGTGATGGACAGGGTTTCGTTTACATTATGGTCAGTAATTAAAATCCCGATATTTTTTTCTTTGAGGCGACTCACAATGCCTTGAATTTCTTCTACTGCGATGGGATCGACGCCAGCAAAGGGCTCATCTAAAAGGATAAATTTGGGATCAACAGCTAGGGCACGTGCAATTTCCGTTCTGCGGCGTTCTCCGCCTGAGAGCACCATACCCTGATTTTTACGAACATGATTCAGACTGAATTCGCTAAGTAAAGATTCTAGCTTTTCTTGTTGATCCGACTTGCTCAATTTTGTCATCTCTAGTACCGCCAATATATTGTCCTCCACCGAAAGGTTTCTAAAGACAGAAGCTTCTTGAGCGAGGTAACCAATTCCCAATTTGGCCCGCCGGTACATGGCCAGACCTGTGATCTCTTGATCGTCTAAAAAGATGTGACCATAATTGGGTTTGATGAGGCCAACAATCATATAAAAAGATGTGGTTTTCCCTGCCCCATTAGGGCCCAGTAAACCCACGATTTCGCCTTGTTTTACCGATACGGAAACTTGATTGACTACATTTCTTCCTTTATATTTTTTGACAAGATTTTCGGCCCTTAGTTCCATCATAAAATGTAAATTAATTATAGAATTTGATATCCTTGACGATTAGCTGCAGTCTTTTTCTTCCTCGGAATTCATTTACATCAATATGATAGGCGATTCGAAAACTTTCTGCTGCTAAAATAGGGGCTTGTAGGCCCCCCAGACCAAACGCAATGGCCTCTATAGGCCCCTCTGTATTTCCTTGCTTCACTTGAATTTTAAGATGCTTCTTTTTGATTATTTTCGGACTTCCTACCAGTTTGACATGTTCTGTAATAAAAACAGGGTGCATATTTTGAGGGCCAAATGGGCTCATTTGATTGAGGATGTTGAAATTTTTAAATTGGATAAAATCAAGAGGGACTTCAGCATCTACAATTAATTTGGGCCTTTCCGAGTCCGAGGGAATTGTGTTTTTGACAATTTCCTCAAATCGCTCTTTAAAGAGGTCTACGTTATTCAATGCCATAGACATGCCAGCGGCAAATGCGTGGCCGCCGTATTGCAAGAGGAGATCTGCACATTTGCCCAGTGCGGTATGGATGTCAAAGCCTTCTACTGAGCGAGCAGAACCGGTTGCTACCCCATTACTTTCTGTTAAAATGACGGTAGGTCTGAAATAATGTTCAATACATCGAGATGCGACGATGCCCACAATACCTTTGTGCCAATTAGGGTTAAAAAGGACCGTACTTTTAGCGGTCTCTGGAAGCTCTTCATATATCGTCCGTAAGGCTTCTTCAGTGATCGTCTGATCAATATTTTGTCGTTTTTTATTTACCTCGTTGAGTCGTTGCGCAAAATTTTTCAATTGGACAGGATCTTCACTAATGAGCAGGTCTACGGACTCATGTGCATGTCTTAAACGACCCGCGGCATTGATTCTAGGGCCGATATAAAAAACTACGTCGGAGATGCTGATTGGAGCTTTTATCCCAGCGATGTCGATCAACGCCTGGAGACTTTTTAGGGGCTGGCTATTGATTTTTTCCATGCCAAAATAAGCCAGAATACGATTTTCTCCTACCATTGGGACAATATCAGAGGCGATGCTAACAGCAACTAGGTCGAGGTAATTAAAAAGAGACCCAAGTTCAAGGCTATGCTGTAGACAAAACCCTTGCAAAAGCTTGAATCCGACGCCACAGCCGCTGAGTTCTTTGAAAGGGTAGCGGCAGTCTTTTCTTTTGGGGTCAAGAACCGCATAGGCCTTGGGAAGAATACTTCCAGGAATATGATGGTCACAAATGATTAAATCGATACCCTTTTTTTTGGAAAGGTTTGCCATGTTTAGGGCACGGATACCACAATCAAGTGTGATGATCAATTGGCAATGGATTGATGCGGCATATTCGATGCCTTTTTCCGAGATTCCGTAACCCTCTGTGTAACGATCAGGGATATAAAAACTAATATTTTCAGTATGATTTTTTAAGAATGAATACATCAACGCCACCGAAGTGGTGCCGTCAACATCGTAATCACCATAGATCAAAATGCGTTCATTTCGGGCCAATGCATCCGAGAGTCGATTTACTGCCAGATCCAGATCTTTCATTAAAAAGGGATCATAGAGCATGTCTAGGGAGGGACGAAAGAAGGCTCGCGATTTTTCAAAATCAGTGATGCCGCGATTAATTAAGAGGCTACTTAAGGTCGGATGTATGTTGAGCTGATCGCCCAATGCTTTCGCTTTGGCTTCATCAATTTCGGAAAGATCCCATTTTTTGTCCATAAAGGTCAAATATTATGCATTAAGTTGGGTAAACCTAGAATAAAAATTAAGATCTCACCGAAGGGCTTTAAAATGATCAATATTTTAACGAAATTTAGAAATAATATGGATATCCCAATCAATCAAATTTGGAATTTTATAGCGTTGCGCACTGCAGATGTACCCAAGCAGCGGTATTCATTGCATGCTGCTCACGTCGTCATGGCAGGATTAGATGTCCAATCGATTATTGAGGTCACCAAAAAAAAGGGATATGATACAGAACTTTTGCCCTCTCTGTTCACTTACAGAGAAATTTTGTGGCAGCCCAACGTCTTTGAAAAACCACAATTATGTACCCCAGCTATTAGAATATTTAAGGCATTTTGCGAAGAGAAAGGAGCTGAATACGATCAAGATAAAGGTAAAACCTATGAAATTTACAGTGGCTTATTGAAAGGCTTGGCTGAAAATTGCGTGCGCGCACTCAAGGATTTAGAAAAAAAACGACAACCTGTATCTATCCATAAAGTTTTGAAAGAACTGAGAAATCGAAGTTTCCCTATCATTAAATTTTTTATAGACCATCCACAAAACCGAAATGATTATTATCATGAAGCGGTCAACCGGTTAAATTATGCAATTAAGATATCCATAACAGAATTTAATGGCCGATTTACGGAGTTTGAAGAACCTTTTTGGAGGGTAGAAAATGAACAAACAATCTTTAAGAAGGAAACGCGAGCCGCACCAAAAAAATTGGTAACTGAGGAAGACCTTTAAATGAAGAAAAAGTAATTTTTTGAGAAACTTTTTAACAAGAGACTAAGTTTTTAAATAGGAAATGAATCAAGAAACTGCTCATAAAACAACATTTTTATTAAAAAATTTAATCAAAGGTCTCCTCTGGTTGGGTGTGCTAGTTGCGGGCTATGTGATCATCCAAAAATATTTCGGCTTTGATTTAAAAGTTATGTTGGGACCTCTATATGATCACACTTTGATGATTTATTTTATTTTTCTTGTATCAGAATTGATCTTTGGGATCATCCCACCGGAATTTTTTATGTTTTGGGCCGCCAGTAAAAATCTCTGGCTGTTATACCTTCAACATGTGACTGCCTTGATGTTCATTTCCTATCTTGCGGGCATCATTGGATATTTGATTGGAGCAAAATTTGGAGATTCAAAATTTTATAGGCTTTTAAGGAGAAGGCGCCTAGGAAAGTTTGAAAAATATTTCAATCAATTTGGTGGATTTCTTGTAGTGGTCGCTGCGCTTACGCCGATTCCTTTTTCAGGAATATGTATGTTGGTGGGATTTGCAAAATATAATTTTAAAAAATTCATCTGGATTTCTATGTCAAGATTTATGAGGTTTATTTTGTACGCAGCCATCGTTTGGGAGGCTAATTCGTTAAGTTAAATGGAGAAAATAGGGGTATTATTAGTGAATTTGGGAACTCCAGATTCAACCAAGGTGTCAGATGTAAGAAAGTATTTGAGAGAGTTTCTCATGGACAGAAGGGTGGTAGATATTCCTTACGTACTGAGATGGATTTTAGTCAATTTAATCATCGCTGTTTTTAGAGCGCCCAAATCAGCAGCAGAATATCGAAAATTGTTTACCGAACGAGGCTCTCCGCTCAAATTTTATACCGAAGACCTTACGTCGATGGTACAAAAGAAGCTGGCAAAGGGTTATGCAGTCGAGTTCGGGATGAGATACCAAAGCCCTTCTATTGAAGAGGCCATCAAAAGACTTATGGTTCAGCACGTTTCAGAGATCAAGGTGATTCCTTTATTTCCTCAGTACGCTTCTGCGACCACAGGATCAGTGATTGATAAAGTGATGGAGCTGACCAAGCAATGGCAGATCATTCCAAAAATAAGTTTTGTATCACAATTTTTTCATCACCCCCTTTTGATTGAGACCGTCGTCGATCAGGCGCAATCTTTTTTAAAGGCCCACGATTATGATCATTATCTGTTCAGTTACCATGGCTTGCCTGAGCGCCAGATTAGAAAAGGATCCGTAGACAAGCATTGTAAATTAGGATCTTGCTGTGCTGCTTTGGGCTCAAAAAACCAATTTTGCTACCGAGCACAATGTTTTGAAACTACCCGACTCATTGCAGACAAAATGAAAATCAGTGAAGACAACTATACAGTTTGTTTCCAGAGTCGATTGGGGAGAGATGAATGGATCAAGCCTTATGCGGAGGATGCCTTTACAAAATTGGCTGCTGAAGGAAAGAAAAGCATCTTGGTGTTTTCGCCAGCTTTTGTTTCGGATTGTTTGGAAACGACCATTGAGGTGGGAGAGGAGTATAAAGAAAATTTTATCGAAGCAGGAGGGATAAGATGGGATTTGGTTCCAAGTCTTAATACTGAATCCAAATGGGTAGATTGTGTGGTAGATATGGCTAAGTAATAAGAATAATTGAGGGTTCATTTAAATTTAATGACCGCTTTTTTGTATCTTACTAGTATGAAAAGCATCCTTACTGTCTGTTCTTTATTGTTGGTGGCAAGCGCAGGTGCGCAAACTGACGTTACCTTATTTGACCGGCACATCGACGCACAAGGAGCTCATATCGTAGAAGAGTTTGTCTCCTTATTGGAGATCCCCAATGTGGCGTATGATCTTCCTAATATCAACAAAAACGCTCAGTATATCATGGGAGAATTGACTGATCGAGGCGTTTCGACACAATTGTTGGAGCATCCGGGTACCCCTCCCATTGTCTATGGCTATTTGGCGTCAAAAAAGGCGACCCGAACGCTTGCATTTTACGTACATTACGATGGTCAACCCGTAGACAAAACGCGTTGGAAACACGATCCATGGACGCCGAAAATGTATGATAAATCCTTAGCAGAGGGCGGCGCAGAGATACCCTTTCCCAAAGAGGGTGAAAAAATAGATCCTCTATCTCTTATTTACGCGAGGTCGGCAGGCGATGACAAGGGCCCCATTATTGGTATTTTGGCGGCGATTGATGCCATGCAAGCCGAAGGGATTGAGCCCACGTCCAATTTTGTTTTTTTCTTTGAAGGCCAAGAAGAGGCAGGATCTGAGCATCTTAGATCCTATCTGGAAGATCATGCGGAATTGCTTGAAATGATCGATTTGTGGATGTTCTGTGATGGGCCGATCCACCAGTCGAGAAAACCACAATTGGTTTTTGGGGTTCGAGGGGTTACGGGATTTGAGGTGACGACTTACGGGTCTAATAGGTCCTTGCACAGTGGTCATTATGGAAATTGGGCTCCGGTGCCGGGACAAATGCTGTCTTCATTGATTGCCAGCATGAAAGACGAAAACGGCAATGTCTCCATTGAAGGATTTTATGATGACGTAGATCCGTTGACCACCTATGAAATAGAGTCTATGGCCAACATTCCACAAATTGATGCGCAGCTCAAAAAAGATTTAGGGCTGAACGATACGGAGGGCTCCGAGACGCTTTATGAACGTCTTTTATATCCTTCCCTTACCATCAAGGGGATCAATAGTGGTAATGTAGGGACTAAGGCAAGAAATGTCATCCCAGCAAGTGCGACAGCTTCTATTGGTATCCGGCTTGTCAAAGGAAATGATCCGGATAAAATGATTGATCTTTCAGAAAAGCACATAGTTAAGCAAGGATATCACATTGTACGCGAAGACCCTGATGAGGCAACCCGTTTGGCGCATCCTAAAATCGCTAAAGTAGTCAGAGGACATGGTTATCCTGCGGCACGGACCTCTATGAACAACCCATATGCGCAGCAGATTGTGTCAAGGGTAAAAGAGGTGGTAGGAGAGGATTTAATCTTATTGCCCACCCTAGGAGGCTCATTGCCCTTGTATTTATTCACAGACGTTTTGAAAAAGCCAGCGCTGGTTGTGCCAATCGCCAATCATGACAACAATCAACATGCCGCCAATGAGAATATAAGGATAGAAAACCTGTGGTATGGGATTAAACTTATGGGAGCCATCATGACCATGGCGCCAGAATAGTAAAGTGGGATATAAATTATTTTGGACGCATCAGCTTGCTGAGGGCCTCTACCGTATAATCAATTTCCTCTAGGTTGTTGTACTTACTGAAAGAGAACCTTACGGCACCTCTTTTAGGATCTCGATTCAATTCAGCTAACACATGAGAACCAATATTTGATCCACTCGAGCAGGCGCTTCCACCCGAGGCAGAAATTCCAGAGATATCTAAATTAAAAAGGAGCATTTCATTATGGGATGTGGGCGGCAAACAAACATTTAATATCGTGTACAGGCTCTGATCAAGATCAGCACATTTTCCATTGAATTGAACGCCAGGAATCTTTTTCATCAATTGATCAATCATGTATTTTTTGAGTTTTATGATTTCCGATTTTTGTACTTCTAGCTCTTCATAGGCGATTTCTAAGGCTTTTGCAAGTCCTACAATTCCATAAACATTTTCGGTGCCTCCCCGCATGTTTCTTTCTTGCGCCCCTCCGCTTATAAAGGGATTGATTTTATGACGGTAATTGACATAAAGAAATCCAACTCCTTTAGGCCCATTGAATTTGTGGGCAGAACCGACCAAAAAGTCTACCGGTAAAAGTGATAAATCCAGATTAATATGGCCCATGGTTTGTATGGTATCGGTATGAAATAAGGCTTCGTGTTGATGGGCCAAGGTGCCTATTTTCTCTAAGTCAATGAGATTGCCGATTTCATTGTTGGCATGCATAAGGGAGACCAATGTTTTTTTTGAAGGAATCTTCAATAGCATTTCTAAATGTTCTAGATCTATTTGACCGGCTTTTTTTAAATTAACAAAGCTTAATTTCAAAGGGTTTCGCTGAGCCAAGAGTTCTGCCGTGTGCAATACCGCATGATGTTCAATTTTAGAGGTAATGATGTGATCTACTCCCAAGGTATTCACACAACCAAAAAGGGCTGAATTATCGGCTTCTGTTCCGCCCGAAGTGAAAAAGATTTCACCCGGAGATGTTTTTAATAAAGCAGCAACTTTACTTCGGGATCTTTCGATATGAGACCTCACTGCTCGACCATGACCATGGATAGAAGAGGGATTCCCATAATGTTCAAGCATCAGCGGTTTCATGGCCTCAAAGACTGTAGGGTCGAGGGGAGTAGTGGCTGCGTTGTCTAAATATACCTTCATCAAGGGGAAATTAATCAATCAGAAATTATTTCTTTAATATCTGAAATAATTTTATTTGCTAAGTGATCAGCAGTTACAAGACTTTCCGATTCTGCAAAAATTCTAATGATGGGTTCGGTATTTGATTTTCTAAGATGGATCCAATCATTATCAAATTCTATTTTCAGACCATCAATAGTATTGATGGGATGCTTGGCATACTTATTTTTAAGCGTCTCCAAAATGGTATCAATATTGATTTCTGGCGTGAGATCAATTTTATTTTTTGAGATGAAATAATTGGGATATTGCGCCCGTAATATCGAGGCTGGACGACCGAACTGAGCCAAATGTGAAAGAAAAAGGGCAATTCCGACCAAAGCGTCCCTGCCATAATGCAATTCAGGATAGATAATGCCACCATTACCCTCCCCACCGATTACAGCAGCTACTTCTTTCATTTTGGCAACGACGTTGACCTCTCCTACGGCAGCGGGGTGATAAATTCCCTTGTGTTTTTCCGTCACTACCTTTAACGCTCGGGTGCTGCTTAGATTAGAAACCGTATTGCCTGGTGCTTTAGAAAGTACATAATCACTTACGGCTACCAAAGTGTATTCTTCACCAAAAGGCTCTCCATTTTCACTGACCAAAGCCAATCGATCTACGTCCGGATCTACGACAATACCCAGATCAAACTTGCCGTTTTCTATCTCTTTGCAAATTTGACCGATGTTTTCGGGTAAGGGTTCAGGATTATGTGCAAAGAGGCCAGTAGGCTCCCCATTTATTTGAACCACTTCCACCCCCAGTTTTTCTAGTAATAGGGGAATGGCGATACCTCCTGTACTGTTCACGGCATCTAATATGACTTTGAATTTTTTAGCCTTTATGCTCGGGACATCTACTAGGGTCAATTGAAGAATTTTATCAATGTGATCAATAATAGTGACCTCTGAGGAAATAATTTTCCCAATATTTTTACTTTCTGCAAAAGTATAATTACCCGCTTCTGCACGCTCAAGGACTTCTGCGCCCAACTCCGCTGAAATAAATTCGCCGGCGTCGGATAAGAGCTTTAAGGCATTCCAACCAATAGGATTATGGCTTGCAGTGATAACGATACCTCCTTGTGCTTGCTCAGCAACAATAGCCATCTCAACGGTAGGCGTGGTACTCAATCCCGTGTCAATTACATCAATACCTTGGGCAATCAACGTACTGGACAATAGGGCCCCAATCATAGGACCGGAAGGCCTTGCGTCACGTCCAATGACGACCTTAGGATTCTTAAATTTTATTTTAAGGATTTCACCGAAAGCCGCAGCATATCTTACTACATCTAAAGGGGATAAGGTTTCGCCTGGACTTCCACCGATAGTTCCGCGGATACCGGCAATAGATTTTATTAAAGTCAAGTTTAGTTTTATTTAGTCATTATGAATATTAAGATTTGTTGTTCTCAATTGAATTTTTCCAACATTTTAGTTACTTCAGATTTATTTTTTTCACAGGGAACTCCTGTTACGACCGTTTTACCACAATAGCCGCATGCAACTCCTTCTGGATTAAGGAAAGGGTTTTGCGATGCACAAGTACCTTTAAATTCTCCTTTATTTAAGAAAATCAAGCGAACCGACATGCCCACAAAAAAGAGCGCAACAAAACTAATGCCTAAGAATACTGTAATCATAATATTATATTTTACAAAGTTAATAACTCAGAAGGTTAACTTTACATAAGTTTCGTATTAAAGATTTACTTTATGATATGACTAAGAAAATAATTAAGTATCCAGACCTTGAAAGATCTTCTAAATTAGCAGCCTTTGATAGGTTACTTACCATAATGGATGAGCTTAGAGAAAATTGTCCATGGGATAAAAAGCAAACCATGGAGAGCCTACGACACCTGACCATTGAAGAAACTTATGAGCTGTCCGATGCCATATTAGAGGGCGACTTAGAGGAGGTAAAAGAGGAGTTGGGAGATCTCATGTTGCATTTGACCTTTTATGCGAGATTAGCGGCTGAAAAAAAAGTTTTTGATATGGCCTCGGTCTTGAACGGGATATGTGAGAAATTAATTCGAAGGCATCCCCATATTTATGGAGATACCCTGGCTGAGGATGAGGCTACGGTGAAAGCCAATTGGGAGCAGATCAAGCTAAAAGAAAAGGGAAACACTTCGGTACTTGGGGGGGTTCCTCGATCCTTACCGGCCCTGGTGAAAGCGATGCGAATTCAGGAAAAGGTGAGTGGAGTAGGATTTGATTGGGAAAACGGAGATCAAGTTTGGAACAAAGTAGAAGAAGAAATCAAAGAATTTAAGGCCGAAAACCAAGCGGAAACAGTAAATTCAAAACGTAAGAATGAGGAGTTTGGAGACGTATTATTTTCCTTGATTAACTATGCACGATTTCAAGATATTAATCCAGAAGAGGCACTTGATCGGACCAATAAAAAATTTATTAAAAGATTTCAATATTTAGAAATAGCATCAAAAAGAGAAGGAAAATCACTTGCTGAAATGACTTTGTCAGAAATGGATATTTATTGGGAGGCGGCTAAAAAGAATGAAAAAAATTAGGATAGTTTATACATAAATCATGATGAGCAAATTATGCAAAAAAAAGGATTTTAGCTTTCTAAATAGGAGCTCAGTGGGGTGTATATCTAAGACCTGCTTTGACCTTTGTTCTTTGGTTTGAATCATGGGTTAATGGAGTTTTGTATAGGAAACATAAAGTTGAAACGGTGATCATGATGTTTGAAAGAGTGGCCTATATGGATTCATCAGGTTTGGAGTTGTTGCATTTGGCTTTAACCACGTTCCATCGATAAAAAATAAAGCGATTATTTACCGGTTTATCAGGTCAACTCAAAAAGTGCTTCGGACAATCCGGTCCGATGCTCGATGTACACGAGGGAATGGCATCATTTGATGATTTAAAGGCTTGTTGAGTTCATTTAAAAAAACCGGCTTATGCGATCAGGGAGATTTTCAGTAATTATTAAGTATAAGGCTTGTCGGTCGAACGGGGTATAAAAGGCTAGATCTATATCCAAAAGTCTAAAATAGCGGCTATTCTCCTTATTAACATTTAAAAAGTTATACACTAAAAAAAATGACACATCATATAAAAAGCTGATGAACAGATAGTTATAAATTTTCAATTAATAAAAAAACATGTGGATAACTATTAACTAATTGATTATTAATTTATTATGACCAAATCATGAATTACTCTTTGGTTTGCCTAATAAGGTGTGTGCGATAGGTATTGAAAATTCTGGATTTAGAGAGAAATCCTATGTATTTTCCGTCATCTATTACTGGTAAATTCCAAGCATGGGAGATCTCAAATTTATTCATTACGGTTTGCATATTGTCATAGGATGAAACGTGAGTAGGCACTTGGGTCATGAGTGTGTTTATCGTCACGTGATTTCTCTGGGATTCGTCAAACATAATTTCACGAATATTGTCCAGTGTGATAACCCCTTTAAATGCTCCATCTTCGTTGACAACAGGGAAAATATTGCGCGTACTTTTTTTGACCAGCGGAATTAATTCGTTGAGTGTAGCTTCAGGAGCGATGGTGAGTAGATCTTTTTCAATCATTTTTTTTAAACTGATTTTATTCAAAACCATTTTATCTCGATCATTAATTACGATGTCTCCTCGTTTGATCAGATTTCGCATATAAATAGAATGTTTTTCAAAATAGGTTACCGTTACATAGGAAATGGCAGAAACGAGCATCAAGGGAACAAATAATAAGTATCCACTGGTGATCTCTGCAATTAGAAAAATGGCCGTTAACGGAGCATGAAGTACGCCACTCATGACCCCACACATACCTACGAGGGTGAAATGACTCAAGTTGACGGGAGCTTCTGGATAAATCCATTGAAAAATTAGACCAACTAAAAATCCGACTAATCCTCCCATGTATAAAGAGGGAGCAAAAATACCCCCACTGCCTCCTGCACCTAGGGTCAAACCTGTGGCGATTGGTTTAATGAAGATAAGACATAATAGCGAAAGGGGAACAAACCATTGATCAGTAGTCCCAAAGAGGTCAGTAAAATAATTATATTCAAACAATGAGTTAGGTGCGCCCTTTAGTAGATTAATAACCATATGGTAACCCTCTCCATAGAGTGAAGGAAATAATAATAGCAATAATCCTAATGAAAGTCCTCCTAGGAGAGCTCTAAGAGGAGGCTTTTTAATTTTATGAATACCATCCTCAGTCCGTGATAGCATCCGGGTAAAATACACCGATGCGGCACCGCAGCAAAGACCTAATATTAGATAAAAGGGAGTGGACCAAGCAGAAAAGCCTTCAGTAAGTTTGAAGGAAAATAAAATATCATCTCCGAGCAAAATTAAGGACATCAGCTGGCCGCAGACCGAGGCAATTAAGATGGGAATAAATTTATTTATGGTTACATCTGTCAACATGACCTCAACGGCAAAGATGACACCTGCGATTGGAGAATTGAAAATAGCTGATACCGCTGCGGCCGCACCACACCCAATCATTAACGTTCTTTTTTTGTAATCAAGATGGGCCAAACGGGCCAAGTTGGATCCTATGGCAGAGCCCGTGACGACAATAGGGGCCTCTAATCCAGCCGAGCCACCAAAGCCCACGGTAATAGCACTGGTGAGCATGTTTGAATACATCCTTGTTTTACGAATGATCGAAGACCTTTTGGAGATGGCGTATAAAACTTTACTGATCCCATGTCCGGTACTGTCTTGAAGCAAATATTTGGCAATAAAGACGGTCAATAAAATGCCTATTACAGGATAAAATACCCATAAATATTTCCAGCCCGTCACCTCAACATTATTTTGAAGGATCTGCTCAATGAGGTGAACAGTTGTCTTGAGGGCTACCGCCGCCAACCCTGCCAAGATGCCCACAAAACCTGCAATGATCAAGGTAAAATTGTTGTCATTGATGTGTTTGAGACGCCAAATGAGGAGGGGCATTAAGGGGTTGTGAAAATTCATATCATTGGGTAGCCGTTATTCAGTATCATTATTTTAAATAAACGAAGCTTGCTGTTTAACGAGGGCTTCTTCTATATATTGAAAGGTTGAGAGGATTTCAGGTTGACCATCTACCACCGCGACGTTGTGTTCAAAATGAGCGGATGGTTTCCGATCTGATGTGACAATGGTCCAACCATCGGCTAATTGAATTACATTTTTGGTACCCAGATTGATCATGGGCTCAATAGCCAGCACCAGGCCTTCTTTTATTTTATGACCAGACCCTCTTTTTCCGAAGTTGGGCACCTCTGGAGCTTCATGCATTTTTTTACCAAGCCCATGTCCGACTAGTTGTCGTACTACGCCAAACCGATTCTTTTCAGCATGGTGCTGGACGGCATAACCAATGTCTCCGATACGTTTGCCCACTACCATTTGTTCAATGCCTAGGTAAAGACTCTCTTTGGTAATGCGCAATAATTTTTTAATGTCATCGGAGATTTCACCGACGGCAAAGGTAAAGGCATGATCTCCATAATAGTTATTTTTTAATGCGCCACAATCCACTGAAATGATGTCTCCATCGACCAATGGTTTGTCGCCGGGAATGCCATGTACGACTTGTTCATTGACTGAAATACACAAGGTGGCAGGAAAATCGTAGAGACCTAGAAAACCAGGCAGGGCACCTTGATCTCTGATGTATTCTTCCGCCTTTTTATCTAATGTCTTTGGGGAGATACCGGGCTTTATGACTTCTGCCAGGATACCTAAGGTCCGTGAAACGATCAACGCACTTTCTCTTATCAATTCAATTTCTTCTTTGTTTTTGTAATGAATCATGAGCTTTCAATAAAACAAAGATAACAACAAAAAACCCTGACAGATTCTGTCAGGGTTTCATTTCTTTCTTAATCTGGTTAAGATTTTGGAATATTTTCTAATACCTCCTTGATAGGCACTCTTACCCCATCTCTATAGGAAATGATCCAAGCATCAGAAACACCCATCTCACGCATGTATTTTTTAAAGGTATCGGCTTCCCAGTAATCCGTAAATACACCTAAGGTGTATCTCATCAAACCATCTTCTCCTACTTCTCCAAAAAAGCTGTCAGATTTATCCAAGTACTTGCTTAAATCTTTATTTTGAAAGGCTCCGATTTGAACCTTGAAAGCAATGCCTTTGACAGCAGGTCTTTTTTTGGTCATTGAACCCCCTGAAGTTGCTACGCCTTCTTTTGCTTTTTTTGCATTTGCAGCCATTTGCTTTCTCATCTCTCTCATTTGAGCCTCGTACTGCGCAACCTGATCCTCTTTTTCTTTGTTCGCGGCATCGTTTGCAGATAATTCATCATTTAAACTTGCTATTTGCCCTTTCAAGCCCTTATTTTCATCAACAAGCGATTTGTATTGTTCTGGCGTAAGTGATTTGACCCTTTTCTTCCATTCTTTCTTTTCTTTTTTCGACAATTGACTCATCGCATCAAAAGATACTGTTAAGCCTAAAATCAAGATCAATAAGGTTGTAAATTTTTTCATTTTATCTAGTTAAGTAAGAATTACGTGGTTACTGGATGATAAAGTAAGATAATTAACCTTTAATATCCAAAATTAAGCCTTGATAGATCCTATCATGTCTTCTGGCCGTACCCACTCAGCGAATTGGGCTTCGCTCACTAATTCAAGGGTTAATGCCGCTTCTTTAAGCGTAGTACCTTCTCTATGGGCTTTCTTTGCAATTTTTGCAGCATTTTCGTATCCAATATGCGGGTTTAAGGCGGTTACCAGCATCAGTGAGTTTTCCAATTTATCTTGAATAACGCTGTAATTAGGCTCGATACCCACCGCACAATTGTCATTAAAAGATTGACAAACATCTCCAAGCAGTCGTGCAGAGTTGATGAGATTGTATGCCATCATAGGTTTGAAAACATTGAGTTCAAAATGGCCACTCATCCCACCGATGGTGACGGCTACATCATTTCCCATGACCTGAGCACAGATCATGGTAAGGGCCTCACATTGGGTAGGATTAACTTTTCCAGGCATGATTGAAGAGCCAGGTTCGTTTTCGGGAAGTATGATTTCTCCAATACCGCTTCTGGGACCTGAACTCAGCATACGAATATCGTTACCAATTTTCATTAAGCTAATGGCCAGTTGCTTGAGAGCCCCGTGAGATGCTACGAGGGCATCATGGGCGGCCAAGGCTTCAAATTTATTATCTGCTGAAACAAAAGGGATTTCTGCATGTTTAGCAATGTATTCGGCGACTAAATTGGCATAGCCTTTGGGCGCATTGAGGCCTGTACCCACAGCGGTACCTCCTAAAGCCAATTCTGACAAATGAGCAAAAGTATGCTCCAAGGCCTTGAGACCATGATCTAATTGTGAAACATAACCAGAAAATTCTTGACCTAAACTTAAAGGTGTAGCATCCATGAAATGGGTTCGGCCTATTTTGACAATCCCTGAAAATTTTTTTGCCTTTGCATCAAGGGTATTTCTCAGTATTGTAATGGCGGGGATGGTATTTTCTACCAATATTTTGTAGGCTGCGATGTGCATGGCGGTTGGAAAAGTATCATTTGAAGACTGACTTTTATTCACGTCATCATTGGGGTGGATGATTTTTTTTGCATCCGTTAATTGACCTCCATTTAGGACATGACTCCGATTGGCGATGACCTCGTTACAATTCATGTTAGACTGTGTACCTGAACCAGTCTGCCATACGACCAGTGGAAATTGATCGTCCAATTGGCCTTTCAAGATTTCATCACATACTTTGGCAATCATACTTGCTTTTTCGTCATCTAAGACGCCAAGGCTTGCGTTGGCTTGTGCAGCAGATTTTTTTAAAATGGCAAACGCACGAATGAGTTCGATGGGCATGGTCATGTTGGGGCCCCCAATTTTAAAATTATTTCTGGAGCGCTCGGTTTGTGCCCCCCAATATTTGTCAGCGGGAACTTTAACCTCACCCATGGTGTCATGTTCTAGACGATATTCCATATGTACGTTGGTTTAATTGAAGGACAAAAATAGAGATTAAGTTGGATACAATAATAATAATTTTCAGGGAAGCCAATAAAAATGTGTGGACGCTTGGGTTTTGTTTCATTGAGGTTTTAGTAGTAGGTTTGCTGTTTAGAATGATTCTAAATAAATGAAATCGATTAAGGTACTCATTTCGGATTTTCAATTTTTGACGAGAGAAGGTCTTATCAAGCTGATGGAAGGTACTCAGCATTTTGATTTGATAGGAGTTCTCGAAAATCGAGAGCAATGGATGGAGCAAGTCACCCAAGCACAGCCAGATGTTTTGATTCTGGATTATCCAGAGCGTCAATCGGATATGAATGCGACCCTTACCGAATTCATCAAGTTACAGGCGAGCAATATTTTGGTAGTTACCAATGAAGTTGAAAAAGGCCACATACAAAACTTACTGAGCCTAGGTGTGAAAGGCATTGTGACCAAACGGTGCAGTCAAACAGAAATCATCCATGCCATTGAATCGGTGGCCAAGTCGAACCGATTTTTTTGTAATAGTATTTTAGAAATAGTCATGGCCCCCCATGAGGAGGTAGGACAAAATTGCGAACCCACGGATTTATCTAAACGCGAATTTGAGGTACTTGAATTGATTGCAAAGGGCTTTAGAACTGCAGATATAGCCGAAAAACTGTTTGTAAGCATCCATACCATCAACTCCCATCGCAAGAATATTCTGAAAAAATTAAAACTCAAGTCCCCGGCACAACTCATTGTTTATGCCATTGAATCTAAACTGGTTCAAGTTTAAGGGAACGATAGTTTCGATAGCCTTTCAGCAGATTGCAGAAAAGGGCTTATTTTTGGTGTCATAAACCCGTGAAACCAATGACCTTAGACCAAGTATCAAATCTTTCCAAATCTTATGTTGTCAAGGATATAAAAAAAGATCCCCTCATGACCAAGTTGATAGATATGGGTTTATTTTCCGGAAAAGAAATTAGGTTACTTTTCAAGGCTCCCTTTGGTGACCCCATTGCCATTGACCTACAAGGTTACACGTTATCTTTAAGAAGAGAAGAGGCAGCATTAATTGCTATCGAATGAAGGCGGCCCTCGTTGGAAATCCAAATTCGGGCAAGACTTCGGTCTTCAACTTACTCACTGGACTGAATCAAAAGGTAGGGAATTACCCCGGTATCACGGTAGATAAAAAATGGGGTCATTTTAATCATCAAGGAACCCGTGTGGAATTGCTTGATTTGCCAGGGCTTTACAGCATCTATCCAAAGTCTCAAGACGAAGAGGTGGTTTTTCAAGTGCTGCGTCAAAAGGATCACCCTGACCATCCTGATTTGGTGATCGTGGTCATGGATACTACCAATTTAGAACGCAATTTGTTCCTTGCTACCCAGATATTGGATTTGGGAATACCTACTTTATTGGTCGCTAACATGATAGATCTTATGGATAAAAATCAGGTAGGGGTTAATTTTGAAAAACTCAGTGAGTTATTGGGCCGCGTACCCTTGGTCCCCTTCAATGCGCGCACTGGCCAAGACCTGGCCCTCTTGAAATCGGCCCTCTTAGAGGTGCCGTTGGAGGTTATGCCCATCCCGTACACGCAGGAATTTATGAATCTGGAGGATTGGGATACAGGTAGGCAAGAGGAGGCTGCCCGCGGAGAAGCACGCTATAAAAGAATACGTCAAATATTGTCTTTCTGTCAACACTTACCTCGAAAGCGGTCGGTAAGACATCAAAAATGGGATCAAATTCTTACCCATCCTTTCTGGGGTTACCTCATTTTTCTCTCTCTTTTGGCCCTCATCTTTCAAACCATTTTTGCCTGGTCTGAGGTGCCAATGAATTTAATTGATACGGTTTTTTTGACCCTGAGTCAATGGTCCCAGGCGACCTTGCCTAACGGCCCCCTGACCGATTTGATTTCGCAGGGCCTCATCCCTGGATTGGGCGGAGTCATGATCTTTATTCCGCAGATTGCGCTGCTCTTTGGCTTCATTTTCGTTCTGGAAGAGACCGGCTATATGGCGCGTATGGTGTTTATTACTGATCGATTGATACGACCTTTTGGCTTAAATGGGCGCAGCATAGTGCCGCTCATATCTGGTGTGGCGTGTGCCATACCTGCTGTAATGGCCACCCGCACTATAGACCATTGGAAGGAACGCCTCATTACCATCATGGTGGTGCCCTTGATGAGTTGTTCGGCCCGACTTCCGGTGTATACCTTGTTGATCGCCTTGGTAGTACCCGATGTTTCTTGGGGTATTTTTAATTTGAAGGGGATGGTCTTGATGGCATTATACCTCGTAGGTTTTGTGGCAGCCTTGTTTTCGGCCCTCCTCTTCAAGTGGCTCTTGAAAACCAAAGAAAAAAGCTTTTTGGTCATGGAATTGCCCGATTATAAAATCCCACGTTGGTCGAATTTGGGCATCACCATGCTCGAAAAATGCAAAGTATTTGTTTGGGAGGCGGGGAAAGTGATCCTTGCTATCTCTGTGATTTTATGGCTATTGGCCAGCTATGGCCCAGGAGACCAAATGGCCTCCGCCATTGCAGAGATTCCAGTACCCACCGAATCTGCCCAGCAGGCAGATTATCAGCACCAGGTCAAATCAGTTGCCTTGGAGCATTCTTACATCGGTAGGGCTGGAAAATGGATGGAGCCAGCGATTCAACCCTTGGGATACAATTGGCAAATTGGGATTTCATTGATTACCTCTTTTGTGGCCAGAGAAGTGTTTGTGGGTTCGATGGCGACCATTTATAGCGTGGGAGAAACTTTTGAAAGCGATCAGACCTTACTAGAGCGGATGTCCCACCAAAGGAATGGTCTCGGAAAACCCGTCTATACGCTGGCTTCAGGGATTTCTTTGATGTTGTTTTACGCTTTCGCCATGCAATGTATGAGTACCTTGGCCGTAGTGCGGAGAGAAACCAAAAGTTGGAAATGGCCCCTGATACAATTGATCTATATGACGGCCCTTGCCTATATTAGTGCGCTGATCGCCTTTAATCTATTGAACTGATGGTACAAACATTTATCATTTTCCTACTACTGATCTCCTCAATCCTTTATTTGACCCATAAATTCATCCTTAAAAGGGGGGCAAATCACAAAGAAGGCTGTGCTGAATGTGGGCCCTTAAGAAAAACTGTTGAGCATCCCTAGTTCTAGTGATTGTTGGCTACAACTAGTGAGGAGGGAATTGCCTATCAGTAGGGATGCTATGGCAGTAGGATCAGGGGTATTTTTGTTATCAGTTTTAATCATAACAAATCATGCACTTTAATTCCCCGTCCGATTCTTTTGATGCCACTTTTAATCCACTTGAGGATAAAAAGAGTGCGCACGACTTGGGATGTGTGTTTAAAAAATGTTGTGAAAAATATAAGAGAAAAGGTAAAAACTGCAAAAAATGTCCTCGAAATTAATTTCTTCAGCAATTGTATTTGAAACGCTAGCCACTTCGGTTTCTCAATGTGACCGTTCTGAGAAATTTTTCCTTCACTTTTTGGAGAAGCCGATGGAGCTCAAATTATGTGAGCTGATTGGATTAAAACGCAAAATCGAAAACATAGACCTAACCGCATTGGTTTCCAGTCAAGGACCCGATATCGAGATTTTGTACCTATCTCATCAGCATCCAATCTTGGTGCTTTCAATTTATGAAATTTTGGAATTGAGAGAAGTGTTATCTGGCACTTTCACCATGCTCGAGCTTAATAGCTTGATCCATAAATCCATTCACCGAAAATTTTCATAATAGGTATTTAGACTCATTATAAATATCCTTCAAATTCTTTGAATCGTGATTTTATCTATTACTTTGTGTAAATAAAATTTAATTTTTTTGATATGAAGGACATTCTAAGAAGACATCAAGTACTCAAATTAGAGATCGTCGATGTCATTAACAAACAAATAAAGATGGAGGCACATTCGTCATCGGCCTATCTAGCGATGGCGGGTTGGTGTGATCTACAAGGCTATGACAATTGTGCGGATTTTTTCTTCAAGCAATCAGAAGAAGAGCGGAAGCATCAACTTAAATTTTTTCATTATTTGACAGATATGGAGGCTCAAGCCATTGCTCCCGCAATTGGAGATTGTCAGCATGATTTTGAAAATCTAAGAGATGTTTTTGAGACGGCTTTGGACATAGAAATTAGCGTGACTGACGCCATTCATGATATCGTGGGTGAGTGTAGAAAACACACTGATATCGCTACAGAGGAATTCATGAAGTGGTTTGTTCAGGAACAAATTGAGGAGGAATACATAGCGAGAAGAGCATTGGAGTTATTTGATGTGTTGGGTGAAGATAAAATTGCACTGGGCATGATCGAAGAAAAAATATTAAGTGTTTCTTATGATGGTGCAAATTAAGTCGACATCATTATAAAAAAATGCAGGAATATCATTCTTGCGTTTTTTTTTCCCTAACCAGAACCGCTCATAAGGGAATGTATTGGGTTATAGTAAAGGGCGGCCTATTTTTTGGAACATATCCCAAATAACCACCCCGACGCTGACCGAAATATTGAGGGAATGCTTGGTTCCAAATTGGGGGATTTCTAGACAATCATCAGCATGGGCGACTACCTCCTCGGTGACCCCAAATACTTCGTTGCCAAAGAAAAAGCCATATTTTTTATCTGAATTAGGCTGGAAGGTGTCCAGAGCCAGACTCTGATCGGTTTGCTCAACACAAATAATTTGATAGCCTTCGGACCGTAATTTTTGTAGGGCCAGCATGGGTTCTGAGAGATATTCCCAGGTCACAGATTCAGTAGCACCCAAAGCGGATTTTTGAATTTCTCGATGCGGTGGTTGGGCGGTAATGCCGGTCAAGATGATTTTTTCAACTCTGAAGGCATCTGCGGTACGAAAGGTCGCCCCTACGTTGTGCATACTCCTGATGTTGTCCAAAACAATAACCCAAGGCATTTTCTTTGAGACCTTGAAAGCTTCGGGATCCATACGCTGGAGTTCTTCATTTTTAAGTTTCCGCATCTGCAAATATCGGAGGGTTCCGAGTGGTTTACAAGTAGCTTCTGGTCGAACTTTTTTAAATCTTAAATTATCAACACGGCTTTTCTACTTTCCATCTCTGCATTTATTATTATTGCTCTAATCTTAGTAGACCATGCCAAAAACCACCCAAGCGCCAAAAGAAACTCCCTTGATGAAGCAATACAATGCTATCAAGAGCAAATATCCAGGCGCTTTATTGCTTTTTAGGGTAGGAGATTTTTATGAAACTTTTGGTGAGGACGCCATCAAAGCCTCTAAAATTCTAGACATTGTGTTGACCAAAAGAGCCAATGGATCCGCTTCCCACATAGAATTGGCAGGCTTTCCCCATCATTCTTTGGACAATTATCTTTCTAAATTAGTGCGGTCTGGGCAACGGGTGGCGATTTGTGACCAACTGGAAGATCCCAAGGGCGTCAAAGGAATCGTCAAAAGAGGGGTAACCGAACTGGTCACTCCGGGTTTGTCCTTAAATGATCAAGTCCTCTCGACAGGAAAAAATAATTATCTGGCCTCGATTGATTTTCAAAAGGAGCGGAATGGGATGGCTTTTTTGGACCTCTCCACAGGGGAGTTTTTTACAACCGAGGGGGATGATGCCTACACGGCCAAGTTATTGCAGGGATTCCAACCCGCAGAAGTGATTTATAGCAAAGCAGCTAAAGAGCGTTATCAATCCCTTTTTGAGGACCAGTACCCTTCATTTATCATCGAAGATTGGATTTATAAATATGATTTCGCCCATCAAAAACTACTCCAGCAGTTTGGGACCCAAACGCTAAAAGGATTTGGTATCCATGAGATGGCCCAAGCCATTGTCGCCACCGGTGCGATCCTCTATTATTTAGAAGAGACCGAGCACAAGGAGTTGGCTCATATTTCTAGTATTACCCGGCTTGAGGAAGAGCGATACATGTGGCTCGATCGTTTTTCTGTGAGAAACTTGGAGTTACTCTCACCCAATCAGCCGGATGGCATTCCCTTGATCGATGTGCTCAATCATGTGGTGACCCCGATGGGCAGCCGGATGCTGAGGAAATGGGTGGTATTGCCACTCAAAGAAAAAACTGCTATTGCTGCGCGCTTGAATCGGGTCGCTGCCTTGTTCGAAGATCCCACGCGGCTTGAATCAATCATTGCATCATTGAAAAAAATGGGAGATTTGGAGCGTTTGGTATCCAAAGTGGCCACGGGGAGGATCAACCCCCGAGAGCTTCATCAACTTAAAAACAGTTTAGAACCGATTGGCCCCATTAAGGCATTGCTGGCAGACAGTCCCGAGAAATGCTTACAACAATTGGCCAAGTCATTGAATGACCATGAGGATTTTATGCATCATGTGATCCAATCCTTGACCGATGCGCCCCCCATGTTGTTACATCAAGGAAATGTGATTCGAGAGGGGGTTGATGCCGATTTAGATGAATACCGAAGTTTGGCTTTCTCAGGGAAAGATTATTTGCTGGGAATCCAAAAAAGGGAAGCTGAAAGTACGGGGATCACTTCTCTTAAAATAGCCTATAACAAAGTTTTTGGCTATTATCTGGAGGTATCCAATACCCACAAAGAAAAAGTGCCTACCGGTTGGATCAGAAAGCAGACTTTGGTCAATGCAGAAAGATACATTACTGAGGAGCTTAAGGTTTACGAGGAGAAAATATTACACGCCGAAAGTCAATTGGGCGTCATAGAAAGCAGATTGTACCAAGAGCTGGTGGTTTATGCCAAGGGACATATGGCTCCCATTCAAGAAGATGCCCGGCTGATCGCTACTTTGGATTGCCTCACTAATTTTGCGGCCATTGCCAAAATGCA
>DBBU01000030.1:0-1554 GCA_002292365.1 Flammeovirgaceae bacterium UBA976
GCATCCACACCGGATATGGGCTGCTCACGTGCAGGATAAATATCAAGCATAATGATTTCATCGGCAAGGGATAGTTTTTCAGCAAATTCTTGATGAAAATCTCGAGTTCTTGTAAATAAGTGAGGCTGAAATACCACCGTGATTTTCTTCTCAGGATAGAGTTTCTTAGCTGACTTGAGTAAAGCGTCAATTTCATTAGGATGGTGGGCGTAATCGTCAATATAAACCATATCAGGGCGATCCAATATGAATTCAAATCTTCTTTTCACACCCCGATAGCTCTCGATAGCCTCTTTAATAAAATCAGGTCCAACACCGATATCTAATGCTGCAGTAATCGCTGCCAGTGCGTTCTCAACATTATGAAACCCTGGTAAGGCTAAATGAAGGTTCTTAATTTCAACAGTTCCTACATAATCAAATACAAATTTACTTGCCTCAACCCTGATATTCTTGGCTGTGATTTGTGCGCCTTCAAGACCATAAGTACGGTGTTTCCTCAACAAATTAGCACCTAACTTTGACGACACATCTTTGTGTAAAAGAATCTCCCCTTCTAGGTGGGTCTTATGAATAAACGTCAAATAACTCTTGGTCATCTCTTCAGCATCTCCATAAATATCCAAATGATCTGGATCCAAGGAAGTAACGACGGTAAAATCAGGACTCAATTTCAAAAAAGACCGATCAAATTCATCTGCTTCAACCACAACGATACCCTCTTCGGCACCGATCAGTAAATTGGAGTCATAATTGGTCATGATTCCCCCCACAAATGCAGAACAATCTTTTGTACTGCTGTACATCACATGCGCCACCAGGGATGAAGTGGTTGTTTTTCCATGGGTTCCAGCAATCGCGATGGAGAAATGATTTCGGGTAATCATTCCCAAAACTTCAGATCTTTTTTTTATTTGAAATCCTCCTACTTTAAAAAACTTCAGTAGCTGTGAGGATGCTGACATGGCTGGAGTATAAACCACTAAGGTCTGTGGGTTCTCTCTATACTTTTCAGGTAGTTGACTTATTTGGTCTTCATAATGCACCTCGATATCTAGCGCTTCCAAAGAACGGGTAAGTGGGGTTGATAATCTGTCATATCCCCCCACTGACAAGCCTCGATGTTTGAACCATTTTGCCAGTGCTGACATACCTATGCCTCCAATCCCTAAAAAATATACGCTATGTAATTGAGTCAGATTCATGCGGCTAATTCAATTACCTTTTCTGCGATGTCTCTAGCCGCATTGGGCCGGCCCATGGAAAATATGTTTTTGCCTAATTCTTTTTGTTGTTCCTCATCTGAAAGTAAGGATAATGCCGTTTTAACCAACATTGTATCCGCCAATGCGTCAGGCACCATTAGGGCTGCCCTACCTGAAATCAGCTTTTGGGCATTTAATTTCTGATGATCTTCTGCCACGTTAGGTGAGGGTATCAAGATACTGGGTTTTGCGCTCAACATCAATTCAGAAATTGAAAGAGCACCCGCCCGGGTGACCACGACGTCTGCAATTGTATAAGCATATTGCATTTCCTTGATGAAATCATACA
>DBBU01000030.1:1632-3440 GCA_002292365.1 Flammeovirgaceae bacterium UBA976
GCCCCCAAGCTTCCACCTATGACCAATAAGATTTTTTTGTTGGGATTCAATTTAAAGAATGCATAAGCTTCTTTGGATTGCGTGCTGTCTTGAAAAATATCCTTGCGCACAGGATTCCCTGTAAGGACTATTTTATCTTTTGGAAAGAACTTATCCATTCCTTCATAAGCTACGCAGATGGTTGAGACCGATTTTGAGAGCCACTTATTGGTGAGGC
Source organism: Flammeovirgaceae bacterium UBA976 (assembly GCA_002292365.1). Lineage (GTDB taxonomy): Bacteria > Bacteroidota > Bacteroidia > Cytophagales > Cyclobacteriaceae > UBA4465. Next base: position 1,850 of record DBBU01000030.1, read on the forward strand.
CTGCGTAGGAGTTTTGTTCTTGAATGAGCGTGGGGATCTTATTTAATGTCGCCATATATAATAAGGGACCACTGGCATAACCGCCCACGCCTACCACCACATCTGGCCTAAAACTCCTGATCAACTGAAAAGATTTTATTAAACTAAAAAGCAGTTTGATCGGAAAAAGCAAATTCTTCAGACTTATACTTCTTTGTAATCCATTGATCCAAAGCCCTACAATTTCAAAGCCTGCTTCAGGCACCTTTTTCATCTCCATTTTTCCTTTGGCACCCACAAAAAGTATTTCGACATCTGAATGCAAGGTTTTCAATGCTTGTGCAATCGATATGGCGGGATAAACATGGCCTCCGGTTCCTCCGCCGCTGATCATAATACGATATGTCCTATGTAGTCCCTCCATCAAGCCACTCGTTCTAGATTTTTTAATCGATTGCCTTTAACCCCTATTGGAAAGGAGGACAACTCACCTTGAGTGACACTCAAAATCATTCCTATGGCAATACCAAAAAATAATTGTGACGTACCGCCCATACTTAGCAAAGGCAGAGTAACACCAGTTATGGGCCCAAGTCCTAAGGTTACACCAATATTGATCATCGCTTGAAAAATAATAGAGAAAACAAGCCCCGAAACCAATAAACCTCCATAGGCTGTCTCAGAATGAGCAGTCGCTTTCATCCCTCGATATAGTAAGCCTAGGTATAAGAAAATGACAATTATCCCTCCAACAAAACCATACTCTTCTATAATAATTGCATAAATGAAATCCGAATAGGCAGAAGGTAAAAAATTCCTTTGATCACTTTGTCCCGGTCCTTTCCCAAACAATCCCCCAGTGGCAATGGCCGCATAGCCCTGTTGGGCTTGGTAAGGTATTTCATCTCCGAAAAAGACCTCTACTCTGCTTACCGCTGTACTCCCTCGTTGTCCAAATTGAAAAGCAATCATTCCAGCAAATCCGCCAATGATAAGTAACAAAGCAATGAATTTCAATGGCACGCGTCCGATAAATAGCACCACCATGCAAGTACTAAAAAGCAATACGGCACTAGAGATATTGGTCATAGCAATCAAACCACAAATAAGTCCGATCCAAATCAGCATGGGAATTATGGCCTTTTGAAAATCTTGGATATTCTGTTGTCGCTTGGAAAGCATACTTGCCAAGGTCACAATCAAAGCCAATTTGGCCAAATCAGAAGGCTGAAAAGCTTGGTTGATGATTGGTATAGTCAACCAACGAGAAGCTTCATTGATATTGGCTCCAAATAACCACGTGATGACCAATAAAAAGACCGAAACCCAAAGCGAGAGTTTAGAGATTTTAGCATAATAGCGATAATCAATTTTATGTACTCCCCACATCGCAAAAAGGCTCAAAAAAACCAAGGCACCATGTTTCAATAAATAATATTCCGTATTTCCACCAACGTATTTGTAGGCTAAACTCCCCGTTGCACTGTAAACTACCAATACGCTGAAAATAGAAAGCAATAAAACAATGAGCCAAATGATTGAGTCACCCTTCAAGTTTTCATATGCCCATTCCTTGACCTTCTTCATAGGCTGGTCGATTTTAAATTTAATG
>DBBU01000034.1:0-4499 GCA_002292365.1 Flammeovirgaceae bacterium UBA976
GGTGCTTCTAACTGAAAAACTTCATCTCTAAACGCCACTAGACTGTCAGGATTGCCCTCATCAAGTGCTTTCACGAAAACCAAACTGGCAGGTTGATCATTCCTCCATCTAAAACTCCTTCTTCCAGAGGGTACTGCCATGAAACCCTTGGGTAAATTTTCCATTAAAGGCACCTGTGCAACGGTACTCACCTCTTGTCCTTCTTTTGTATAAATAATGCGTGTAGATGGAAACCTACTGTTGGGAACCAAATAGGAAAAAGGCCTTTTGATCGCAGAGATCATTATGTATTCCCCATCAGGTGAAAAACTTATGTCTTGGTACATGGCACTTCCCAGCCAAGGCACCGCAGATCCTTTCAAAGATACTTTATACAGCTCAGAAAGTGCCAATTGTTCAAAATTATACTCATCATTTTTGTTTTTTAATAAATCTTGATAGGTTCTATTGGGTGCTTCTTGGCCATCACTTACCGAAACAGTAGGTCCAGAAGGAATGGCAGACTTGGGGTTGATCAATGCTGCTCTATCCTTAGGAATCATTTTGACCAATAAACGCTCACTGTCCTTAAACCAATGAATGACTTGTCCTAAATTGGCATTGGCCTTAGGTTCCGTGAGTCTTTTAGCGGCAAAGGTCGATAGATCTACATACCATACTTCTACTCCCAAATCGGTCGTTTGGGTCATGGCTATTTTTTTTTGATCTGGTGAAAACGTTATGTTGGTCAACTTAGGTTTATTAGGCAGACCTGTGACTTGAATCAAAGAGACTGGATCAGTCCTTAAATCTTGTATTTTTAGATTATTATAATAGGTAATCCTACTTCCAATATTGGTCTTAGGGTCAATTCTCAATCCTGCTAATCTCAGTTCTTCACTTGATAAATCTTCAATACTTTTATAGGTATCACGATACAAAAAGATCATGAAATTTTTGGCATCATCCATCACAACAGAAGGCGCCAAGGAGACGTCAACAAGATCATATATTTCCTTTGATGGTATTTGATAAGTCAAAGATTCTTGTCCTAAGGTTTTCAACACTCCCATGAGCATCAAACCAAATATGATTTTTTTCATAGCTAAATTTTATAAATTATAAATTGAAAGGGTTCTAACGAGTATAAAAATCAACCCATGAACCGCTCATTTTCATCAATCAAACTAGAGTAATTTAAACATAATTTTCTATCACTACTTCCTAAAAAATAAGCCCTTATCTTATTTTTTAAACTGCCTTAAATAAGCTGACAACCGCTCCACAGCTACCTTCAAATGATCAAAAGAAACCGCCGTATAAACCATTCTAAAAAGTCCTTTTTTGGAATGCTTAAATTCTAGGCCTGGGGTCAAAAGCAAACCGGTTTGTTTATAGATATTCATCCAAAGTGCTGTTTCAGCCTCATCGCTATCTGCATCCAAGTAACTAGAAAGGTCAATCCAGACAAATATCCCCCCTCTACTCGGAATGAAGGGGACATCTAATAATTTCAAAGCGGCTACTACCCATTGATAACTTCGGGTAATCTGCTTTTTATTGTGCTCAATATAGTTTTTTATAAATTCATCATCACTGAGCATTTCTTTGATCATCCATTGAGACATATTTGATACCATGTGTGGCACATTGATGTTTTCGAGCCCGGCTATGAAGCCCTTGTTTAATGAATGCACTACCCCACAACGAAGCCCTGACATCCCAAAATCTTTAGAAAATGCATACCAGAGATGTAGGTAGTCCGAGGCAAATTCTTCCATGATTTTGGCAAAAGATACATATTCATCTTGACCATGCGCACTCGATGGATGATCACGATGAGTCGTATCAATCAAGGAAAGTCCATAGATTTCATTGACAATCATATGAACCTGATGCTCGATACACCAACGTGCCAGCGCACGCAATTGGTCTTCCTCATACCTGCAGCCTGTTGGATTATCGGGTGAAGAAATCAATAATATTTTAAAGCACCGACCTTCGGCCTTCAATGTGGTCCAAGCACGCTCCAATAAATCAGTCGTTACGGGTGCCTTTATGCCTATTTCTTGCAGGTTATCATGGGTTTGAAGATCATAGCGGCTGATCCCCGCCTTGATACCAAAATCATTGGTATACATCGGATAAGCAGGGGCTGGGATGACCACTACATCTCCTGGATTGGCCAATAAAAAAGCAGTCACCTCCACAATGGCTGTTGCCCCGGCCGATAGCCCCAAGGTATCAGGATGAATGGTGCAATCGCATAAGTGTTGCTCCATAAATCGTGCAATCATCATTCTTACCTCAGGATGCCCCAAATAATGCGTATAACCCATAACCCAATCCGGCATCTCATTGTTTTTGAGAAGGGTCATCAATTTCGCCTTTATGACTGGTGCCATCAATTGATTTTCGGCTACATTCAACGGAAATGAGCCTGACGGGTTATCTTCAGGATCATACCGGTTTTGTTTCGCCTCCATGAATAAGGCATGGTCTATCCGACTCGGTGTAGTTGCCAAATGATGTCCTCTTGTTGATAAACTGAGCAATTTTTTAATCCGCTTTTCATCCATTTTTATTACTGATTAAGTCTTAAATATTGGACTAAGTCTTCAATGGTCGACCTCCATCTCTTCACTGACCCAAAATCATATCCGCTGCCTTCTCTCCAATCATAATGGCCGCTGCGTTGGTATTTCCAGAAACAATGGTAGGCATGATGGAGGCATCTACCACTCGCAGTCCCTTTATACCGTGTACCTGCAAGGTATCACTCACTACTGCAAAATCATCGTGACCCATTTTACAGGTCCCCACCGGATGATAGACCGTTTCTAATCCCTTTTTAATGTGCTCAATAATCTGTTTCTCTGATTCCCCTTTAGGTACGATAATGGCTTTCCTAAACGGATTAAAAGCCGCTGCTTTCGAAACCTCTAATGCCTTTTTAACGCCTAAAATAAGCATTTTTAAATCGTCTTCCGCAGACAAGAAATTAGGTTGAATCAATGGGGCATCCATTGGATCATTTGAACTTAATCCCACATAACCCCTACTTTTCGGTTTCAATAAGGTAGGTGCAATGGTATAACCGTCGTAAGTAGGGTAAGTTTTGGTGTTATAAAGGTCAGGAACATAATCGTCTCCTATATGTAAAGGCGTAAAATGAAATTGGAGATAGGGTTGCATTCCTGCATTCAAAGAAAAAAATGCCGTTGCTTCTAGGGCACTGCATGCCAAGGGACCTTTATGATTAATCAAGTACTTGATCAGGGCTTTCACTTGATTTAAAGGCTTAAATTGATGATTAAACCCTTCTTGCTGAAGTGCCAAGCTGGAAACATTAATAAAAAGATGATCTTGTAAGTTTTGTCCCACCCCAGGCAACTCTTTTTTCACCGAAATTTTATGGCGTTTCAGTACCTTTTGAGGGCCTATACCTGATAACATGAGTAACTGTGGTGATTGAAAAGTCCCTGCTGATAAAATGACTTCCTTTAAAGCATAGGCTTTTTGAATACTGCCTGACTTGAGATAAGCCACGCCCACTGCGCGATCGGATTCTATGATAATTTCACAGGCCCGAGCCTCGGTAATCACCGTTAAATTAGGCCGATGCATCACCGGTTTCAAAAATGCTACTGCCGTACTCTGGCGCTTTCCTTTCTTGATAGTAAACTGAAATAAACTTGCCCCCAATTGATTAGCCCCATTATAATCCCTATTTTTGGGTATGCCTGATTGCTGGCAGGCCTCTAGAAAAGCCTGTGCATAAGGTGTTTGAAAATCCTTACCTAGGGTCACATTTAATGGCCCTTGATGGCCATGATGATGGTCGTTAAAATCTTCATTATGTTCTGATTTCTTAAAATAGGGAAGCACCTCATCAAATGACCATCCTTTATTTCCCAGATCAGACCATTCATCATAATCAGCCTTATTTCCACGCACATAGGCCATGGCATTGGTCGAACTGGAGCCCCCCAATGTTTTGCCACGGGGTAGATAAATATTTCGGTTGTTCACATGCTCTTGTGGAACCGTATAAAAGCCCCAATCGACGGTAGATCGGTGCAAATTTCCATAGCCGCCGGGGATACCAATCTCTACTTTTTTATCCCGTTTGCCTGCTTCAATAAGTAATATTTGATGTGCAGGATTTTTAGACAAACGATTGGCTAAAACACAACCTGCAGAACCTGCTCCTATGATAATATAATCGTATTTATTCATCTGAATGCTTGAATTAGCTCTCACCACATTGCTTTGTACTCATCAAGTTACATAATCTATCATTTTATTTTGACACTACTCGATAATATATACACCCTCTACATTCTATTTTCTTTACCCCTATTTACTTTAATCTCGGCTGTAATAAGTCACCATCGACCCTTTATTTATTAGTACAGATGTTTTTTTTTATCCTATTGAATCGTCTTACCCTTTATTGAATACTTTCTGTTAGTATCCTATGGAATATCTATTCTCAGTAAGCCTCTCTACTTGCCTAC
>DBBU01000034.1:4534-8185 GCA_002292365.1 Flammeovirgaceae bacterium UBA976
ACTTTTCTTTGGCCATAAGGCATAAATAAAAAGACTCCCACTTTTTCATATCTATTCTCTTAAAAAAATTGAACCTAGTTTTTTTAATCTAAAACATAAATGGAATTTTGGGCTCTTGTTCTCTTAATGAACTTCTATCCAAGTTTGATAAGGTCAATATTATCTTCAGACTCAATAAAGATTATTTTAGGAAATAATGCTCTTGGGGCGTTTTGAAAAAAAGAATTTAAAGCAAGGGGCTCTGCTTCTTCAATATCAATTTTGAGTAAATCAATTTTGGTAATCTCATTTTCTTTTAATATGATTAGTAAAGGTCTGCACTTCACCATTACATTGCCCTCGCCGAAATTTTTTACAATACTTTCGCCTCCCAAATTCTTCTTTGATAATGCTAAACTAAAAGTCATTTCTTTATCAGCAATTCCGATTTCATTCAGCTCAATCAATTGATCAAACTCATTAATTTTAATGTTAAATCTAAAACATTAAATCATCTTAGGATTAGGCTCAAATGACAAAATCCTACCCGTTTTATTGATGTATTTCGCCGATATAAGACTGTAAATGCCCATGTTTCCTCCAATATCAATGAAAATACTATCCTCTTTTAAACACTGTGACATCAGCTGGAATTCATCATATTCGAAAAATTTCGGAAGAAACAGCAAAAACCGGTCACCTAAATTATCCATTGGAAACAATCTGAGCTTTAAGTCAAATTGAGTTTGATCAATAATTTTAACCTTATTTCACAAGGTAATTTTTCGTAATAGGAGTGCTCTTTTAAAACTGATAATATTTTTAGGGAGTATTTGAGTGAGCTCTAATAACACTTTCTTAATGCCTCGTAACTTGTAAAAGCCATAGGCGCTAACATCATTTGGATCTAAAACATCTTTAACTCCTCCCTTACTCATATGTTTAATATTATATAATTTCATAAGACTCAAAATAAGTCTTCATCTTCAAGAAAGAAAATTTATAAAATCTAATTATTTGGATCTCATTAAGCTTTATTTTGAATTAAGGTAATAAAAAAATCTCAGATTACTCGCTCTAAACTAATGAGCTAACTCTAAGCAAATTTGTTTGAAATTAAAAATCTGCTTAACAAATGTGATTTTTTATATTTAATACCTCATTGCATTTCGGAAGTAAAATGAGGCCTATTTATTCATTATTTGAGAGGGTCAAGTATCTGATCATTTCTTCATTGATATCTCCCAAATATGTTTTCTACGTTTCATATACAAGCTATTATTTGGATTTCAATAAGAGTAAATCAAAGTTATTACCCACTTTTATTTCAAGTCTGCCTCCATCAAACACCTTTTATCACGTAAATAGCGTAGTGAGATGATTCTACCCATATTGATTAATTGCGTTTAATGACTGATATCAGATTATACCTCGCAACCATTAAATATTAGTTCGTGGGTATTGTTAAGTTATATCGGCCTTAAGACCTATTTTTCTGTTCATAAAGGGCATTTTATTGATCCTTAAAATACTGCTCAATATGCGTCAGTCAGCAGCACCAAAACTCAACTTCTTCTTTCGTGTTTTACCCAATCCACTTCCATCACCCAAATGCCTGTCATAGGCTGGTCGGTAATTTTTGCAAAGTTTAATATGGCGAACATGGCTTCTGGATATTTATCTCCCTCTCCAATATTACGATAAACTTCAATGCCATCAAGCCGATAAACCAAGTCACTCCCTTGCCATTCAACGGAGTATTCATGAAATTCGTTTAGCGTTGCCTCCACTCCTTTACGATGACTCCACCAATCCCCTTGGTCGCACTCCCCTAAACTTTTAATGGCTCCAGTGGTAAATTCGTTCTTTTGATGATCTCCATGATGTTCAAAAATATCAATTTCTCCAGATCCCGTTAATGGCCAACAAATAATCTCATCTGACTGCTGAATAGGTGATTCATTATTTTGTGCTCCGAGTATCCACCAAGCGGGAAACATGCTGGGCTCACCATTACTCGCCAATTTTAATCTGGCTGTCCATTTGCCTTTTACAAATTCTTTTAGATTTTTTGATGCTATTCGCCCAGCCACATACTCGGTATTGGGATGTTGGTTACCGTGTTTGTCTATATTATCACAAGGACGTTTCTCTCCGAGGTTAATCACTTTAATTTTTAAGGTTCCATTACTTACTTCTCTGGTATCAAATTCATTATTGGGTACATAACAATGCGTTTCATTATTTACCCAAATGCGTTGATCCTGCCAGTTATCAGGGTTAAAACGTTCAAAATCATCCAAAAAATCTATTTTCCATTCCCCCGCCGTTTTTTGATTTTTTTCAGGCAACTGGGTACAGCTCCCTAGCAGGAGCAGCCATAATGCAGTGATAAGTTTAGGGCTGTATTTCATCTTATTCATATATTTAATTGTCTAATTTATGTCAAACGATTTTTCTATAGAAAAGTGTGCATTTATGGTTTTTAGATCAACATTCAGACAATAATAATCTTTTTTGAGATTCGCAAGCATTAATATGACTACACAAATACTCATTTTTATATCTACTTGCTTTCACAATAACTCACAACTACTTTTAATATGGAATCTCATTTAATTTTAATCTAAATAGCAGTCATTAGATAAGCATTAATATGATCCTAAAAACACTTAATTTGAGCTAAAGCATAAATCTGTTTTTAGGATCTATGAATTTCAACTTTAATGTATTAACTCCCAAAAATAAATATCCCCTCCCAAATAAGGTATCTTAAGAACAGCCTCATTTAAATACACCTCAGTCATCCCTAAATAACTCTAGTGAGCCGCAGCTTTCCCTATCATTTGCTCACTATGCTTCGATTCAATATCAAAGGATAATCCGAGGTTCCTCTCGTTATTCCTCAAAGGTGTCATTATTTCTGTATCTTACAGATTATTAATTATCTGTTGATATTAATCTTACACTGCACGATTTTACAGTGAACTAAAGGTCTCTTTTCATTTAGCCTTCCTGATTATTGATACACTAGAGTTCAATTTAATGCCTGATCCCTAGTCTGCCTTCTATTTATAAAAAACTGATCACAGAGCCACGCTCATTTCATTAGCGATGTTTGGCTTTAACTAAAAAGGAAATCATATGGATTTATTAAAGATAGGTATTATTGGAACTTCCAAAAAAGAAGATGAAAAACGCGTACCTATTCACCCTGAGCATTTACTTAGACTTCCTGGGCATATCCGCAAAAAGCTCATTTTTGAAAAAGGATATGGCAAACCCTTCCATATTGGAGATGATGAAATCGCAAAGCAAACGGGAGGAATGGCTACAAGGTCAGAGATATTATCAGATATAGGAACGGCGATTATAGCCAAACCTATATTATCAGATTTCAATGAATTGAAAGAAGGGGGAATACTCTGGGGTTATCACCATTGCGCCCAGCAAATATACGTCACACAAGCTGCCATTGATCGAAAGCTCACTCTCATCGCATTTGAGGATATGTTTGTTTGGAGTCCCAATAAAAAGATTGGAAGGCATACCTTTTATAAAAATAATGAAATGGCTGGTTATTGTGCGGTCATTCATGCCTTACAACTGAAGGGGATAGATGGACATTATGGCAATCAGCGAAAAGTCATCATCTTTAGTTTTGGTGCCGTC
>DBBU01000036.1:0-69990 GCA_002292365.1 Flammeovirgaceae bacterium UBA976
TTACTTCCCGATACAGAATTTAGTAAATATATTATCGAGTAAATCATCTGTGGTAATTTCGCCAGTGATTTCTCCTAAGGCATGTAATGATTGTCGAATGTCGGCTGCCAGAAAATCATGGGTAATGTCATCGGCGATACCTTGCAATACTTTTTGAAGGGCTATTTTCGTTTGCATCAATCCCTCATAATGACGCACATTGGTCACGATGGTATTACTATTTTTAAAGTGGGCCAGATCTAGGAGATTAATCAGTTTGCTTTTCAATCCCTCGAGATTGGTTTTAGAAGCGGCAGAAATCAAGACTGCCCGATCATGAGCTTGGACATGTGTTTTTAAATTTTGGTCTGCTTGATCTAGCTTATTACCTACGATGATAAAAGGTACTTCCTGATTCTCTAAGGAGGACAATTGTTCCTGATAAGCAGATAAGTTGTCATTTTGAAGGTCAACTATATAGAGCAGGATAGAAGCTTCCCGCATTTTGGTATGTGTCCGAGCGACACCTATGGCCTCTACTTGATCTTCCGTAGCCCGGATACCTGCCGTATCTACAAATCGAAAGGGGATGCCTGCCAAAATAATTTCATCTTCAATAAAATCTCGGGTCGTACCTGGGATATTCGAGACGATGGCTTTTTCTTCATTAAGCAAGGCATTGAGTAGGGTAGATTTGCCTGAATTAGGTTTACCGGCGATCACCGTGGGTATGCCTTTTTTGATGACGTTTCCCAAGCTGAAGCTTTCGATCAATCCTTGGATTACTTCTTGAATTTTCCCAACTAATGATTTGAGCTCTTCACGATTGGCAAATTCTACATCTTCTTCACCAAAATCAAGTTCTAGTTCGATCATAGATGCAAAATGGATCAATTCTTCTCTTAATTTTTTGATTTCGTCGGAAAATCCTCCCCGCATTTGATTGATCGCTGCCTGATGTGCGGTTTCATTTTCTGAAGCGATCAGATCTGCGACCGCCTCCGCCTGAGCCAAATCAAATCGCCCGTTGAGGAAGGCCCTTTGGGTAAATTCACCAGGTTTGGCTAATCGAGCACCTCCATCGATAAGGGCTTCAATTACTCTTTGGAGCAAGTAAGGGGATCCATGACATGAGATTTCAATGACGTCTTCCTTTGTATAAGATTGGGGGCCTTTGAACAAGGAGACTACTACTTCATCAAGAATTTGATTATTTTTCAATAAATGCCCGTAATGTATGGTATGTGTTTTTTGAATATTTAGGTCCTTACTTGGAAATAATGTGTTGACGATAGGAAAAGCAGCAGCCCCAGAAATTCTAATAATACCGATCGCACCGATACCCGGGGCGGTGGCCAAAGCAACAATGGTATCTTTATGTGTATTCATGTTATCGGTGCAAGGTAGGTGATATAAAGGATTTTATGCTCAATGTCAAGGCAAGTTAGCCATCCTCGTTTTTTATTTTGAGCATTGGGGAAAGGCACTTTTTTATTTGCAAGACTATCATTCAATGGAATAATTGCCAAATTTGTGTAACCAAAAAGGTGACCAAAAAGCCTAAAATCACCGGCATAATACTTGCAAATGCGGTCCATTTCCAGCTTTTAGTTTCCTGGTATATAGTATAAATAGTCGTACTGCATGGATTATGGAGCAGACTAAAGAGCATTAAATTAATACCTGTGAGCAGGGTCCAACCTCCCGCGTGGAGCAAGGCAGCCGTTTCTGTTGTCGATTCTAGCTCAAACATGACGCCATCGCCTGCACCCATGAGATTTAGGTGGGCAACGGTAAGCATCAAAATAGTGGGAATGACAATTTCATTGGCAGGAATGGCTACCACATAGGCCAATAAGATGACTCCATTCAAGCCAAAAAATAGCCCAAAACCATCCATCCAATCAATGGTAATGTTAGCCAAGCTTAAATTATCCACATAAATATTGGAAATCAACCAGATGATGGCACCTGCAGGCGCCGCAAAGACCATAGCCCGCCATAATACGATTAAAGTTCGATCAATCAATGAAGTATAAAGGGTAGTCCAGAGATTAGGAGGACGGTAAGGAGGTAATTCTAAGGCAAAAGTGGAGACTTCTCCTTTTAATAAGGTTTTTGACAACATCCATGAGGATAAAAAAGTAAATCCGATACCTAAAAGAGCGATATTAATGACGGCTATACTGGCCAGAATAGTTGAAAAACTATCGGGTACCAAGGCGCCGATAAAAATAGTAGCGATCAATATTTGGGTGGGCCATCGGCCATTGCAGAGTGAAAAGTTATTAGTAATAATGGCAATGAGCCGTTCTCTTGGGCTGTCAATGATACGAGTCGCGACTACGCCTGCAGCATTACAACCCCATCCCATACTCATGGTGAGAGCTTGTTTACCATGTGCACCAGACTTTTTGAATAATGAATCGAGATTGAAAGCCACTCTGGGCAAATAACCAAAATCTTCGAGCAAGGTAAACATGGGGAAGAAGATGGCCATAGGGGGAAGCATCACCGAGATGACCCAACCCAAGGCCAAGTAGACTCCGTCGATGAGAAAACCATCTAACCACCAAGGAAGACCTACTTGGGAAGCTCCTGTCTTGAGTATGGGATGAAGAAACTCTAAAAAGAAGCTCGCCAATAAGCCAGATGGATAATTTGCTCCTTGAATCGTCAGCCATAAAATGATCGAAAGGATTAGAATCATTATGGGGAAGCCGTATTTTTTACTGGTAAGTACTTGATCTAATTTTCTTTCAAAATTATAAGGATTGGGTTCTCCTATCTTAATTTCTGTCTTTTGGGCAATGTGAGCAGCATCAGCATAAATACCTTCGACCAAAGTATCATGAAAGTTTTCCCCAACTTCCCATCTGAGCTCAGAGGCCAGATCCAAGAGGTCTTGTATATCTTTGTTTTCCATGCTAATGATTTATAAAATCGCCATTTTTAAGTGCTTTAATAATATCTGCATCTGCATCTAAGAGTCGCATGGCAATCCATCTGCTGTTGGGTAGTCCGGGATAGTTTTTTCTTATTTTTTTATCTAATTTGTCGACCATTTTTTGGGCAGGTTTTGAGAGCCCTTTGATGCGGTAAGGTTTACAGATGATTTGCCGCATAGCCACTTGATGTACAGTGCTGATCAATTCAGAGATACCTTGCTTCTTAATGGCACTGCATTTAACGACGGGAATACCCAGTTCTTTGCCTAAGGTCCGTTCATCGATATCAATATGATGTCTGAGCGCTTCATCCATAAGATTGAGGCAAAGCACGGCGCGATCTGTGATTTCGAGTATTTGTAAAACTAAATTGAGATTCCTTTCTATTCTAGCAGCATCGACTATAATGATGGTGACATCCGGCTTGCCAAAAAGGATAAAATTTCTTGCAATTTCTTCATCTTGGGAGGTAGATAACAAAGAATAGGTTCCTGGTAGATCAATCAGCTTCATTTTGTGATCTTTAAAGCGGTAGCCTCCTTCTGCGCGGGTAACAGTTTTTCCAGGCCAGTTGCCCGTGTGCTGCTTGAGTCCAGTAAGGGCATTGAAGACCGTGCTTTTACCTGTATTGGGGTTACCAGCCAAGGCAATGACGTAGTCAGCATTCTCTACATTAATGCCCAGCTTTAGTAGTTGTGCTGAATTATTTAGCGCACATGAATCACAAGATTCGAGTTCTGTCATATTGGGTTTTTTCAATCAGGATGAAATCAGCTTGATCATTTCTCAAGGCAATTAAAGTATTTCGGAGTCGATAAGCTCTTGGGTTTTGGTTAGGCCCCATATACTCTATAGTAAGCAAAGTACCTTTGATGAATCCTAGGTCAAGTAACCTGCGCCGGTTGGCACCCCTACATTCGCTAGAAATACCTAAAATCGTTGCATGTTCCCCTTCGATCAAACTAGAAAGACGCACTTTGCCTTCTTCGTACGCCTCTTGTGAGTTTAAAAGCACTACTTGAATATTGCTAGCTACGATAGTAGACAATTGAATGGAGTGTCCTTCAGACTCAAAAATGATATGATGATCGTCAGAGGTGAGTATTTTAACATGTGCACCGACATGCAATTTTTCTTTGATAATCTTGCGATAAATTGATTTAGGCTCATCTTCAATGTGTATGATTTTTGCAACGGTTCCTTTGGGAATGCCTACAATCGAGGTACCCATCTCCGAAATCATTTCGCCTAAAGCAGTGGGAATAGGATCACCATGTGGATCAAATCGAGGCCTCCCGAGTTCTTCATAAAGTGCCTCAGTTTCTTCCTTTGATAATTGATGCTCTTTAGCTTCTGCCAAGTCATGCCATAGGGATTTATCAAAACCAGTTTTCTCTGAAAGATATTTTTCCCATAATCGATGAATTCTGATGATGCTTAGAGCATAGTTTTTCCCAGTTTTGGTCAGCGTAATATGGCCGTCAGATATATAGATCAGTCCGTTTTGAGTCATTGATTCAAAGACTTTTAATATTTTTCGTTCTGGTATTTTTAAGGCTCTTGAAAGCATCCTAAAGTCCGTGATCTTTTGACCCGACGTTATATGATAGAGCTGTTTGAGTAGATCTTCAGTGATAGATTTTTCGATATATTTAAAAGGAAGCAGCGACCGCAGCAAATACTGATATTTTTTGAGGATAAAAAACACAATTAAAAGAGCAGTAAAAAATAAGAATACATAACCTTTATTAAACAGGGTAGGTAGGGAAGCAAATAATTTTTCTAAATTTAAATGCAGGGTCATAAATTTTTTGCAATTAATATTTGAGAAGTAATTTTTTCGGAAAGAAACATCGTACCTAAATCTGCCAATTTAACCTGTATGGATTGATCAAAATCATTGACCTCTGTTACTTCAATGTGTAACCCTAGTCGGACATTTATTTTATCTAGATGCTGCAAGAGGAGGGGATCTTCATTTTTCACACCTACTATGATTCCATTTTCATGAGAGGTCATTTCGGATAATAACTTCGAAGGACCTAGTTGAACTTGACCGTTTGCATCAGGTATAGGATCTCCGTGTGGATCGATGGTTGGATTTCCAAGAAAGTCATCCAATCGATTGACCAATTCGGAAGACTTTATGTGTTCCAATTGTTCCGCAATTTCGTGCACTTGATCCCATTTAAAATTTAAATGATTCACCAAAAATACTTCCCACAATCTATGCTTTCTTATAATTTTTAAGGCCTCTTTTGAGCCTGATGCAGATAAAGTAACCCCCTTATATTTCTCATAAAAAATTAATTTTTTATGAGAAAGCTTTTTGATCATGTCACTTACAGTGGCAGGCTTTGTTTGTAAATTATCAGCCAAAGCATTGGTAGAGACATTGGACTCCGGAGTAGTTCCTATTTGAAAAATAGCCTTAATGTAATTTTCTTCAGTAAGACTAAGAGACTTTTTCATAAGTCAAAGCTAATTAAATTTTTAGACTAATCTAAAAATTAATTTAGATATACTTATTTAAAAATTATAATAACTTATATTTCAATGATATGAGTACATTAATTTAATGTAAAAGATGATATTTATTAAAATATTTTAAGCGTGTAAGAATGGATATAATTCTGGTAATGATATTAAATCTAGTCGTGAAAGAATATCATTTCATAGGTTTAAGGCGCGTAAAAAAAGCATGACTTATTTAATAAGGCTCCTATTTTAGTAGGAATTTTTGAATTTGTTTTGATTACATTATTTTTTCAAAATACTGAATAAATGAATTTCATTAATGATTAATTTCATACATTTAATCTATATTGTTTCATATAATCATTGCTTAAATAAAAAGGGTGATTAGATTCGTGACAGAATTATTTTAACTTTTTAAAGGTTAAGATGAAAGATGGTGAAATGTAGAAGTTAAAATAATAATATTGCTGTTTATGGATTTAGAGAAACTAATAAAAAACGCTTGGGTCGATAGGTCGATGCTTGTCAAAAAAGAAGTTATTCTTGCCATCAAAACGGTGGTGGATGATCTTGATATCGGACGCAGAAGAATTGCGGAGCCCGTAAATGGCGGATGGCAAGTAAATGAGTGGCTCAAGAAAGCCGTGATCTTGTATTTTCCTTTAATGAAAATGCAACTTATCGAAGTGGGACCCTTTCAATTTCACGATAAAATAAAATTAAAATCGGGATATGATTTATTGGGAGTACGTGTCGTGCCGCATGCAGTAGCTAGATATGGATCATTCATTAGTAAAGGTTGTATTTTAATGCCTTCTTACGTCAATATTGGTGCCTATGTAGATGAGGGTACCATGGTAGATACCTGGGCGACAGTAGGAAGTTGCGCCCAAATAGGTAAGAATGTTCACTTGAGTGGAGGGGTAGGTATTGGAGGGGTCTTAGAGCCTGTGCAAGCGGCTCCTGTTATCATTGAAGATGATGCTTTTATTGGCTCTAGATGCATTGTAGTTGAAGGAATTAAGGTAGGTAAAGAGGCAGTACTTGGCGCCAATGTGGTTTTGACTGCCAGCTCTAAGATCATCGATGTGACGGGGAGTGAGCCTGTGGAGCACAAGGGCTATGTACCTGAGCGGTCTGTGGTAATACCGGGGTCTTATACAAAACAATTCTCTGCAGGCGAATTTAATGTACCTTGCGCCATGATCATTGGACAAAGAAAGGCAAGTACAGACAAGAAAACATCGTTAAACGCAGCCTTGAGAGAAAATAACGTTGCTGTTTAACTTAGCTTTGAAGGAGATATAGGCTTTTGATTGGGATGTTAATATTTATTTAGGTTGATTAGAATTCATATTATTCTTTTGTTTGGACTCATGGGTACTTATAGTATCGCCCAGACAGCAATTCAAAAATTGTCATCTGAACATAATTTTATCTCAGGAGAGCAATTAAAATTCAATTTGAATTATGGTTGGTTTACAGTAGGATTCGCTTCACTACAAGTGTTAGATACGATGGTTTATGATGAGGACTGTTATCAGGTAGAGGTATCAGGCCAAACGGCGGGTTTTCTGAGTTTATTTACCCGAGTGGATGATACTTGGGGGGCTTTCATAGAAAAGTCAGATTTACTGCCTTTGGCATCTTATTCAGACATAGAGGAGGGGAGGTATACTCGTCGAGATGAAGTTTATTTTGATAAAAAGGCACATCGAATTAAGGTAGATAAGGTTAGAAAAGAAAAGAAAAAATCTACTCTGTATTTTGGTTATGAGGGGGATATGAATGATTTGATGAGTGGCTACTTGAAGTTGAGAAATATAGATTTCAATAAATTAAGGTCAGGTGATACCATAAAGTTCAAAGCCTTTTATGATGAGATCTTTTATGATTTCGGTTTGATTTATAAGGGTAAGAAACTACTAAAATCTAAGGTTGGCAAACGAATGGCACATCAAGTGCAGCCCATTTTGCCTGACAATGATATTTTTAGGGGAGAGTCCCCGATTACCGCTTGGATTTCTGCAGACAAAGATCAGCTGCCGCTTAAGATCGAAGCACAAATGTTTTTTGGACATGCCACTTGCACCATAATAGATTATAAAAACATTAAATTTAGTAAAGATTATGAGTAATCTTTAATATTTAACAAGTGAGACTTAAGATATGAAATATTTTAATTTTTTTCTGATATTCGCCGTTTGGAGTTGTGCAGGGCACACACAAGTTGCAGATGATTATTTTGAGCAAGGGGCCTATGATGAGGCGATTGTTTCTTATTCTAATTATTTGTCTGGACACGGACCTACTGTAGCTCTACTATATAATAGGGGTAGGAGTTTTGAGGAAATAGGCAAATATGAAAATGCCTTGAATGATTTTCAAAAAATACTAGAATTAGACAAGAAAAACATTAAAGCACAAACCAGTATAGCTAAGGTCAAATATGAGTCAGGAGATTTTGAGCAAGCTGTATTGGCAGCTCAAAAAGCCGTCAAGTGGGGCCCTGATTTTGCACAATCTCATTTCTGGCTTGCCAAAGGAGCACATCAAATGGGTTATTTCGACGATGCACTCAAGTCTTATGGAAATGCCATTAAGTTAAATCCTGATTACGGGGATGCCTTTTATTATCGTGGAGCTTTAAAAATCTCTTTGAGGAAGGTTGAATCGGCCTGTGAAGATTTTAGTCATGCAGAACGTCTCAATGTCGAGGGTTCATCTATTGCTAAGAAAAAATATTGCAGCTAATGTCAATTTATACTAATTCAGATCATTTTCGATCTATTGAAACGCCATTTTATTATTATGATACAGACCTCCTTCAAAAGACCATCAAAACGGCTCAGAAAGGTTTAGGCAATGGACCCTACCAGATTCATTATGCTTTCAAGGCAAATTCTAATCGACGTATTCTTAAGGAAGTGCTGAAGTTTGGGTTGGGGGCTGATTGTGTGAGTGGAAATGAGGTCAATAGAGCGGTTGAGATGGGTTTTGATCCTAGAAATATCTTATTTGCTGGAGTGGGTAAGACAGACAAAGAAATTAAATTAGGATTAGAACACGATATTTTCGCTTTTAATGTTGAATCATTGCAAGAGTTGAAAGTATTGGATCAGTTATCTGGCGTTTCGGGTAAAAAAACTCGATATGCTTTGAGAATTAATCCAAATGTGGATGCAAATACCCATGAGTACATTACGACAGGCAAGCGTGACAACAAATTCGGAATCACTTTAGAAGAGCTCAACTTAGCCATTCCTTTGATAAAATCTTTGGAACATACCGAATTTATAGGCATTCATTTTCATATAGGTTCTCAAATAATGGATCTTTCAAGATTTAAAGAACTTGTAGATCGGTGCAATGAGGTCCAACGTTTGTTACTTGATCATTCATTTGAACTGCCTCATATCAATGTTGGAGGGGGTTTAGGCATCGATTATGATCAGCCTGAGGCAAATTCCATTGCTGATTTTAAGGGGTACTTTGACTGTTTTAAGAAGAATTTAGCCCTCTTGCCAAATCAAACCTTGCATTTTGAATTGGGTAGATCTTTGGTCGCTCAATGTGGCTCTTTGATTGCTCGTGTCTTGTATATTAAACCGGCTGAGCGGACCAGTTTTATGGTTCTTGATGCAGGTATGACTGAATTGATCAGACCGGCCTTATATCGCTCCTTTCATTTTATTGAAAATCTCTCTTCACAAGAAGGGTCGGTTGTTTATGATGTTGTTGGACCCATATGTGAAACGTCAGATGCTTTTGCGAGGGACCTTTCATTGCCAGAAACTAAAAGGGGGGATATGCTTGCCATTCGTTCGGCAGGTGCTTATGGAGAAGTCATGGCAAGTCAATACAATTTGCGTGAAGTAGTCCCAAGTATTTTTAGTGACGATTTTAAGTGAATAAAAAGCCTGCAATAAGGTATAAAAGCCCTGCTAAGCCCCCTGTGAAGAGAGCATAGGGCAATTGTGTTTTGATGTGATCAATATGATTGCTTTTCGTAGCTACCGAAGCTATGAGCGTCGTATCAGATATAGGAGAACAATGGTCTCCAAAAACACCTCCACCTAAAACTGCGGCTAAGCTTAAATAGGGATGCAATCCCATGGTTTCAATTAAAGGCACGACGATGCTGATCATGATGGCAAAAGTACCCCAAGAGGTACCTGTTGAAAAGGCAACGAAACAACTTGTGATGAAAAGAACAAAGGGAGCCATACCTGGTGAAAGCCAGTAGGAGGTGACTTGAGCGACATAGATTCCTGTTCCCAATTCTTTACATAAGGCTCCTAAGGCAAAGGCCAGCACCATTAAGATTGCCATAACTAGCATGTCATTCATGCCTTTTATGGATTCACTAAAAAAGTTTGCTAGTGTGATTTTTTTTTGTACTCCCATCAAAAGCGCCGCTGTAAACAAAGCAAATACGATAGCATAAGTAACCGCACTGCTTCCTGAGCCATTGCCAATACTGCTCCAGATAGCAGCACTCAAGTCACCTGTAAAAGGATCTTTCCAACCTGTGTAAACCAAAAAGAAAGGCATGGAAAGAACCATTGCAGCTAGTGGCCAAATCATTAAATGGGGATTGCCCGATGGAATAACAGCTTTTTCTTCCTTTATGTCCTCTTTGATATGTTGTTCAAATGCTCGCATGGGGCCATAGGATTTTCCTGTATACGCCAAATAGAATAAGAAGAATAAGGTAAGAATAGGATAAAAGTTGAAAGGAATAGAATACACAAGCATCTTGAATGGATCTAAATGTTCATAAGCCATTAGTAAGCCCATGATATAGGCACCCCACGCATTGAGTGGAAATAAGATACATGCCGGCGCCGAACTACTATCCGCCAAATAGGCCAATTTTTCTTTGGCCAAATTATATTTATCGAAAAGGGGTTTGAATGCCGTACCCACCGCTAAAATTGAAATATTTGATTCAATAAATATTAGAAATCCAGTAAGACCTGCAGCCAGTTGAATATTCCTTTTGGGGTTTTTAGTTTGTTCTAGCTTGTTTTGAATGAGGCCGATAAATCCATCTACGCCCCCTGAGAATTTGATCAATTGAATCAAGGCCCCAATCAAAAGCGTAAATACGACGGTACGCGTATTCCCTTGACTGCGAAAGACATCAATGATGGCTTCAATTGTAGCAATAAGTCCAAAAAAAAGATTGCCTTCACTGATGATGATCCAGCCAATGGTAATACCCAGTAGAAGGGAAAAAATTACTTGCTTGGTTCTTATCGCCAAAAATATGGCTAGAATGGGTGGAATTAAAGATAAAAATCCGTAGTCGGTCATTTGATTTTTAATTGCTCGTCTGGAATTGGATTACCTGCTCGGTATAAATAGGTATTAAAAAGATGGATTACTATTTTTTTCAATGGGTCTTTTTCTTTTCTTTTTTTCATCGTCTGATTGGCATCGATACTTGATTGCCATATCAACTTTTTGGTATTGTTATCTACTAATTCAATCAGTATGGCTCCTACAATTTCATTATTGATTTTGGGGTAATATATCATATTAAAATTCCCTTGGTTTGTATTATTGGATTTTTCAGAACCATAGATAATTTCAAATCTTAGGATTACATCGGGATTGTTTGCATCTATTACGTAGCCTCTTCGGCTCATTTCATCAATAATAAAGGGTTCAATGCGGTTATTTACCTCATCTGATTCAATAGCACTGAGATGATCAGATTTAGAATTCAAAACAAAGAAACTTTGGTAATTGGCGAAATCTGCCTTTACATTTTGATATTGTATAACCCTAGGGGTACAAGAGCCAAAAAAAAATCCAATTATGAGTAAGCGAAAATATATATTCACGAAGATAGAAAGCATTATTTGTCCGAGGATTTTTTTTAGTTGTTGAAAGGTTTCATTGTTTAAAAACAATGGTGGTGCTCATTATTATTTTCTTATTTATTTAAGGTCGTTTCTCTCAAGATTATTTTGGTGGGTAGAGTAATACACTTCGGCTCTATAAATATATCTTTAGAATGAATTTCTTCCAATAATAACTCGGTAGCTTTTCTCCCCATTTCATTTCCATTTTGCCTAATAGTGGTCAGTCTAGGTGAGATAAAAGAAGAAAATTGCCAATCAGAATAACCGACGATGGCCACCTCTTGGGGTACGGATATATGGGCTGCTTGTAGAGCTTGTAAAGCCCCTACCGCAGCGATGTCATTGACAGCAAATATTCCGTCAAATTTCATGCCTTTTTTCAGGGTATTTTGGATGATTTTGTAGTTCTCTTGAGCATCTCCATCACCACAGCGTAATATTTTTTCTTTATTAAAAGGAATACCTAAATCCTGATGAGCTTGAATAAAACCACGTGTACGCTGCTCGCTCAACATCAGTCCTTCTGGACCCGAGAGATGGATTAAATTTATTTTTCCAGATTCAATTAAATGTTTGGTTGCATTGTAGCCACCTTCAAAATCGTTTGAAAGGATTTTACTGGCATCAATAGGTACATCACGATCAAAAAACACAATAGGTATACCTTTGTCTTGAATCGCGATAAAATGATCGTAGACAGAGGTGTTTCTAGACACACAGGCCAAGATACCATCGACCCTGTGATTGAATAGTGCTTTGGTATCGAGTATTTCACGATCAATATTTTCATTGGATTGGCAAATGATAATATTATAACCATTGGAATAAGCTATGTCTTCGATGCCACTGATGACTGTGGAAAAGAAAAAATGCACCAGCTCTGGTAAAATCACGCCAATCGTGTTGGTCTTGCTGTGTCTTAAACTTAGGGCTAGGGCATTGGGTTCATAATTAAGTTCTTTCGCTAATTTTTGTACGCGAGCTGTGGTTACGGCACTGATTTCAGGATTGCCTTTAAGGGCGCGTGAAACCGTACTGGTCGCAATGTTCAATTCTCGAGCTAAATCTTTTAAGGTTACGGCTTGTTTCATTAAGATTTATTGCCACATGGTTTAGACATTTGACACTTAATATACTATTTTAAAAATATAACTCCAAAAAAATAAGAGATATCAAACATATGTAATACTGGAGAAATTTAAAAGAACTGATTTCTATCAAAAAACAACCTTTTAACCAGTCCATCCCGAAATGTATAATAATGCAATCGATTACGATAATAAATTTGAAAAAATAGGATTATAAATGCATTAATTTATTCTAAATTTAAATGATTAAGGGTTTGAATCCCTAACTATTATTCTAAATTATCCAATTTATTTATATGACTTATTTACGAAGTATTTTGCTTCTTATTGTTTTTGCTTTATCTACCGTAATGAGCAGTGCTCAAGATCTGAGTAAGGTTGAACCTCCTTTTTGGTGGGCAGGGATGACCAATCAACATCTTCAGTTGATGATTTACGGGACAAATATTGCGGAGTCAAGTCCACAAATTGATTATCCAGGCGTGTCTTTAACTAAAACCACTAGGGTTAAGAATTCAAACTATTTATTCATAGACCTTCAATTGACTGAGGATGTAGTACCGGGTGCTTTTGAAATTGAATTTAGGAGAGGTAAAAAGATCGTGCAATCCTATACTTATGAATTAAGGGGGAGAAGAGAAAATTCAGCCCTTCGACAAGGATTTAATTCAAGCGACGTATTGTATCTCATTACCCCCGATCGCTTTGCCAACGGCAATCCATCCAATGATGAAATGCCTAAATTAAAAGAAAAATTAAATCGTGGCCTCAAGGGTGGACGTCATGGTGGAGATGTCAAGGGAATGGTGGATCATCTGGACTATATTGATGAAATGGGATTTACGGCAATTTGGCTCAATCCAATTTTGGAAAATAATATGGCACATTATTCTTATCATGGCTATTCAACTACTGATTTTTATAAGGTAGATCTACGTTATGGAGACAATGAAGAATTTAGGGCATTTTCCCAGCAAGCAAAGGAGAAAGGTGTGGGAATCATCATGGATATGATCATCAATCATTCGGGTTTGCAACATTGGTGGATGAAGGATTTTCCTATGGATGATTGGGTAAATTATCAAGAAGAGTTTAAAAACGGAGCTTATCATATTACAACACATACCAAACCCGTTGTACAAGACCCCCATAAATCTAATATTGATTTGAAAGAATTTGTGGATGGATGGTTTGTTCCTACTATGCCGGATTTAAATCAGCGGAATCAATACATGGCTACTTATTTACTCCAAAATGCCATTTGGTGGATTGAATATGCTGATTTGATGGGTATCAGGATGGATACGTATCCCTATCCCGATATGGACTACTTACAAGAATGGTCTTGTGGTGTATTGAATGAGTATCCTAACTTTAATGTAGTGGGGGAAGAGTGGAATACGCAGCCCGCTATTGTCGCTCATTGGCAAAAAGGTAAGGAAAATGCTACGGGTCATGTTTCCTGCCTACCTAGTGTCATGGACTTTCCTTTGCAAGCAGCCTTCATCAAATCTTTAAACGAAAATGAAGAGAGAAATATGTGGAGAGAGGCCTATGCCATGCTGGCTTTGGATTTCATATACCCAGATCCAGACAATCTGGTTGTATTTCCAGATAATCACGATATGAGTCGATTTTTCACACAAGTCAATGAAAATTTTGATTTGTTTAAATTAGGGATTGCCTATTATGCTACCATCAGGGGTATTCCACAGTTTTATTATGGGACAGAAATTTTAATGAGTAATCCAGGAAGTGAAGATCATGGATTGATTCGATCAGATTTCCCAGGAGGCTGGGAAGGAGATCAGGTCAATGGATTCACGGGTGCTGGCTTGACGGCTCAGCAGTTGGAGGCCCAACAGTATATGAAGAAAATATTGAATTGGAGAAAAGGGAGCGAGGCGGTTCATAAAGGTGAATTGATGCATTATAATCCAAAAGAAGGAGTTTATGTATTTTTCAGATTTACGGAAAAAGATAAGGTCATGATTATTTTGAACAAAAATAAAACGGCCAAAGGTCTAGAGTTTTCTAGGTTTGGCGAGATGATCCAAGCGGATGATCAAGGCGTAGATATTATTTCAAATCAAATAGTAGATTTTTCAAGAGCGCTTCAATTGGATCCTTTATCTGCTATGATTATTGAGTTAAATTGACCAATACTCCCATTTGTTTATCATTAAGTATTTTTTGAGTTGATTAAACCGGCTTAAATTTTATAATCCTTGTAGGAATTTGTAATTTTGAGTGCTGTAATGTGCTCTAAATTCAAATCTATTTTTTTTCTGTTATTGCTGCCCGCAATTGTTCTGGCGCAGCAGGACGTTTCGGTGGCAAGATCTTGGAACGAGGTATTGCTTGCATCCATTCGAAATGACTATGCCCGGCCTACTGTACATGCAAGGAATCTGTTTCATGTTTCTGCAGGTATGTACGATGCATGGGCCGTACATGATCCAAAAGCAGAACCCTATTTTTTAAACAAAACACGAGGTCAATATTATTTTTCTTTCGAGGAAGGTTACACATGGTCTGAAGCCATTGAGGTAGCCCAAGAGACGGCAATGAGCTACGTGGCTTACCGATTGATCAGTCACAGATTTAGGTACAGCCCTGGAGCAACTGAAGTAAAGCAACTTGCAGATGATTTAATGTTGGAATTGGGTCATGATATTTATTTGATAAGTCAAGATTATTTGAATGAGGGACCTGCGGCTTTAGGAAATTATCTGGCCGAACAAATCATATTATATGGGCTTCAGGATGGTTCTAATGAGAATCAAGATTATCAAAACTTATTCTATAGCCCAGTCAATGATCCTTTGATCTTGAGTCAACGGGATAGTAGCATTTCCTTGAATGATCCTAATAGGTGGCAGCCTCTTGGTTTTGATCAGTTCATAGATCAATCGGGCAATTTGATCGTAGGGTCACCCAGTTTTCTGGGTGCAGAATGGGGAAGTGTGATCCCTTTTGCCTTAAAAAATCCTTCTATAGCAGAAAGAGATGGATTTGAATATTCTATTTATCATGATCCTGGAGCACCGTCATTGTTGGTGCCTGGGGATGTGCAAGGTTCAGTTGATTATAAATGGAATTTTAGTTTGGTAGCCTCCTGGTCTTCGCACTTGGATATAGCGGATTCAATTTTGATAGATATTTCTCCCAATACATTGGGTAATTTAGACCTAGCTGATTTTCCTAAAAACAGAGAAGAAGTTAAAGCATTCTATGATTTTTTTAATGGTGGAGATGGGAGTGAGGGCTATGTATTAAACCCTATAACTGATCAGCCGTATGATGTGCAAATAGTACCTAGAGGTGATTATACTCGTGTTTTATCCGAGTTTTGGGCAGATGGTCCTGAGTCAGAAACACCACCAGGTCATTGGTTTAAAATAATGAATGACGTGATGGATCATCCTTTATTTGATAGAAAATTTGAGGGAGAAGGTGCGCCATTGACGGCTTTGGAGTGGGATGCAAAAGCTTATTTTATATTGGGAGGTGCCATGCATGATGCAGCCATTGCTGCTTGGTCTATCAAGGGTTATTATGATTTTATTCGACCTATTTCAGCTTTAAGATATATGGCTAGTTTAGGACAATCATCTTTACCTGAAGGAATCAATTATCATGTCGATGGTGTGCCTTTGGTTGAAGGCTTGATCGCACAAGTAGAAGCTGGAGATGCATTGGTTGGACTGAATGGTGAAAACATCGGGGCCATTAAATTATATAGTTGGAGAGGCCATGATGAAATTCAGGAGGTGACCCAAGATGTAGCAGGCGTGGGTTGGGTATTGGCAAAAAATTGGTGGCCTTATCAGCGACTGTCATTTGTCACTCCACCCTTTGCCGGTTATATTTCAGGGCATTCGACTTATTCTAGGGCGGCAGCTACTGTATTAACCTTACTTACGGGGGATCCTTATTTTCCAGGAGGAATGGGTGCTTACTTAGCAAAAAAAGATGAATTTTTAAAGTTTGAAAGGGGCCCCAGTCAAGACATAACCTTACAATGGGCGAAATATATAGATGCTGCAGATCAATGTGGTTTGTCTAGAATTTATGGAGGTATTCACCCCCCAATGGATGATCTACCTGGGCGTTTGATCGGTGCTCAAGTAGGTGAAGCGGCTTACGCATTGTCGACTTCTTTGTTTAACTCCGAAGAGCTTCTGAATCTGTCAAAGGGCGAGAATTTTAAGATTTATCCCAATCCGGTAAGCGAAGGGAACGTATTTAAAGTGATTTCAGATAGGCCCGTGGTCCAACTTCAAATTACGGATCTCAGGGGATCAGTCATTATAAATCGGCCTATTGAGCATCAGAAGGCGGCTATTTATATTTTCAAGAGGGTCTCATTATCAAGGGGTTCATATGTAGTATCGCTGGTAGATGAAAAGGGCGAGTATCGTTCAAAATTGCTTCAGGTGCATTGAGGTATTTGGGTCTTGATGAGATAAGGATCAGTGAGATTAGATAACTGAATTCAGGTAATGATCATTAAATTTTAAAATACAAAGATAAAAGCTAATTAAATTAGTATTTACTATTTAAATTAGCATAATGAAAATTGAATCTGGTTATTATAAGATTAAGTTGCGCGGTAGAAGCCTAGATGATCAGTATCATTATTTACGTGTTTTTTATCAAAACAAGATAAAATACCTCCAATTAAGTAACGGAATTCCACAGGAGGCGAGTAGCTATGAGGAGGCCTTGTTAAGTTCGTATGAGTTGGTGAAGCAAATCACTCATCACCATCCCATAGAGGTGCGCAATGCCATCATTACGATTTCTTGGCAAGATGAAGACGGCGATCCCTTCCAATTAAAAACAAGAAACATACACGCCTTGAGACGGGTGTTCGAATTGTTTCCTAGGCTGGCCAAGGCCCTCCATGTAGAGATGAAGAAGTCCAAGGACAAGAAATAATTATTTTTTTCTAGGTAGGGTACCTCTTATCGCTGTTTCGGACATAGGGTCATCGGGCCAACTGTGTTTCGGGTAGCGCCTTTTGAGCTCTTTACGAACTTCAAAATAAGTATGTTCCCAAAAACTCATGAGATCAGTAGTGACTTGGACGGGTTTGAAACCGGGAGATAATAAATGCAATACTACTTTTATCAATCCTTCATTGATGGTTGGACCTTTCTCCCATCCAAAAAGTTCTTGTAATCTTACCGCTAGAATGGGAGGTGCTCCGGAGGGAAGATAGGCCAACTTGATCGTTGCACCACTTGGTACAAGGATACTGGGAGGTGCAAGTATCTGAAGCAGGTCTTGTTGTGTTTTGCTTAGGGTATAGGATAGGAGATCACGCAGCTTTAATTTTTTGAGATCTGCTGGTTTTTTGATACCGATGAGAAATGGGGCGAGCCATTCATTATTGGTTAATAAAAGGGTGTTTGTCGAGGTGTCTGGCCAAAGTAGTTCGGGTCTCCATCTCCGAATACTTAGTATTCGATTTTGCCATTGTATAAAGTCGTCATCAAAGTTGAGCAGTTGTTTACCTTCTTTTTTGATGGCATCGCTAATGGCAGCCACGAGATCGGTTTCCGCTGGCTCAGGCAATGGGGTAGACTTCAATATGATGTTTCCAATTCGAAGTTCCTGAGTGGCAATTAATCCCCCGTGTTCAGTATCCCAAGTGATGATTTCTTTTTCTTTGACCAGAGGAGCCAAATCTTTGGGGTTGAGAGGTGCGGCAAGAAATATTTTACCTAATCCCTCTCGAGCATCCATGTGAGCTACGGCCAGCCAAGGCTCATGCGCCAAATCATCTTTATGTCCTGCCATAGCATACCTACCATTACTGAGCTGAAATTGGGCGTTGTTGCCAGGTCGGGCACAGGCAATACGCTCAGGGTAGGCTTGGGCAATAAGGATACCGGTATCATAAGGATCTATGGGCTCAGCACTTTGATCCTTATCAAAAAGTCGTAAGTAGGACTTGGATATTTGGTCAATGCGTCCAAATCGATGACCATTATTATTAAGAGATCGAAACCTTCTAAGCTCCTCAATCCGTAGATTGAGATCTATGCCAACTTCTCGGGTTAAGGGATCTCTTTCTTCTAAAAGTGCCGCAATATCTGCCGCCAAGGCTAAGGTATTGTTGGCTTGGGCAAATAACAGCATATGGGCAATACGAGGATGACAGGGCAGTTGATGAATGCGCTTTCCCAGTGGGGTAATGCGACCCTTCTCCAGCGCCTCTAACTGATGTAAGAGTTCACTGGCTTGGGCAAGGCTTCCTTTGGGTGGCGGCGTTAGCCAGGTGAGTTGATGTGCATCAGTGATGCCCCATGCGGCTAAATCCAAAACCAATGGGGCTAAATCTGAGGCTTCTATTTCTGGGATTCGATGGGCTTTCATTCGATTCTGCGTGGCAAGACTCCACATCCTATAGCAAACACCCGGAGTCAACCTTCCGGCTCGACCGGAGCGTTGATCAGCTGCATCTTTAGAGATGACGATAGTTTCCAAACGAGAAAGACCCGATTTTGTATCGAATCGCGAAGTTCTACCAAATCCAGTATCAACGACAATTTTGATGCCTTCTATAGTGAGACTGGTTTCAGCAATGGAGGTAGCCAGTACTATTTTTCGGCGTCCATTTTTATCTGGAAATAAGGCGGCTCGTTGTGCGTTAATGGGAAGCTGACCATAAAGAGGATGAATTTCAAAATCGCTCAGTTTTGATTTCAATATTTCTTCACATTTCCGGATTTCTCTTTGGCCAGGAAAAAAAGCCAATACATCACCTGGATGTGCTTTTACGGCTTTGGATATGGTATGTGCAGCCATTTCTGGCATCATGCGCTCATCTATATCTCCTGTATAAAATCGCTCTACCTCAAAGGGTCTACCCTTACTGATCACCACAGGAGCTTTCAATAAGTCAGCCAATAAGGGCATGTCCAAGGTCGCCGACATGATCATGATTCGTAAGTCTGGCCGCAAGACTTGCTGCGCTTCTCGACAAAGTGCCAAGGCAACGTCTGCATGGATGCTTCGCTCATGGAATTCATCAAAAACAATCAACCCCACATCACGCAATTCGTTGTCTGAGTGGAGCATTCTCGTCAAAATACCTTCTGTAAGTACCTCGATTTTAGTTTGTTGACCTACCTTGGTGTCAAAACGAATTCTATAGCCGATCGTACGGCCAATGGGTTCGTCTAATAGACCAGACATTCTCTCGGCAATGGAGCGTGCAGCCAGTCTTCTGGGCTCCAGCATAAGAATCTTTTTTCCAGCTAACCATGCTTCATTCATTAGGGCCAAAGGGAGTAAGGTGCTTTTTCCTGCTCCTGCTGGGGCATTTACGATCACGGTGGTGCGGGCATGAAGTTGGTGCTTTACTTCATCAAAAATGTCGGCAACGGGAAGGTCGGTGGAGTAAGGATTGAATTTCAAGGAAAAAAAGCGGTCTGAATGAATTTTTTTGGTAAATTTAATCAATAGACATTCTAGACTTTTGACCCAATGCTGATAATTTTATCTTTTTTGCTGATGCAATCCCTTTTTTACCAGGATCCATCCCTACCTAAAATTATAGATCGGCCGATATCTTTTGATGAGCAACGCATTGAGTTGACCCTTGAATACTTGGCATCACATTATGGATTAACACAAATAAAACCTACAATTTTACCACGTATGGTAGTGGTCCACTGGACTGCTATCCCCACTATGGAAGCAACCTTCAATACGTTCAACCCTAGTACTTTACCCAATGCTCGAGCGGATATTCAATCTGCGGGTTCATTGAATGTATCCTCCCAATTCTTGGTAGATACCGACGGGACTATTTATAGATTAATGTCTGAAACCACTATGGCACGTCATGTGATTGGATTGAATCATTGTGCGATAGGGATTGAAAACGTGGGACCTGGAGCAGATGGAAAACTCACTCCAGCTCAGTTAGAAGCCAATGTGATGTTGGTTACTTATCTTCAGAAAAAGTACCCCATTGAATTCGTTATTGGCCATTATGAATATCAAGATTTTGTGGACCATCCCTTATGGCTTGAAAAAGATGCCGGCTACCGTACCGAAAAGGTTGATCCTGGTGTTGAATTTATGGAAGACTTGAGGAAGCGGATAGATTGATTTAAAAAGAGCACTCAAGTTTACGATTTGAATCAATCATAAAGCAAATATTTTTTTCGCAAATATCTGTACTCAGCTAAATCTTCGGCCCAACTTACTTGGATTTCTTCTTTGCTCAAACCTGAAATGATTTGCTGCATCAATTCATCGTTACCTGCGAGCTGATTAAATGTTTTTTTCCTATTGAAAAAATCAGGTCCTATATCGATTAAATGATAGTACTTAATTAGCAGAGAAAGATTGAACTTGGGTATGGGTTCAGTAGCGGTGAGGTCTTCCCCATAGCAAACCATGTCGAGATATTTGGGATATACCGACATTCCTTTGATAGATTTGGGAGTGAAACTAAAATCACTATTTATTTGTGGAGCACCCAATTGCTGAAAAGGAGCATAAGTACCTCTTCCTATACTCACAACCGTAGCTTCAAAAAGGCAGAGTGACGGATACCACCTTACGGCTCGATCGTTGGGGAGATTGGGTGAAGGTGGGATTTTTAAAGCCCAAGGGATTGCATGTGAATAATTTTTTATTTTGATAACTTCAAGATCACATTTTTGGCCCGTTGCCAGCCATCCTTCACCATTGATCATTTTGGCTAGTTCACCGATCGTGAGGCCATGCACAATCGGTAGAGGGTGCATGCCTACGAAGGATTTAAATGCAGGTTTTAATACGGGACCATCTACATAGTCTCCATTGGGATTAGGTCGGTCGAGAACGATCACTTCTTTATTGTTTTCTGCTGCCGCCTCCATGACATAATGCAAGGTGCTTATAAACGTGTAGAAGCGGGCGCCGACGTCTTGAATATCAAAAATAAGGATGTCAAGATCTTTCAATTGCTCAGGACTTGGTTTTTTTTGTTTGCCATAAATCGAAATGATAGGCAATCCTGTTGACTGATCTATGTTGTCATAGATGGTAGCACCATCGTGCGCATCGCCCCTAAATCCATGTTCAGGAGCAAAAATTTTCGTTATTTGAATACCTAAACTCAATAAAGTATCTACTAAATGTCGGGATCCAATGGTAGAAGTTTGATTGACTACGAGCCCTACCTTTTTGTTCTGCAAAAGGGGTAGGTAGGCATCGAATTGTGCGGCACCTACTTCTGGCTTTTTATT
The DNA here is from genome assembly GCA_002292365.1 of Flammeovirgaceae bacterium UBA976. Taxonomy (GTDB): domain Bacteria; phylum Bacteroidota; class Bacteroidia; order Cytophagales; family Cyclobacteriaceae; genus UBA4465. Next base: position 21,624 of record DBBU01000036.1, read on the forward strand.
AAGAACCATGCCGTCACCCAATTTAAAATACGAGTTCACCGTTACAGGCAAGGTACCTGAGGCCACACCATTTCCTAAAAAAAGCTGGGTCATAGCAGCTTGAGTAGCTGGATTGTTTTGGTAGCCTATGACCAAATCTGATGCTTGGTGAAGGGTGTTAAATTGATTCAAGGTATACGGATTCCCAAACCAGCCGATCATCACACGGGGATCTTGTGCTAGTTCGTTGACAAAGGCCAAATTTTGATTTGATATTTTCATCTGACCATAGGGACGAGGACCTGACTGGATGACACCGAGGTATATGCGCTCGAAATCTTCTAGTTTTCTTTCTATTTCATTGATTTGCTCTTGGGTTGCTTTCTTGGGGAGGTAAAAGTGGTTTTTAAAGCCTAATCGGATCGCCTCTTTTTGGAACGGTGCTATTGTATCTGTATTGATAGACAAAGTGGCTATTTTACCCTCCAGTGGCAATCCCAAGAATTGTCTTTTTAATACCGTTAAGGAAGCCTTGGCCAAAGTATTATTTAAGTCTCTTGCTGTTTGGTTGTTGATATCTAGAATGAGATTTTCTGATTTGTGAAAGGACTTTTTGTGAAGCCCAAGTTTGTACTTTTGATGTAAAATACGTCTACACTTTATCTCAATTTGATCGGTAGTAAGGCTTCCTGCCTTAAGGGCGTCTTCAATTTGCGCAATGGATGCGCCGATATTTAAAGAAAATTCAATGATATCATTTCCGGCCAAATAAGCCATTAATTCCGGTTCACCCAAATCATGTCCCGAGGTAACCCCCTTCATATTCATGGCATCGGTAAAGACCAATCCTTTAAACCCCATTTCCGTTTTCAATAGGTCAGTGACTATTTTTTTAGATAACGTGGCGGCCCGTTTAGGTGTAGCATCTAAAGCGGGGACATTGATGTGTGCCATCATGATGCCGTCAATATCTTCTTGGATAAGTTTCCGAAAAGGGTAGAGTTCGATGCTGTCCAATCGGGCTCTGTCGTGCTCAATGATCGGCAAACCATAATGTGAATCTGTTTGTGTATCACCATGACCCGGGAAATGTTTCGCGACAGCCATGATACCGGCCGCTTGTAGGCCCTTCATGTAAGTGATTGATTTTTGGGTCACACGTGTGCGGCTTTCTCCAAAAGAACGATAATTAATGACTGGGTTAAGGGGATTATTATTGATGTCAATGACTGGAGCAAAATTAATGTGCAGACCTAATCGGCGCATTTGAAGTCCGATTTCAAATCCCATATCATAAATAAGATCATCATCCGCTAGGGCCCCAAGAGCCATTTGAAAAGGAAAATCCGATGTCTGGGATAATCTCATACTGAGTCCCCATTCGGCATCAGTTGCCATAAAGAGGGGTATTTTAGATTCTTTTTGATAGGTAGTATTGACCTTGACTTGATCGATCGGATTTCCTTGCATGAAAATAATACCACCGATTCCCATATCTTGGATTAAACCTATAAGATCAGCATTCGGTTCGTCATTGTGAGTGTACGCGGCAGCCATAAAAGATTGGGCGATTTGTTTTCGAATACTGAGAGTAGTCATAAGGCTATCCACCCATGCTTGTTCGTGTGGGGACGTTGGTATTATTTGCGCGCTTATCTTGCCTAACTCTAAGAGCATGAATGGCAGCAAAAAAAGGAGCTTTAGCCGTATTTTATTGACGGACAGTTGTAATTTAAATTTGCTCAATGGAATCATTTATTTTGTTAAAACTTTATAGCCTTTTAAATTATCTATGCCCCATTGGTTTTGTTCTTCAGGGGTCCATAAATCAGGAAAGAAGATGCGTTTTTGGTATTTTGGGTGCATATATTTTTGCCAATTACTACCACCAGTAGCCTTTACGTTTGTGGTGCTTTTTAGGTATTTGGCAGCTGTTTTATAGTGAAACATGACCCATTTGACATTGACGGTATGGTCATAATGGCGCATGGCATTTCGCAATTCAACCTCATTTTGAATTTCTTTGGGAAGTCCTTTAAATCGAGTCCAGAGATTGGTTTTGTGATAATATTTCATGAAGGTGATGAAATCATCCATATACTTTTTTTGAAATTCAATGAGCATCGTTGACTTGACACCGGTATCATGATTTTTTCCAGCAGCTTGCCAGTAAAGATGGTCATAGGCGTATTCAAAAGGGGTATTTCGGTCAATAGTCGCTCTAAAACGAATATCAATTAAATTGATCAGCTCGGTTGAGGCAAATTCAATCAACCTATATTGGGCACTTTGAAAGCCAGAAGAGGGCGTCAAGGTCGTACGAAATTTCATGAATTGGTCTACGTGCATACCTTCATTCATGATTTCAAATGAATTTGAAAGTAAATCGAAGTATCTACTGATCCGGGTCAGCTTTTCAGTAAAAAAGACTGCTTTTAAATCTTTTTCTACCGCTATTTGGTCGATCTCCCATAAAATCATTTTAAAGATGAGCTCGGTAGTTTGGTGGTATACAATGAACACCATTTCATCGGGATGCTTGGTTCTTGGATTTTGGGTACCTAGCAGGGATTCAAGTTGTATGTAATCCCAATAGGTGATCGGCTTTGCATGCAGCAACCCTTCTAAATGGATATTGAGATCCTCTCCAGTATCGCCGTATTTCTTTTGAAGTGACTCAATTAAACTTGCTGTTTTAGGATTCATATTTTTTATTTTAGCCCAAGTTCTTTGAGACGTTCATTTAAGTATTCACCCGCCGTCATATCTTGAAATTTTTTGGGTTGATGCTGATTTACGGTACCGGGGAGTGCACTCAAATCCATACTTGGAACGGGGTGCAAGAAAAAGGGTGCCGAGTATCTTGATTTCTTCATTAATAGCGGATTTTTATTGATTACGCGGTGACTGGTCGAGACCAGTTGGCCGTTGGTCAGTCGCTGAAGCATGTCACCAATATTTACAACAATTTGATCAGAAAGAGGATTAACATCAATCCATTTTCCAGCTTTGGTCTTGGCTTGCAATCCTTCAGCACTTCCTCCCATGAGTAAGGTAATCAAATTGATATCCTCATGCGCGGCCGCTCTAACGGATCCTGCGGGCACTTTGGAAATGTCTTGTACTGGAAAGTAATGAAGCAATCTAAATATAGAGTTGCCGGCATGAATTTTTCCATTAAAAAAATCTTCCGAGAGGTCCAAAAACAAAGCTATGGCTTGGAGTAATTTTCGCCCAGTTTCTTCAAATGTTTTATAAATGCGTAGGCTAACCTCTTTAAGTTCGGGCACTTCTTCAGGCCAAATGTTAGGTGGATAGTCAGGTCCAATGGAATTTTGGATTGTTTGACCAATATGATAAAACTCTTTCATATCGGGGTTTTTAAATCCTTTGGCTGTTTCTTTAAATTTACCAATGTAACCTCTTTGCCCCGCCAACTCTGGAAACTCATACTTAAATTTGACCTCGTCGGGGAGTTCGAAGAATTTTTTAGAAGCACTGAAAAGTTCATTACGTAAAGCCTCTGTAACTCCATGATTACTTACTAATACAAATCCAATTTCAGCCAATGACTTTCCTAAATGCGCGATGAAGTTTAATTTCCGATCTGGATCATCAGAGACAAAGTCTTCGTAATTTACGGTAGCAATGTGTGCTTTTGATGTCATGAAAGTAAAGCTAATGATAATGTAGGTTTTTAGTATATTTTCAAAGATTGTGTAGGTAAAAAAATCAGAGTAATTTAATCTGGTCAGATATTTAGGCATATTCTTTTGTGTTACGAGGATTAGGGTTTTTTTTGTAAAAAGGGAATATGCTTTTCAATCTTTCAAATCCAGATACGGCAATGCTTTCGCAGATAAGAAACATGGTAGGAAGCACCTTGGTGTCTCCGGACAAAATCAGTCCAGCGAATCCTAGTATACAAGGATTTACTTTGATCGATGTTGATGACGAAATCATAGCCATAGTAAACAAACAATCGGATGTATTTAGTTGTAAAATTGAGCTTCGAAAAAAAGGTCTTTTGATCTGGTTGGGCGTAAGTCAGGAACCAAGCGTCTTAGCATTTCCTTACCGGCTCATCTCCATGTTTAAAGGGACGGATTATTTGCAACTTTATTGTCAGTCTTGGCGGTTGAAATTATTGATAGAAGACAAGGGTGAAAGTCAAAAATTTCAGCAAAACCTATTGCGTCAACGAGCGATCATTCAAAGTCAATATGATATGTATTAAATAAACAAGGGAACTGAAAGCACGTCATTATGGGTCTTGTCAAGTCAAAAAGTGTACCTGTAGAAAAGTCTCATTGTTATGAGAACATTAAGAGGTCTCAATTGAGTAAGAATAGTATTTTATTATTTTTTGTTTTTTCTTTTTTTCATTTTGTTAAACTTTGAATTAATGCTTTAAACATCATTTCAAACGATTGTAATTTTTTATCTTCTAAAAAATGAATATATTGCCGGCAATATTGAAACAATCGTTTAAAAAAAAATATAAAGAAGTCATTAAGTATTGGTGTAAGCCTTCGATTTTTTCAACAATCACCCCATAAATTTTTAACTTTTATAAGAACCATGAAAAGAATAATATTCTTTGGAACAGCGTGTTTGCTATTTTGTAATATGGCATTAGGACAAAGGTTGGTTTCAGGAACGGTTTCCACAGAAGATGGTGGTGAAGTTCCTGGGGTCAACGTAATATTAGAAGGTACAAATACGGGCACGACTACTGATTTAGATGGGGAATATGCATTGAGTGTTCCAGAAGAAGGGGGAATACTAGTATATACTTTCATAGGTCTCCAGACGCAGAAAGTGATCATCGGCTCGCGATCCATAATAGATGTTATTTTGGCTGAAGACTTTACCGAATTACAAGAAATTGTAGTGATTGGCTACGGTACCCAAAAAAGAAGTGCCATTACAGGGGCTGTATCCGTCACAACGGCTGATGAGATAGATAAATTGCCTGCGGCACGCCTAGAACAAGTTTTACAAGGTCGCGTTTCTGGTGTACAAATCACACAAAGTTCGGGATCGCCAGGCAACGCGCTGTCTGTACGGATCAGAGGGGTCGGAACACCTAATAATTCCGATCCTTTGTATGTGGTGGATGGAGTATGGTTTGATGCCGTGGATTTTCTAAGTCCCGCTGACATCGAATCCATATCTGTGCTTAAAGATGCGGCTTCTGCGGCAATATACGGAACCAACGGCGCCAATGGTGTTGTATTAATCACTACAAAAACAGGTACAAAAAACAAAAAGGGGCAAATAAGTTATAATTTCTACACAGGCACCCAAAGTTTACCAAAGAAGAGTTCTGTTTTAAATGCTCAACAATATGCAGAATTGATGCTGGAAGCAAATGAGGGTTTATTTGCTGATGATAACCAGTTTTCTGTGCTCAATGATCCTTCTGCGTTAGGGGTGGGTACAGACTGGCAAGATGCTTTATTCGATAATGCGCCCATTACCTCCCATCAAATCAGTGCGCAAGGAGGTAGTGAAAGCGCTACTTATAGTGTCATGGGTTCCTATTTTAATCAGGAAGGTATTTTGGGTAGGGACAAGTCGGGTTATGAGAGGTACACTTTTAGACTGAAAACCAATCAAGACCTCAACAAAACCTTATCCATTGGGCAGAATATTAATTTTACTCGTTTGAAAAGAAATGGAATTGCAGAAAACAATGAGTTTGCCTCACCAGTTGCATTCGCACAAAACATAGATCCTTCGACTACTGTTTTTAAAGATGATGGAACTTATAACTATTCACAACTGGTAGTAGGGGATATAAAAAATCCCTTAAATCGTATTGATAAGTTCAATAATTCTTTTGCGAGCAATCAGATCATTGGCAATGTTTTTGCAGAATTAAAGCCTATCGAAAACTTGACTTTTAAAACTTCAGGATCATTAGATTTGACTTTTGCTGAAACTTTTGATTTTGCTCAATCGTACAATTTAGACCCCACAGGTTTCTATACACATGAGCAAAACCTAATGAATGGTGTGAGTAAATCTCGTCAAAAATGGACCAACATTATGTGGGAAAACATAATTACCTATAATAAGGCCATTGGGAATCATAATTTCTCGATTTTGGCCGGATCTACTTACAGAGACCGAAGCTATGAACAACTGGGTTTAAGTTTAGGTGATTTACCTTTTAATTCTCCAGATTCAGCTTACATATATGGATTGACTTTGGACATGGCCTCTGACAGTTTGGGTAATCAGGATCTACTGGGTGCTTATGAGGGATTAACGGAATCCGCACTATTTAGTTATTTTGCAAAGTTGGATTATAACTGGTCGGAGAAATACTTCTTGACTACGACCGTCCGTAGAGATGGTTCTTCTAGATTTGGCACGAATAATCGATATGCAATCTTCCCGTCCTTGTCTCTGGGTTGGATTTTGACCAAAGAAGACTTTCTTGAGTTGCCTAGTTTTATGAATTTCGCCAAATTGAGATTTAGCTGGGGTCAAAATGGCAATGAAAAAATTGATGATTATGGCTTTATTGGCACCATAAACAATGGCGCAGGTGAGCCGGGCATAAGATATGTTTTTGGTTCAGGGCAATCTATTTATCAAGGTTCAGCGGCTACCACACCTGCTAACCCTGATAGAAAATGGGAGGTGAGTACCCAGACAAACATAGGACTAGATTTGTCTTTCTTTCAAGATAAATTACAATTCACAGCGGATTATTTCTTAAAACGAACGACCGATATTCTGATTAGAAAAGAAGAACCCGCCATCATAGGGACAGGAGTCAATTTTATTGATGTTCCTTTTGTCAATGCCGGTGAAATTATGAACAAGGGGTTTGAGCTTTTATTGATTTATAAGAAATCGATGAATGAACTTTCGTTTGACTTAGCATTAAATGCCACCTTTATTGAAAACGAGGTTACCGATTTAGGACTTATATCTACACCAGTTGCTTCTGGGTTCAATCAAGGCGTAGGAGGAAATATCACACGAATGGAGGAGGGATTACCTTTCGGTTATTTTTATGGGTATAAAGTATTGGGTGTGTTCCAAAATAAATTCGAGGTGGAGGAATATGTAGATGCTACAGACGGAGAGATTCAACCAAACGCTGTTCCGGGAGATTTTATGTTTTCAGATTTAGATGCTGATGGTAAAATCACTTCAGACGACAGGACCATGATCGGCAATCCTTATCCTAATACCATTTTAGGCTTCACTGGAAATATTTTTTATAAAGTTTTTGACCTTTCTGTTTTTGTGCAATCATTCATTGGTAATGATATTTTTAATGCAACTACTAGGTGGGATTTGGGAGTTCAAAATCGTCCTGCTTATCGATTAGATCGATGGACAGAGGAAAATCCTTCTTTCACCGAACCCCGAGCAGTAGTCAATGACCGCAATGGAAACTTTAGAGTTTCTGATTATTTTGTCGAAGATGGTTCATTTGTAAGGCTGAAGAATATTCAGTTTGGAGTAACCATCCCCAAAAGCTTGTCAAAGAAGGCGTTTGTACAAAAGCTGAGATGGTATGTCAACATTCAAAATTTGGTCACTTTTACGAATTACAGAGGAATGGATCCTGAAATAGGAAAATCTAATGGCTTCAGCAATGACCAATCTGCCAACTTAGATGTGGGTATTGATAGAGGTTATTATCCTCAGGCCCGAGTATTTACCACAGGGTTTAATATTACTTTCTAAATATAATTTAATGAGAATAAAACTATTATTACTTTCGATTCTTGCTTCAATATTGTTTTGGTCATGTGAGGATGAGTTAGAAAAATTACCTTTACTACAAACAATGGATGGTAATTATTATATTTCTGAAACACAGGCTTTTGAAGCTCTCGTAGCCAGTTATGATCCCCTACAGTATAATTTCAGTGCTGGTGTATACCACTTTAGATGGTTTTTGGGAAATTTCACCACAAAGGATGTGATACCTGGAGGTAGTGGACCCAATGATCAGCCTCAGCTGCAAGCTTTCAACTCATTTTCTTATGTGCCCAGTAATATTCATTTGAATAGTGATTGGACCGCGCAATATCAAGGAATTTATCGGACCAATGCATTGATCAATATGTTACCAGAGATTAATATGAATGACTCTACAAAGGTTCAAATGATGGCGGAAGGAAAATTTTTGAGGGCCTTTTATTATTTCAATTTGGTGACAGTTTACGGTGGAGTACCGTTGGTGGATCATGTGTTAGCTCCTACAGAATTTCAAATGGGAAGAGCCAGTGAGGATGAAATTTGGGATTTTATTGAGCTTAATTTAGAAGAAGCGATCGATGATTTACGGTTGAGAAGCGAGTTGAGTTTTGATGATTATGGTCGTGTCACCAAAGGTGCGGCAAGATCACTCTTATTGAAAACCTTAGTTTATCGAGAAAAATGGTCTGATGCAGTGATATTGGGTGATATTATCATTAACACAAATCAATACTCGTTAGATGCTGATTATGAAGATATTTTTACAATTGCTGGAGAAAATGGACCCGGATCTATCTTTGAAATCCAAAGATCTTCACAAGGGGGCGGTTATTGGGGCAATGTAAATGGTTCCAATGATGGTAATTTAGCAGTAGTTTACCAACTCCCGAGAGGAGCCTACGGAGGTTGGGGGTTTAATATCCCACAACAAAATTTTGTAGATGAATTTGAATCGGGTGATCCAAGGATGAGTGCTTCGGTATTTCAAATCGGAGATGAATTGTGTGATAGGGGAACACTAAGTAAAGGTGCTACTGGATTTGATCATGATTATTATTCAAAAAAATATTTTGCTTGTAGAAGCGAGCATGAGTTGATCAGCATAGGTGATCCCGTAATGAATGGTGATGCCAATGATCGCGTGATCAGGTATGCAGATGTATTGCTATTGACTGCAGAAGCTGCCTACCATCAGAGTGATGAAGCCTTAGCAAGAAATTTAGTAAATCAAGTACGGACTAGAGCGAGAAGGTCAGCATCTGACCCAGATGCCGTCTTGCCAGACATTACCAGTAGTGGAGCTTCATTGCTGTTAGCGATTTATCATGAGAGAGACGTAGAGTTAGGTCTTGAAGGAGAAAAATTCTTTGATCTGGTGAGGACTGGAAGAGCAGCAACAATACTTGCTGATTTAGGTTTTGAGGAAGGGACGCATGAGCATTTTCCCATCCCGCAACGCCAGATAGATTTATCTGGTGGTAATATGATCCAAAATGATGGGTATTAAATTTTATCAAATAAAACGATTGTTAATTAAATTTTAAATAAATGAAGAAGAATATGAAATTTTGGAGTCTAGTTTTTCTATTGAGTTCCTTCGCTATTTTCTCAGGATGTAGCGATGACGACGATGTTGATGATTCTACAGGCTTAACTACAGATGATGCGATCTCTAGATGGAGTTACGAAATAGATGCAGATAATTATCTTAAGGTTACTTTTACGAATGAATCTGTAAATGCTGATACGTATGCTTGGGATTTTGGCGATGGCAATAGCTCGACCGATGAAAGTCCAGTGCATACCTACGATGAAGCAGGTTCTTTTACGGTAATACTGACTGCCACAGGTGCGGGCAGATCTGATGATAGAGAAGAAACCATAAATGTCGTTGATCCCCTGGCGGCAGGTGCTTTATTGGCAGGAACGCAGGGTAAGACATGGAAGTTGATTCGAGACATTTCTATGAATACTTATCCTTATGCAATATTACCGCAAGATCGATCTCAAATTTGGTGGGCTTTGGGAACAGGCCAGGCAATTTGTGAGAGAGATTGTATTTTGGATGACACATTTACGTTTAATGTTGATGGTACCATGACTCGTTCAGTAGGAGAAGATTTTTGGGGCGAAGATGGTCGTTCTATAATCTTAGGTTGTTTTGATACAAGTGTTGATGAGAACTGGTTGAGTGTAGATGGGGTAGACTTGTCATCTTGGGGCGATGGTACTTTCGACTACAGCTACAGTATGGAAGATGAGACATTGACCTTATCAGGAGAGGGTGCCTACATGGGTTTAGCTAAGGTAGGTTCAACGGATGAAGTATTTGTACCTCAGACTGAAGTGATTTATACTGTTGCAAAAATAGTAGACGCGAACGTTGATACATTGGTTCTAGAAACAGTTACTGAAGCAAATGGAGGCATTTGGTCATTTACTTTTGTAAGTTACGAAGTAGCTTCTGATGAGCCAGAGATGCCGGTTTGTGAGGAGGTTGAACCTTCAGATTCAACACAAGTAACTTTTATGTTGAATTTCAATGGTTATACTGGAGAGGGAACTATACCTGCTATTATAGGTAACTGGAACAACTGGTCGTCTGCTCAGCCTATGACAGATGAAGATGGTGATGGTATGTGGGAATCAACCATGACTTTAGCTACTGGGGATTATGAGTTCAAGTTTGAAACCGATGCTGGTGATCAGGAGACTTTGGCAGTTGGCTCTGATTGTACCTTGACGACAGATATATACACCAACCGTGTTTTAACAGTAGCAGGAATACCCATTTGGTATGGAGTAGTTTGTTGGGAGGCTTGTTTAGATTGTGCTCCAATTTTTACGGCTGCAGATTTAGTGGGTAAAGACTGGACATTGTGGGATGTGGATCAAGTAATTGCCGTAGGACCAGGTATTGGTCGAGGCGATTGGTTTGCTGCCAATGAAGCATGGATAGCAGCTGTGCCATGCTTGTTTGACGATACCTTTACTTTTGATGACGCGGGTGGATTTGTTGTCAATGTGGGTGACAGTGTACTCCTTGAAGATTGGATGGATAGTGTATCGGTCACCGGTTGTGTGCCCGTTGCAGATATTCCTGAAAATTTAGCTGCTTGGGGTGGAGGTGATTTTACCTATACATTTACAGAGGGTTCTGAAACTACTTTACCAACGATTTCTGTCACTGGTAATGGTGCCTATTTAGGTTTCTATAAGGGAGGACCAGGCGCTGAACAAAGAGCGCCGAAGGATACTACGATTACTTATGAAGTAATTAGATTTTATGATGGGCCAACTAACAAAAGATTGCGTGTGGGAGTTGACTATAGTGAAGCAGGAGATGGTAGTGCTTATTGGAATTACTTGTTAACTGCACCATCACAATAATTTTCTTTTAATGAAATAAATTTAGCATTGAGCGAAACGTTCAATGCTAAATTTATTTATCTTACTCTATGATACGATCTTTTTTCCTTTTTTCCTTGAGCTTTCTAATGCTCCAATTATTTTGTTGCTCCGATGCAACCACTCCCATAGTCGAATTACCCTTTTTGACTTTTGAAGATACACTTTTTATCGAGTCCAATGTCGATCAAGAAGTCCAAGTAAGACTGAGTTTGAGTGCCCCCTCACTTGAAACGATAATTATTGATTATGAAACATTGCCTGGTACGGCTTTACAAGATAAAGATTACATAGCCCAACAAAATAAGCGAGTCACCTTTGAGGTTGGAGAAATAGAAGTGTTTGTTACACTTGAACTTTCAGGAGATCAAGGAGTAGAAAGTGACGAAGAATTTTATCTTTATTTTCCTTTTGCTGATAATGCCATTATTGAAGAAGACACCATGAAGATAAGAATCCTCAATGATGATGTAGACAATTCAACTGCTGGACGATTGGTCATTCCTGAAACGGGCTATGAAACACCTTTAACTTATGAGGGGATGTCCTTGATATGGCAAGACGAGTTCGATCAGTCGGCTATAAATACTGACAATTGGGCCTTTCAAAACGGAGATGGTTGTCCCTCACTTTGTGGATGGGGCAATGCTGAACTTCAATATTATACTGAGGATAATGCCTACCTTGTTGAGAACGATTACCTAGTAATCGAAGCCATCAAAGAGCAACGTAGCGGTAGAGGATATACTTCGGCTAAATTGATTTCACAAGGAAAACAACAGTTTAAATATGGTAGAATTGATATAAGGGCCAATTTACCTTATAGTCAAGGTCTTTGGCCCGCTCTTTGGATGTTGGGTGCCAACTATCCTGAAGTAGGTTGGCCGCAATGTGGTGAAATTGACATCATGGAGCTCATAGGTGGAAATGCGAGTGGGAGAGACAATACTATCCACGGGACAGTACATTGGCAAGATAATGGTTTTAAGGCGGATTATGGAACTTCCTCAAAATTGAGTGAGGGGATCTACAATGACGAATTTCACGTTTTTTCAATTGAATGGGATGCAACTCAAATTAAATGGTTGCGTGATGATATAGTTTTCAATGCAATAGATATCACTTCTGCTTATTTGAGTGAATTCAATCAGCCCTTTTGGTTTATATTCAATATTGCCGTAGGAGGTAGTTGGCCAGGGAGTCCCAATATATCAACCGTATTTCCACAATACATGTTGGTAGATTATATCCGGGTCTTTCAATCAAATTAAGGTTTATTTGTAGAAGATTGAGGGTCTACATAAGTTTGAATGATTAAAAATTTTTTACGAGCAAGTATGATCCGATGACTAGGTCGTTCAATTCAATATAGAGTTATGTGATTTCTTATTAGCCATCAGAGCATACTTTAATTGTAAATGATCCTCAGAGTAGTTTTTTTTAATCCTGAAATTTTATGGCTGAATCCAGATATAAGTATCTATCTTTATTTGCGTAAAAAAACACAATAATAGGATTTTATATTTTTGATGAATATATGTGAGGAACGTTGACAAATAAATCTTACGCATCAGTAACATCTTTTCTGTCATTCACTTGACACTTCAAATGAAAAAAATATTAAAATATCTTTTTTGTGGTTTTTTCGGAGTTTTTTTATGTGTCCTATTGTTCATAGGAACCTTCATTTATAAAGCAAAACGGGGAATCAACTTTTACAATACGGATCCCATCGAATTACCCTTGAATTTAGGTGAAAAATCAATTTTGGTCTTTTCAAAAGCCAATGGATTTAGGCATTCTGCAGCGATCGAAGCTTCCTTGCCTATCTTTGAGCAAATGGGTCATGACAATGGCTGGAAGGTTTTTGCGACAGAGGATGCTGGCGTATTTAATGAGCATCAATTGGCACATTTTCAAGTCGTAATCTGGAACAATACGAGTGGAAAAGTATTAACGGATGATCAGCGGACTATTTTTAAACAATGGATCGAGGACGGTGGAGGATTTATTGGTGTTCATGCAGCAGGAGATGATTCTCATCAATGGGGATGGTATGAAGATGAGGTACTTCAGGCTCATTTCTCGCATCACAATATAGGTCAAGATTTAGACACCGCAATGTTGTATTTAGACATGGATGCTGTGAACCATCAGCTATCTGAAGGTTTACTAGATACTTTTGATTTGGCCGATGAATGGTATTGTTTTTATGACAATCCGAGAGCTCAAACGACTGCGGTACTGTATACTGTAGATGAATCTACTTATGATTTAAGTGGGAATATCAGGTTTCTTGTAAAAGATAAAAATTGGGGTATGGGGCAAGACCATCCGATTGTTTGGTATCACGAGCAAAAAAAGGGCAAGGTATTTTACACTGCACTGGGGCATTCACCGATCACATTTAGGCATCATAATTTTCAGCATTTGCTTGCAAATGCGATTCAATGGACCGGCAATTTTTAATTAATCTTTTTTGAAATTTATAAGATAAGCGAGTAATAATGCTCGCTTTGATAATTCTATTCTTCTCTCTAAAGTTCCCAATTTTTGAGGTGATGTGTTTTGGGTGCGGATGCCTTTAATAGAATCTTTATTTTGTCTAAATAGAGGCTATTATAGCGAAGTCGCGTGAGGTAATTCGGATTTTCTTGATCTCCGTTCCAGCAGTGTTCTTGGTTATTGCCATAAGCCACTTCACCACCGTAATAGGGCCTAGTAGTACTTTCTAAGAACTCTTCGGTCAGTACCACCGCATTATTAAGATAGTAGTTGTCCATGTCACCACAATAGATATGAACTTTTCCCTCGAGGTCATACCCTATTTGATCCCAATCCCTTTCCATAATGTACCGTAAATCATAATTTTCTTTCCAATAATTAGCCACTTCCCGATCAATTTCACCGGTGAGCTTATTCCAAATGGGCTTTGGGTAACCATCTTCTCCGACAGGTGAATAGACGGCTTGCCAAATGTCCCATTGGTCACCGGAACGACTTTTGTTTCCTAAGATATACTCACGACGGTTCATATCTTTCAAATAGGCCTGCAGGTGTCCTTTACCATCACGCTTACCTGGCCTTAAGGTTTGTTTGAAAGCACCTTCTGTATAGTAGGCGTTATCATCGTTGTATATATCTACCACAGTATATGCCCTAAAGTCAATGGGGTCAGGGCAGGCCGCAAAACATCCATTATATTCTTTAGGATAAAATACTTGGGCCGCTAAAGCTTCCCAACCGCCTGTAGAACCCCCATAAAGGAAACGTCCCCAACCTTCTCCTACGCCGTTAAATAGGTCTTCGATATGAGGTATCAGCTCATAAGTAATGGCATCGCCGTAAGGCCCTAGGTTGGCCGAGTTTACTGCGTATGAATCGTCATAGTAGGGGTTTTGATGCTGAATTTCAAGGACTAAAAAACGAGGAAAATCTTCTGATACCCATTGCTGATAGAAGTCATAAGCCTCTTTTTCTTGAATGTATTGATAACCGGTAATGCCAAATCGACTGCTATAGACGGTATCTTGTTTTGGAGAGGTGGGTGGTTCGGTTCTAAATCCACCTATTGTTTTAGGGAAGTGTCCATGAAAAACCATCAATGGATAACGGTCTGCATTATTTTTCGAGAAACCTTTGGGTATCAGAACATTGGCTTGTAAGTACATAGGTCTACCCCAAAATTCAGTGAGTAGCTCACTCTTAATTTTAATATGTTTTATATATTCAGAATCCTGAACAGCCGCTATTGAAGGGATTTCCTTGGTCAGTACTATTTGAATGGGGCTGTCTTTTTTACCTATAGTGACTTTAATGGGTTTACTGTAAATGTTTTTTGGGCTAATATTCCAATGTTGCCCCTCGCCTTGGTCCATGGGTAATTGTACCGTATGACCATTTACCAGTTGAAAGGTTTCATATTTATGCAGAAGTGCTTGAACAAAATAATCACCTGCTTCTAGGTCTGCTAGGGTTTCTATGGGGTAGGCAAGTATCTGCTTACTGAAAGATATGGATGTGTTCGGGAGCCATTGCTGAATATCTTTACCTAATATAATACCTGTTTGATCTGTATCATTGATTTGAAACCGAGGTTCGGTAACGGTATCCTTGGAGATCATAATTAGGAGCCTTCCGTCAAAATCTTCCGTACCTAGAGCGGGATCATAGGTAACCTCGATCATGATCTCATTGTTTTGAGAACATGATCCTAATGATACGGTTAGTAATGTTATTATGATTAGTTTAAAGAGGGAGTTATTACTTTCCATAATTCAAAAAAAAAGTTAGTATTTAAAGCTTCATTAATTTGATTAAAGATAGGTAATTTAATTTTTGTAATTTGGAAGGCTGAAAAAGTACCGGAATGAGCAATTCATAAAAAGCATTAGATCAGAAATTTCAGAAAGGTTTTTCTTTTTCAGCCATATTATGTTTCCACTCGTAAGCTGATAAATGGAGTATAAAAACTGAATATATATTGCATTGACATAATTATTCAGCTTAATGAATAATTTCTATTTTTTTTATAATGAGATGGAAGAGATTAAATGCCAAATTTGTGTTTTAAAAATGTTTAAATTTTATTTTCTGTTCTTCATTTATTGAATTTGAATTCGTTAATTTTATCATATAATTTAAAAAGTTATGATCAAAAAAGCGAAGGCCATCTGGCATGGAAACGGACTTGAGGGACATGGTATGATGTCAACAGAGAGTGATTTACTAAATGATGTTAAGTATACATCAAAATCAAGATTTGAAGGCGCCCCAGGTGGAAGTCCTGAGGAATTGATTGCTGCTGCTCATGCAGCTTGTTTTTCTATGAAGTTAAGTTTCAACTTATCAGAACGGGATTTCCCTCCAGCTAAACTAGACGTTCAATGTGCCATAAAAATGGAAGATTTTGTAATCAACGAGTCTCGATTAGTAATCAAAGCTGAGGTGCCTGGAATTGATCAAGAAACCTTTAATGATTTGGTAGAAGATGCACGTTTAAATTGTCCAATTTCAAAATTACTTGATGTCTCGATTGTAGTAGAGGCTTCTTTGTCCTAATCTATTCTAATTCTTTATTGGCTCTAAGTCTTCACAAGGACATCTGTCTTGGCTGAACTGACAAGAAAAGAGTATTAATGGAGTAAAGCGGGTTTATGATCATTGGATCGACTAATTTTTTTCAGTGTTTTCAGTAAGCCTTATGAGTTGCTATGCCTTGTTAGTATAAGGATAGCCTTATGGCCTGATCCAAAGTTTAAGACTTTATGAGACCAATGATGCGACTGCTTTGGTTTAAACTTTCAAGAAGATTTTCATCTTGTAAAGGGCATTTAAGAATCCCCATTTTACTCCCACATACAATACAGACATAGCGACAATACTGAAAGGGTTTCCAATCCATTCTACTATCCATCCAAATAATCCTTGGGTAGTATATTCCCAATCAATAAAAGTTCCAGATATATAGATCAGGATAGAATTTACGCCTATGACCTTGAAGAAATAGGCCCATTTCCGATAGCCTTTCACGTCAATGATATAGTAGAATAGGGTGAAAAGCAAGATACTTATACCACCTGTGAGCATCACAAATGAACTACTCCATAGATTTTTATTTATGGGGAAATCCAGGTTCCAAATAAGACTAATTAAAATAAAAATGATGCCAACAATGGCCAATCTAAGACACTTTTTTGTACCATTTGATGCATTGTTTTTTATGTAATTTCCTACTAAAATACCCAAAATACCGGTACTAATGGCCGGTAGTGAAGAAGCTAATCCCTCGGGGTCATGATTGCCTAAATATAATTTACCGGGCATGATGAGGCGATCGAGATAGGAGGCGAAGTTTCCTGCTTGTGTAAGGTCACCTGTCGGGAAACCTGGGGCTGATGTGAATTTCAGGATCAAATAATAACCCATCAATAGTCCTGCAAACCAGAGGTAGTTCATCCATTCTTTTTTACTGTAAATAAATATGAAATTAGCAAACATATAAGCGATGCCAATTCTGCCGAGTACACTACCGAATCTGATTTCTGAAATGGGCATGATATGAATGCCTTGGTTGATGATTAGACCTAATAAAATGAGGATGATGGTTCTTTTGATAATCCGTAAAGTCATTTGACTTTTAGATTTCCCTAATTCTAGTTCTTTTACCACCGAGTAAGGTGAAGCCAGCCCTGCTATGAAAAGAAATAATGGAAATATTAGATCATAAAAAGCAAATCCATGCCAATCAGGATGGATCATTTGATCAGCTAAGGTTTCCCAGATGGGATTTTGATTTACTTGATGGATTGAATGAACAATTGCCTCCGCACCCATGATCCAAAACATATCAAACCCACGTAAGGCATCTAAGGAATAAAGACGGTTCGATATAGGTGTTGGTGAATCAAGTGACATAATTGTTTTTATTTTCGCTGACAATATATTTATTTTTTGCCGGTAAAAACGTACAATTAGGGTAATTTATTGACGTTTAACTAAAAGACAGTTGCTTCATGATAAAACTATCGATTAGGAGTTGCTCTATTCTGCCTTACAAAAGGAGTTTACGATTACGACGGGTTTAATCTCTTTAATAATTCTTTAAAAGATTTTTCATATTTTTTGTTAAAAAAAAATATTTGCCTTTTTTCAATTCCTAATTATCTAAACAATTACCATATTGCAACTTAGTTATTATGATTAAGGATAAAATGTCAAAAAAATTAGCAGTAGGGATTGATATTGGAGGTACCTTGACCAAGGTGGGCTTCGTCGATAAAAAAGGTGAAATGTATGCTCATTTAGATTTCCCAACTCAGGGATATCCTGATGCAGATCAGTATATGTCAGTTTTGGCATCAAAAATCCAATATTTAGAAAAACAGCTTTTTTTTGATTTTGAGATGGTGGGTCTAGGTATTGGTGCTCCTAATGCGAATTATTACCGTGGGACCATTGAGCATGCTGCTAATTTAGAATGGAAAGGAATCATTCCTTTTGTGAGTAAGGTGAAGGCCCATTTTAATGTGCCTATTTATATGACCAATGATGCCAATGCAGCAGCTATTGGAGAGGTAGTCTATGGGGATGCCAAAAAGATGCGTGATTTTATAGTAATCACATTAGGTACAGGTTTGGGATCAGGAATTTACGCCAATGGGGCATTGATTTATGGACACGATGCCATGGCTGGTGAATTGGGTCACATTTCTATTGATAGAGAGGGTAGATTAGACGGTTTAGGTGTTAAAGGAGGGCTAGAAGCTTATGTGTCTTCAACAGGATTAAAACGGACCATATTTGAATTACTTTCAGATTCCGTATCTGATAGCGAGCTTAGAAATTATTCTTTTAATAATTTACATGGTGAAGATATAACTAGAGCTGCAGAGCATGGCGATGAAATTGCTTGTGCTGCTTTTGAAATGACGGGTAAAATTTTAGGAGAGCAGTTGGCGGATTTCGTTACGTTTTCCCATCCTGAGGCTATTTTTTTGCTGGGAGGTTTGGCGAAATCAGGTAAATGGATTTTCGAACCCACTCAGCGATATCTTGAAGCCAATCTTTTACCTTATTACAAAGGAAAAGTAAAGTTATTGCCCTCTGGGATGATAGATAAAAATGCAGCAATTTTGGGAGCAGCGGCTTTAGTTTGGAATCAGCAGAATCCTTAACTTCTTGATATTAGACATTTTTAAATTATTTTTAATGCAGATAAGATTATTGATATATTTAGTTGTTCTAATTTCCGTTTTGGCGACAATAACCGGTCAAGAGCAGCCAGCCGCCGAGGAAGAGCTTGTCACTTTAGTCCCCTTACCAGAACATTCAAAAGCTTTATTTATCACTTTAGCATATCTTGAAAAATACCATTATCGAAAATTAAAGTTAAATGATTCACTGTCTGCGGTAGTCTTTGCCAATTATATTGAGGGATTAGACCCCTCAAAAGTTTTTTTCTTACAATCAGATTTTGATTATTTTGAAAAGTACAAGTTTCAACTAGATGATGAATTATTAGCAGAAAAATTAGATTTTGGATTTCAAATATTTAATCTCTACCAAACGCGGGTATTAGATCAGTATGCACGTATCCCTGAAATGTTGGAAAAAGGGTTTGATTATGAAAGGGAGGAATACTATGATTTAGATCTTGATGAAATAGATTGGGCCAGCAGTGCAGAAGAACTCAATGAACGATGGCGTCTGATTGTAAAAGGTAGGGCTTTGAACTTATTGCTGGCAAAAAAAGACTGGGATGAGGCGAAGAAAATATTATCAGATAGAAATGAGCGACGGATCAAGTCCTTGTATCAAAACAAGAGTGAAGATGTTTTTCAAGTCTATTTAAATGCCTTAACCTCGGCCTATGACCCCCATACGAGTTATTTTTCACCGATTACCTCAGACAACTTTCAAATCAATATGAGTTTGTCTCTAGAAGGTATTGGTGCAGTATTAGGACAGCAGCTAGATTACACACAAATTGTTTCAGTCGTGCCTGGCGGTCCTGCGTTTAAGAGTAAGCGAATTTTCGAAAAAGACAAAGTCATAGCCGTTGCTCAGGGAGACTACGGTGAATTTGTTGACGTAGTGGGTTTGAGGTTAGATGAAGTGGTTCAAAAGATCAGAGGTCCCAAGGGAACAGTAGTAAGGATTCAGACATTGAGTAAGGGTGATTTGACGGCATTGCCTGATACGATACGCATGATTAGGGAAAAGATAAAATTAGAAGATGAATCAGCCAAAGGAGAAATCATTTCTTATTTTGAAGATGATGCGACTTATCAAGTGGGTGTGATTACATTACCTAGTTTTTATATTGATTTTGAAGAGCGAAGTGCAGGTATTGAAGATTACAAGAGTACGACCCGAGATGTGAGTATTTTATTAGACAGTCTTAATAAGGTAGGGATGGATGCATTAGTTATTGATTTGAGGTATAATGGAGGAGGTTCATTGGATGAAGCAATAGATTTGACTGGTTTATTTATTCCTTCAGGTCCCGTGGTTCAGGTTCGCAATACCGACAACAGTATAGATGTTTTGTCAGATGATAACTCCAAGGTTATGTATGAAGGACCGTTGGCTGTATTAGAAAATAGATACAGTGCCAGTGCTTCAGAGATCTTTGCAGCAGCCATTCAGGATTACAAAAGAGGAGTCATTTTTGGTGAAAACAGCTTTGGAAAAGGGACAGTTCAAAGTCTACTGAGCTTGGAGCGTCCTGTTTTGAATTACATCAACCGGCAGATTGCAGTCAATCAATTTTCAAAAAATGATGATTTGAGAGATTTGAGAGATAAAGTTAAAAATCAAGAAATCAGCCTTGGACAGCTTAAAATGACCTTGGCAAAATTTTACAGGGCTTCTGGAAGCAGTACGCAGCGCACCGGAGTGAGACCGGATATAGCCTTTCCTTCTTATTTCACATCGGACGAAGTAGGTGAGAGCTCAAGTCCGTCAGCTTTATCGTGGGATGAGATAGGTTCCTCTAAATTTTCATCTACTTATGATGTTTCGTCTGAACTTCTCGATGACCTTTATGATGAATATAGAAAGCATTTAGTAGAGGATAAACAACTGATAGATTTGGTTAACGATATTAATGAGCAGAGAGCAGCTAATGAAGATAAGTCTATGTCATTAAATTTATCGATGCGTCAAAAAGAAGCTGAGGCCAATGAGTCATCAAAAAAACTTGATGAAGAAGTTGCTAAAACAGAACTTTTTTTTGCAGAATCAGATAGAGCAAAAATCAGTAAAGATCCTTACCTCAAAGAGTCCATCCGATTAATGGCGGAATGGGTTAAAAGACCAAATTGATTTGTTTAATGATATTTTGAGATAAATTCGTCATTTTAAATAGGAAAGCATAATAAAGGAAGTTCATCTTTGTCTTCTCATTATCAATTTTATTTAAATCATGAACAAACTCTATATTTCACCTGAGACTAAGAGCAATGAGTTGACCCTTAAGTCCGTTATTATTGGGGTGATACTTTCCGTTGTTTTGGGATGAGCCAATGCTTATTTTGGACTTTTTTCAGGATTGACGGTATCTGCATCTACCCCTGCTGCGATCATCTCTATGGCTGTTTTAAAGGCATTTAAAAATTCAAATATTCTTGAAAATAATTAGATTCAAACTGCAGCATCAGCTGGAGAGTCCTTAGCTGCAGGGATCATTTTCACCCTACCTGCTTTGGTTATTATGGGTTATTGGGAGTCCTTTAATTATCTAGAAACCACCTTGATTGCTATTTTCGGTGGAGTTTTGGGCGTTTTATTTACGATTCCTTTACGAAAGGCGCTCATCGTTAAAGAAAAACTCGCTTTTCCCGAAGGTGTGGCCACGGCAGAAGTCCTCAAGACGGGAGAAAAGGGTGGAGATTCGATAAAATATTTAATCATAGGTAGTCTATTAGGGGCTTTATAAGTTTGGTTTTTAGGCGCTAAATCTATGGAGTGGCCTCTTTGAAAAGGCCATACTTCTCAAAGAGCGTTATTATCTTTATTTTAGTTTAAACTTGTCACCTGCACTCGTGGCGGTGGGCTACATAGTAAGGTTAAATATTTCTTTTCTAGTCTTTTTAGGAGGGGTAATCAGTTGGTATGTAGGTATTCCCCTATATATTTTACTGAGAGGTGCCCCTGAGGAGCTTTCAGCAGTTCAAATAGGGGGAGAGATATGGAGTTCTCATATTAGATATTTAGGTGTAGGTGCGATGATTGTAGGAGGTTTGTGGGCATTAGTGGGATTACGATCCGCACTTGGACAAGCACTTGAAGCAGCACTTGAGGCTTTTAAAAAAGGAAGTACATCCCTTTCAACGACCTCCAGAACGGAATTAGACACTCCGATGTCATGGGTATTGATTGGTATCGGGGTCATGACTATACCCATCTTTTTAACTTGCTTGACCCATATAAAAGATGTTCCAATCACCCTATTCATGTCCTGATCATGATTGTTGCAGGGTTTCTATTCTCTGCCGTTGCGGACTATATGGCGGGACTGGTAGGTTCTTCAAATAACCCTATTTCAGGAGTCACTATTGCAACTATACTGACTACCGCTTTATTATTATTATTAATGGGTACTAGTGATCCGGCAAAAGGAGCGGCGGGAGCCATTTTAGTGGGAGCCATCGTTTGTTGCGCTGCAGCCATTGCG
This sequence comes from Flammeovirgaceae bacterium UBA976, assembly GCA_002292365.1. GTDB lineage: Bacteria > Bacteroidota > Bacteroidia > Cytophagales > Cyclobacteriaceae > UBA4465. Next base: position 43,924 of record DBBU01000036.1, read on the forward strand.
GGGGACAATATGCAAGATTTGAAAGCAGGACATATTTTAGGTTCAACGTCAAGAAATCAGCAAATCATGCAAATGGTAGGGGTCGTTTCGGGGACCTTGCTCATCGCACCTATTTTAAAGTTATTATTGGTATCTAAGGGAATAGGCCTACCTACGTTGCTACATCCCAATCCACTCTCAGCACCCCAAGCTACCCTAATGATGAGTGTTGCTTCGGGTATATTTGATGGTAATTTACCTTGGGATATCATTGTTATCTGGGGCTTTATTGGTGTTTTAATCATTTTGGCAGATGAGTATTTAAAACGGAAAAAAAGCAATTTTAAAATGCCCGTTTTAGCGGTAGCGGTTGGTTTATATCTACCCTTTGAATTTGACTCATCTATATTTATAGGAGGATTGATTGCTTAGCTGCTTGAGAAGGGGTATCAAAAAGCTCAAAAATCCATCTCTGTGGATCAAGCTAAAAACGCAGGTTTATTAATGGCTTCAGGACTCATCACGGGTGAGGCGTTGATCGGTATTTTAATTGCGGTATTAACAGCGGTTCAATGGAGTTTTTCCATCAGCGATGATCCATTGGGAGGTAGTTTAATAGGTCTATTGATTTTAACGATCATTTTGATTTATTTTTATCAAATGGTATCAAAAATTGCTAAAAAAAAGGCTTTTAAAAATTCGCCTGTAAAAGATCACCACTCAATTGAAGTAAACCGAGTTCAGATTTTTTGGCACTGTAACGTGCGTTATTATAGTTGACCTGTGCATTCAGTAAATTAAGCTGGGCTTGTCTGAAAGCTATTGAGGTAATTTGCCCGAGGTTGTATTGTTCTTTGGTACGTTCAAAATTACGTTGGTTGGTTTCTAGATTTTTATTTTGAGCCATCATGATAAATAAAGCCGTTTGATAACTGGTCCATGCATTATTCAAATTGCGATCTAGATTTAATAAAGTTTGATCCATTGAAAGGGATTCATTTTCTAGAGCTATTTTAGTATTTTGTCGGAGCGTATTGGACTTTCCTCCATCCCACAGATTCCAAGAAAGCGCGGCCCCTATATTTATACCATTGGATTGTTGGTCAGCAAGAAATCCAACAGGTCCAAAGTCATTATTCTGCCAATTATAACGAGTGTTTAGTCCTACACTCGGAATGATAGCTGCAGATGAGATCTTGATATTCGTCTCCGCATTCCGTAGATTACTGTTTTGCTCAAGTACTTCCACATTATTTGAATGGGCTTTATCTGATAATACTTCAAAGGCTAGATCTTCATAAAAAGAAAGGGTGGTATCTACTTCAAAATAGGTAGTTATGCTTCTTCCTAATAAAAGGTTGAGGTTATTTTTTTCAGTTTTTAATGATTGGCTGATGTTGAGATAATTGATACTATCATTATTAAAATCTACCTCAGCATTCAAGACATCTAGTTTGGTGCTTTGTCCATACTCAAAACTAAAAATAGCTTTAGTCAATCGTTCTTTAGATATAGCTAAGGATTTATTCTGATTTAATTGATCTTGTGTAAGTCGTGCGATTTCATAGTAGGCGAAGAAAATATTGAATAGCGTATTCTCCATCACTTTTCTTGCTTGTAATGCCGTCAGATTATAATTTTCTTGTAATTTTTGATAGTTATATTTCCTTCCAAAACCATTGAAAAGAGTATAATTTAAGGCCAAACTTGCGTTATGGCTAACCGTTTCAACACCTGAAACACTTACAGCTCTGTCATCTTGAAATGTATTTTCGGAACTGGTAGAAGCAAATGTTGAACCGGCACTTCCTAATAAGGAAGGTAGAAAGTCACTGTTCGTTAAAGCTGCATTATTTTCAGCGATTTTTGTTAGATTATTCGCTGCTTTAATTTCGAAATTATTTTCAAGGGCAATTTTCACTGCGAGGTCTTTGGTGAGTAATTCTTGTCCGATTCCTTGAAAATATAGATTCAGATAAATCGCAGCAAAGGATAATATTTTCAATTTATTCATGGTTAATATTTAATTCTTTTACAGCTCTTTCGACAGATTCTTTTGCTGGTTTAATCCCTGTCCACAACCAGAGGGTCAAGACTTTCATCGTATTTCCAAAGGCAAGTAACATGGGTAAAAAGACCAACGTCAATAGTGTAGCAACTAAAATGCCATAAGCTATTGAGACCGCCATGGGTATGAGAAATTGTGCTTGTAAACTTTTCTCAAATATAAGAGGCCCTAAACCAGCGACAGTAGTGATAGAAGTTAGAAAAATGGGTCTAAATCTTGACTTCCCGGCTTCCAATAGTGCATCGTCGAACTTCATGCCTGCCCTTAGGTTGCTATTAAATTTACCAATAAGAACTAAACCGTCATTCACAACAATTCCAATAAGTGCAATGATGCCTAAAAAGGAGGAAATATTAATAGGATAACCATGCAGCCAATGACCCCAGGCAACCCCAATCAGACTAAAAGGAATCATAATCATCAGCAACAGAGGTTGGCTTATCGAACGATAAGTGAAAGCAATAATGGCAAAAATCATAAAAAAGACGATAGGCATGGTCGCCGCAGCGGATGAAGTCGTTTTATTGGCTTCTCTACTTTGACCATCAAATGAAGCGCTGACACTCGGATATTGTGCATTAATGATCGGTAATACCTCTGTTTTGATCTCTTGGATGATTTCCGTAGCACTGGTTTTTGGATTTTTAAGATCTGCATCAATTCTTATTTCTCGTTCTCCATCGAGGTGATTGATCGATATCTCACCTCTTTGTATTTGATAATTGGCGACTTCTCTGAGGGGTACGCGTACACCTAAAGGACTCAATACACGCATTTCTTCGAGACTGGTTAAAGAGGAGCGGGTCTCTTTGTCGTACCGTACCCATACTTTGATCTCGTCTCTTCTTCTTTGAAATCGTTGTGCTTGGTATCCAAAGAATCCCGATCGTACTTGATTTATCAGGGTATTGAGTCGGAAGCCTAAGGCATAGCCATTTTCTGTGAGTTCAAGTTTTATCTCTTTTATGCCTGCGGGATCATTGTCTTCAATATCCTTGAGTAGGTTATTCTCTTTTAAATAGTTCTTGACCAATAATTTGGCTTCTTTCAACTCTTGGGTATTATTACTCAATAAGGATACTGAAATGGGTTTACCACCGAAATAATTTCCAGAACCATAAATTAATGTTTCAGTACCATCTACATTTCCTACTTTTTCATCGATCGCGGATGAGACCAAATAGGCCGGAGCATCACGCGTTTCTCCAGACAGTAAATTGATAGTTAGTGAGGCTACTGATGTCCCAGGACCCACACGGCGGATGATATTCTGAATGACAGCTAAATTCCCAGTTTGTAATTCTGAAAGTGAGTCATTTACCTTCCAGGCCTGATTTTCAATATGAGTAATAATTGAATCTGCGACGGCCTCATTAGTACCTTGAGGCATTTTCAAACTTATTTGTAGTCGATCACTGGCTATTTGTGGAAAAAAAGAAAATTTGATGATGCCTCCACCCATTGATCCCAATGTCAATACAAGTAGGGCCAAGGTGATCCCAAAGCCTAAAACTTTATTTTTCAAATAAAAGCGCAGCGTAGGAGCATAAATATTATCGCGCATCCATGACATAAATTGATCTGCATAAGCATTGAACCAATAAGTTTTTTGGGCTTTAGTCAACGATTTGGAGTGTGATATATGAGAAGGCAGAATGATCAATGCCTCAATTAAAGAGAGCCCTAGGGTGAGAATAACAATCGTAGCCGTTTCTCCAAAAAACTCCCCAATTCGACCCTCTAAAAAAAAGAAGGATGAGAATGCGACAAGGGTGGTAAGAATGGCAGAGGTGATGGCGGGTAGAACCTCCATCGTACCATCGATGGCTGCTTGCATTCGAGTTTTCCCTTTTTCATAATGGTGATAGATGTTTTCTGAAATCACGATACCGTCATCAACGAGTATGCCAATGACAATGATCATACCGAACAAAGAAACGATGTTGATGGTTACATTAAAAAACCCTGCAAATATGAACATACCTAAAAAGGCAAATGGCAAACCAAAAGCGACCCAAAAAGCCAATCTTGGCTTAAGGAAGAGAGCGAGAAAAATGAGTACAAGAATAATTCCCTGCAAGGCATTTTTCAAGAGCAAATTGATACGTTCGACTACTACCACGGATCGATCACTGATGATGGCCAACTGGAGGTTGTCATTTTTATTATTAAAATCAGTTACATAGGCTTTTACATTTTCTGCTACCTCTATCAAATCTTCAGATATCGTAGCCTTTACATTCAATTGGACGGAGGGCTTGCCATTAAAATAGGCTCTATCTGGGGATTCAGACCATTTGTCAGTGATAACTGCAATATCCTGAAGCCTGATGAGTTTACCATTTTCATTGCTTTTTAAAATAATTTGGTCAAATTCTACCCCATAATATTTTCGGTTACTGACCCGAATAAGGTATTCTTCTTGAGAGGTTTTAATAGAACCCCCAGTAACCAAAATATTAGTGGAGGTTATCGCTGCCGCAATCTCTTGAAAAGTCAGTTGATAGGCTCGCATTTTATCTTCGTTCAAGGCAATTTCTATTTCCTCGTCGGGATACCCTGAAACGTTTATTTGTGAGATTCCCTCAAAGCTTCTCAAGTCATCCTCTACCTTTCTTCCAAATGATTTTAAAGTCATTAAGGGAATATTTTCACCACTTAAGACAATAGAAATGGCATCTGAGGTAAATATTTGCTTAGCAATAATAGGGGGCTCCATGTTCGTAGGAAACGAGGGAATCTTGTTCACTGCATTTTTTACATCAGAAAGCGTAGCATCGATATTATATCCCTTAAGCACCTCTATCAATATATTTGCTGAGTTTTCTTTTGAGGTAGAGGTAAAACGATCGATCCCCACAATTCCTTTGAGGTTGTCTTCTATTTTCAAGATGATGCCTTCCTCCATTTCCTGCGGTGAGGCACCCGGATATATTACATTGATAGAAATATTTCTATTTTCTATTAATGGAAAAAAAGACGACTTTAAATTGCTTACTCCAGCCAAGCCCAACACCGAAAAGGAAATAACGATCAACCAACCTGCTATAGGATAATTGATAAAATATTTAATGATATTTCGCATACTTATTTATTTGGTGCGTTGGAGGGCTACTTTCATACCTTGGTAAGCATTAGGAATGGGTCGATCTACAAAGAGCATACCATCTGTCAGTCCATTAACAACAAGGTTCTTTTCACCCTTGTGAAGTATGTTGATGGGTAGGAGGGTTAAAATACTGTCTTGGACAATAAAAAGTTGGTTCTGATTTACCACAAGTGATCTATTTACTTCAAATGCGTGATCAATTTTTTGAACAGGAATGATGGCCTCGAGATACATGCCTTCCTTTAAAGAAGGTTCTTTTAGTAGGATGAAAGCTTTAACAGTTTGTGTTTCTTGATCAATTTTCCCATTTACTCGAATGACCGTACCTAGATATGGTTGATCTTTCTGGTCAGGTGCATAAACCTGTACTTGCACTCCTATGTTGATGGCTGATATCATGTTTTTCCCGATATCTGCTTGCATTTCATATGCTGAAGGATCAATGAATTCGCCGAGTAGCTGACCCGTCCGAATGACCGTGCCAGCCTCCACCGCGGCTGAGGTTAGGATACCATCGAAGGGAGCTCTAATGAGGTGCTTTTGGTAGATTAATTCTAAATTTCTGGTGTTATAATAAGTGGTATAAATATTTTTCCCTGTGATAAAGAATTTTTCTTGATCAGAGGAAGTTTTTGGTAGATTTTTTAAAGGTTGGCTTAACTCAAATTCGTCTAGGTACTTCCCCCATTTTTCGTATGCTTTGGGGTAATCAAGTCTTAGATCTGGTAAAATGCTGGTGATCAGATTTTGAAGTATACTTTTTTGAGCTTGAAGGTTGGCATAGTAGGCGTCATTGGCCATATCAATCATAATCTCACCTTTTTTAAAAGCGACACCTATTTTAAACTCTTTGGATCGGACCTTCATGATGCCTTGAACTTCGGCATATAAATTGGTTCTTTTTTTAGCGATTAATCTCCCTTGCTCTCGAATGAAAACTGAGATGGTTTTATTTTTAACTGTGCTCACAGAAGCAAAAGGAAGGGCTTCGATTTCTCTAGATTTAAAGCTTTTTTTACTTGAAATAATCTTTTGAGCTCCGAAGATAGATCCGACGAAGATGATTATTCCCAATACGATAGTTATTTGTCTCATTTTATTTCAGGATAGTGATTGGAAGCTCTTTACGATTTGTAAAGGTGATTATTTGTTTTAAAACTTTGATGGTAGTCTCGATCTCTTTAGCGTTTATTTTCTGTTGAATGTTATCGATTTCATTAATAATGAGAGGAAACGCCATTTTTGTTTCCTCTAAACCTTTTTGAGTGATAAAAACATTATTGACTCTTTTGTCTGTTTCACAAGTTTTACGCTTCAAAAGCTTTTTACGCTCCATAGTTGAAATGAGGCGGGTCAAGGAGGTTTTGTCTCTGTCAGTAATGAAGGCTAGATCATTTTGTGGAATTCCATCCTCCATGCTCAATATGCGTAAGAGTATAATCTGGTGCTTACTCAAAGATATTCCAGCATTCAAGAGCTCATCGGCCAGATGAAAATCGAAGGATTTCATTGCCCGCCCCAGCCACGGTAATAAGAGCTTTTCAAATTGTGGAAAATAATCTTCTTTTCGCATGATAATTTGAGCACAATTTAAACTAATTTAGTTGCGCATACAACTAAATTAGTTTATAAATGAACTCTCTACGTTATTTGGAATTAAAAACGGCGGCATTCAGATTATAATGATAAATTTGGAGGTATTTAGATCACTTATTTCAGTGCTTACGGGATTAAGTCATTCAAAAAAAACAGCGGTAGATGAAGACATTATTGATTTTAGTTAATTAAAAAAAATTAAGGCTCTGTCTCATAATTTTATATTATATTCCCTATCCTAAGTTCTAAATAAAAAGGAGTGAAACAAGTAGAACAATTCAGTAATCGATGGGGTATTATCTTGGCTTCATTGGGCATGGCTATCGGAGCAGGAAATCTTTGGCGATTCCCTAGACTTGCGGGTCAATATGGAGGCGCTTTCTTATTACTTTGGATTTTCTTTTTACTCATCTGGTCCATTCCTTTGCTCTTGGCCGAATTCTCAATTGGGAAGAAGTATAAAAAAGGCGTTATTGGATCTTTTACGATGCTTGCGGGTAAACCCTTCACTTTTATGGGGTTTTTTATAACCATTTGTACCTTGGGTATTGCCTTTTATTATTCTGTCGTTACGGCATGGGCCTTGCGCTATTTTAGTTTTTCAGTATCAAATATATTAGATGAGCAATCGCTGAAATCACGGTTGATCGAAAATCCAGATTACCTTCATCAATTTTGGAACTCTGTATCCAACGGGAATTGGATCACTATTTTGCTTTATATAGCGATTGTTATTTTAGGTTCATTGTTATTGGCACGGGGTGTGCAAAAAGGATTGGAACGAGCCAATAAAATATTGATACCTGCACTTTTTGTCCTTTTGATTATCGTGGCCATTATTGCTTTGAATATGGAAAAAGGATTGATGGGATTGGAATACATGTTTGTCATTAATTTCGATCATTTTTCTGATCCGATAATATGGATAGAGGCATTGACCCAATCAGCTTGGTCGACTGGGGCAGGGTGGGGGTTGATCATGACCATATCTTCTTATTCTAGTGACAAAGAAGACGTCACACTCAATACTTTTGTAGGTGCCTTCGGAAATAATTTAGCCTCATTAATGGCTGGAATGGCTATTTTACCTGCAGTTTTTGCTATGGCGCAAACAGAAGCGGCTGCCATTAGTTATCTTCAGAGTGGGAATCAAGCGTTGACCTTTACCGTCATCCCCGTTTTGTTTTCAAATATTCAAGGCGGAGCCTTGCTGTCAAGTGTTTTCTTTTTGGCGTTGTTCTTTGCGGCGGTGAGTTCATTATTGGCCATGATAGAATTATTTATCAAAAACTTGAGCGATTTAGGTTTTTCGCGTGCTAAATCGATTAAAAATGTCATATTTTTCTTTATAATTTTTGGATTTCCCTCGGCCTACAGTTTAGATTTTTTCTCGAATCAAGATTGGGTTTGGGGTGTAGGATTGATTGTGTCAGGTCTATTTATTTTATTTGCCGTGGCTAAATATGGGTTTACAGAATTCAAAAAGAATTTCATAGACTTAGATTCTGATTTTAAAGTCTCTTCTCTTTATTTCAAAATATGTATGATGCTAAATATTCCTTTGGCACTTTTTTTAATTTATTGGTGGATGTCTAGGGGATACAGTGATTATACCTGGTTGGACGCCTCAGGTCATTGGAATGTGATAGATGTTTACAGCAATGCGTCCATTATTACCCAATGGACAGGCGTATTGATCATTGGATTGATCGCCAATAATTTTTTGTATCGTAAATTTGTCAACAAATGAGTAGTCAAGCATTGATCAGTATGATTTTCATTCTCACATTTATAGTGGGAGGATTTGCCTTTTTCTTATCTTTGGTAATGAAAAATGAATCTAAAAAAATCAAACATTAATTTCTAAATGGATAAAATTGACTCGCTTAATCAGGTAGCCCGTTTTCATAAAACCTTCCAACATCCGATTTTAAATCAACCTCAAATCCCTTCAAAGCAACGATGTGATTTAAGGGTATCCTTAATTGATGAGGAATTACAAGAGCTTAAAGAGGCCATTGCTGAAAAAGATATGGTGGAAATTGCAGATGCCCTATGTGATATCCAATACGTGCTTTCAGGTGCCATTCTTGAGTTTGGATTGGGCGAAAAGTTTCTAGCACTCTTCAATGAAGTGCAAAGATCCAATATGAGTAAAGCCTGTGAGAGTGAAGAGGAAGCACTTGCTACGGTTGCTCACTATAAAGAAAAGAAAGATACTCATTGTTATTATAGAGAAGTATCAGGTAAATATCTGGTTTTTAGAGAGGGGGATGATAAAACGTTAAAATCGATTAAATATTCCCCAGCGAATTTGAGCCCTATTTTGAATTCTTAGTTTTTCTTTACTAACCATAAAATGAGGCTTTCTACAGAGTATATTTTAGGTCTCAAAAATTGGTGAAAATTGATTTTTATATATCCTATATTGTTAATTTTACATTTTAAAACAAAGACAAATTATTGTATATGTTTGATAATCTGAGTGCTAAACTTGATCGTGCCTTTAAAAATATTAAGGGTCAAGGTAGGATCACCGAATTAAATGTTGCCGCCACAGTAAAAGAGATCCGACGGGCATTGATCGATGCGGATGTTAATTACAAAGTGGCCAAAGACGTTACTGATTCGATCAGATTAAAGGCGATGGGGCAGGATGTCTTGATTTCTGTTTCTCCAGGCCAGCTATTGACTAAAATAGTGGCCGAAGAGCTGACTGTATTGATGGGTCAAGAAAGCGTTCCTGTCAATTTAGACGGTAATCCCAATATTATACTTATAGCAGGTCTTCAGGGCTCTGGTAAAACTACGTTTTCCGGAAAATTGGCCCATAATATAAAGAAGAAAGGTCACTCGGTTTTATTGGTTGCTTGTGATGTTTACAGGCCAGCAGCGATAGACCAACTTAAAGTGCTGGGTGAACAAATAGACGTTGAGGTCTTTGCTGAAGCAGATAATAAAGACGTGATTTCTATTGCCAAAAATGCCATAAAATACGCCAAGGCCCATGGAAAAAAATCATTAATCATTGATACGGCAGGTCGTTTGGCTATTGATGAACAAATGATGGCTGAAATTTCAGAACTCAAAAAAGAAATAAAACCTGCCGAGACTTTATTTGTAGTTGATGCCATGACAGGGCAAGATGCGGTTCATACGGCCCAAGCGTTCAATGAGCGTCTTGATTTTGATGGGGTGGTGCTTACCAAGCTTGATGGTGATACACGTGGAGGCGCCGCCTTATCTGTAAGAAGGCAAGTGGAAAAACCGATTAAATTCATTTCTACGGGTGAAAAAATGGATGCTATGGATCAGTTTTATCCAGATCGTATGGCGAAGCGAATTTTGGGAATGGGTGATGTGTTGACCTTAGTAGAAAGGGCCCAGCAAAATTTTGATGAAAAAGAGACTCAGAGAATCAATAAAAAAATCAAAAAAAACCAGTTTGGCTTTGATGATTTTTTAATTCAAATGGAACAGATCAAAAAGATGGGAAGTCTTAAGGATATCGTTGGAATGATACCTGGTATGGGAAAGGCGATAAAAGACGTTGATATTGATGACAATAGCTTAAAGCCTATAGAGGCCATTATTAAATCCATGACACCCAAGGAAAGATCCAGTCCGGAACTCATGAATAGGAGTAGAAAAATCAGAATAGCGAAAGGAAGCGGTACGACCGTGACAGAAGTGAATCAGTTGCTTAAGCAGTTTGATCATATGCGTAAAATGATGAAATCTATGAATAAGATGGGCGGAGCCAAAGCATTGTCAAGCTTTATGAAGTGACCTTTTTCAACGAATTTTATCGATACATAACCGCATTGATGGCTGTGATGGTTTTTTTGACATTTGGTAATATTTCCTCAATCAAAGTAGGCGCATAGGGCAAAGGTAAATCTTTGCTTACAACCCTGTATATGGGTGCGTCTAAGTGGTCAAAGGCATTTCTTTGTACAATATGGCTGATGTCTGATGAAATGGAGGCAACAGGCCATGTTTCTTCCAACAAAACCAATCGATTAGTTTTCTTTACTGAGGTAATGATGGTTTCATAATCGATGGGTCTGACAGATCTTAAATCAATCACCTCAACATCTACGCCTTCTTTTTTCATTTCAATGGCGCACTCATTGGCAATTTTCATGAATTTCCCAAAAGAGACGAGGGTAACATCTTTTCCTTCCCTTACGATATTGGCTTTACCAATTTCTAGTATATATTCTTCTTCTGGAACTATTCCTTTGTCACCATACATGAGTTCAGATTCCATGAATATGGTAGGATCATTATCTCTTATGGCAGCCTTCAGAAGACCTTTAGCGTCGTATGGATTCGAAGGAACGACCACTTTCAAACCAGGTGTGTTTGCAAACCAATTCTCAAAGTTCTGTGAATGTTGAGAGCTTAATTGACCTGCATTTCCGGTAGGTCCTCTAAAAACGATGGGGACGTTGTATTGGCCTCCGGACATAGAGAGCATTTTAGCAGCTCCATTGATAATTTGATCAATGGCGACCAAAGAAAAGTTAAAAGTCATGAATTCAATAATGGGTCTTAATCCATTCATTGCAGCTCCAATACCTACTCCAGCAAACCCTAATTCCGCGATGGGTGTATCAATTACGCGCTTGGTACTAAATTCATCAAGCATACCTTGACTTACTTTATAGGCACCATTATAATCAGCTACTTCTTCTCCCATCAAAAAGATATTCTCATCTTTTCTCATTTCTTCTATCATAGCTTCCCGAAGAGCGTCCCTGAACTGAATTTCTCTCATAATAAGTGATAATAATAAACGAAGGTGCTAAATTAAAACAACATGGTCAAATAGTTCTAAGAGTAAAAAAAAAGCTCCTCAGCGGGAGCTTTTTTTTTAAAATTTTAAAATTATCTAATCGCCTGTGCTACTGCATCTGCATAATCTGAAAACTCTAGATCATTTAAGGCTTTCTCTTTTAAAGCAACATCTATTGACACGGCTGCTTTGAGCTTTGACTTGATACCACTTTCATTGTTGCTTCTTGCTGCGGTGACCGCTAAGTAATAGGCTGCATGTGCTGACAGCGGAGAGCTATTATTTATTTTGTTAAATTCACGATTTGCACCATCGATATTATCTCCTAAAAGATGTGCTAGACCTCGATTGAAATTTGCCACTTCACTATCGTCTGCTGCAGCTAAAGCCGCACTGGCTTTTTCATAATCTCCCATTCTAATATGAATGGAACCGATAGAAGCATTTAGAACCTCTTTGAGGTCACCTTTTGCGCCTGAAACTGCTGTTGATAGGGCTTCAAAAGACTCTTGATAAGATGCTTGCATCATAAGCGCAGTTCCTCTGTTAGCATGAACTTCGATATGATCAGTTTTGTTGGATGCAATGTCTAATTGGGTCAATGCATCTTGAATGTTTTTGGCCATATCGTCTCCATTTTGTTCAGCCATTTGTAAATATACTGCCGCTAGATTATTGTGAGCGACCCAACTGCCTTCTTTTTTCGAGGCAGCGATGTAGATCTCTTCTTTCTCTTTCAGGCTTGGGGTAAGAGTAGCCGCATATAATAATTCTTCATTGGAGAGTACTTCGCTCGTGGTATCCCCGTTTACAATATGCTTGGCCAATAAAGAAATTTCAGCAGATGATTTTTTCTCTTTAACCGTGAGAATTTCAGTTTGAGCAGTTCTTAAGGATGGATAAACTTTATCAAACACCGATTTATAAGCGGATATTTTTCTCATGGCCTTTTCCTTGTCTTCAAAAGAGCCTGAACCATTGACAATATTTAAAAATGATTTTTTGGAATCTTCACTGATTTCAGAGGATCTCAAGGCTACTTTGAAGGCTTTCCAATCTTGAACGACAGGCTTGAGGATGAATTTAATATCAGCAGCGGTTCCCGTGTAATCATATTTGCTCATTTGGCTGCGGTAATATTTTTCTATTGCTTCAGCTCTATTTTCGGATAGATCACCGTTGATAGTTTCTGAACCTTCAGGAGAGTGCGTACCAGTGATCGTCACGGTGCGAGTTACATTCTTATCGGCGATGAACGCGGATAGATTTGATTTTTTTGCTTTGTTACTCTCTCCGTCCGTAGCTAAATATTGCGACAAATAGGAACTTCCTTGAGGAAAATAAAAATTGATATTAGTGGGTATCAATTCCTCTTGATCATTGTAACCATGAGCTGCATAATTGATTGCATAATCATTTTGTACAGCTCTAGATGTAGTAATAATACCTACAGCTATTTCTTTTTTCGATGTGGTGAGGGCTTTTCCGTTTTTTGGATCCTTAGCTTCACCTTGAATGACTAAACGACCCGGATTCAGAGATGTGTTGTAGGGCATAGAAAAGGTGCGACTGACACGAGAAGTTGTTGAACTACTCTGAGGATAGTCTTCGGCATTGAACTCAATGCTACCCACCTCTATCTCTTTATCACCATACTGATAGGTTGTGTTGAGCGTGTAAACTTTTCCAGTCGGAAGGATTTTTGGAGGTAACACAGCAGAAAGATCAAAGGCAACTTGGTTACCATGAAGTTCCAATGGATCAGGGTTAACCTCTAAATCCTGCTTTTCGGCAAGTTTCACCATTTTTTTGAGCGCGCAACCACTAAATATAGCGGTAGCGATAATTGTGGCCACTATGAGGTTTAAATTTTTCATTTTGTTCATCGTTTATTAATACTATCCAAAGTTAATTTTTCTTTATATGCTTACAATATTACCCCAAAATTATAAAATAGTTCAATCTGTTGATATAAAAGATGTTAATATTTAACTTTGATGAGTTTTATATTTCAATTTTATGCAATATTTTATCGAAAAGTATGCTTTTGGGGTATGTAATGGAATAGGTGAGTATTTCAAAATACCAACTTCAAGTATCCGCTTGTCTTTTATTTATGCCTCTTTTTTAACTTTTGGATCGCCCTTAATCCTTTATTTAGCGATTGCCTTTTGGATGAGTTTTAAGAAACTTTACAGAAGAAGAGAGAATACCCTTTGGTATTATTGATTGAGCTCTCTATAAGTCTTTTTATTAAAAAAGAAATATTGTAGTGCAACACTCTCTATTGGATGTTCAAGGCTTATTTTTGGATAAGCATGTTGACTTCTGTTTCTCCAATATTTTCGCAAGTTCAATATAAAGTCTAATTCCGCCTTCCATATGGCCTTGAAGTGACCAAATCCTTGGTATTTCCAAAACCAAAAAGCAGCACCCAAGTCGAAAACCATTCTTACAGGAATTTTGATAAGCTGTTTTTTTGGTAAGTTTTTTAAAAGCATGACTAGACCATTTCTGAAATTTAAATAAGTTTTTTGTGGATTTGAAGTAGATAACGTGCCGCCGCCTACGTGGTGTACTGTACTTTTTGGACTGAACCTAAATTTTTTCCCTTTCATTGCTAATCTCCAACAAAGATCGATTTCTTCCATATGTGCAAAAAAGTCGGCATCAAACCCGCCTATATCATTGAAGTCATTAGCTCTTATGACCATACAAGCCCCAGAGGTCCAAAACACATCAATGGCATCATCATATTGACCCTGATCATTTTCGATAGTATCAAAAATTCGACCTCTGCAGAAGGAGTAGCCCCAAGCATCGAGTTGACCACCGGCTGCTCCGGCATATTCAAACTTAGAAGGATCATTCTGATTCAAAATTTTTGGCTGAATCGCACTATAATCGGGATGTTCCTCCAAGAAATCAATCAAAGGATCTAACCAATTTAACGTCGTTTCAACATCAGAATTGATGAGGGCGTAATAGTCAGCTGCTACCTCTTTAAGGGCTAAATTATAACCACCAGCATATCCATTATTTTCTTTTAATACGATTGCTCTGATTTCCGAATGATTTTTTTTTAACCAGTCTAATGAGGAATCTGTTGATCCATTGTCGGCCACAATGATTTCATAATTACTAGAGGTTTTGATCAAGATACCTAAGTATTTTTTTAGAAAATCAATCCCATTATAATTTAAAATGACAATCGCAGTTACAGACATTATATCATGCTGTTTAGATCCATTCCAGGAATATTTGGAAGCATACCTTGTGTAGCTTTTTGTAAATGTTCTTTGCTCTGTTCTTCTGCGGCTTTAATACCTTTATTAACAGCGGCTATGATAAGATCTTTTTGAAGTTCTTTATCCTCTTTTCCATAAAGTGAGCCATCTATTTTTAATTCCAAGAGTTCTTTGTTCCCATTGAGTCTTGCCGTTACCAAGCCTGCTCCTGAATCACTTTCTACAAAAAGATTACCTAGTTCTTCTTTGGCAATTTTTATTTTTTCTTGGACTTCTTTGACTTTGCCCATCATTTTCATCATATCTAGCATATTATTAATATTTTATTATTTAATAAGAACGAAACTGCCCTGCTGCGTTAATAATTCATTTTCTTCGGTATAATAATTGACTTGGTAGACATAAGAGCCCTTCACAATATCGCCATTTTGTTGACGCCCGTCCCAAAAATTATCTTTCTGCTCAGTAATAAAAAGTTCTTTTCCAGCAAGATTGAATATTTTGAAAGTGAATTGATCCGTAGGAAGACCATAAAACTTTAACGTTTCATTGATGCCATTGCCATTGGGGGAAAAAGCTTCGGGTACATATATTACCGGGTTAAATTTTATCTTCACTGCATTGGATCTTAAGGTAATACCTGCTGCATTGGTTCCTTCAGTCCAGATTTTTTGATGAGTTCCCAACTCATGTGTGATGTTAATGGAATTGAGTTGAGATAATACAACGAGCTGGGTGATACTTTCTGTTTGATCTGAATTGACCAATTGGTAATCCAGAGTTTGCCCTAATTTATAGGTACCATCAAAATATTCAGAGGTGTAAGCATTGGTGTAATAGTCTGATAATTCTAGATAGGTCGGCGTAATCTTGATTTTTTGTATGCTGGCGTCACATGAGGGAGTGAAAAGGAGTTCATAGCTGTATTTCCGGATAGGATATACGCTCGAGTCAACGTGCCCAGGCTGTATGTTGAATAAAGTATCGAACAAAACGTCATTTACATATTTTACGGCATGAAATAAACCATTACTGTTTTCACTAAAGTGCAAGGCAATATGATTTTCCGAATCATAGGTGGCGTAGGCGTAATTAAATGCAGTAGTGTCACTTTTAATGTCCAAACACAAGGAATCGCCTAATAGGATATTCTCATCATTGCATAGTGAAAGGGCATTGATCCGAAAGCATAAAGAAGAGAGGGATGCATCAAAGGGCAGGGATGGGAAAAATAAGGAATTAGAGTCCAATAAGCCGTCATAGATGGGCGTAAATACATCGGGTATTGATTGATATTCAATATTGTAATAAGTTGTTGAATCTGCTTCATAATATATTTGGAGTGAGACTTCATTTTGACATACATAGTTCACGTAGGCGGAATCCACAGTCGAATAGTTGGTCAACTCAAGCATGAGAGCGCTCTGAACAGGTGAACTGCCGCAGTTAGGCTGCCCTCCGTTATAAAAACCCTCTATGATTAAATCGATACTGTCTACTTCAGGGACTTCTATGGTAAAGGGATTGGCTTCTTCTTTTAAATGCATGAACGTATCTGTAGAAGTGTATACTTGATAAAAATCATAATAATCGTCTAAAATCTTAATGGAGAGATGTTGACGGTCGCAGTAAAAATAACTAAATATAGGACTTACCGGCTCAGAAACTTGGACCCATAATGAATCTTCTCTATCATCTCCCTCACTAATTATTTGATAAATAAGATAATCTCCAGGCTCTTCGTAGGTATAAAAGGTATCTACTGAGGTCACTGTGCCTAGATTGGCTTCGTAAATATAATTCCGAGGGACCTCATCACCATAATCAATAAGCTCTTGAATGTTTACCGTAAAGGGGGCACACCCGCGTTGATATGCAACAGAAAAAGAGGCATCTTGACTTATCTGTGCTACTGCTACAAAAGGAAGAATCAAGACAACAAAAATGGTAATTCTTAAAACAATTAATTTGAAAGAAAATATGATGATCTTTTTAATCAAAGGTTAGCTGTTTTCAAGTTTTCGATGATACCTTCGAAAGAAGATGTTAAGACCTTTCCAGTGCTCATATTTTTTAATGGATAGCGAGCTTGTGAGATTTCGTCTGACCCAATAGTTATAACATAGGGAATCGCCAATTTATTGGCATAATTCATTTGCTTTTGAATTTTGACCGAATCGGGAAAAAGATCAGCCGCAATGCCCGCCTTTCTTAATTGTTCGATGATTTTAATGCCATGCTTGAAAGCGGAGGCATCGAGATGAGTAATCAGTACTTTTGGCCCCCCTTTAGCTGTTTCGGGGAATAAATTGGATTCGGCCAGGACATCGTAGATGCGATCCAATCCAAATGAAATGCCAATGCCTGATACGCCTTTAAGGCCAAACATACCTGTCAAATTATCATAACGCCCACCCCCACAAATACTTCCAATGTTAACTTCTGTTGGTTTTACCTCATAAATCATCCCAGTATAATAAGAAAGGCCTCGTGCTAAGGAAAAGTCAAGGGAAATTTTGAGACTCCGATCGGTGAATTCATCTAAAGTCTTAAAAAATGCAGTTAATCCTTCAAAACCTTTATTTGAGTTACCTATGAGCTTAACTAAATTCTCAATTTTTAGAAATTTATCAATGGTAGCTGCAATAATTTCAAGATATTTTGAAACCATTTCCGTATCACCTTGAAGTATACGGATCTCATGGAGTACTTTCTCTGTACCTATTTTATCTATTTTGTCTAACGCCATACAAAAAGGAATTTCTTTTCCTTTTAGATCAGCGGCAGCTGCCATTGCAAACAAAACTTCTCTGTGATTGATTTTTACTTCAAAACCGTCAAAATTTAAAGATTTGAAGACATCATGAATCAACAAGGTCAGTTCTATTTCATTCCAACTAGATCGAGTACCTATAATATCGGCATCGCATTGGTAAAACTCTCTGTACCTACCTCGCTGGGGTCGATCAGCCCTCCATACAGGCTGTATTTGATATCTTTTAAAGGGGAAAGTGATGTTGTGCTGATTCATCACTACATGTCGAGCAAAGGGAACCGTTAAATCATAGCGAAGACCTTTTTCAGCTATTTTAGGCAAAAGTGTTTTGGCACCCTGATTGTAATCATCCGAATCGGTCTTTTTTAAAAAGTCTCCAGAATTAAGTACGTTAAAAATAAGTTGGTCTCCTTCGTCGCCATATTTTCCTGTAAGCACAGATAAATGTTCCATTGTCGGCGTCTCGATCGGCGTAAATCCGTACTTAATAAAATTACTTTGAATTTTTTCAATGATGTATTTACGGCGAAATGATTCAATTTGGCCGAAATCACGAGTTCCTTTGGGGATAGAAAGTTTTTCCACTTAAAATATTTTTGACAAATCTAAGAAATCCTCTAATTTCGCACCTTGTAATTAACAAATAAAACAAAATGGCTGTAACTAGATTAGAAAGAAAAGGACGTAAAAACAAAAATGTTGCGAAAAATCGTGTGGCTACGATACAACGCCTTTCGTTTGTCCCTGTCATCAAGAATGTGGATGTAGATGCCATCAAAAAAGAGTTTGATGCCAAGAAGGCCGAGCCTGCAGCAAAAGCGAAGAAAGTAGAGAAAACAGTAGCGGTAAAGGCTGAAAAGAATGTCAAGGCAGAGAAGCCGGCAAAAGCAAAGGCACCGAAAGCAAAAAAATCAGCAGAATAAACATTTTTTAAAATCAAATTTGTTTGAAATATTGAATGTTTAAAAAAGACTAGGCCGGTCACAGTTGTGTCCGGTTTTTTTATGAGGCGAATCTTTCAGACTTCTTTTTATGCCTAAATAGCTATTTAATTGAAGGACGATGCTGTCTTATCTGCCGGTATTGGTTTAACTTCGTTGCTGTTTATGAGAGGATTGGCATTTAGCAGTTTGCGCGTAGGGGAGCGCTACCGATTGATCAATTACGGTGAGCTTTTTGAATTTGAACTAATAAGTATCCTAGACAAGGATGAATTCCTACTTAAAGACCTATTTACCTTGGAAACCTATAAGATGAGTCAACTTATAGGTTTTGGAAAGGGGGATGATTTAGAAATCAGGATGCTTTAAAGTTCATAATTAGAGCGTTCCTTAGAGGCAAGGGAACTCTTTCCGGATAAACTTTGATCTAAAGCTCTGGCTGCTTCTCTGCCTTCTTGAATGGCCCATACGACCAATGATTGACCTCTTCTCATATCGCCAGCCGTGAAGACTTTATCAACATTAGTTTTATAGTTTTGAGCTTTAACATTTCCTCTTTCATCTAGATTGATGTTTAATTGATCTAATAAACCTTCTTTCTGGGTATGTACAAAACCGACTGCGATGAGTACAAGATCACAAGAATAAATCTTTTCAGTATCGGGGATTTCATCAAATTTTCCATTTCCCCAAGCTACTTTTACCGTTTTAAGCCCTGAAATATTTCCATTTTCATCTCCAATGAAAGCTTTGGTTAATACCGACCAGGTTCTATCAACGCCTTCTTCATGAGAGGAAGAGGTTCTTAAAACCATAGGCCATTCAGGCCATGGATTGTCGATACTTCTAGAATTTCCTGGCTTATTTAAAAGCTCAAATTGTGTGACCGACTTGGCGCCTTGTCTATTCGAGGTCCCAATACAATCAGAGCCGGTATCACCACCTCCAATGACGATGACATTTTTATCTTTAGCAAACAGGTCTTCTTTGTCGAAACCTAGGTTAGAAACACGTTTGTTTTGTTGAGTTAAAAAGTCCATGGCAAAATGAATACCTTTTAGGTTTCTACCCGAGATGTCTATATCGCGAGGAATGGTAGCTCCGGTAGCCAGTAAAATAGCTGTAAACTGATTTTTTAGATCGCTAATGGAGAGGTCAACGCCGACTTCAATATTTGTTTTAAAGGTGATTCCTTCTGCCATCAATAGATTTACTCTTCTTTCAACTACCCATTTTTCTAGTTTGAAATCTGGAATACCAAAACGAAGTAATCCGCCTATTTTTTCATCACGTTCAAAAACCGTCACTTGATAACCGGCTTTGTTTAATTGGTCCGCCGCCGCCAACCCTGCGGGCCCTGATCCAATCACGGCAACCGAGCTAATCTTTCTTTTAATGGGTGGATTGGGCTCAATTTTACCTGATTCAAAAGCTTTCTCGATAATGCTTTTTTCAATATGTTCAATGGCGACAGGGGGCTTATTGATACCTAAGACACAAGCGCCTTCACATGGGGCAGGACAAATACGACCCGTAAATTCAGGAAAGTTATTGGTCTCCAAAAGGAGATCCGTGGCTCGATTCCAATCATCGTTATGAACGGCATCATTAAAATCTGGTATGATGTTTCCCAGCGGGCAGCCTTTATGACAAAAGGGAACGCCACAATCCATGCACCTACTGGCCTGTTTCTTAGTGAGCTCTTCGCTATGCGGAACATAAAACTCCTTGTAGTCTTTGACTCTTTCCTTTGGATCTCGGGTCTTAGGTAGGTCTCGTTCTATTTTCATGAATCCATCTATACTTCCCATTAGGCTACTTTTTTAGAGGTTTTTTGATCTGCTAATACGCGCTTGAGTTCTATTGGCATCACTTTCTTGAAATATTTTAAAGCGGTATCCCAATGATTTAAAATCTCAATTGCTTTAGGACTATCCGTTCGTTTTATATGTTCATTTAATTTTGTGTGCAGTAAATTGACGTCGTCCTTCTTCAGGGGATCAATATCTATCATTTCCATATTACAGTTTTCGGAAAAATTATTTTTTTCGTCATAAACATAGGCTGTGCCGCCGCTCATACCTGCACCAAAATTACTACCGACGGCACCCAAAATGATAGCTAAGCCTCCGGTCATGTATTCGCATCCATGATCTCCGATGCCTTCAACGACAGCTTCAGCACCAGAGTTCCTCACACAAAATCGTTCTCCAGCCTGTCCATTGACATAGATTTCTCCTGAAGTTGCACCATACAAAGTGACATTACCTATGATGATGTGTTCATCCGGTGTAAGGGTTGAATGTTCATTTGGTTTGATGGATATGATACCACCCGACAACCCTTTTCCTACATAATCATTTGCTTCGCCCATAAGGCGAAAATCGAGCCCTTTGGAAAGAAAAGCACCGAAACTCTGACCTGCACTACCGGTAAAAGTAATCTTCACAGGTTGGGTGATCATTTTCTTTTGGCGGATAAGGTGTCCTGACAGTAAGGTACCCACAGATCGATGGGTATTGAGGATCGGAAAGTACAAATCTTTAGGTGATTTAGATTGATCAATGGCCTCTATCAGCTGCCAATCTAAGGCTTCTTCAAGATGATGATTTTGGTCTATCTTTTTATAAGTACCTACATGTCCAGGAGCTTTTTCGTAATGTAAGACAGGAGTAAAGTCCAATCGATTGATTTTCCAATGATCTATATCAGATCTCATTTTGAGGACATGTGATTCTCCGACCATTTCGTTCACCGTTCTGAAGCCAAGTCCTGCCATGATCTCTCTGAAATCCATGACCAACAAGGTAAAAAAGTTCACCACGTGATCTGGATCTCCCGTGAATAATTTACGTAGTTCCGGGTCTTGCGTTGCAATGCCCACAGGGCAAGTGTTTAGGTGACATTTTCGCATCATGATGCAGCCTTCAACAATAAGTGCTGCGGTACTGATGCCGTATTCTTCTGCACCTAAGAGGGTAGCAATGGCGAGATCACGGCCAGTCATGATTTTACCATCCGTTTGCAGGGTTACCCGACTTCTCAGATTGTTTCGGACGAGGGTTTGATGTGCTTCGGCAAGACCCATTTCCCAAGGTAATCCCGCATGTCTTACTGAACTTATTGGGCTAGCTCCCGTACCTCCGTCGGCTCCTGAGATCAAAATAACGTCTGCTTTTGCTTTCGCAACACCAGCTGCAATAGTACCTACACCAGCTTCCGAGACAAGTTTCACATTAATTCGAGCGGCTGAATTTGAATTTTTAAGATCTGATATAAGTTGCTTAAGATCTTCTATTGAGTAAATATCATGATGGGGTGGAGGAGATATAAGTCCAACTCCCGGCGTACTGTGCCTGACTTTAGCAATATAGTCATTAACTTTATGACCAGGTAATTGACCCCCCTCACCAGGTTTAGCTCCTTGAGCCACTTTAATTTGTAGTTCTTCTGCATTATTTAAATATTCTATTGTCATCCCAAATCGTCCTGAAGCGGCTTGTTTAATGGCAGATCGTTCCCAATCTCCATTTTCTTTTTTGAGATATCTCTTACTGTCTTCGCCGCCTTCTCCGCTATTACTTTTGGCTCCAATGCGATTCATTGCAATGGCTAGCGTGCTGTGAGCCTCATGTGATATTGATCCTAATGACATGGCACCAGTCGCAAATCTCTTTAAAATATTTTCAACAGGTTCTACTTCTTCAACCGAGATTGCTTGTCTGTATTTAAATTCAAATAAATCTCTCACGTTAATGATGTCCCTATCTTCTCCATGTACTTTTCTTGTAAACTTTTTAAAAAGCTCATAATCATTGAGGCGGGTAGATTTTTGAAGCAAGTGGATGGTGTCAGGATTGAGCAGATGCTTCTCGCCTTTTTGTTTCCATTGAAAATACCCCCCTGCTTCCAAAAGTTGATGTTCACTTTTGTTGTAGCCAGCGAGGTGTTTGATAATCACTTCTTTGCCTAAATCATCAAAATTCAATCCATCTAAACGGCTCACAGTCCCTTTGAAGCAGGTAGCGATGACTTCTTGACCTAAACCAATACATTCAAATATTTGTGAGGATTGATAAGATTGTAAGGTGCTGATACCCATTTTAGACAAAATTTTCAAAAGGCCTTTACCGATCCCCTTCCGAAAATTATCAAAATAATAATCCAATGGTTGCTCAGTATTTAATGCTTGAGTATTGTAAGCGTTTTGAATGGTATCATAGGTAAGGTAGGGATATATGGCACTGGCACCGTATCCAATAATAGTTGCAAAGTGATGTGTTTCCCATGCATCACTGCATTCTACTATGAGACCTGCCTGGGTCCGTAATTTTTTATTAACCAAATGATGATGCACTGATCCTGTGGCGAGTAAACTAGGAATGGCAGCTTTGTATTTACTTTCCTTTCTGTTAGAAATGATAAGCACACTGTTACCTTTATTGATGGCATCTTCCGCTTCGTTACAGATTCTACCTATGGCCATGCGCAAGGTCTCTTTATTGGCGACATCCAAGGTGGCATCAATAATGTAGTAATCCATTCCATGACTTGCCAATCCCTTTATTCTATAAAAATCATCTCTAGAAAGGATGGGTTGAGAGATATGGACTTGCCTGGTGTGCTCAGCTGATTCTTCTAATAAATTTAAAGATTTTCCTATTCTGGTATACAAAGACATCACAAGTCTTTCACGAATAGGATCGATGGGAGGATTACTTACTTGAGCAAAGTATTGTTTAAAGTAATTGGAAATATGCTGACTTTGCTTTGAAAGGACTGCCAGTGGAACATCAGAGCCCATAGATCCCAAAGGTTCCGCCCCGGTGCGAGCAAAAGGTAAAATTGTTATTTTGACATCCTCCTCGGTCATACCATTGGAGATCTGTCTGGTGGTAAGTCTGTGGGGTTCGATGGTCTTTGCATGAAGTTCAGGAATAGGCATGAGCCTTAACTTGATCCGTTGTTTCTTTAGCCACTTTTTGTAGGGCTTTTCATCACAAACTAGTGCTTTTATCTGCGAATCATCATAAATAACGCCTAAAGACAAATCGGCTAGTAACATCTTTCCGGGTTGGAGTCTACCTTTCTTGATGATTTTGGCCTCATCTGTAACAATGGCCCCTGCTTCAGAAGCCATAATGAGTCGGTGATCTGAGGTAATACAATAACGGGCGGGTCTCAGTCCATTGCGATCTAAAGTGGCTCCAATTTGTTTTCCGTTCGTAAAAAAGAGGGCGGCTGGACCATCCCATGGTTCCATCATGGCTGCATGGTATTTGTAGAAGTCCTTTCTGTTTGTATCCATTTGTTCGTTGCCCTGCCAGGCTTCTGGGACGAGCATCATCATGACATGAGGTAAGCTTCGACCAGATAAGGTTAGTAATTCTACCAAGCCATCTAGATTTGCAGAATCAGAATTATTAGGATCTGTAATGGGCATCAAGTAGGATAATTCCTTTGAGGAAAAATACGATGAATGCATCAAGGCCTCTTTAGATCTCATTTTAGTGACATTTCCGCGAATGGTATTGATTTCTCCATTGTGGGCAATGTATCTAAACGGCTGGGCCAACTTCCAATTGGGAAAGGTATTAGTTGAAAATCTTGAATGCACAATGGCCAAAGCGGAGGTGAGGCGTTCATTCTGAAGATCATGATAATAGCTTCTTAATTGGTCAGTTTTGAGTTGGCCTTTATAAATGACGGTATTGCAAGATAGAGAGGCAATATAAAATTCATCATTGGCGGCTTGCACATAATTATTTATTTGATGCGTAATGTAATTACCTAATACAAATAGTTTACGTTCAAGGTCATTACCTTTAACGGTATTATCCTCATGCACCAGAAAAAGCTGCTCGATGTAAGGCTCTACGGACTTTGACTCATGTCCCGGTACATTGGCGTCTGTTGGAACCAATCGATAGCTGATGAGTTTAAAATTCATTGTAGTCATGCAATCATTTATGACTTTCCTACAAAGTTCTCTAGTACCATAGTATTGAGGATAGAAGACCATTCCAACTCCATAAAGACCTGCTTTAGGAAGTGGAATCCCGAAAGTTTGTAATTGTTCTTCCAAAAAATCATGAGGTATTTGAATTAAAATACCAGCACCATCACCGGTATCGGGATCTGAACCGGTAGCACCCCTGTGCTCCATGTTTTCTAGCATAGTTAATGCATCTTTAACGATGGCATGGGATTTGACGCCTTTAAAGTCCGTGATGCAACCAACACCACATGAGTCATGTTCAAATTGGGGATCATAAAGGCCTTTGCTCATATTTCTTTAATTTGATATTCTTGAAGAGGGAGATTGGTACTACTAGATTTAACAAAAATAAATAAGATGCTTCAAAAAGATTCTTTTAAAAGTAAAAAAATAAAATTTATGACTATTTTTTTACATAATTCATAAAAAATTAAGATTTTTTTAAATATTTATTATTTTCAAATGAAATAGGGCATTTAATTTATGAAATCTTCGTAAATGTTAAAAAAATATGTTTTAAAGTTGAATAACGAGCAAATAAAGCGTAATATACCGTAATGGGTAAGGGTTATCGAAAGTTGAAGGCTCAAGTACATGCTAGAGAGAGGTTAATTATTTAATATTTCTCATAAAATACGATTTCTATACGTTGGTATATTCACAGAAATCGACTAAAATTGCGCTCATTAAAGCATGGGCCTATAGCTCAGTTGGTTAGAGCACCTGACTCATAATCAGGTGGTCCCAGGTTCGAGTCCTGGTGGGCCCACAATGATTATCAGCCACTTACATTTTATGTATGTGGCTTTTTTATTTACAGATTACCTTTGAATCTACTTATTTCTTGACAGTTATTTGGCAATTTTTATGTTCCAGGATTTTTTTTGAAAAAACTGCTACTTCTCATTCAAAATTTTTCAATTTTTACGTTATACTAATAGAGATAATTGAAATGTCTCTTTATTAGTTTTTTGGCTAAATACTTTTCGGCTAATAATAAGTAATGCTCATAGAAAATAGCAGAATGAGCGAGGCAGGTGCAAGTAAAACGCCTAGCGGGGGAAATAAACTATATATGTATTCAAGAGTTTACAGATTAGCGCATTGTTGTATGGTTGTAGCGTTATGTTTCGGGTGAAACAAAAACCCAACGGAGGCAAAGTTAAATTCTAGTGACACATCTCTTCTAATCAGAAGGTTAGGGGAATTGTGTCCAAATGTGTTTAGAGATAAGGCCAAAAATCTAACAAAGGCAATTATTAATATGATAACGAAAAAGGCAAAAGAATATATCGATGGCTTATGGTCGATGAATAATTGGAGTTATAGCGTATCCAGAAACGCTGATTATTATATCAGCACAACTTATTTGGACTGATTTATTGAAGAGATTACCTCTATTTCGAGTGTTCAAATGGTTTTCGCCTTATCCACGTCGCAGAAATTAAAAGGTAATTATCTCCATATTCTTATTTATGGTGAAAATATCGCACGATTTCAGTTAGCATCATTACCAAAATTTAAGAATCACAAAATAATAAATGTAAAAAG
>DBBU01000036.1:70097-76633 GCA_002292365.1 Flammeovirgaceae bacterium UBA976
AGAGGATTACATCGAAAAATATCACGACGAAAGTCAAAACGATTAGATGCTTTTCTTTGAATTTAAGAAGTAGCATGCCTGCCGAAATAGATATGACACTATAGGCAATAAAAAAGCAAATAGCATGAAAAAGACTGAGGTCAAACTAACGTCAAAACTCTCGATAATATTAGGCTTTAAAGGTCCTAAAATGTTGGTTATAAAGGAGATGACGAAAAATATTAGTAGAATAAAAAAACAATATTGGGACTTCTAGTTATTATGAATATTTTGAATTAATTTCATCGAAGATGTTTTTATTATTAAGCCTCACCTTCTTCTATATTAATGATTTTTTGATTATTCTACGCTCATGATGCATTATCCGAAAATTTTTATTTTATTGACAGTGCTACTCCGTCTGAGTTTCTTGATGGGATGTGGAACGTTTGAACCTCTTAGGAACAATAAGCCCAATGTGGTCATTATCTTTTTAGATGATTCGGGATGGAGTGATTTTGAACCCTTTGGACAAAAGAGAATAAAGACACCCAATGTGAACCAATTGGCTCAAGAAGGAGTTGTTTATCGAAACTTTTATGTACCACAAGCCATTTGCTCTGCTTCTCGGGCAGCCTTATTAACGGGATGTTATCCAGGAAGAACGAAGGTCTTTAATGCGCACGCTCCAAAGGAAAAAGGATTGTCATCTGATTTTCCTACAATGGCTGAAATTTATCGTGCAGATGGTTATAAAACAGGGATTTTTGGTAAGTGGCATTTAGGAGATCAAGAAGACACGCGTCCCCATCAACGCGGATTTGATGTTTCCTCTGGGCTCATGTACAGCAACGATATGTGGGAACATCATCCGGAGAATCCAGAATTTTGGGGGAAATTCCCGCTCCAGTATTGGAAAAATGGTCAGGTAGAAATAGAAGCTCTTTCCAAAACAGATCAACGTAACTTAACGAAATGGGCCACAGATGATGCCGTAAATTTCATTAATGATCATGCAATGCAACCCTTTTTTTTATACGTTCCCTATTCAATGCCCCATGTCCCACTGTTTTGTAATGAAGCCTTTGAAGGAAAGTCAGGAGTGGGGCTTTATGGGGATGTCATTGTAGAGTTAGATGCATCTATAGGTCAGATCATGGATGCTTTAAGTGTGGCAGGTATTGATGAGAAGACACTTGTGATCTTCACCTCTGACAATGGGCCATGGATTTCTTATGGGAATCATGCGGGAACTACTCCCTTTAGGGAAGCCAAAGGGACTTCATTTGATGGTGGGACGAAAGTGGCATGTATCATCAAATATCCTGATAAGTTGGCTCAGGGTTCGGTTTCAGATCAGACATTTCTATCTATTGATCTAGTACCAACCATTGCTTATTTAACAGAGACCCCTTTACCACCGCAGCCGATAGATGGTAAAAACATCTGGGATTTAATTTCAGGAGAAACGCAAATGTCTCCACATGATTATTATGCATTTACGACAGGGCCAAGATTAGAGTCTGTGATGAGCGGAAGTGGTCGGTGGAAATTGCACCTGCCTCATAATTATAGAACACGTCCCTCTCCAGGTAACGATGGTATTCCTGGAAAATATGAGCAAGCCACCATTGATTTAACGCTTTATGATTTGGCGAACGATCCTATGGAGACTCAAGATGTAAAAGAAGGTCATCCCGAGGTATTCAAAAAAATGTTGGGATATGCGCAAAAACATAAGGTAAAATTTGAATTGAAATAGTTTGTAAACACCGAAGTGTATTTAAATGAAATATTTACTCATATTATTTGTGGTGAGTTCAGTTACCTCTCAGAAGATTGCTGCACAAGTATCTACAATTGTTGCTAAGGATGCTCAATTGATAAAAATAGCGGATCATTTTGAATTCACCGAAGGCCCAGCTGTTGACAGTCGGGGCAATGTTTATTTTACCGATCAGCCCAACAATCAAATACTTAAATGGTCAGTTGATGGTGAACTTGAAATTTTCTTAACACCATCGGGTCGTGCCAATGGTTTGTATTTTGACGCAGAGGATAATTTATATGCTTGCGCCGATGCGTTGGGTCAATTATGGAAAATTGATACTGATAAAAATATCGAGGTTCTTTTAAAGGATTTTCAAGGCACGCGATTGAACGGACCCAACGATCTCTGGGTGGATCCCAAAGGTGGCGTTTATTTTACTGACCCTTTTTATCAACGTCCTTATTGGCAACATACTGCGCCCTATTTGTCCTCTAACCATGTCTATTATTTATCACCAACAGGTGTAGTAAGCACAGTAGCTACAGGTTTAGAGCAACCCAATGGGATTATAGGCACCCCCGATGGATCCTTGTTATATGTTGCCGATATAGATGGTCAAATGACGTATAGTTATCAAATAGAAGCCGATGGAAATTTATCCAATAAAAGACCATTCGTAGCGATGGGATCAGATGGGATGACCCTTGATGCGCAAGGCAATGTTTACCTTACAGGGGACGGTGTTTCTATTTTTGATGCTAAAGGTAAAAAAATTGAGCAGATCAACATTGATGAACCTTGGACGGCAAATGTGACTTACGGTGGACCTGATCGAGACATCCTTTTCATTACTGCATCAAAGGCCATTTATCAATTGAAAATGGAAATAAAAGGGGCATCTCAATCTTATAAATAAGTTGAGTACATAATAGATTAGTTTGACCACATGCCTGCGTTGAATATTTATCAGATGGCTATAATTTTAATTACACTATTCGATAATAGCTTTATTATCAAATATGTTTTGAAATAAAAATACAATTGGGAGCACTTATTGACCTGATGGATTGACAATCTCTATGTAAAATAGAATTTAAAGAATTATTTTATGCATGAGCAGGAATGGGATAGATTATAACAAAATTCAAATATTAGTAATTGCGCATATATTCAAAAGTAGGCTACTCAATTTTTTGTTTTATTCTTTTTGAGGAGATTAAAAATATTTTGTAGTAATCCTGAATAACAGGAAATTTCATTTGTTACTACCTTTTCAAAATGCTTGTCATAATTATTCGGCCTGCTCCAGAACTTCCTTCTTTAATTTTTTTATTTTTGAATTTTTACTAACGTAGGCTTCAAGTACTTTAAAGAAGTTCAAAATATCATATTCTTTATTATTGGTATTAATTGTTACCAGTCTAACAAATGTATCATCATTAAAAGACCCGAAGCCAACGACCGTAATTTGATGTTCATATAGGGCTGTGCAAAGTGTCATTGGGTCAATTCCTTGATAATTAAAACAGACTGAGATTGAATTATTAAAACTATATAGCGTATAATCGGGATTGCTTTTAATGTATGCTCGAGCAATATCTGCAAGTTCAAATTGTTCATCTACAATTTGTTTCAATCCATTAGTCCCAATTGATTTCCAAAGTGTCCAGAATTTCAGTGCGTCGTTCCTTCTTCCACATTGGAACGAAGTTTTACCTAAGTTGAAATCGTCACTATCTGTTTGATAAAGATAATCTGCATCATTACTGAAGGAGTTGTGTAAATGTTTTTTATCGTTTACTAACAGGACTGAACAAGTTAGAGGGGTCCCCAGCATCTTGTGCGCATTATAGCTGAAAGAATTTGATCTTTCTATTCCATCAACAAGATATTTAAATTTATCGCTGAAAATAACGCTTCCACAATATGCACCATCGACATGGAGCCAAAGATTATATTTCTCCGTGATATCAGCAATTTTATCTATTGGATCAAAACTCCCTAAAACGGTGGTACCTGCGGTAGCATTTACATAAGTGGGAACAAAACCTTCATCGAGATCTTTAATAATTTGTGCTTCTAAATGGTTCGGGAGCATTTGTCCTTTTGAATCAGTACGAATATATCTAATGTTGCTCTTACCAATTCCTGCAAAGCTTGCATTTTTTGAATTTGAATAATGCGATTCTCGAGAAGTGTAAACAATCATTGGTTTGGACATACCCTTTTCTCTACAATGGGAATCTTTGGTATCTCTAGCCATAACTAAGGCCATATAATTGCTCATTGAACCCCCAGTTGGAAAGGTACCATTACTTTGAGGGCCATAACCGATCATCTCACAAGATTTTCTTATAATCTCTTGTTCAATACCAATTTGGGGACCGGCAACTTTATAGGTATACATGCTGTTATTAAGCATTACTGCAAGTAAATCACCCAAAATGGCCTTACTTTGTCTTCCTCCAAAAAGTTGATTAAAGAATAATTTTGTTGCTGTTTTGGGCGTAGAAATTACTACTTCTTTGAGTAGATTTTTTAGTTTATTATCAACAATGGGAGTGGGGTTTAGCGAAAGGTCTAGCGTATCGTAAAGTTTGTCAGCTTCTATTCGATCGGCTACTGGATGCTTATGTTCTTCATTTAACAATACTTCAACCAGTTCATTGAATAGAACTAAATCACTATTTATTTTGGGCATATAATTTTATTGTAATTAACTGATCGTACCATTAGAAATGGTATGATAACTCATTTTTTTTTGCACAAATTCCTTTGATTGTTCATCATAAATGTTGCAACTACGAATAGGCTTTGCATATAAATGGAGTGAGAGCGCTCGTTGGTTGGATAGGTTTTTTAATTGATGACAACCCATAAAATCAATCATGTAGGAGATATCACCTGCTTTCAAGATGGTCGATTTCTGTATATGGACTTCACTGACTTCATTCGATTTATAAATTGTTTCTTTAAATTCACCATCTATGAATTTTACCCAACATTCCTCACCTCCATGATCATGAATAGGGGTTTTTTGACTTGATTGCCAACAAATTAGGATCAGCTCAAATCGTTCATTTTCAAAAATACAATTCCGCGTATAGGTTGATTCAGACCAGGAAAAAAAAATTTCAAAAGCACTCTTTGGTATTTCCATTGAATGTAAAATATCATGGTACTTCGTACTTTTCTCATTTTTAAGAGCACTAATTAACAACTTCAATGAATGGATTTTTTTCTGCTTATTTCCGATAATTTTTATCATTTTTTCATCCTTTTTCTGTTCATTCAATGTGCAGATCCAAGGTGAGTTTTAAAATTTAACTGATCCTTCTGAATAAAGATTTTTGAGTAATTTTAAAACGCAAAGTTAGCAATCTCCAATCAATCACTTCAAGTATTTATGAAAAAGAGTAATTTTTGTCAGTTTTTTAAGCATTGTGGGTAGAATTGCAGAATGGAAACTTTTTATTTTATTTGAGAGATCCATCTGGCATTAATTGACATTAAATAATATATATATTTATATGAACAACCCAGAATTAGTAATCAAATTAGTTGTTCTCACTTTTTACGTTAGCATATTATTTTTCATTGGAATCCTAGCCTCTAGGAGAATCAAAGGCATGAGTGATTATTATGTCGGTGGAAAA
Source organism: Flammeovirgaceae bacterium UBA976 (assembly GCA_002292365.1). Lineage (GTDB taxonomy): Bacteria > Bacteroidota > Bacteroidia > Cytophagales > Cyclobacteriaceae > UBA4465. The sequence goes on from DBBU01000036.1 coordinate 75,504, forward strand.
AATATGGGTTTTTTGGCTGTGGCTTTTTCTGCAAGGGCCACCGGTGAATCAGGTTGGTTACTCATCGGTCTTACAGGTATGGGTGCAATAGCCGGATATTCAGGCTATTGGGTCGTTTTAGGAGAACTTCTTGGAGTATTTCTATCTTGGCAATTCATGGCAAAGCGGTTCAAAAAATTATCTGATCAATATAATGCGATTACTATTCCAGACTACCTTGAGGCACATTTTAAATCATCTACATACACTCTACGAATTGTAGCTGCTTCGGCACTCGTCATATTTGTCGTTATCTATGTCGCTTCCCAAATAGATGTTACTGGAATTGCCTTTGAATCAATGCTTAATATTGACTATCGATTGGGTGCGATAATTGGATTTTTTATTGTCTTGCTCTATATTTTTATAGGTGGATTCGTAGCTGCGGTTTGGTCTGATATGTTTCAAGGTATTTTAATGTTTGTTGGATTAGTTTTATTGCCAATTGTTGTATGGTTTTCCATAGATCATGGGGCGGGAATTACTGCAGGACTCAACGCTATTGATCCCACCTTAACACAAGTACTGGGGAGAAGCGATAATGGCTGGCTTAATTTATTTACGATTTTAGGTTTCTCAATGATCGGATTGGGTTTTTTAGGCTCACCACAAGTGTATGTTCGCTTTATGTCTATTAAAAGCGAAAAAGAAATTGATAAAGGTAAATGGGTTGCACTGCTTTTTACATTATTAACTGATGCTGCAGCCATCACAATTGGAATTCTTGCTCGAATTTATTTTACAAAAAAAGGTCAAGATCCCGAAGTTATTTTAGGGACAGGAGGAGAAAATGTTTTGAGCTTGGTAACCAATGAATTTTTACCAACAATTTTAGTTGCTATCTTTATTGCCATCGTACTTTCAGCAATTATGTCAACCATTGATTCTCTTCTTATTCTTGCCTCTAGTGCAATTACAAGAGATTTCTATCAAAAAATAGTCAGACCTGATTTAAAAGATCAAGACTTGACAAAAGTTTCAAGACTAGTTACCATTGGAATGGCACTAATGGCACTGGGAATTGCAATTTTATTATACTATTTGTATCCTGATAGGAAGATTTTTTGGATTATGATTTTCGGATGGTCCGG
>DBBU01000036.1:76702-83099 GCA_002292365.1 Flammeovirgaceae bacterium UBA976
ATTGCTTCTATGATTACGGGATTTTTTTCTATCATTTTTTTCAAGTTTGTAGTATCAAATATGGAAGGGGTAGGTGATTATTTTATAGAACTTGATGTACTAGCACCCTCTTTTTTAATGGCTGCGATCGTTGGATTTATAGTTTCAAAAGTGTCTCCTCCAAAGATGACCATAGTAGAAACAGTTGAGAAAATTGATAAATGATTTTTGGGGTATCAGGAGCGGTTGCTTTTTTTGATTGAACAACGAGACATTCTTCTTATGTCTGCCTTAAAAGCTATTTTTGCTCTTAAAATGAATATAAAGGGAGCATATAAATAAAGAAACTACACTTCAGCTAAGTATAGCTTCCTTTAGACTTGAGCGCTTGACTTATGTGAGCCAAATGATGCTCACCATGCCAAGCATAGAGGGCTAAATTCTCATCTAATCTCATTTCCCGATGGTGATCGGGGTGGATAAATGGTTTTTCAAAGTCGTGAGGTTTCATGGAGTTCAATAAATAAACCCATCGGGCATGTAAACCAGAAATTATCTCAAGAGAGGGTTGTGTTGGCCCTTGGTAATCGGACATTTCCGCCCATAATTCCTCATGATAGGTTTTGATGGTGGGTGTTGACTCAGTTAGGACCCATCTAAACCGGTTGACCGATTGCATATGACTGTCGGCACAATGGTGTATGACTTGCTTAATACTCCATCCATCCGGTCTATATACCCAATTTTCTTGTTCGGCTGTAATAGACTTAACCAGCGCCTTCAGTTTTTCAGGAAATGAGGCAAGGGCTTCAATACCTTCTTTTATTTCATGCATTGCTAGAGAAGTAGGCATTACGAACTTGCCTATGGGGTATTTGAGGTCGTTCGAATTCATCATTTTGTTAAAATTGAGTTTAATTTCCCTTGAGATATTTGTCTAGAAATTCCAGTGTTTTTTGAGAAGCTTCAATATTATTTACCTTCTTTGAAAAACCATGACCCTCATCAGGAAAAATAATATATTCAACTGGGATATTATTGTTTCTAGCGGCAGCGACTATTTCATCAGATTCAATTTGAAGTACTCTAGGATCATTGGCGCCTTGAAAAACGATAAAGGGCTTGGTGATTTGATGGGCAAAGAACAAGGGTGACTTGTCGTGGAGGGAGATACTGTCCGTTTCGGGGTTTCCTAACTCAGCATATAAGGCATTTCGGGAGGCTTCCCACCAGGCAGGAATGCTCCGCAGTGTACGTAACCAATTAGTCACACCAAAATAATTAACTCCTACGGCGAATTCATCAGGGGCGAAGGCTAAGGCTGCCATCACCATGTATCCACCGTAACTGCCTCCCATAATTCCAATTTTATTGGCAGCTACATAACCTGTGTTGATCAAGAATGTCTTGGATGCGATACAATCTTTAAGATCAACATCCCCATGTTTTTTATCATCGGCCTTATAAAAGGTTTTACCATATCCCGAGCTCCCCCTATTATTTACGGCAAGTACCACATAACCTTGATTTACCCAGTATTGTATTCTATCCGTATAATTCAGCCTTGTTTGTCCTCCAGGTCCACCATGAATGTACAATAAAGCAGGCAATTTGTCGCCTTTTTGAATGTTATTGGGTTTATAGAGAATGGCAGGTATGGAAAGACCGTCAAAGGAAGGAAATCGAATGACTTGTCCGGAGACAAGATCATCGGGATTTATTTCAGGATTAAGGGTATGGGTTAGCTTTTTAAGCGTTTTATTTTTAAAATGGTATAAAAACAGGTCTCGAGGCATTTTAGAACTGCTTAGATAGAAGGTCATTTGCGTTTCACTATCCGAAATGTTTATCGATGAGATATCTCCTTCCGGCAAATTTGGGATGGTAATGATTTCTTTTGAATGAGTATCTTGAATGATGATTTTAGTACTTGCATCCTTATTGATACCGGTGACACGGTACGCACCATTTTGAGACAGGTAGGCATAACTTATAGCCCATTCGGCTTTTTGCACTACTTTCTGGGTTTGAGTAGCTATGTCATACGACATAAGGTAGGCAAACTCGCTTTCATGGTCAGTAGTGAAATATAAAGTGCCGTGATCTTTTGAAAAAAACTGAGGTTCATTAATTACGTTACCTTCATGAGGGGTGATAAGGGATACTTCTCCTGTTTGGGTATCTAAAAGATGGATGTTTGCATCAGAAGTAGTCACTCTTTCAAAAAGGGCGATGTACCGTTCGTTATCACTGACTATTTTAGGCGTGAAGCCGTTGTCGTTCATATATAAGTTGTCAGTTTGAAATCCACCCTCAGCTACCGATGTACCTATTAATTCGGTTCGATACAAATCAAAATATCTGGGATCTCTTTTGTTACTGGCCCAATAGATGGCCGTATTATTGTGATTCCATCCGTAATAGGAGGCCTTGGCACTGTCAGGCGTGAGATCGATCACGCTGCCTTCCCTATTTTTTATGTATATCTGAGTCAATTCATTTCCCCCCTCGTCACTCGTATAAATGATTCTATCATCTGAGGGGAAGTAAGACCGGGCGATGATGGCATTTCCCGAAGAATGGGTAAGCTGTGTTTGTTCGCCTGTTTCAAGATCAATGCTGTAGGCATTTAATACGCCACTTACCTTGCTGGTCATCAAAATTGTTTTTTCATCTGCCGAGAAATCACTACCAAATACTTGAGTCGTATTCATAAATTGCTCAATGGTATATCTCTTATTTTGAGATAGATCTTCTTTTTTTTCACATGAGAGCATTAATAAAAACAAGAGAGCGCTAAGTTTTTTCATTTGGATAGGGATTAATATTTGACTTAAGTTAACTGTATTTATCTTGATTTTGTTGTTTTGTAAATTAAAACTTACAAGAAAAAGAATCACAGAAAAAAATTAGACTTTGACTTGGCTGCTCATCAATTCTGTCAGACGAACACCCTTGGAAAAACAATAGAGCGCACAGATCATAAAAACATGTGAAATGTCTTGGTGTTGGAACCATGAGTGTAGGTTCAATCTGAATAGCTCCACAGGAAGTGTCATTAACATGAAGATAAATCCCCAAAAGAAAAAGCTTGCTTTTTCTTCACCTTTTATAATTCTAAAAGAAAATGGCATACCTAAAAATAGAACAATCCCAATAGCCGTATGAATGGCGACCCACAAGAATTTTAATTCAAAAATGAGCAAACCAAAGGCGTTGACCATAAGGATTAAGATGATCGATTTTAATAAAATATTGCCTTTGGGATAAAAGTAAATGACCATCGCATATTCTAACATGCTGATGGAAACAATGGTAGTGCTATACCCAGGTATTTTACCTAACATGCCAAAATAATTATAAAATAAATGTGACCAGGCAGCAAAAAAAGTAGAGATAGAAATGAATAAAAAGAAATTACCAAAGTAGGAAGAAAAAGGAGAAACGAAGGAGTTCTTGATTTCACGATAGTGATGAAAGCTTTGAAAACACATGATTAAATTCAAGATTAAAGCCATTGGTTCTAACAACTGTAATCCCCATATTTCGAATTCAATTTTCCCCATTTCCGCCGCAATATGCTAAAAAAAAATTAAATTCATGCGCTCTGGTTTAATAAATGCATTGGTTAAAATAGAGTTATGTAAAAGGATTGAGGAAAACATCGAAAAAAATATTTTGATATTAAATAATTTTTATTTGAGATCAAGATAAAGATTGATAATTTTTGAGATTAGTGGCAATTACATTATTTTGTATTCATTCTTATTCGTATAAAACCATTTTTAAAATGAAAAAGGCTCCATGGCATGCACACTACCCAAAAGAAGTCCCTCAACAAATTGATAGTACTGAATACGAAAGCTTAGCCGAACTTTTGAATGATGGTTTTGAAAAGTTTGGTAACTATCCAGCCTTTGAAAACATGGGTAAAGCAATGACTTTTAACGAGTTAAAAATAGCGTCAGATAGTTTTGCTGCTTATTTGATTCATGACTTAGGATTGAATCGTGGGGATAAAGTAGCGATTCAAATGCCCAATTTACTTCAATATCCTGTAGTGCTCTTTGGAGCTTTACGGGCAGGAATGACGGTGGTAAATGTAAACCCGCTTTATACGTCAAGTGAATTAAAACACCAACTGAATGATGCTGATGCGAAAGTAATTATTGTTTTAGTCAATTTCGCAAGTATTCTAGAAGGCATTTTGTCTGAAACTAAGTTGAAACATGTATTGGTTACACACATTGGAGATATGATTGGAGGGATAAAAGGAAGTCTGATCAACTTTGCTGTCAAATACGTCAAAAAAATGGTTCCTTCGTTTAGCCTTCCAAAAGCTACCGCTTTGATGAAAGCCCTAAAATTAGGAGCCAATCATGACTTTATCCAGCCCCCTATTAAAAGTAGCGATTTAGCTTTTCTGCAATATACGGGAGGTACCACGGGAGTTTCCAAAGGTGCAATGCTTTCCCATGGTAATTTGGTTGCGAATTTATTGCAAGTAAATGCCTGGATGAAAAGTGGAGGTTTGAAAGAAGGGGCTGAGGTTTATATTACCGCACTCCCTATTTATCATATTTTTGCTTTGGTCGCCAATGTACTTGGCTCGGTGAGCTCGGGGTCCCAAAATATTTTAATTACCAATCCCCGAGATATGGATGGATTTGTAAAGGAACTTAAGAAACATAAATTTACCATATTGAGTGGTGTAAATACGCTTTTTAATGGATTATTGAATCATCCTGAATTTAAAAATTGTGACTTCAGTAAACTTCGCTTCGGCTTTGGTGGGGGTATGGCGGTTCAAAATTCAGTCGCTGAAAAATGGCTTGAAGTAACAGGAACGCCATTGGCAGAAGGCTATGGCCTTACGGAGACCTCACCCGTGCTTACGATTAATCCATTAGATGGAAGGCACAAAATGGGGACCATTGGACTGCCTATTTCCAATACGGAAATAAAGAACTTTGATGATGATTTTGTGGAGGTGGCTGTGGGCGATCCAGGAGAACTCTGTGCCAAAGGTCCGCAAGTAATGCAGGGGTATTACAACCGACCGGAAGAAACGGCTAATGTGATGCAAGAGGGTTGGTTTAAAACAGGTGATGTAGCCATTATGGATGAGGAAGGTTTTTTTAAAATTGTAGATCGGAAAAAAGAAATGATTCTTGTATCGGGATTCAATGTTTATCCCAATGAGATTGAAAATGTCATTTCATCTCATCCCAAGGTTCTGGAAGTAGGAGTGATCGGTGTGCCCGATCCTAAATCAACAGAAGCGGTGAAAGCGGTTGTTGTCAAAAAGGATGAAACCTTAAACGAGGCTGAGATCATTGCCTATTGTAAGGAAAAGTTAACAGGCTATAAATGTCCACGTCATGTTTCGTTTATCTCGGAATTGCCTAAATCTAATGTGGGTAAGATATTGAGAAGAATCATTAAAGAGGATGATTTAAAGACGCATACCTACGAGGGGTCTTGATGAGTGAAGGGCTCCAAGTGTTGAGGTCATTGGTAAATGAAGGAGTTACTCAAAAACCCTAGGGCTATCTTAAGTCCGCTAAGGTGTCCAATTTTGATCTGACCACCAATTCAAAAAATCTTCATAGTACATGAGGATGTCTTCGTAATAAGGGAATTCAGCGGCATCAGTAACTGATGGATAGGGGATTTTTATCAGTATTGCGCCCTGAATATTATCTCCGATTTCATAATTGTTGTAATGGAGTAATATATGTGTGTCATTGCTGCCAATGTTTTCGGGTAAATGAAATTGGTCGTTCTTAAATGTAAAGCCAGTGGCACTCAAGCGAGCATCAGGAGCGAGTTGGTTTTGGTTTCTAAAAATAATTTCAGCTTGCTTGCGTAGCTCTGAAAAATCCCCAATTTTATCTTCAATATCTATGGTGCGACCCAAAGTATCCGTATTTATATATTGCATCCATTCATTGGTACGAACCCCGCCCGTGTATGACTTACTGCTAGAAGCAAAAGAAAGCCAGCCGGAATTATTGTAATTCGTTTCAACCACAATTTCAAGGAACCAAGGTGTCTTGCTTTCAGGAAATTTTTTTTTAAATATCACATAACTCTTGATAAATAATTTCATATAATCATTAATGGTTTTTGCAGTACCTACGGAAGGAAGAAACCCTTCTATCTCCTTTTTAAGTATGGATTCAATCCGCTGGTTTAATAAGGGTTGACTTTTAAAAATGGGGTAATTGACTTCAATCACTGCACAATTTTTATTATTGCAATTAGGGTCATTCTCTTTTAGATGCGTGATTCCCGCTATTACGATTCCTTTATTGAAAAGCTTTGAGGTCAAACGAAGGCGCTGTTCTTCAATTTGCTGGCAAGAGCAGATCGTTAAAATGAGGAGGGCAGCTAGTTTATGGATTTTAATCAAATG
>DBBU01000036.1:83133-83640 GCA_002292365.1 Flammeovirgaceae bacterium UBA976
TTCAAGATAGGAACTATCGCCGTAGCTTAAAAATCTATAGTCGTTCTTTAGGGCTTCCTCGTAAATTCTTTTCCAATCGGGGCCACAAAACGCAGCAATTAACATGACCAATGTCGTGCCAGGCATATGAAAGTTGGTGACTATTTTATCGACTATTTTAAATTTATAGCCGGGGAATATAAAAATTTCTGTGTGACCAATGACCGCACTCAGAGAGTGACTATCCATATATTCTAGTACGGCAGTGAGTGCTGTTCTTTTATCAGGTAATGATAGATGATTTTGGTAAGGATACAGTTTAGATATGAAAAAATCAGGCGCTCCGTTCATCAATTTGACCCCATACCAATACAGAGATTCTAAACTTCTCAGGCTTGTAGTGCCTACGGCAATGACCGATTCGTTTTCAAGCAAATGGATGAGATTGCTTCTGGTAATGCGAAGTTGTTCGCGGTGCATAAGATGCTCCTCGGCATTCGTTTTTATTGGCTGAAAGGTACCTGCGGA
>DBBU01000036.1:83662-95092 GCA_002292365.1 Flammeovirgaceae bacterium UBA976
TTTGGTAAAATGTAGTCCGGCGGTGGGTGCCGCAACGGCGCCTTCAAGGTTGGAATAAACGGTTTGATAGCGGTTCTGATCGGCGCTTGACGGGGCTCTTGATATGTAAGGAGGAAGCGGCACTTTACCCAATGCTAAGAGGAGTTCAGACCAAGTCTTTTCAGGCGACCAACTGAACAGAACGGTGTCTTGAGATATTCTTTTGGCAGTTAATTGGATTTGATCAACGGTGATGCTTAAAACAGTATCATTGGCCCATTTTTTGGCATTACCAATCAGGCATACCCAGGTACAATTACCTTTGGAAGACATGATTTCTTCCATGATTACCGAAGGCGCTGAGGGCTCAAGCAAGAAAATTTCAATGCGGGCACCCGTAGCTTTATGGAAAATCATTCGGGCAGGAATCACCTTGGTATCATTAAAAATGATTAAAGACTTGGTTCTTATCAACGTAGGAAGGGCAGAAAACTGATGATGGGCTAGGCTTCCCTTTCGATAATGTAGTAATTTTGAATTGGATCGAACCTCCAAGGGCGCTTGAGCGATAGACTCCTTGGGTAATAGATAATCAAAATTTTTAGGATGAATTTCTTTAATGTCCATTTGAATTATGTTGCGCCTCGAATATAAACCCTATACTTTAAATTTTAAATTTATTGCGGGTACAAGTCGCGGAACAATGAAAACTAGGGAAGTTTGGTTTTTACGAGTTGGGGATACCAGCAGTTTAGGTGCATCAGGTATCGGAGAGGTAGCTCCACTGCATGGTTTGTCGGCTGATCCTATCGATGAAATTCCTCGAAGACTCAGAGAGTTGGTCAGTGAAATAGCGTATCACAAAACGCCCACTTCGGCTGCCCAGGTTTATGCTTTGGCCAAAACACTCGCGTTTCAGTTTCCTGCCATCAGGATGGGTTTGGAGATGGCCTTTTTAGATTTGATGCATCAGGGTATGAGACAATGGTTTAACTCACCTTTTCTTCAAAATAAAATGCAGATTAAAACCAATGGCTTGGTTTGGATGGGTGATGAAATCTTCATGCGAGATCAAATTCAGGAAAAAGTGGCCTTAGGCTTTGATTGCGTCAAGTTAAAAATAGGGGCTTTAGATTTTGAAAAAGAACTGAAGTTGGTGTCCTATTTACGAAAAATTTCGTCCAAAATAATCATTCGCTTGGATGCTAACGGTGCTTTTGAGCCCCAAAATGCATTGGATAAATTAAATCAGTTAAGTGAGTTTAATATTCATTCTATAGAACAACCGATTCAAAAAGGTCAGTGGAATGCCATGAATAAACTTTGTCAATCGAGTAAGATCCCCATTGGACTCGATGAAGAGCTCATTGGCCTCGAACAAGATATAGAAAAAAAGGTGTTGTTAGATCGAATCAAGCCAGCTTATATCATCCTAAAGCCTAGCCTTTTGGGCGGATTTATGGAATCCATTCAATGGATCAATTGGGCTGAAGATCGCAATATTGGCTGGTGGGTAACTTCAGCTTTAGAATCAAATATTGGGCTCAATGCGATTTCCCAGTTTGTCGCTCAATATCCGAATTTATCTCATCAAGGTTTGGGAACAGGAGCCCTTTATCATAATAATTTTGCTTCTAGAGCCTCTTTGACCGACTTGAAAATGACTTACACTGAAACCGATTTGGATCAACTACCTTTTTTAAATTAATTTGAATCTATGAGACCTTATATTTTAGCTGAATCCAATTGGAAAGAGATCAAGCAGCAGTCAGTTGAACTGGCTATTCTCCCTTGGGGAGCCACTGAGGCGCATAATTACCATTTACCTTATTATACAGATGTTTATGAAGGCGATGCCATTGGGGAGGAATCTGCCAAAAAAGCTTGGGAAAATGGCGCGAAAGTGATGTTGTTACCTACCGTACCCTTCGGTGTGAACACAGGTCAGAGAGATATAAAATTAGATTTAAATATGTATCCGAGTACACAAATGGCAGTGCTCAATGATTTAGTTGAAGTCTTGAATCGTCAAGGGGTTTATAAGTTATTGATTTTGAACAGCCATGGAGGGAATGATTTTAAGACCCTGCTTCGTGAGTTGGGCGCTAAATATCCAAAAATGTGGCTAGCTACTTGCAGTTGGTTTAAAATATTAGATCATAGTACCTATTTTGAAACACCGGGTGATCACGCTGATGAGATGGAAACCAGCTTGATGATGCATTTAAGACCGGATTTGGTTAGGCCTTTGTCTGAGGCTGGGGCGGGCCATGAACGAAAAAGTAAGATTGCAGCTATGCGGGAGGGTTGGCTGTGGGCTGAAAGACCATGGTCTAAAATCTCAGCAGACACGGGTGTGGGAGATCCCAAAGCAGCGACTCCAGAAAAAGGCGCACTTTTTTTTGAAGCGGTTACTACTAAATTGGCCGCTATGTACTTAGAAGTTTGTCAAGCCGATATGACGGATTTGTACGAATAATGTTCTGAATAAATGTTCAATTTTAGAATGGATGTTGTTTGATGCAGAGGTCAGTGTTGTAAAATCAGAGCTTCTTTTTTTGTTTTATTTAAAGATTTCAAAAAGTTTATTTAGCGGGAACCACTACGCCATCCAAACTTTTATTAAGTTTCATATTTACCAATATCTCGTGAAGTGTTTCTGCAGCCAGGCCATGCAATACCAACCTATAAGCGGCAGTATAAGTGGAGACAGGCACCATAGGATGCTTATTATTTACTAAACCTAAATGACCTGGTGTGCCTAAAATCTGAGAAGTATAAATGGCTATTGTTTCATCTAATTGCAATGAATTAGAGGCTCTTATAAAATCATTTGAAGTTAGAAATAATTGATAAAAAGGGGTGAAGAGTTCTATCGCCGAACGTAAGTCTATAATGTTTGTCCATTTCTTCGGAAAATCTATGTGATCAAACTGATCCACTGTGATCATCTCCAAATTCATTTTCTCTGGTGGTCCGATGGTGATGCTCTTTTCTTTAAGTTGACTATTGAGCCGGATGACAAAATTGTATAAATTTAAATCGTGCTTTAAAAACAAATCATCTTTTACATCTTCGAAGGTTTTTGGTTTTAGTGGGTCTCCTACCAAGGCTACTCCAGGTATATTCGCTGCTATAAATTGTAAAATTTCCGTACCTATATGAAAATGTCGAAATATAAGTAAGTTGGCATCTGGACTCACAAACCGCTTGAGTCCCCAGGACAAAATATAATGAAGCACTTTTGACGAGTTGATTAGTTTGGGGAAGAAAAACTTAAATAGATGTATAAAGAACATCACTACTTTTGACCAAACTTTGATGATGGGAGACAGATAATAACTTGATTTAGAGTTATTATCTAACATTAAGGCTTTTTTTGTCTGGTCATTGATTGGAATACTATTGTCTAAATACAAGGCCAGCCAGGGATTTGGATCTCTGCTATCGTGCTTTTCTGCTTCTAACTCAAAATCTACTATCATATGATCAACGAGGTTTTATTGCGCTTCTAATGTATTAATATCATATACTAAATTAAAGAATTTTAAAACAAGTAAAATTCCCCAGCCCACATCGATCTGTTTGGATTGAAATCCCAATCGGGCCGCACCAGGATTTTTATGATGATCTTTATGATACCCATCACCAAATGTAAAAAAAGCCAAAACAGTATGGTTAACCATACTCGTATCTTCATCTATTTTTTCATGACCTAAACTATTGATGCTATCTCCTAAATTGAAAATAACCACAAGGTTTATCCACAAAGCAATCAAGCCATAAATCCCCCAAACCGTATAAGCAAATACAAAGGGTATAAGCAAATGCATTAGAAGCAGTACCCCATAGACTGAGGGGCGTGATACATATCTATAAAATGGATTTGCCGCTATATCTTTGGCCAAATGATTGTATTCTTGATTGGTTCGAGGTCTGTTCCACGCATCAATTAGAAAGCGTATGGGTCCAGCAAGTGCATATAAGAAGCAAAGTAGCCTATTTTTTGTGTTGATGTACCAGCCATTGTGGGCGTACCAAAACCCGTGAATAATAGGAGAGTGAGGATCTATGTCTACATCTGGATGGGCATGATGAAATCGGTGATTGCCAACCCATTGAATAGGGGTGCCCGCAGGTAATCCTAAAACTACCACAAGGTATTCAAACCATTTCCTCATTTTAAATGCCTGATGCGTAAGAGATCTATGGTAGCCTAATACGATAACGGTTCCCGCGATTAAATAATAAATAAAGCAAAATATGAATAAGCTAAGCATCAATAATTTCCTAATTCCTCTAATTGCATTTTATAAAGTTTAGCCGTAGTCTTGGCCGTTTTAACGATATTTTTAGCCACATTCATGTTCATTTTTGGATGATTTAATGCTTTCTCCAAGTTATGAAAATGGTTTTCATCAGCCACGCCATGGTAGGTGAAAAATGATACCTGATTTTGTGTTAATTTCAATTGATCCTTGATCATTTCTCCCCAAAAACCAGCCAATCGCTTGCCAATGCCTTCAATAATAAACATAGATCCTAATAAATCTATTGGGTTGGGTTTACTGGCTTGCTGAAACATGAAAGAGGTTAAAGCAACGGACCCTATATTTTTTTCTCCTGATTGAATGGTCTCTATTTGTTCCCCTAAGGCTACATAATTTTTTTCCAGCATTTGATAATCTTTGTGCTCGGTTGCCGTATGCTTAATGAAGGCCGACCTCAATTCGAACAAATCAATATCAATATTCGATGCAGCCCGGGAGATCCATTGAGATCCGTCGATGACTTGCTGTCTCATGTCTAACAATAACAACTTATAATCAGCCATGCTTAGTTTTCCTTCGTGGATTTTAGTGATAATGGGCGTTTTTAATAGGTCGGTTTCAAAATTGATCCATATCTGTGTCAATTGTCGAACCAACCATTCTGAAATTTCATTTTTTTCAATGATCAGTTCAGGTGCTTCTATTTCTCTTATCGGATAGCTCTTTATCGGTGTACCCTCATTATTAGCCACTGTTAACTGCATAAAAGAAGTAATGAATCGACCACTTTCAGGAACCATGCACAAAATGGTATCCCCCTTTTTTAGTTTCCCCGAATACATGAGCTCTTCCAACATAATGAATATAGAAGCAGCACCCGTATTACCCTTGGTTATTAAATTTCCGAACCATTTTTCATCCGCAATTTCACCCCCACCTTTGCGCATTAATTCTTTAATGGGAGCTTTGAATATTTCTGATGAATAATGACAGCAAAGCCAGTCGATTTTCTCTCTGTCAATTTTCCCCTTATCAATCAGCTCGAAATAATGCGCCACACCCGTTTGTATGACCTTATTTAATAACCTCGCATCTTGCTTTAAATTGAGGGCTCCTGCTTGGGAGGCCTGCTCATAGCTGGGGTAATCTAACCAACTAGACTCATCCTCATCTTTGTTGTTATTTTTGCCCGTAAACATACAAACTGGAAACTCATTGGCATGAGATTTGATGTCTATCCATTCTATTTTTAAGGAAATTTCGTTGGTGCTTTTTTTATTTTGCAATACAAAGGCGCCGGCCCCATCTGAGAGCATCCATCTTAAAAATTCTGATTCAAAAGGCAATGATTTTAGCCCTTGGGCTTCGAACCTAGAGGACTTAAACAGCCTACTGGCAAATTCACTACCTACACAAACTGCATTTTGTTTTTCCCCACTTTTTAATTGGAGGAAAGCGTTTTTTAAGGCCATCATACCACTGGCACAGACACTTTGAAAACTAGCTAATTCACATCTTTTAAAATCTAATCGGGCATGCACCATACTAGCAAACCCCGGTATGGGCAAATCGCCTTGTGTAGTTCCAGTGGTTAAGAGCTGAATGTCTTTTGATCTAAGGGAGCTTCTTTTGACTGCTTGATTGATCGAATGAACTGCTAATTGAGCATTGGAGTGTGTGCTTTTTTGTGCCTTATCTAGGGCATAATATCGATTCTTTATACCATTTTGTCTTAAAATACGGTCTTTAACAGGACTATTCTTCCCATTGATTCGGCCCAAATAATCTTCCATTTCATTATTTGAAATGGGCTCATTTGGTAAAAAAATACCCGAACTTATGATGTAGACCTCTTCCATGTTTTTATTTATTCAGTCCAGAAAATAATTTGTCCAAAAAATTGAGGGCAAAGCCGTAATTTTTTCTACCTTTTGTGTGATGTGTATTGTGCGCGGTTCCAAAATTTAACCAATGGTCTTCCTTTCCCTCGCCAAAACGGTAATTACAATGACCCGCGAAATTCAATAAAATACTTGCAAGTGGATAGATGAACACCGCTACTATTGAAAAAGGAATAAATGGCAGTATCGTTAAAGGAACCGTACTTAGTAAAAACGCTTCAAACCAATGGAAACTGTAAACTGAGTAAATCGTTGGGATTCTTGATTTATGATGAATGAAATGAATATGCCTCATGAAAAAATTGAAATGCATAAGGCGGTGAACAACAAAAAAATGAACTTCATTCCAAAGTGTGAGTAGCACAATTCCTAGCATTATATTCAGCCAGGTATTTGGCAATAGCACGATGAAATCTGTCCGAACAAGATAAATTATAGGGATCACAGAAAAGCCAAAAATGAGGATCGATTTTATTGAATGTGCTATTTCGAAAGTCGTCTGTTTTTTTTCTACTGGTTTTAATTCTATTTTATGAAGAAGCTTCACACGTTCCAATCGTTTACACACAAATAAGAATAGCGCACCTACCCCAAAGTAAAGTACCATGAAATACCCGAATGATAGGGCAGACAACGACCAATAGGAAAAGTCGTAAAGGATGTTTTCGATTAAGCTTTGCAACCTATTGTTTTTAAAAGAATCATTTATTTTAACCTAAAAAACAAATTGAATTTACTAAATATTATCCCGTTTATGGCGCTACGTGTAGCTCAATAGACCTCCAATTATAAGGGAACTATTTACTCGGAAGAATAAGTAAATAGTTACCTCAATTTAAATAATTATTTTGTTTTTTACCATTGATTTCACATCTATCTGTTGTTTTTTGCGTTAACCGAACATCCCTAAAAAGGGGTTTTCATTTCTATTCTTCATTGGGCTGCTTATCTTTACAAACAGAGATCAGTTTTACATGTCGCTTTGGTCTTTATCTTGTTTGAATGACATTGATTAATTTTTTATATGCATTTTTTACGTAGTATCCTCACCCTGAGTTGTTGGTTAGTGACCAGCTTGCTAGCCGCACAATCCGTTCAAAGAATCCCTTCAGGGGAAGTCAAACAACTATTAAAAAAATTGAATGTATTGGGTTCGGTATTGTATGTAGCGGCACATCCAGATGACGAAAACACAAGACTGATAGCCTATTATGCCAATGAAAAGTTATTCAATACCGCTTATTTATCAGCGACTCGTGGGGATGGGGGACAGAATCTGATTGGACCTGAAATACGTGAAAACTTGGGCTTGATTAGGACACAAGAATTACTAGAAGCAAGGCGAATAGACGGAGGCGCCCAATTTTTTTCCAGAGCCAATGATTTTGGTTATTCCAAAAATCCAATCGAGACCTTGTCCATTTGGGATAAGGAAAAGGTATTAGAAGATTTTGTTCGGGTGATCAGGACGGTTAAACCAGATGTAATCATCACAAGATTCAATACCCTATCAGGCACTACGCATGGTCATCATACTACTTCCGCCTTGTTGGCCTTAGAAGCATTTGACTTAGCGGGTGATTCCAGCGTTTATCCGGATCAGCTGAAAACGCTTGAGGTATGGCAACCTAAAAAGCTTTTTTGGAATACCAGCTCCTGGTTCTACGCAAGGAACAAGGTTAAGTTTAATCCAGAAGGTTTATATTCAATCAATGTAGGTACTTACAATCCTAATTTAGGTATTTCATATACCGAGATGGCTGCTCAAAGCCGCAGCATGCATAAAAGCCAAGGATTTGGATCGACAGGTTCAAGAGGTGATGAGCTTGAGTATTTAGAATTATGGCGAGGAGATAGTTCTGGGACGGATGTTTTTGGGAGTATTGATACTTCTTGGAAAAGGGTTGAAAAAAGTCAAAAAATAGCGCAATTATTATTAGAAGCCCAAGAAGTTTATAAAGTGGAGAATCCAAAACCAACTTTGGGCTATCTATTGAAAGCAAGACAAGAGTTGCTTAAAATGTCTGATCAATATTGGAAGGAAATCAAGTTGAAGGAAATCAATCAGGCCATTATGGCGATTACGGGCACTTATTTAGAAGTCATTGCAGATGATTATAGCTATGCAAGAGGTGCGACGGTAAAGCTGAGCGTAGAAGCCATTAACAGGATCAACTTTCCTATAAAATTAATAGGATTGACCATCGAACCCTGGGGTTATAATGTTGAGTTGGATCAAGTGATGCTTTACAATCAGAAAATCGTGAATGACTATTCATTAAAAATTCCTGATTCTATTGCCATGACTACACCTTATTGGTTAAACGAAAAGAGTACGTTGGGGATGTACCATGTAGATAATAAAGATCAAATCGGTAGTGCGATTAATGAGCCTGTATTAAAGGCAAGATTTACTTTAGCGATAGAAGACCAATATTTAGAATTAACACAACCTATTCATCACAAATTTACAGATCCCGTCGATGGTGAAGTTTATCGACCTATCGCGATCACACCTGATGTAGCCATCAATCTATCGGTTGACAATCTAGTATTTTCTAATGATAATGATAAACGGATAAATCTGCGATTGGTAGCAGGGAAGGATAATGTTTCCGGTAAGCTTCATATAGTCGTTCCAATAGGTTGGCAAACGGATATCAATGATTCAGCTCTATCTATTTCATTGAAAAATGAAGAGCGCTTGATAAGTATCAATATTAAGCCAGAATCAAAGGCAAATTCAGGTGATTTAAAAGCTTATTTTGTTTCTGATAATGGTAATATTTCCGACCAGCAAGTTCAAATTATTGCGTACGATCACATTCCTATTCAAACTGTACTTAAGCCGGCTAAAATTGATTTGATTAAATTAAATATGGCTAAGGTGAGTCAATCTATTGGCTACATTGAAGGTGCTGGAGATTTGATTCCAGATTTATTGAGACAAATTGGATATCAGGTGAGCTTATTGGATAAAGACGATGTAACCGTTGATCATTTGATGCAGTTTGATGCGATTATATTGGGGGTTCGTGCTTTTAACACCATTGATTGGCTAGCTTACAAAAATCAAGAACTTTTTGATTATAGCTTTCAAGGTGGGACCGTAATCGTTCAGTATAATACTAATAGAAATTTAGTAACGCAAGAGATCGCTCCTTATCCATTATTATTGTCAAGGGATCGTGTCTCGGTAGAAACAGCTCCTGTAGGGATTCTTGAGCCAAGACATAGGTCTATGAATTTTCCCAATAAAATTACAGTGCGTGATTTTGATGGCTGGGTACAAGAGAGAGGTTTGTATTTTTGCTCTGATTGGGATGAAAAGTTTACGCCTATTTTAAGTTCAAATGATCCCGGAGAATCTCCTAAAAAGGGTGGGTTACTCGTGGCAAGTCACGGAGAAGGCTATTATATTTACAGTGGTTATTCATGGTTCAGAGAACTTCCTGCAGGTGTAGAAGGGGCTTATCGAATTTTCACTAATTTAATTTCTATGGGTCAGGAATGACATATTTTTTATGCTAAGTGAATATCAACAAAAAAAAGACTTTTCAGATGCTAACTAATATCTTATCATGCTTCATTTTAAATTCTAATTATTAAATGAATCAAATTGATTTCTTAGTACTGACGCTTACCCTGCTTTCTATTGTGACTTTTGGTGTGTGGAAAACAAGAGGGCAACAGAACATAGAGAGCTATTTACTGGGAGATCATAAGATGAAATGGGGGACGATTGGATTATCGGTGATGGCCACCCAGGCCAGTGCAATCACCTTTATTTCAACACCAGGGCAGGCCTATGCAAGTGGTATGGGTTTCGTTCAAAATTATTTTGGACTGCCGTTAGCACTGATAATTGTATCTGTATTTTTCATTCCCATTTATTATAAACTGAAGGTTTATACGGCCTATGAATACCTTGAACGAAGATTTGATCTTAAAACGAGATTATTAGGTGCCTTCTTGTTTCTGATTCAAAGAGGCTTGGCTGCTGGTATTACGATTTATGCCCCCTCTATTATTTTGTCCACGATATTGGGATGGGATCTTTCCTTTACTATTTTGGGTACGGGCATTTTGGTAATCATCTATACGGTTTCTGGAGGAACTCAAGCTGTGAGTATTACTCAAAAGCAGCAGATGGGTGTCATCATGGGAGGTATTTTCGTTGCTTTTGGATATATCCTTTATTACATAACTGATTTTATCAGCTTAAGGGATGCTTTAGATGTTGCTGGAATTCTTAATAAAACAGATGCCATTGACTTTGATTTTAGTTTTCAGAAAAGGTATACCATTTGGTCTGGATTGATGGCAGGTTTGGTTTTACAATTATCGTATTTTGGCACAGATCAAAGTCAGGTTCAGCGGTATTTAGGAGGAAAAAATGTAAAGGAAAGTCGTATGGGATTGATGTTTAATGCCATTTTGAAAATTCCCATGCAGTTCTTTATCCTTTTTGTAGGTGTGATGGTTTATGTTTTTTATATTTTCTACACGCCACCCATACATTTCAATGATCAATCGTTGGAAGTCATCAGAGAAAGTTCGGCAAACGAACGACTGATTACTATTGAAAATTCCTATAATAACCTGATTTTGGAGCGCAAGAATCGTACTTTATCATATATCGAAGAGGGAAATGCCACAAAAAAGCTCAAATTTAAGGACGACTTGATCAGTATTGATGCGCGGCAAGAGGTCATGCGCAGTCAGGTAAAAGATTTAATTAATGAGGTAGACCCCGAATTAGTTACAAAAGATTCAGATTATGTCTTTTTAACCTTTATTCTTAATTATTTACCGCATGGATTTATTGGATTATTGATTGCGGTTATTCTCTCTGCTTCTATGTCTTCTACGTCTTCTGAGCTCAATTCCTTAGCCAGTACGAGTACGGTTGACCTTTATCAAAGAATTATTAAAAGAGAAGATACGGATAAAAACTATCTGATGGCATCCAAATGGATCACTTTTATATGGGGTGTTTTGGCGATCATATTTGCCTTTGTTGCGAGTGATTCTGAAAACCTAATAGAGACCGTAAACATTATTGGCTCTGTTTTCTATGGAACCATTTTAGGTATTTTTCTAGTCGCATTTTTCATCAAACGTGTCCAAGGAAATGCAGTCTTTACCGCTGCAGTAGTGGCAGAATCTGTAGTGATTGCTTGTCATTTTATTAACGTGAACGGTTACTTTTCGATTGGCTATTTATGGTATAATGCCATTGGGGTTCTTTTAACGGTTGTGTTGGCTTGGCTATTTAG
>DBBU01000036.1:95116-101343 GCA_002292365.1 Flammeovirgaceae bacterium UBA976
TTTCAAGCTTGAATGCTCGGAATCTGCTTTTTGAATACTAAAGTTTGACCTTATTTCTTTTTCAATTCTTTCATGAAGGCTTCATTACTTTTAATGTAAGCATTGTCGCCCGCTGCTTTCGACTTTTTAAGAGATTCTTCTGTCGTTTTGATTGCTTCTTTTTTCATTCCTAAACCTGCCTGAATTTTAGCTAATCTATTGAGGTAGTAGTATCTGCGATTACTTTCAATAGCAAGAAAACTTTGTGCCCATAACAAGGCCTGATTGAGGTCTTTTCCTGTCTCAAGATAATAGGAAGCTGCTGCCATATAGTTTGACAAATCAATCTGTGTTTTAGCAGCAATATCTGCCATAACGATTTCATCAAAATTAACTTGTATGGGAACTTTCCATGCGGCGTCGGCCCATTGAAAATGAATATTAGCCTGAGTATTATCTGCTGATAGGTCAGATATTTGAAAAGTAAGGGTCTCAATCATATCTGTTGATTTAAGATTATCCACTTTCATATTGACTAAGATATGATCTGATTTCATTTTAGAAAAGTTTGAACCAATGCTAGGATCCCCATAAAGTATGAAATCAAATTGGTCATCTCCTGGAGTCGTTATAATGAGGTAAGTACCTGCAGGGACCTCAGCGCCGCCAATTTTGGCTGGAGTACTTAAAGTAAGGGTGGTTCCAGAATTGGCACCTGTCCGCCACATACTTCCGTATTCAAGTAAGGCACTTCCATCTGAACCAAATATTTTTCTACCCTTCATCTTGGGTCTGAAATATTTTATGGAGACCTCAGTGAGACCTACCGTTGTCGTAACTGATGCTGCAGAACTTCCAGCAGGTAGATTGATTTGCGCTTGCACAGTGAATATGAAGAGCATCATCAAGCTATAGGTTATAAATTTATACATAGTAATTTTATCTGTTGAATATTTTAAAAAAATTTATTAACGAGCATAAAATTAATAGAATTAATTAAAGATTAACGCTTAATTTTTTATTTTGAAGTTGATATATTTAAGCGGCCGGTAGTTTTCGATCTCACTTAATCATAGTTACCAGAATAAATTATCGACATTAATATCATATAGCTCGTTATACCTTCAAATCATGAATTATATTTGAACTTATTGAAGTAGAAACATCTATAGAATGGCAATTTTAATTGATTCGGTTTCAAAAAACTTAAATCCATGGTTAAAGGCATTTAAATTCTATGATGATCAAGTGGAGGTCTATTGTTATGATGATGCGGTAGCGCTTGAGAAAATCACTACTGCTGTGGTTTGGAATCATAGACCAGGACTTTTCAAGCAACTTCCCAATTTAAAATTAATTGCTTCTTTAGGTGCGGGGGTAGATCACATCATGAATGATCCTGACATTCCCCCACAGGTATCAATTACAAGAATTGTGGGTGAAGGTTTGAGCGGTCCAATGTCGAATTTTTGTATTGGGGCTATTTTACATCATCAACGTCAATTTGATAAGTATTTAATAGACAAATCAATGAAGACTTGGGATCAAGAGTCTAATCCTGAGCGAGAAATGAATGTAGGAATCATGGGCCTGGGTGCTTTAGGCGCTGACCTAGCTGAAAAGCTTAATAATCTGGGATTCAATGTTTTCGGCTTGAGTCAATCAAGAAAAAAAATTGCAGATGTGGTAAGTTACCTCAATGCCGAACTGGATCTATTTCTTAGTAAAATCAATATTTTGGTCGTCATGTTACCCGCAACGGAATCAACTCGAGGCATTTTATCTAAAAAATTATTTGATAAACTTAATAAAGGGACTTATTTGATTAACGTGGCCAGAGGTCAACATCAAGTTGATGAAGACATTATAGATGCCATTGAAAATGAGCAATTGTCGGGGGCATTTTTAGATGTATTTCCTGAGGAGCCCCTTTCCAAACAAAGTCCTTTTTGGAACCATCCTCAAATAATGATAACCCCTCACATTGCTGTAGTTACAAAGATTAATGAGGCAGTGCCTCAAATCATAGCTTCACACAAGCGGATGATTGCAGGGAAATTACCTGAAATTTTGGTAAATAGAATGAAGGGTTATTGATCATTATGAAAGGGTTTTTAAATATGCATTTGATTCAGCTGCTTTTCTTATTTGTTTTATTGAACCCATCATTTTTGATGGCGCAAGACGAACCCATCATTTTTTACGGTGATTCAGAGCAGGTTCCTCAGGTCAATTCTCCAGCAGATGAAAGTGGCCTTTTACTATCTAAAAACCCAGAATTACTCATTTATTCAAGAACTCACAATAGATATAAATCGAGCTCAGTATTTATGCCAACAGATATTTGGGTAGCTGAGGGGATATTAAATAGAATCTTGGATTTAGATTCAAAATCCATTCATACCGCGGTTGGATTCTTAAATCAAAATCAAACTTTTGTCTATGCTTCTTTGAGGGAACAGGGGGCTGGCTATCAAACCCAATTAATAATTGCTGATTGGCTTGATGGGAATCTGGCTAATTCCAGGAGTTTTGAGATGAAGTATTTCAAAAATAAATCACCATATTTTAGCGCAGCTTTCTCACGAGATGGTAAGCATATGGTAATGTCTATGGAGGCCAATGTGACCATGGGAGTTGAAGATTTGTACGTATCTCATGTACAGGAAAATGGCGATTGGAGCCCTCCAATGACTTTAGGATATGGCATCAATACGCGAGCTCAAGAAATGACTCCTTTTTTAGCTCAGGACAACGAAACCCTATTTTTTGCGACCAATGGACGAGATGGATGGGGAAGTTTTGATATTTATTATGCCAAAAGGTTGGATGATACCTGGCAAAAATGGTCTGCTCCAATCAATTTAGGATCTAAAATCAATACTTCTGGTGCTGAAAAGTCATTTAGCTTTTCGCATGTAGATGCCGTGGCCTACTATACTTCCAATACCAAAAGTGATGGATATGGAGATATTAGGAGTATACGTATTGGTTCAGACTTAAAATATGTGAAAGATATCTTGATACGTCCTCAACTTCCCGTGACCTTATTAAATCAAAAGATTGTTTCAGTGTTTGATGCTGAAAATAAAAAAATGGTGGCAGGTGTATTTGATATTAAAACAGATTCTTTGAGCTTGAGAGTTGAAAATCCATACATTTGGAAAGCAGCGAGATTTTCGGATTTGGAGTTGTCCATAAACATAGACGGTTTTATGAGTGCTTCGCTCTTATTGCCTTTAACTGAATGGAGTGAACAGGATACCATAAAAGTTTTTGTAGAACCACTCACTGTAGGGAACAACATCAAGCTTAAAGAAGTTTTGTTTTATAAAGGAACCGATAAGATGATTGAGGGGAGTACACGTTCTTTAGATCTTTTGGTCAATGTACTCAAATCAAACCCATCACTGAAAATAGAATTAAGAGGTCACACCGATAATGTAGGCAATCGGGCACTCAATCAGATTTTGTCAGAAGACAGAGTAGCGGTCGTTAAAAAATATCTCATCCACGCTGGAATCCTACCTAATCGCTTGCGCGGTAAGGGGTTGGGTGGTAGTGAGCCCCTTACCAAAAAATCATCAGAAGCGTATAGAAGCCTCAATCGTAGAGTAGAATTCTTGGTAATAGAGAATTAAAATCCTTCGGCATAGCTATCACTTCGTAAGTAGTCAGCCCCTCCCTCTAGGCTACCATCTTCGAGGACGAGTATCGCATTAATTTTACTTGTGCTTTCTTTAAAACGAATCGCATGCCCCCTTTTTTCTAGATCTAATTGAACTTCAGTGGAGATGCCCCCATTTTCTATAAAAAGGGTGTCAGGCAGCCACTGGCTGTGGGTTTTTTTGGCATTAATGGCTTCTTGGAGCCCCATATCAAAATCAATTACATTGATTATACTTTGAAAAACCGTAGTAATGATGGTAGCTCCACCGGGCGAACCGGTAACTAAAAATAAGGCACCTTCTTTTTCCAAGATAGTCGGTGTCATGCTGCTGAGCATTCTTTTTCCAGGAGCAATGGCGTTGGCTTCAGAACCAATGAGACCGTATATGTTGGGAACTCCTGGCTTGGCACTAAAATCATCCATTTCGTTATTTAAGAAAAAACCCGCACCTTTCACCATAACGGATGAACCATAACTTCCATTAAGCGTAGTAGTTAAGGCAACTGCATTACCTGCAGGATCAACGACGGAGAAATGGGTTGTTTCTGTGCTCTCATAAGGGGCAACATCTCCTTCCTTCATTTCTGAACTGGCTGTTTTTTTATTCTTCTTGATGGATGAAAACCTTGTTTTATTGTAATCATCATCAATGAGGGCAGCTGTGGGTACCTCATAGTAATCAGGATCACCCAAATGAACAGCCCGATCAGCATAAACCCTCCGTTCTAATTCTGTTTTATAATGTAACATTTCAGCACCGTTGAACTCCATTTTTTCAAAACCCAAATGCTCTGAGCCCTTCAGTAATTGAATCAGTGCGATCCCGCCACTGGATGGAGGTGCCATTGAATAGATGGTGTATCCTTTATAAGATCCCTTGATTGGGTCTCGCCAGACCGGTTGATAATCAATGAGATCTTTAGCAGAAATAATTCCTCCGCCGAGTATCATTTCTTTTACCAATTGATCCGCTACAATACCCTTATAAAAACCATCACGACCTTGTTTTTGGATAAAAGAAAGGGTAGAAGCCAATTCCTTTTGAATAGCAGTATCTCCTTTGTTCCAGCCTTTATCATTGATGACCCAGGGCTGGTATCGGTTGGCTTCTTGAAAATTATTTTGTTTTTCATTAAGACTATTGGCTATTCCTTCTGTTAATAAATGGCCGCTATATGCTAAATTAATGGCTGGATTGATCAATTCGGACCAAGAGAGGTGACCATGTTTTTGATGTAATTCCCACATGCCGGCTACCGATCCTGGAACGCCTGAGGCGAGATGACCTAATCTTATATTTGTTTGAACCACTTCACCATCTGGACCGAGATACATATCTTTTTTAGACAATTCAGGAGCCTTTTCTCGAAAATCTAAGGTAGATACTTCCCCATCTGCCAACCGGATTACCGCAAATCCACCCCCACCAATGTTTCCAGCTTGTGGATAGACTACCGTTAAGGCGAATTGAATGGCAATGGCGGCATCAATGGCATTGCCACCTTTCTTCAAAATTTCTAATCCAACAGCAGTAGCCAGGGGATGGGTGGTAGCCACCATGGCATTTTCCCCAATAGCACCTTTAACTTCTTGAGGGGGGGCTACTTTCGGTTGATAGCAGCTAAAAAAACTAACAACTATTAATAGAAGTAAGATAATTTTTCTCATGTGTTTTTATTTTTTAGGTAAATTATGCTTTAAAAATTCAATTTGATTGCCTCCCATTATTTTTTTAATTTCTTTGTCCGAAAAACGCTCTTGAATGAGAGCTTCAGTCAGTAAAATGATGTTAGAGGCATCAAAACTGGTGGTAATCGCACCGTCAAAATCAGAGCCCAACGCGACATGATTAATACCGATTAAATCACTTGTATATCTTATGGCGGCAGCGATGGAAGCGGGGTGGATAGAGCCTACGGCCTCTTCCCAGAATCCAATACCTACCAGACCCCCATTTTTAGCGATGGATCGCAGAGCGGCATCGGAGAGATTTCGAGGACTATCAAAGGTACCATTGACTCCGGTATGAGAGACAATCACGGGTCTTTTTACGATCTGAAGGACCCCTTCTATTAATTTGGGTGAGGCATGAGCGAGATCGATGATGATTTCTTTTTTTTCCATTTCATAAATGATGCGTTTTCCAAAATCTGTCAGCCCTTGTTTTGATTCACCGGCTGAAGAACCGCCTATTTCATTGTCAAAAAAATGAACGAGTCCCATGATCCTAAAACCCGCATTATAAAGTCCATTTAAATTTTGAAAATCTCCTTCGAGAGCATGCAAGCCTTCTAATGACAGAATAGTTCCGATTTTATAACTATTATTTTTCCGAAGCCTTAAGAAATAGTTTAAATCATCTTGTGTTTGAATAAATTCTAGCTGTGATGAGTTTTGAACCGCTGTTTTAAGTAGTTCACTTTGATACAAGGCACGAGCATAGAGACTGAACCAAGTTTTGAAGGGCCATCTATTGGCAGCTGCTAATAAGGTAAGGTTATCAGTTTCGGCCGAATTAGAAAGATAATTAAGGTTTCTGGGAGATTTTATGACTGCATCGAATACTTGAAGGGTATAA
>DBBU01000036.1:101412-102839 GCA_002292365.1 Flammeovirgaceae bacterium UBA976
ATGATTAAGTCACTATGTAATTGTTTGGCATGCTGAGAAGGCTCATAATTGTCCAAAACCTCAACCTTATTCATAGATTTATCTGTGATTTTCCCCACTAAGAAGAAAAAAAGCAAGGCCGCTAATGTAAATAAAGTGAAGGTATACTTAAATAATTTTTTCATCTTAGTTTATGAGTTCAATCGTACCACAAGCTATTTTTTTGTTATTGTGGTCATGTTTGTGATCTTCAAAACATTCTTGTTTAAAATTTTCGGCGACTTCATGAATATAAATAATCTTTCCAACGATGTCTGAAGCGTCATTTGATCCTATGGTATACAAATCTGTCTGTAAACTAAAATCTCCCACTCCTGCATCATTTATAAAAATATTACCTAGGTCACCCGCCTTGGGTTTGGACCATACTTCGTCCATGCTGAGCACGTTACAAAAGTTGTAATCTAAATCTTTACCTAGATTCCAATGTGATAAGGGTGATTCACAAGTTCCATTGTGTACATGTATGGCATGATAATAAGATAATTGACCTTCGGGAAAATGAGTAACCTCTAGGTCTATGGAGACCACATCTGCTTTTTGAGTAAAACGGATGATGCCTATTTCTGTCCCATTGACTTCGTAAGATAAGTCTTCATTGAGCGTCACTATTTGCAAGGTAGCTGACGCTACTATCTCGATGTCATCCGTTTCATTTTTTTGGCAGCCAATTAAACTCAAAAGGGGAATGCTCACAATAAAGAATGCATATTTTAATTTCAATGATTTTTGATTTTTGAATTCAAAGAAAAGCTACTTTTTTTAAAATATGATGGAATTTGTCGCATAGTGTAAATAAAAAAATAAAAGATATTTGGTATTCTCGCGTTGATAGTGAGGCAACCTTTGATTATTTTCGAGTAAATGGGATAATATCCAATGAATTCCCTTTAATTATCTACGCCGTATTGATCCATTAAATAAACGAGACTGGCCATGGAGGCTGCACCTAATTCTAACTCTCGACGATCAACGGCTTCAAAGACATCCTTTTCAGTGTGATGATAACGAAAATAACGTTGCCCATCAGGGAGCAATCCGATTAAAAAGGTCCCTTGCTTTGACAAGGGTCTGATATCAGCGCCGCCGCCTGTCCGATCAAAATCATGTAATCCATAAGGCTCAAATAAGACCTTCCATTGTGAAAGTTGTTTTTTCTGTTTCGCACTTCCTGTACTGGTGAAACCTCTAGGGACAAACCCCCCTCGGTCAGATTCTATGGCTGCAATATGATGTTCCTTTCTACTTTCGCTCAAGTCGGCATAAGCTTTTCCTCCTTTGCTCCCATTTTCTTCATTCATCCACATAACTGCTCGTAAGGTTCTTTTGGGTTTGAGATTTAATGATTTGAAGACCCTGAGTACTTCGATGCCTTGCATGCATCCACT
>DBBU01000036.1:102849-103962 GCA_002292365.1 Flammeovirgaceae bacterium UBA976
CTATATACTCGTCGGGAAATAAAGTACCTGTTAGCTGACCAATAACGTTAAAAGATTGAGTTTCAGGAAGCATTTCTGCATAATTTTCCATGTAAATGTGCAGGTCGGTTTGGTCTTTCAATAATTGACTCAATAAATTAGCATCTTTTGTACTTATGGACATTGCTGGAATGGCTTTTATGTCTTTTTGATAATGCAATGAACCTGTGTGAGGTACGTCATCTAAACTTTGGGTCATCGAGCGGACAATGATGGCTTTGGCCCCGTAAGGCGCAGTCTGAGCAGCACCTGAAGACCTTTGAGAGACAGCCGCTCCATAGGCGGAAAAAGTTTCTAAGAGGGTTGGATTCATGGGACCATTAAAAAAAACAATTTTACCTGCGAGTTCATTTTTGTGTTCTTGGATTTCCGAGAGACCCTTCAATTCAATGATTTCTGCTAAAATTCCTTGAGGTCCAGTCCCCATAGAATTGCCCAGAGCCAAGGCATTTAAATCTATAACACCTCTTTTTTTTGAATTCGTTATTTTTAGAATTTCTACAGGGCCTCGCTTCCAGTTAGGCACCATTACCGGCTGCAGGTATACGGTATCAAAGCCATACGCGATCATTAACTGACGGGTATATTCGACGGCTGCCGCGGCACCTGTTGATCCACTAAGTCGATGGCCAACATCTTTGCAAAGTACCTTCAAGTTTTCGTATATGGGGCTATTGGACAAGACTTCATCATAAATGGAGGCAATCATGACCTCATCTGATTTTTCTTGAGCTGAAACTAAAGAGGGGGCTACGAGTAGGAATGTAATCATTATTTTTTTCATATTGCAATTTGAATTATTTAAACAAATTAGTCAATCTTAATTTTTTGAGTGGTCATTACTTTAAATAAATAACCTTAGCTCAATCCCTTTAATTCTAATGGTACGCGGCGTTTTTTTAAAATTTTGAAAGTAGACCCTTCAGAAACGTTGTTTTTTCAAAAGAATTTAATTTTTTTACTTTAAAAAGTTAGGCAAATACCCCATTAATATTTTTATTTGATATTCAAGCACTAATTTTTTTAGGAATGATTTTTTGAATGGCATCAATAAAATGATACTCACATTTTTTA
>DBBU01000036.1:103988-111087 GCA_002292365.1 Flammeovirgaceae bacterium UBA976
GGATTTACTACAAAAAAATAAACATGGGTAATAAGATAAAATTGGGTCTCATAGGAGGAGGCTTGAGTTCATTTATTGGGATTGTACACCGGGTGGCGGCTTACATGGGTGAGAATTATGTTTTGACCGGAGGTGTATTTGATATTGATTTTGATAAAGGAAATCAATTTGCAGTACAACTAGAGTTGGACGCCGCGAGATCCTATCCGTCATTAGACATATTCATTGAGAAAGAGTTGGCCCTTGCCGAAGAGGAGCGCATTCAAGTAGTGTCGATTTTAACTCCTAATTTCCTGCATTTTGAGATGGCAAAGAAGCTGGTGAGTGCTGGTTTTAACGTGATCTGCGAAAAGCCCATTACGGTCACGGCAGATGAAGCACGGTCATTAGAAAAATTGGTGCAAGAAAAAGGGGTGGTTTTTGGACTGACCCATACGTATACGGGTTATCCTATGATACGTCAAATGAAGTCAATGATTGCTCAAGGCAAGATTGGAAGGATTCAAAAAGTAGATGCACAATATTATCAAGGTTGGATCAACCCTTTCATTCACCAAGAAGAGGAAAGAAAAAAGGTCTGGCGATTGAATCCGAAGATGTCTGGCTTGAGCTGTTGTATGGGCGATATTGGGGTTCATGCCTTTAATTTGATTGAGTATACAACGGGATTAGAGATCGATAAAGTATTGGCTGATTTGGATACTCTTTATCCCGAAAATGAATTAGATGTAGATGGTACTACGCTCCTAAGAATGAATAATGGGTCACGAGGCGTCATCACAGCCAGTCAAATTGCCTCTGGAGAAGAAAACAATCTTTCTATAGCGGTTTATGGAGATCAAGGCGGGCTAAAATGGGAGCAAGAACATCCCATGTATTTGAAGCATTTGATTGAAGGTGCTCCTACTCAAATTTATAAACCGGGCAATCCATACAATAGTGAGTTTGCCTTGGAGAGTACTAAAATTGCTCCAGGTCATCCTGAAGGCTTATTTGATGCGATGGGCAATATTTATAACGGCGTAGCTGCGGCCATCCAGGGCACACGCCATAGAGTGGGTGCTTTCCCTACGGTCCATGATGGGGTAAGGGGAATGTCGTTTATCGAAGCGGTATTGTCATCAAGTAGCCAAGGACAAGTATGGGTAAAGGTCAGCTAAAATAATCATTCATGAAAACAGACAGAAAGCTCAAAATGGGGATGGTAGGCGGTGGAAGTGGTGCTTTTATCGGAGGGATCCATCGAATGGCAGCGCAACTAGATGGTCAAATTGAGCTGGTTTGTGGCGTTTTTAGTTCAGATGCTGATAAATCTATCGCCTTTGGCAAGGAAATTTATCTCAATGACGACAGATTGTACAGAACATTTGATGAAATGATGGCGTCCGAAGCACGCCTTTCTGAGGAGGAGCGAATGGATTTTGTTTCCATTGTTACGCAAAACAACATGCATTTTGCTCCGGCGATGTCCGCTTTAAATCATGGTCTTCCTGTCATCATAGACAAGCCATTGTGCTTTACAATGGATGAAGCAAAGCAACTTAGAGCCAAAGTCAAAACGACTGGCTTGCCCTTTGGACTAACTTATACGTATGCCTACTACCCGATGTTGATTCAAGCAAAGGCTATGGTAAAAAACCACGAAATCGGTAAGGTTCGAAAGATAATGGTAGAATACCCGCAAGGATGGTTATCAGATAAGTTAGAAGACACAGGTCAAAAGCAAGCCGCATGGCGTTCAGATCCCCAAAAAGCAGGTATAAGCAATTGTTTTGGAGATATAGGGACTCATTGCGGGCATTTAGCTGAATATATTTCTGGATTAAAAATAACCGAAGTATTGGCAGAGCTCAATGCTTTTGTGCCTGGAAGAACCCT
This sequence comes from Flammeovirgaceae bacterium UBA976, assembly GCA_002292365.1. Taxonomy (GTDB): domain Bacteria; phylum Bacteroidota; class Bacteroidia; order Cytophagales; family Cyclobacteriaceae; genus UBA4465. The sequence continues at coordinate 105,867 of DBBU01000036.1, forward strand.
GGATGATGACGCCGATGTGTTTTTTAGAATGGAGCAACAGGTTCAAGGTGTGATTTCTGCCTCACAAGTTGCACATGGCGATGAGAACAATCTTAAATTTCGAATTTATGGGGAAGAGGGTGCACTAGAATGGAGAAATACTGATCACAATACACTTCTGGTAAAAAAGCAGGGAGCGCCCACACAAATCTATAGGACTGGGGTAGACCATTCTTATTTGCACGAAGCAACGCATTTGCATATGAGAACGCCTTCGGGGCATCCTGAAGGATACATTGAAGCTTTTGCCAACATCTATAGAAATTTCTCGGATCATGTACGACAATTCAAAGCCCATTCATCCCCTGATTCCATAGGGACTTATCCCAATATTGATGATGGTTTTAAGGGAATGGCCCTAGTGGCTGCGGTGGTAGCTTCATCAGCGAACGGAAATATTTGGACTAAAATCAAAGATTAAACTTAATTTTACGCTAAACCTTCACTTGAATATGAAAACGATAAAAGGCCCTGCTATTTTTTTAGCCCAGTTTTTGGATGATGTTGAACCTTATAATAATCTTAAGAGTATATGCGAATGGGTAGCTTCTTTGGGATACAAAGGCGTTCAAATTCCTGCTTGGGATCAGCGATTGATTGATATTACCTTGGCAGGAGAAAGCAAAACTTATTGTGATGAGATCAAAGGCGTGGTCAATGAGGCGGGTTTAGAGCTTACCGAGTTATCAACTCATCTTCAGGGTCAGTTGGTGGCGGTGCACCCTGCTTACGACACCATGTTTGATACGTTTGCCCCCGATCATTTAAAAGGAAATCCCAAAGCACGTACTGCCTGGGCGGTAGACCAAGTCAAGTCAGCAGCCTCGGCCAGCAACCATCTAGGAATTAATTTGATGGCTAGCTTTTCCGGTGCCTTGGTATGGCCTTTTATTTATCCATGGCCTCAACGACCCACGGGTCTGGTTGAAGCAGGGTTCAGTGAGCTAGCTAAAAGATGGCTGCCCATTTTAGATCACTGTAAGGAGATAGGTGTCGATATGTGTTACGAAGTTCATCCGGGTGAAGATTTACATGATGGCGTTTCTTTTGAAAGATTTTTAGAGGCAACGGATCATCACACTGCGGTAAATTTATTGTACGATCCGAGCCATTTCGTTTTACAAAATTTAGATTATCTCCAGTATATTGATCATTACTACGAATATATAAAAATGTTTCACGTCAAGGATGCCGAGTTTAATCCTACGGGTAAATCAGGAGTTTACGGAGGATATCAAGATTGGGTGGATAGACCAGGAAGATTTAGATCTTTAGGTGATGGTACGGTTGATTTTGCAGGTATCTTCAGTAAGCTGAGTCAATACGGTTTCGAGGGATGGGCGGTACTCGAATGGGAATGTTGTATCAAGTCTCCAGAGCAAGGGGCGCAAGAAGGCGCCGATTTCATTGCGGATCACATCATCAGTGTCACGGAGAAGGCTTTTGATGATTTCGCAGGAGGAGAAGCAAATGATGTGATCAATAATAAGATTCTAGGAATAGATGAATGATCAATTTTTTACTAAAACAAGTAATGCCATTTTGATGAATTTCATCTCTATACATAAAAGCAGTAGATTAATGTGAAGCAGATATTCTCATTTCTTACAATTTTATTTTTTATTTCCTGCAGTACGCCAAGTGAAGAAAGGCACCCACGAGATGTTTGGGTTTTCAGATCGGTATTGGATGAAATGCCCCGAATGGTTACTTCGGCGCTTGACGAAAAGCTATGGGTAGCATATGATACGCAAACGGGGCTTTTATACAGAGCATGGAGTGGAGACGTTTTGTTTGATGGTGCGGTTTATACCACCGTTCATGGACCGCAACCTCAAAGTTTAGGAGCAACCTATTATCAGATGGGGGCATCCGAATGGATGCTGACCCAATCGGATGAAATGATTGATTTTGATTTCCAATACAAGGGCCATTTGATCAAAAATGAGGAGGTGTTTTTTAACTATGAATTCATTACTCCAGAAGGCGATAAAATCAAGGTTTCAGAATCACCAAGGTATGTTAGCCGTGGGACAAGACATGGTCTTGAAAGAATTTTTAACGTTGACAACACGACGAATTATCAGGTGAAATTAAAAACTTCATTGGGATTATTGTCAAGTGGAGATGATTATGAAACCGATGGTTCCTTTTCCGTGATTGATCAGAATTCCTACAAGCAACAAGGCTTTCAATTCAGCAGGATAAACGGTATTTTAAGTCTCAATAAACAAGTACTCCACTTGACTACCTATTTTCATACTGAGATTGAAAACCTTACGGGAACGAGTGATACGGATGAGACTTCTGAGGTCGTAAGTGGGGCCTTGTTAATTGAAAAGAGTGATTGCGCCGCCTGCCACAATGAAAGAATAAGAACCGTGGGGCCGTCTTACTTGGCCATTGCAAAAAAATACAATGATGATCAAGCCACAATAGATGGATTAGCACAAAAAATAATCAAAGGTGGATCTGGGGTTTGGGGCATTGCTTTGATGACTCCGCATCCTGACATCATGCCTGAGGATGCAAAAACTATGGTAAGCTATATCTTGGGTCTTGATGATAAACTCAGTACACCCTTTGATAAATATACGCTGGGTTTAAAATCTATTCCAGTGAATTTATCTGAAAAATACGAAGGGGATGATGGTCAAGGGTTTTTGGCACATTTATATTTAAATTTGGAGAAAGGTAATCCACTTGAAGTCATTAAAAAGTCGACTCCTGTTTTACAGGGTAAGGTCAGTAAAATCCATACGTTATCCGAAACAGATTTTTTAAATTTCCAAGAACACTTTATTATAGAATATAAGGGTCTATTGAACATTGAAAAAGAGGGTAGCTATGACTTCAGACTGATCAGCGACGACGGCTCTTTACTTTACATAGATGAGCAGTTGGTTGTAGACAACGGGGGTGATCATGGAACAGAAATTAGGGATGGAGAAATGTTTCTTAAAGCAGGAAAACACCCCATTAGATTATTGTTTAATCAAGGGGGTGGAGGGGCTTTGGTTTCACTGCAGTGGTTTGATAGAAATGCGGCAAGCTTTGTACTACTTGATGACCAATTTGTGTCTTTTGAATCTAGTGCGTTGCTGGAAACCAAGCCTTATATTGCTCCAGGGGAGTTAAAAAAAGGGATTCCTGGCGATGCGCTTCCTTTAGCCGGTGTACATCCTGCTTTTGATTTATCTCAAGCGAGACCCAATGATTTTACACCTAAAGTAGGGGGGCTTGATTTCCTTTCAGATGGGCGTATGGTCATTTGTACTTGGGACTCTTTGGGTTCAGTATTCATATTAGAAAATTGGGATTCGGGTATGCCTGATCAAATCAAAGTGAAGCGAATTGCCGCAGGACTTGCTGAACCCTTGGGATTGAAAGTAGTTGATGAGGAGATCTATGTATTACAAAAACAAGAATTGACTAAGTTGATAGATCATGATGGAGATGAATTGATTGATGAATACCAAACGGTCAGTAATGATTGGAAAGTATCGGCCAATTTTCATGAATTTGCTTTTGGATTGGTCTACCAGGAGGGTTTTTTCTATGGCACGTTGGCAACTGCCATCATGCCGGGAGGTGCCAGTGCGAACCCCCAAATCCCCGATCGGGGTAAAGTCTTAAAAATAGATAAATCGACAGGAAAAGTGGAGTTGATCGCTTCTGGTTTAAGAACGCCCAATGGTATTGGAGTTGGCAAAGACAATGAAATATTCATCGCAGACAATCAAGGAGATTGGTTACCGGCTAGCAAAATTGTGCATGTGCAGCCTGGCGCATTTTATGGTTCAAGGTCGGTTGATTTTGAAGGCACAGCCGGATTGAAAGAAACCTTACCTGTGGTTTGGCTGCCTCAAGATGAGATTGGTAACTCTCCTAGCACCCCTATTGGCTTAGATATCGGCCCCTATCAAGGGCAAATGATTCATGGTGAAGTAACCAATGGAGGGATTAAGCGTGTTTATGTAGAGAAGGTCAACGGCGTTTATCAGGGTGCTTTATTTAGGTTTACGCAAGGGTTGGAAGCAGGAGTAAACCGGATATTGTGGGCACCTAATGGCGATCTAGTAGTAGGGGGCGTAGGCTCGTCTGGAAATTGGGGCCATAAAGGCAAACTCAGTTATGGACTGCAAAGTCTCTCTTTCAATGGAAATTCTGTATTTGAAATGTTAAAAGTAAGTGCTCGAAGCGATGGTTTTGAAATTGAGTTTACAGAATCCATCAAGGAAGGGCAAAATGTTAATGCTGAAGACTTTTTGATCCAGCAATGGCGTTATGAGCCTACCGAAGTGTATGGGGGACCTAAGTTGGATTTAGAGAACTTGGAAGCGAAAGCGTTTCATCTATCACAAGATCGGAAAAAAATCTTTGTCGAATTACCAGATATTAAGGAAAATCGGGTGGTTTATTTCAGAATAAATCGTCCTTTTATCAGTGATTTGGATCATTCACTTTGGACCACTGAATCTTGGTATACGCTCAACTATGTACCAAAGGATCAACCAGGTTTTAGTTCGGACTATCAGGTGATGCACAACGCATTGACTGAGGCCGAGCAGTCTGCAGGATGGAAATTGCTATTTAATGGCAAAGACCTTAGCGGTTTGCGTAATTACAATTCCGAAGACGTTGGAAGTAAGTGGGATGTCGAGGATGGGACTCTTCATTTGTCGGCAACGGCAGTGAGGGCCGACAAGATTTATCCCACAGGTGACAATATAGTGGTTACAGATCGCATTTATGAGAATTATGAATTTTATGTAGAATGGAAAGTAGCCTCATGTGGTAACAGCGGCATTATATATAATGTAACCGAGGACGATCAATACGGAGAAGCTTATTTAACGGGACCCGAAATGCAAATTTTAGATAATTCTAGCCATACCGATGGTCAATATTTGGCTCATCGAGCGGGCGATTTGTATGATATGATTCCTTCAGCTTTTGTGACGGCCAATAGGCCAAATGATTGGAACAGAGTCAGGCTTATTGTTAAAGAGGGTCATGTGGAGCATTGGCTCAATGGTTACAAGCTTTTGGAATTTGATATGTGGGATGATATGTGGGATGAAAGAATTAAAAATAGTAAATTTAAAGAAATGCCCGCTTTTGGAACGGGAAGGTCAGGGCACATTGTACTCCAAGACCATAGAGATGAAGTTTGGTTTAG
>DBBU01000015.1 GCA_002292365.1 Flammeovirgaceae bacterium UBA976
AAAAAGGGGTTGATCTTTGCCAAGGAATACCAAAAAGATCACGAGGGGATCAATGAATTGGAGAAAGTATATGAGGTGGGAGATCGATATCAGTTTGTTATGGGTGAAACGGCTTCCATGGCAGGGTATGTCAGTCAGTCAGGTAATGAGTTGCCTGTTGAGGGAGCTTTTATCTATGTTGAAGAACCCTTTGTTGGTACTTCGACAGATGCCTCTGGTTTTTATACTTTAAGTATACCCACCGGCAAGCACATTTTATTCTTGCAATCCATTGAGATGAAAAATACGTATCGCAATATTGTCGTTTTTTCTGACGGGACTTTCAATGTTGATATGGAAGTAGATGTTATTGCCCTGAATGAGGTGGTAGTCAACAGTGATCGTGATATTAATATCGAGCAGGCCCAAATGGGGGTTACTAAAATTGGAATCGAAGAAACTAAAAGTATACCTGTGCTTTTGGGTGAAAGAGACATAGTTAAGGCGGCAGCGACAACTCCCGGTGTTCAGGCAGTAGGTGAGGGTGCTGCCGGGGTTAATATTAGAGGGGGTAAAGCAGATCAAAACCTTTTTACGATTGATGGAGCTTCGGTCTATAACACATCACATTTTTTTGGTTTTTTTTCTATTTTTAATTCAGAGTCTTTAGAGGGAATGGAACTATTTAAGGGAGGTATTCCTGCTAAATATGGAGGTCGTATTTCTTCGGTATTTGATATTACCACTAAGGTTCCAGATAAGGAAAAATATATTATCAAAGGGGGTATTGGACCGGTCACTTCAAGTCTTTTATTTGAAGGCCCCCTCATAAAAGAAAAAACGTCACTTATGGTGGGAGGAAGAGCCACTTATTCTGATTTTGTTCTCAAACAAATAAGTAATAACCCTTTAAGTAATCAGGATGCTGATTTTCATGATTTTATTCTTAAAATTGATCATAAAATTGATAAAAATAATACTCTTTCAGCTTTGGGATATTACAGCTTTGATAGTTTTCAATTGGACTCCGATTCTCTGCTTGGCTACTCCGATTTTAGTTACATAAATACAAACTTCTCAATAAACTGGATGCACCAATTTAATGACGATTTAGATGGTTCATTAAGGCTTACAGGAAGCCAATATGGTTATCGTATTGGGTACGATAAGCTATTAACTCAAGCCTTTGATATTAACTATAATATTTCCGAATTAACGGCATCCACTGATTTCAACTATTATTTAGACGAAAAAAACCATTTTAACTTTGGAACTAGCATTAAGAAATATCAGGTTAATCCTGGCGTGAGGCAGCCTCTTGGGGACTTGTCTAATATTAGCTTTGATGAAATCAATCCCGAACAGGCGCTAGAATCAGCTATTTATTTCTCTAACCAATATGATCCTACAAAAAATATTTCACTTTATGCAGGGTTAAGATATTCTCTATATACCCAGTTAGGTCCTTCTGAATCCTATCAATATGCACTTGATAAACCCATAAATCAGGCGTTCATTGTTGATACTCTTTCTTACGGGAAAGGTGTGCCAATGGCTACGTACCATGGTCCTGAATTACGATTATCAGGAAGGTTTTCTCTCGCAAATTTAAGTTCTGTGAAGGTCAGTTATAACCGGTCTCGACAATATGTTCATATGCTGATTAATTCTGCTTCATTGGCACCTACTGACATTTGGAGATTGTCAGGTAAATACGTGGAACCTCAAATAGCAGATCAATTTTCAATCGGTTATTATAAAAATATCGCAAGAAATAATGTGCTAGAGTTTTCAGTCGAGACGTATTACAAGGGCATCAAAAATTTAGTTGATTTTAAGGTAGGCGCAGATTTGCAATTTAATAAGGCCATTGAAACAGATCTTTTGCAGGGGGATGGCCGATCCTATGGTTTGGAGCTTTCCGCAAAAAAGTCTAATGGATGGTTTACAGGCTGGTTTAATTATACCTGGTCACGTAGTTTTATTCGTTTAAATGGAGATTTTGCCGAGGAGCGGGTGAATGGAGGGGACTTCTTTCAGACCACTTACGATAAACCACATTATTTAAATATGGTAACGAATTATAAATTCACAAGAAGGTACAGTCTATCTTTAAACTTGGTATATTCAAGTGGTAGGCCAGTTACCTATCCTATTGGAAAATGGCAATTTAATACTGCTGAAAGTCTACAGTACTCGGAGAGAAATGCCTTCCGTATTCCTGATTATTTCAGAGTTGACCTAGGGTTTGACATTGAGGGAACGCACAAGGTAAAAAAATTAGCCCATTCATTTTGGACCTTTTCAATTTATAATCTTTTTGGCAGAGATAATGCGTATTCAATTTTCTTCAAGACGGTTGATGGAGATGTCGAGGGCTACAAAATGACAGTATTTGCGAATCCAATTCCTACGATTACCTTTAATTTTAAAATATGAGCAGGAGTAAAAAAAACATAGTTTATTTATTTCTTTCAATCATAGTCCTTTCTTGTATAGAACCCTATGAACATAATTTCATTGGGGAGACTGAAAATTCTTTGTTGGTAGTGGATGCCATTTTGACTAACGAAATAAAAACACATACCGTAAAATTATCCTATACATCTTCTTTAGAATCTGAAGACCTTATCTTGGCTAAGGGAGCCACAGTGACCATTGAATCAGAGAATGGTGAGATTGTCAATTTAACAGAATCGCTACCTGGCAACTACGTTACTGACTCAACATATGCAGGAATGATTGGAGAAAGTTATATGCTCAGAGTCATCACAGAAAATGGCAATGAATACTTATCTACCAAAGAAGCGTTGAATGAAGCCCCACCTATTGACAGTTTATACGGTCGATATGTTCAATTACCGTCAAAAGAGAGTGGAGATATTTTGAATGGGGTTCAAATATTTTTAGTGACCGATTGGCAAAATTATGAAGTCAGTACTTTTAGGTATACCTGGGAGGAGACTTACGAATGGAGAGTTCCTTATCCCTCATATTATTTATGGGATGAAACATCTGAAAAATTAATCCTTAGAACACAAAGTGTAGATAAATGTTTCAGACAAGAGACCAGCAGTTCCTTAATAATGGGATCTGGAATCGCATTGAATAATCAAAAATTAACTGAATTTCCCGTTCATTTTATCAATGAATCAGATCCAAATTTAGCTTATAAAACAGCCGTTCATGTAAAGCAATATGCTTTGTCTGCATCTACTTATCAATTTTATAAAAGATTGCAGGAAAATAATGAATCTGGAGGATCTCTTTTTGATAAACAAAAAGGAAATGTTGTAGGTAACATGGAGGTATTTAAGGGTCCTCAAGAGTCGGTTTTGGGAAATTTTGAAGTTTCTGGGGTATCGTCAAAATTAGCATTCTTTGTGCCCAAAACTTTTGTTCCGGATGGTTTCAATATTCCATTACTTAATGCTCAATGTAACTTCGTTTATAGAACATCATCTGATTCTATTCCACCGGCAGGTTTAACGGATTATTTTAGCTCAAGTGAGTCAGCTGGAAAAGGAATATGGGCCTTTTTTATGCCGGAGCCTCCGGGATTTTACGTAATACTTTCTGAGCCTTGTACGGACTGTAGGATTAATGGGGATATAGAAATACCCACTTTTTGGGAATGAATAGGTTAAGATATTTAACACTCTGTAGTTTAATTCTTTTTCATTTTGCAGGAAATGGTCAAGACAATATTCACGAGGAGGTTTTTTTACAAATCAGTAGCGATCGATTCGTATCAGGTGAACGCATTCTGTTTCATGCGTTGGTTAGAAGTAAGTCTTCAGGAAAGCTTTCGGAGCTAAGTTCGATTCTATATGTTGAGTTGTTGGATGACAAAAAAATCCCAGTTTTTCAGACAAAAATAAAACTTGAAAAGGGCCAAGGTACTGGAGATTTTTTTATTTCCAGTTTGATTGAATCTGGAAATTATCAACTTATAGGATACACGCGTTGGATGAAAAATTTTGGCGATTATTACCGCATTCCCATCACGATCTATAATCCATTTGAGGAATATATGGTAACCCCTCCAGTAGCACCAATAATGAAAT
>DBBU01000007.1 GCA_002292365.1 Flammeovirgaceae bacterium UBA976
TCATTCCCTTAAAATCAAATCAGAGCTGTCATTTTTGAGTTGCTCTTGGCCCGATTTTTATGACTTCCAAATTGAAAATTTTCCCATGTTCAATTTCAAATCTCAAGAGTGTTTTCACCTTGTGAAATCCATGTTTTCCCGCTGCACCAGGGTTTAAATACAAGATATTGTATTTCTTATCAAAAATTACTTTTAAGATATGAGAATGTCCACAAACAAGAATGTTGGGTTGTTTGGCCACTAATAGGGCCCTGATGTTTTTAGTGAACGACGGTGGTTTACCTGCGATATGGGTCATCATGATGCGCATGCCACCACAAGAAATTAATGCTGTTTCTTGCGTGCGCATTCTAATATCATGCCCATCTATATTACCAAAGACGGCTCGCAAGGGTTTGAAATATTCTAAAGTCTCCAATAGGGCTACATTTCCCACATCTCCCGCGTGCCAAATTTCATTACAATCTTTAAAATAATTGAAAATACTGGGATCTAAATAGCCATGAGTATCAGAGAGAAGACCTACTTTCATAGACGCAAACTAGGTCAATTTTAACACATTTTAACAGGTTTTTTTTTTGAAAATTTGAACACTTATTTTTATTTTGATATTTGTTTTAAAGTAGGCAAAAAATTACTTTTGGTTGTTTCAATTAAATTGAACTCAGTTATTCAAATAGTATATGTCAATTATTGTAAAAAATCTAACAAAAAAGTACGGAGAGCAAAAAGCCGTTAATGATATTTCCTTCAAAATAGAGACAGGGGAGGTCGTCGGATTCTTAGGACCCAATGGTGCTGGAAAAAGTACAACGATGAAGATGATTACATGCTTTATGGCCCCATCTAATGGTAATATTACTGTGGATGATATTTCAGTTAATGAAAACCAATCATTAATAAAGAAAAAGATCGGTTATCTTCCTGAAAATAATCCTTTGTATTTCGATATGTCTATTGTGGATTATCTTCGATTCACTGCGGAAATACAAGGAGTGTCTAAAAGTGACATTCCTGGTCGAATTGGAGAAATGATTGAATTGTGCGGTTTAGCGAGAGAAAAACATAAAAATATTAATGAGTTGTCTAAAGGTTTCAGGCAAAGAGTAGGACTAGCCCAAGCGATGATCCATGATCCTGAGGTTTTGATTTTGGATGAGCCAACTACTGGGCTGGATCCTAACCAAATTGTCGAGATCAGAAAATTGATAAAAGAATTAGGCAAGCAAAAAACTGTGATATTAAGCTCACATATTCTTTCAGAAGTAGAAGCTACTTGTGATCGAATTTTAATAATTAATAGAGGAAGAATAGTTGCGGATGGAACTTCTGAGACATTACGGTCCCAAGCTGATGGTCAAGAATTGCTGACGGTCCATATAGAGGCGGTAAACGAGGAATTGCAGAAATCATTATTGGGTTTAGGATCTGTTGAAAAAGTAAGTGCGATAGAGGACAAGCCTGGATTTTATAGTATTCAGTCCAAGCCTAATATGGAATCTAGAAAAGCAATTTTTGATCTATGTGTGAAAAAGAAATGGTATTTGCTTGAAATGACTGGTATAGAAACCCGTCTTGAGGATGTTTTTAGAGATTTAACTAATTAGAAATATGAAAAAGACTTGGATCATCACGAAAAGAGAATTGGCTTCTTTTTTTGACTCCCTTACCGCATACGTAATGGTTGTATTATTTTTAGGTTTAAGCGGAATATTCACATGGCTAGTGGGCTCAAACATTTTTGTTAATAATCAGGCTAATATGGGAGTTTTTTTTGGTATTGCTTTTTGGTCACTTTTTTTCTTTATCCCTGCATTGACCATGAAAATGGTTGCAGAGGAAAATAGATTAGGAACAATAGAATTATTGACTACAAAGGACATTACTGATGGACAGATCATAAGAGGTAAATTTTTTGCATGTTTAATTTTGATATTTATTTCACTGATTTGCACACTTCCGTATTATATAACAATTAGTCAATTAGGAAACATTGATGATGGAGCAGTCATAGGTGGCTATGTTGGACTACTTTTTTTATCTGGATCCTATGTAGCGATTGGTCTTTTCGCGAGTAGCATCACTACCAATCAAATAGTGGCATTTTTGGTTGCACTGTTTGTAGGTATATTTTTTCATTTATTGTTTGATGTGATGGGTACATCGACTTCGGGGGTTTTAGCATCTTTTTTCAACTATTTAAGTATGCGTGTTCATTTTGACTCTATAAGCAGAGGAGTAGTAGATTCTCGAGATTTAGTCTATTTTGGATCCATAATAACCATGGGTCTTTATTTAGCAGAATTGATGCTTTCTAAACGTAATTGGCAATCCTAAGTTTTAAAGTATGAAAAAATCAAAATTATTTATTCAGGGGAGTATGGTTTTGGCCATAATTTTGGTAGTGAACTTGTTATCTGAAGTAGCCTATTTTAGGATTGATTTTACTGAGGATAAACGATATACTCTAGGAAAAGCTACTCGAAGTATTCTTGAAGACTTAGATGAGGTCATTACTGTTAAGGCATACTTTACAGAAGATTTACCGGCACAACTAGGTTATATAAAAGACGAACTAAGAGATCAGTTTATCGAATACGAAAATCGTTCAAATGGAAATTTTGTCTTTGAATTCATCAATCCAAACACATCGGATGAGTTGAAGCAAGAGGCCATGAAAAATGGTATAACACCCGTGTCTATTAATGTAGTAGAAGATGACCAGAGACAACAAATCCAAGCTTTTATGGGAGTTTTGATTCAAGCTGATGGGCAGAAAGAAGTAATACCGCTGATTCAGCCAGGATCTGGGTTAGAATATGAAATAACTACTTCAATAAAAAAAATTATACTTAAAAAGAAACCCAAAATTGGACTGATTCAGAGCGATAATGGAGTGACCCTAGGAGCTATTCCGCAATTGGTCCAACAGCTTTCGGTGATGTATGAAATAGTTCCTTTTAATTTATCAGATTCTTCTGAGATCATTCCCAATTATAGCTGTATGATTTGGATCAGTCCAAATGATACTATTCCATCAGCTGACTTTGACAAGGTTAATAAATATTTAGATAGGGGAGGTAATTTATTTCTAGCCTATTCTAATATTTCAGGTAACCTTCAAACAGCAGAAATATCCTCTAAGCCAGATATAGGTTTAAAGGATTGGCTAGAGTCAAAAGGCATATCGATGGGAGATCAAGTGTTAATTGATGCTGCTTGTGCCTCAGTTACGGTACAACAACAGCAAGGATTTTTCACTATGAACAGCCAGATTGAATTTCCTTATTTTCCTCAAATCAGAAAGTTTGAAAAACACCCAATCACAGTAGGTTTGGAATCGATGATGTTACCTTTTTCTAGTCCTCTCAGTATCATTGGATCAGATACTACGTTAGTGATTAACGCACTGCTTCAATCTAGTGAAATGTCGGGTACTCAAAATACTCCAAACTACATGAATGTCCAAAAGAAATGGGCTGAACAAGATTTTACAGCCCCAAATCAAATATTAGCATTATCTATTGAGCATATGGGTGTAAATAATGGGAGTATGGTAGTTGTGTCCAATGGGCAATTTATAAATAATGGGGAAGGCCAACGATTACAACAATTAGATGTAGATAACATTAATTTTGCTGCCAATAGCATTGATTGGTTATCGGATGATACAGGACTTATTGGCTTAAGGACTAAGGGAATTACAAGTAGACCCTTAGAATCTATTGATGATGGTTCAAAATCATTGGTCAAATATGGAAATGTGTTCTCTCCTATTTTATTGATCTTAATTTATGGATTTATACGGAGGTCATCGGTACAGCGAAAACGACAAAAATGGGTTCAAGGGGATTACAGTTGATTAAATCTATATTTTTATAAAAATCATGAATACATCAAGACTTTTTATTTTTTTGGTTGTTATTAGTTTATTTTTTGTCATCATTAAGGTTACTAAAAATCCAGACAGAAGTAAGAACTATAATGAGGTATTAGTAGATTTTGATTCACAACTTGTCAATAAAATAAAGATTGAGAATGAAAATGAGCAAGTCATTTTAGAAAAAATTTCGGGTCAATGGAAGGTAAAAGTTGGTCAAAAACAGCATGAGGCCGTAAAAAATACAGTGGAGGCTTTTTTACAAACCATTCAAACCATTAAGCCCTCTAGACTGGCTTCTCGATCAGTTGATCGGTGGTCAGATTATAATGTGGACGAAAAGGGAACACGTGTGGTGATATTCGGAGTCAAAGATATTTTTTTAGATATAATTTTGGGTAGATTCGCTTTTGAGGGGCAAAAAACTTATTATAGTTTTGTCCGTCTGGTAGATGATAATGATACTTATGTAGCAGATAATTTCATGAAAATGAGTTTGGTTTCTCAAAGGGATGATTTTAGAAATAACCGAGTACTGAATTTCAGAAATGATTCATTGACTGCTATAGATTTCATCTATCCAGATAGTGCTTTTTCGTTGACCAAGAAAGAAAACTATTGGTTTAAAAATAACGTTGAGGTTGATTCAATTAAGTTCAAAAAGTATCATGATGACGTTCAATTTATTATGAGTAAATCTTTTGCTTCATCAGATTCTACATCAGCACCTTCGCATGATGTGATCTTTCACTTTTCTAATAGGTCTGACATAAAAATTACAGGAAGTCTTGAGCAAGGAGTTTGGTTGATCAAATCTTCTGAAAATAAAGATGAAGCATGGAAAGATCCTGTCCTTTCGGAAAAAATATTCATCTCAGATAAATATTTTTGATTTTTTAATCTTTTGGTTAAACCCTTTTTTTTATTTGATATTTAAGTTAGCCTGACAATCTATAATTTTTGTGAGCAATGATGCTTATATTTGAAACTATGAGCGTACGTCTAGGGTCCTTTTTTCTGTTTTTGATGGCAATATTTACTTTTTCTAAGAGTCCATCTGAGGTTGATATTAACACTGAAATCAAATGGATCAGTTTTGAAGAAGCGGTGGCGAAAACCTCAGAGAACCCCAAAATGATTTTGGTTGATCTTTACACAGATTGGTGTGGATGGTGTAAAAAAATGGATAGAGATACCTACAGTCGTAGCGAAATTGTGGCCTACGTTAATGATAAATTTTATGCAGTAAAATTTGATGCTGAAGGCGCTGAAGAAGTTAGTTTTAGGGGTCATACCTTCAAATTCGTGGCCTCAGGTCGAAAGGGGTATCACGAATTGGCGGCAGCCCTCACACAAAATAAGCTCAGTTACCCTACGACGGTTTTCATGAATGAAGAGCTCCAAATTATTCAGCCTGTGCCGGGTTACTTGGATGCGCCTACTTTTGATACTATTTCCAAATACATGGGTGAGGGAAAATATAAAAATACAGCTTGGGAGGAATTTCAAAAATCCTATCAAAGTAAACTTTGAAGTAACCTTTTTGGACGATATGCATACATCATCACGCAACCTTTCTGATGCGAACGGCTCCCTTTAGATAACTATTACTCATCAAAAGATATTTATTATGACCAAGAGACTCGTTTTTAGTTTAACTCTAACAATGGTAGGGATCTTTTTGTTGGCAGATCCAATCCAAAGAAATTTACAGCCGTTCAAGCAATTATATGTAAAAGAGGGCATAGAGGTCGTTCTTATAAAAGGTACAGAATACAATGCAAAGGTGGATGTTTCAGGATGTAATCCCGAAGATGTCCTGACTGAGGTCAACAATGGTCGATTAACGATACGTATGAGGCCAAATGGAAGATATAGAAATATTGAGGTAAAAGTAGCGCTTACTTATGTGATCCTCAATGAAATAGATGTGTCCTCGGTAGGAGTGGTCAAAGGATCAGATCGATTGAAAAGTGAAGCCTTAGAGATTGAGGTCAGTAGTGCTGGTTCGCTGGAGTTAAATATTCTTTCCAATAGCGTAGATTTAGATGTCAGCAGCTCGGGGTTTGTCGCCTTGAATTTAGAGGTGAATAAACTTGAGGTCGAAATCTCAAGTGCAGGTAAGGTCAAGCTGACCGGCCGAGTACGTGACCAAGCATTAGATATAAGTAGTGGGGCTCATTATGAGGGGTTTAAGATGATTTCGGAAAGAACATTAGTGGACATAAGTAGTGGAGGACTGGCTCAAGTTTATGCGAAAGATAAACTAGATGTCCAGGCAAGTAGTGGAGGGTCAGTAGAATTTCAAGGAAGTCCAGGCAGTTTGAGCAAACGCTTAAGTAGTGGAGGTTCTGTAAGTCAATATTAGTCATTTAAATCCAAGAGCTTTGATGTTTTCAGGGAATGGGCGAGGTTCATTAGGGAGTTTGCCATACGTATTGTGTATCTATCTCTTAGTCCTAGGATGTGAAAGCGTTGAAACCCAACGAGATCGATTTTTTAATCAAGGAAATGAAGCGATTGAATCGAAGTCTTATGAGACTGCGATTAGTTTATACACAAAAGCCATTAAGATAGATTCTGATGATGCCGAGTCTATCAATAATAGGGGAGTGGCCAAACGAGAATTAGGTAGGGTTTATGAAGCGATCCAAGATTATAACGAGGCATTATTGATTGATAATGAATTTTGGGATTGCCTGCATAACCGAGCCATGGCCTATCAAGAGGCGGGTAATTGGACGAAAAGTATCAGAGATTATGATTTACTTATTGCCCATCATGATAGTTCCATTTATCACGAAGCTAAGGCGCTTATTTTCACAGAGTCAAAAGATTATGAACGAGCCATGGATGAATTTAATAGGGTACTGGCACAAAATCCAAAGGATACTGAAGCCAAGATCAATTTAGCCACCTTAGATTTTTATCTGGGCAATAAGCAAAGGGCGGCAGCTACTTTAGAGGAAATTTTGCATCAGTCTCCCAATGAAGCCTTTGGATACAATACACTCAATCAGATATATTTAGAGTTATCGTCATTGGACTTAGCCTATCGGGCCATCCAGCAAGCCCTTAGGCTGAATCCGAACAATGCTTTTTTTCTAAATAATAGGGGTTTTACCTATCTAGAGATGGATTCTATAGCTTTAGCCTTGATCGATATCAATCAAAGTATTGTTTTGACTCCTGATAATCCATGGTCTTATCGAAATAAGGGCTACTACTATTATAAAATGGGGGATTTCACTCAGGCAATCCGTTATTTGAAGCAATCCTTGGAGATGGATGAAAACGTAAAGGAAGCTCATTTGATGTTGGGCATGACCTATTTATCAGATGGCCAATCAGGAATGGCTTGCCAGGCATGGCAAATAGCAATGGATATGGGTAACGAAAAAGCGCAGGCCTACCTGAACGATCATTGTAATTAAGCGTGCATTCTTTTTTGAAAATCAATTGACAGAGAGAGGTCCTATGGCTAAAAACAACTATAGGAATAGTGACTGCAGATAGGAACATAAAGGGAAGACCAAAACGGCTTGGTTAGGTATATCTAATCTGGATGGATTCCAAAAATAGGGAGTGGCCTTTACAGGGTGAAAAAAGATATTAAGGACCAGT
>DBBU01000003.1 GCA_002292365.1 Flammeovirgaceae bacterium UBA976
CACGGGAATATAGCCTTGTTGACTGTTGCTTGGGCCACGGTAAGACCAACCATCTTGTCTATTTCCGTAGACATAATAAGGTATTTGATCATCAGTAGAGACATGATACATTTGAGCGATAGGTAAAACGATACGCTGGAAAGAGGAGCCTCTATTGAGACTGACACTGGCGCAACCATCATGGGCCACCATCATTCTTGCTGGAAGCAATGGATCGATCCACATGTCATGATTATCTCCCCCCCCTCGAGGTGGGTTTTTCATTAATGTTTTGCCCCCATCTTCAGATTTACTAAATCGGACACTTAAAAAATAAATTTCCTCAGAATTATCCGGCGCTACGACTATTCTAGTATAATAAGGAGCACGCTCATTCATTGTATGATCTTGATTCATTAGCCGCCAGGTAGCCCCTTTATTATCTGAACGCCATAACTCGGGACTATTTATTTCAAAAAGGGCATAAACGGTATTTGGATTGCTATGGGATACCGCAATTGCCGTTTTTCCTACTGGGCGATTTTTACCTCCGGGCAATCCCTGAGTGGCCAGGGCTACCCAAGAATCTCCGCCATCAGTACTTTTGTAGATCCCCCCACCTGGACCCCCACTGTTGAGACCCCAAGTATTGATATTCACTGACCACATGGCAGCATATAAGATGTTTGGATCTTCAGGATCAATGGCTAAATCAGCAGCACCAGTACCGGCATCAACAAAGAGAATTTGTTCCCAGTCTTTACCACCATTTTTGGATCGATATACCCCTCGTTCTTTTTGCGGGCCATAGGTGTGACCCAGTGCCGCAGCATAAATAATTTCAGGATGGTTGGGATGTACGACAACCCGACCAATTCTTCCTGTTTTCTCAAGGCCCATATGTTGCCAACTTTTGCCCGCATTGATCGATTGGTAAATGCCATCTCCCATGGCATGGGCAGGTCGGATCACAAAGGTTTCACCAGTACCTATCCAAACCTGATTTGGATCAGAAGGAGCAATAGCAATTGATCCAATAGAGGAAACGTTGAGCGAATCAGTCATTGGAGCCCACTTGACCCCACCATCTTGCGTTTTCCATAAGCCACCAGAGGCCGCACCAATGTAGGAAACCATAGGATTACCAGGTTCTCCGGCAATTGCAATGGCTCTGTTTCCTTCTGGTCCGATGAATCGAAATTGAGTGGATTCAAATACTTTATGATCTAGCGCTTGAGAAAATACTTGGACGGTAATTAAAAATGAAAATATAACGGAGTTAAAAAATTTCATAATCTTCTCTTTTAAATGGATCAAAGCATGCGGAAGTGAGACATAGTACTTGTCTCATTAAGCAAGAGCAATCTCAATCAAGATTCAACATACATATAATCTCTAATTTAATTTATTTTGAGCAAATTATAAGTTACTTTATCGGAAGAGATGATAAACAAGAAAATAAAATGGGGTATTGTAGGCCCTGGAATCATAGCACATCAGTTTGCGAACGATTTTCGCTGGGTCGACAACGGAGAATTGATCGCCGTAGCTTCACGGGACAAAGGACGCGCTCAGGCTTTTGCAGATACATACAGTATAGCCAAAGCCTATGAAGGCTATCAGAGTCTGTATGATGATGATGATGTAGATGCCGTTTATATCGCAACACCTCATAATTTTCATTTTGAAAACGCTAAAACTGCATTACAAGCAGGAAAAGCAGTGATGTGTGAAAAGCCAATAGCCATCAATCCTAGCGAGCTGGTTGAACTCATTCAAATAGCAAAGGCGAGTTCGGGCTATTTAATGGAGGCCATGTGGACTTATTTTCTTCCGGCAATCATAAAAAGTCAAGAATGGGTGAAATCTGGGAGAATAGGTAAGATATTACAAGTAAAAGCTGATTTTGGATACCCGACTCAATATGATCCCATGAGCCGCATGTACAATCCTCATTTAGCGGGAGGAGTTTTACTAGATATGGGAATTTATCCTATCGCAGTGCCGGCATTGATGATCGATGCCCTACCAGAGCAGGTTAAGGTCGTCGTGCAAAAAGCCAAAACAGGAGTTGATTCGGAAGTAACGATGCTCTTTGAGTACGGTGACGGCTCCCTCGCGAATTTGTGTGCTTCATTTAGAGCTAAGTTGAATAATTGGGCCTATATCATCGGTGAAAAGGGCTATATTGCCCTACCAGATTTCTGGAGGGCATCTGAATGCTTTTTATATGAAGGGGACTATATAATTGATCATTATGAGGGGTTCAGAGATTCTTTTGGCTACCATTATGAGACGTACAGTATGAACGAAGATTTGCTTTTGGGGAGAAAACAATCGGTCATTATGCCCCATGAAATGAGCATGAAACTTCAGAAAATGATGGCAAGTGTTAAGGCCTATTTTTGACTATAAAATTCAAATACTCTTACATTGGTATGGTATTAATGATGTGTTTTATCATTTTTCTGTTTTGAATAATGAGTTTTATCTTTTTGCTTTTCCATAAAATTATGTTTGAAAAACTTAAATAATAATAGGGATGAGATTTATTCTAGTTTTGATAAGTTCAATGTTTGTTCATTGTTCCTTTGGGCAATTAAATAGGGCTTTGGATTATGAAAATAAAGGAAATTGGGCAGTGCTGCCCAGTGATACGCTAAAGCCTTGGGAGCCCTTTATTAAAGCAGCACCCTTCAAAAATGTAGATATTTTTTATGTCTATCCTACGTTATTGACGGATCCGAATGATTTTCGATGGAATTATGATATCGAAGATCCACGCCATATAGCAGGCGTGATTAATTATGTGGTTAAATATCAAGCCTCTGCATGGGCCGAGTTAGGAAAAGTATATGTGCCATTTTATCGACAGGCTCATTTGAAATCCTTCAATAATTTGGAAGTCGGTGGGGAACTAGCCTTGAGAATGGCATATGAAGATGTTAAGGCGTCTTTTCAGTTTTATTTGAAACACTACAATAAAGGTAATGCCATTATATTGGCAGGACATAGTCAAGGATCTTTTCATTTGAAAATGCTACTGAAAGATTTTTTTGATGAGCAACCCTTACAAGAAAAACTGATCGCGGCATACCTTCCGGGTATAGGTATTGATAAAGATTCATTTAAAAGTATTTCTTTGATGATCGAGCCCCATCAGACAGGGGGCTTTTTAACCTGGAATACCCTTAAAAAAGAATATCAAACTGAGAGATATCAAAAGTGGTATCAGGGCAGGGCAGTCATTAATCCAATTACTTGGGATTTGTCATTAGTTGGAGCCAAGAAGGATCATAAAGGGTTTCTATTTACTAATAACAAGGTTTATCGGCATGCCTTTAAGACGCATTTGATAGATGGTGCGATTTATATAGATAGGATTAAATTTCCGTTGGGTTTTTTAGGCAGAAAATCAACAAATTTCCACAGGGGAGATGTTAATCTTTTTTGGGAGGACATTCGGCATAATGCAAGGTTACGAACATCGTATTATTTTAAAAAAATAATTAAAACGATAGAAATTTTCGAATAGATAGCCCAAAAAGTCTATATCCAAACTAAAATAGTTTAACGAGGGCAGAACTTTTTTTGATAAAGGAACTGTTGTTTATTTTTAGGTCAAATAAAATCTTATGATATAAGTGTATATTTTAGCAGTATAATGGCAAATATAAAATCACATTTAAATGATATTCACTTGATAATCATTTTTCTTTTGGCATCGTCATGCTATTATGAGAACGAAGAAGATTTATACGGAAAATTAGAGGAACAAGTTTGGAGTGATGATTTAATTACTTTTATTAAACTAGACAATGTAGATGAATCATTAGCAGAGAACCAAGATAGAATTACCGATAATATATGGATCACGCGTGGAGTATCGGGAGGTCAAATTTATAATGCTGTTGTGGAGGATGCTCCAAATAAAGATGCCAGTCCACTCGGGACCGAGTGGGCAGAAGGAGTTATTAATGATTATGCTTCATTAAAGTATACAACGTTTCGTGCAGCAACGGTGAAACCTAAAGATGCTGTAGGGAAAACGTATGTTGTCCATCTGATTGCAGATAATATTTATTTATCAATTAAGATAACATCTTGGTCCAACAATCAAGCGGGTGGCTTTAGTTATCAAAGAACTTCAACATCATAGTATAAACATTTAGATTATGAAAGATATATGATGTGGCAACCAGTTCAATGTGGATAGAGAATGATGTACAAAACAGCAACTAGAATTTTTATTTTTTTTCTTGGGAGTATATCATTTAATTTTGGGTGGTCTCAGGAAGATTTGGATGCATTATTGAATGAGTTAGCTCCGCTAGCTCCACAGGAGGTGATTGCTACATTCAAGTCTGGAAAAATTATCAATTTACACACTAATGAGCATGTAGCAGTAGGTAATCTTGAACTGCGAATTTCACATAGATTTGGACGCCTTGATGGAGGAGCGTATGAACTTTGGGGGTTAGATGAAAGCACCATTAGAATAGGACTAGACTATGGACTAAGTGATCGACTTGCTGTGGGAGTTGGTAGGAATTCTTACAAAAAAATATTCGATGGTTTTGTAAAGTTCTCGATTGCCAGTCAAAAAAAAGAGGGCTTTCCAATCAGTATTACTGGCATTAGTTCCATTGCGATCAATTCCTCACGCTTTGTTGATCCGAATAGAGATAATTACTTCCGGTCAAGGCTTAGTTATGTTCATCAAGTTGTCTTTGCGAGAAAATTTACGAGTCGTTTATCTCTAGAGTTGGTTCCAAGTTGGGTCCACTTCAATTTAGTAAGTTCACTATCAGATCAATCAGATATTCCAGTTTTAGCAGCAGGAGGAAGGATGAAAGTTTCGAAAAGGGTATCAATTAATGCCGAATATGGTTACAGAATTCAGTTGAATGATGATGCGGCCAATATCAATGATTTCTATGATAGCTTTTCGGTAGGTGTTGATATTGAGACAGGCGGGCATGTGTTTCAGCTGCAATTTACCAATTCGTTACCGATGTTCGAAATGGGATTCTTAACGCAAACCAATGATCAGTGGTCAGAGGGAGGCATTCATTTTGGGTTTAATATTACTCGGGAATTTGTACTGAAACACTAGATTTAATATGAAAACAACAGGTTGTCTTTATTTGCTCATTATATTATTCACTTTTGCTAGTTACAGTCTTGAAGCCCAAAAAATGCGCATTAGCAGCTCTACCATTAGTTTTTTTTCTGATGGATTGTTAGAAGATATTGCGGCGGTGAATACGGCGAGTCAGGCTATTTTAAATTTGGCAGATGGAGCTTTTGTTTTAAGAATACCCATCACCTCTTTTGAATTTCCAAATCAACTGATGCAAGAGCATTTCAATGAAAATTATTTAGAGTCGGAGAAATTTCCT
>DBBU01000027.1:0-936 GCA_002292365.1 Flammeovirgaceae bacterium UBA976
GAGTCTTATAGAGCTAAACCAAGGATCGGTAGAATTTCCATAAGAGCCGTAGGCATAAAGGAGTAATGGGTTTTGGTCACTTTTGAATAATCCTTTTTTATAAACCAGAGAAATAGGTATCATAGTACCATCTCGTCCTTCTGCAAACAATCTTTCTGTCGCGTATTTAGAAGGTTCATGTCCCCCCATGACTTTGGTCTCCTTGAGAACTGTTTTGCTTCGCTCATTCATATCATACTCAAAAGTCGTGTTGGGCGTGGTCAGCGAAGCATAAATGAATCTCAGTTTTGTCGTATTGAATTCAGTATTGGTGGTGGGGTGAACGACAAAGGCGGGTTCATCAAAATAAACTTCATGATGATTTCCTGTTTTTTGATGGACCACTTTAAGGGAAGTAAGTGCATTAGATCTTTGAAAAATCACCAAATGTTCACTAAATACTTGAATTGAACTTAGCAAGGTATCTGGATTGTTTGGGATCAATATAGACCAATTTTCAAGATGGGTAGTCTCTTGAGAAGTTTCCATCAATCTAAAATTTTGTGCTTCCCAATTAGTAAGCACGTAGAACTTGTCTTTAAAATGCTCAATCGAATATTCGTGGGGTCCATTTCTCGGAGTAAATTGGCGGAAGGTGCCCGTGGGATCATGGGCGGAAAGGATGTGATAATCTTTGATCAGCGTGCTTTGACATGAGATCACAATGTAATCATCTGATTTTGATTTTTTAACGCTGATATAAAAAGAAGGATCCTGTTCATGATACATCATGATGTCTTCTTTCTGATCTGTTTTTAACCGATGCCTCCAAATTTTCTCCGACAGCAACGTCACATCATTTTTAGTAGTATAGTAAAAGGTAAGATTGTCATTGGACCAAGCGCCCCCGGGCTCTGTATTGGTTATTTCATCCTCCAATATTATACCTGTCTCAAG
>DBBU01000027.1:969-9834 GCA_002292365.1 Flammeovirgaceae bacterium UBA976
GAATCCCACCAACTGCATAGTATTCATATCCTTGGGCTAATTGATTGACATCAAGTATGATAGATTCTGTACTATCTAGGCTGCCTTTCTTGCGACAATAAATGGGATATTCTTGGGCCTCTTCAAAACGTGTGTAATACCAATAACCATTTTTGAAATAGGGTACAGAAGCATCATCTTTTTGAATTCTCCCAGTCATTTCTTCAAATAGCTTTTGTTGTAAGCTATCTGTAGGTTTCATGACTTCGCTTGTATAGGTATTTTCATCTTCAAGATATTGAATGACTTTTTTTGTTTGACTGTCAGGATCAGTAGCTATTTTTTGCTGGTCAGTGAGCCGCATCCAAAAATAAGGATCCACACGGGTGTTGCCATGAGCTTCTAATAAAGAATCTTTTCTATCTGCAATAGGGGGGGTATTCTTTTGGATCTGCATATCTGTAGTTGGATAGGTATCTTGGCAAGCCGATAAGAAACTTAAGGCACATAGGCACAATGATATTGATCTTTTCATGACTTAAAGATAAGTAAAGAAAAGATCAAGAAATCATTTAAGGAAGCACTACGAAACTGCCATTCATCAGACCATAATGACCTGGAAAAGAACAAATAAACTCATAATAGCCTGGTGCGGGGGCATCAAATGTAATGGCAGTACTTTCGCCACCTCCGACCACCTTGGTAGCAGCAATAACATTTCCCTTCATATCCTGAGGCACATAACCTTGTTCTTTGGCACTCATTGCCGCCATTCCAAAGGCAGCTTTATCCGTACCCAAGGAGAGTAATATCCAATTATGACCCATGGTAAGGGCTGACATTTGCCCTGTATGGGTTAAGGTGAGTTCAACCGTTTGCCCGGCATTTACTTCTATTTTGTCAATGTTGTAACGCATCATGTCATCCCCTTCAATGCTAATTTTGACAGTTTTTGGAATTTTGGCACTAATAATCTTCTCAGCTGTTTCGGTGGCTGAAGCTGTTTTTTTCTCATTGCCTCCTCCGCAGGAAATCATAAATAAAGTAGACAGCCAAAGAATTTTCATTTTTTTCATTAATAATTATTTTATTTTGAATTGTTTCACTTACCGTCATAACGCATAATTTCTACGCTTGGTTTCTTTTTTTTCCTTTTTAATTAAATTGTTTACTGACCGTAAAATCTTTTGAATGGTGCTCATATCTATAAAAGCCTTCACCTGTTTTTTTACCTAAATGACCCGCTGCAACCATATTTACCAAAAGTGGGCATGGACGGTACTTATCATCACCAATTCCTTCCTGAAGTACTCTCATAACAGAGAGACAGACATCAAGCCCGATAAAATCAGCCAGTTGTAAAGGCCCCATAGGATGTGCCATACCTAATTTCATCACAGAGTCTATTTCGGAAACTCCAGCTACCCCTTCAAAAAGGGTAAATATGGCTTCATTGATCATTGGTAACAGTATGCGATTGGCTGTAAATCCAGGATAATCCTTGACTTCGACTGCTATTTTTTCTAGATCAATAACCGTTTTTTTAATCGTCGAAACGGTTGCTTGCGAGGTAGCGTAGCCTTTGATGACTTCAACTAATTTCATGATGGGAACAGGATTCATAAAATGCATTCCAATAACCTGTGCCGGCCTTTGGGTGACTGCTGCTATTTTAGTAATGGATATAGAGGAAGTGTTGGTAGCTAATATGGCATTTTTCGGTGTATATTTATCTATTTCTTGAAAAATATTTTTTTTGACTTCATAACTTTCGGTAGCGGCTTCAATCACTAAATCGGTAGAGATTACTCCATCCTTTAGGTTGTTGAAAGGGACTATTCTTGATAGGATTGAGCCTTTTTCTGAATCTTTAAGTTGGTCTTTAAGTATTTGCCTATCAATATTTTTTTCAATGTTTTTAAGCCCATTTTTCAGACGCTTCTCATTAATATCAATAAGCGCTACGTTAAAGCCATATTGAGCAAAAACGTGTGCAATCCCATTACCCATGGTACCTGCGCCAATGATCGATACTTGGTTTGTGTTTTTCATAATATTAAACGTCATCTAATGGATAAATGATTTTTAAAGATTGCAAAACTATAAAGATTACAAAAATTGATGTTGATTAATGTTTTAAATTATCCAAATAATTTATTTTGGAACATCAAAATTGGTAAATAAAAAAGGCACTAAACATCACGCTTAGTACCTTTTAATATTGGGGCCCGCAGAGATCAGTATAAATCTGAAACCTTAGCTCATTCTATTCATACATTCTTTTTAATACAGTTCAAATCTTCAAAAGCTTCGCTGAGCCTTTTCACAAATGTTTTTTCACCTTCTCTGAGCCATTTTCTGGGATCATAATATTTTTTATTAGGTTCATCAGCACTGATAGAATTTCCTATTTGACCTTGAAGGAACCCTTCAAATTCTCTATAGTAATTTTTCACACCTTCCCAATAGGCCCATTGCATGTCGGTGTCAATGTTCATTTTGATGGCTCCGTAAGAGATTGCCTCCCTTATTTCTTCAGTAGTGGATCCAGATCCGCCATGAAACACGAAGTTTACAGGATTGGCTCCAGTACCAAACTTTTCTTGAATGAATTCTTGAGAATTTTTAAGAATGGTTGGGGTAAGCTTGACATTGCCGGGCTTGTAAACGCCATGAACGTTACCAAAGGCAGCGGCAACTGTAAAATGGTTACTAATGGCTTTTAATTTCTCATAAGAGTAAGCTACCTCCTCAGGTTGAGTATAAAGTTTAGAGTTATCAATATCGGTATTGTCTACGCCATCTTCCTCACCACCTGTTACGCCCAATTCTATTTCCAAAGTCATGTCCATTTTAGACATTCGGGTAAAATATTTCGTGGAAATTTCCATATTCTCCTCGAGCGATTCTTCAGAAAGGTCCAGCATGTGCGAGCTGTAAAGAGGGGCACCCGTTTTTTCAAAATGTAATTCACTGGCGTCAAGTAATCCATCAATCCAGGGTAGTAATTTTTTCGCGGCATGATCGGTATGCAGTACGACCGAAACTCCATATTTTTCAGCCATATGGTGGACGTGATGCGCACCTGCGATGGCACCTGCAATAGCTGAAGCTTCTTCTTTATTGGCTAAACCCTTCCCGGCATGAAACTGTGCGCCCCCATTTGAAAATTGAATCATTACTGGAGATTGGACTGCTTTGGCTGTTTCAAGCACTGCATTGATGGTATTAGAACCGGTCACATTTACAGCAGGTAAGGCAAATTTATTGTCGTTTGCGTGATTAAGAAGTTCGGTTACTTCTGTTCCAGTTAAGACGCCAGGTTTGAATTGCATAAGCTTTAGATTTTAAATTGATTAATAATTGGCAAATTTACTTGATAAATTCTAAAAATTTCATCGATTCTATTGAATTAAATAATAAGGGGTCTTTGTAAATAATTATATAATTTGAGGAATATTAAAGCAGGCATTTTGCTAAATTTTAAAAACTGACGGTTTTCTTTCATTTAAAAGGAGTACCCAAAGTTTATTGCGACAAAGGAGTGGATACACTTAATGCCTAAATCTTTGCAACCGGGAAAAAAATTAAAAAAAAACTAATTAATATTGTGGTCATATGAAGAAACCAAAATTGTCTCCCGCGCAAATATGGAATATGAGCATGGGATTCATGGGTATTCAATTTGGATTTGCACTGCAAAATGCGAATGCAAGTAGGATTTTACAGAACTTTGGTGCTGACATTGAAAGTTTATCTTGGTTTTGGCTTGCGGCGCCAATTACAGGTTTCATCGTACAGCCCATAATAGGTCATTACAGTGATCAAACTTGGACGCGCTTTGGGCGCCGGAAGCCTTTTTTTTTGACAGGAGCAATACTGGCTTCAATTGCCTTGTGCATCATGCCTAACGCGGGCGTTTTGGCCGTTGCCCTTCCACCGATCATGATAGGGGCGGGCATGTTGATGATTATGGATGCCTCTTTTAATATTGCCATGGAGCCTTTTCGGGCATTGGTAGGAGATATGCTTCCGGAAGAACAAAATACGACGGGTTTTTCTGTTCAAGCCACGTTGATAGGTATTGGTGCGGTGGTAGGCTCTTGGTTGCCTTACATCTTGGTTAACTTTTTTGGCGTCTCACAATCAGCGTTGCCCGGTGAGGTACCTGACAATGTTATTTATAGTTTTTATTCTGGAGCAGTGGTTTTGGTGGGTGCTATCCTCTGGACTGTTATCAAGACCAAAGAATATAGTCCCGCTGAATTAAAGTCTTTTAACTCTCAAGAAGTCGTAGAAATCAAAGGGGGTTTGATGAATATCTTTACCAGTTTCAAACAAATGCCTGAAACGATGAAACAGCTCGGATGGGTCCAGTTTTTTAGTTGGTTTGGCTTATTTTGTATGTGGGTCTATTCAACACCTGCAATTGCTCAACATATTTATGGCACTGATATTGAGGATACTAGTTCGTCACTTTTCAACGAGGCAGGTAATTGGGTTGGGATAATTTTTGGGGTATACAATGCGATTTCTGCTAGTTTTGCATTGTTGCTGCCCATAATAGCCAAAAAGATTGGGAAAAAACAGGCACACAGTGTGGCTTTGACGGCTGGTGGACTCGGATTATTATCAGTCTATTTTGTCCAAGATCCAATCATGTTGATTTTCTCCATGTCTTTCGTCGGAATGGCCTGGGCGAGTATTTTATCTATGCCTTATGCTTTGCTGGCCGGAACGATACCCTTGACCAAAATGGGAATTTATATGGGGATATTTAATTTCTTCATTGTGATTCCTCAAATAATCAGTGGGATTATTGGAGGACCTATCGTAAAAAATCTATTTGATTCACAGGCCATATTTGCCTTGATGATGGGAGGAGTCTCACTGCTTATAGCTGCCATTTTTGCAATGTTCGTAGTAGAAAAAAAGACTAATGAAGCTATATGACTGTATGAAGCAGGTTTTTTTAAACCCTATAGTAATCGGGCTTCCAATTTTTAATCTCCTTTTTAATCTCTTTTTGAGTGAGATTTTTATCTAGCGTTCGCGAAATGAGTGGTAAAAACTCGTCATCAGGGGCAAAGCGAAGGGCTACAATTTGAGAAATTTTGAGATCAGGCGGCAATAACTTTCCTGCAAGTACATAATGCCTTAGGTTTTCTTCAGCTCTAATGGCTCGGTCCTGGGCTTTCAAAGGAAATATTCTAAGATACCACATGATCACAGTTAATAAAAGAGAAATCATTATGAAAAGCGAAGCTGGATAAATGGCTTCATCATTTCCTTGAAGTAAATAGCTTAAACCGCCTCCAGCCAGTCCTAATATCCCTCCAGAAAGGAGGCCATGAAATCCTTTGAGGAAAATGGTATGATTTTTGAAATTTTGGCTCTGTTTCATTTTCATTTATTGATTTTATCTTGAATTAAGTCGTAAGATATTACAAAGAAAATTAACTTATTTATCTATACGAAGTTGAAATGAAGAGAGGTACTTTTCAAATTGTTTCATCACATACAAATGGGCTTTTGCCTGTGTATATTTGTAGATGATCCAAGGTAATCGTGGAACAAACTCATGAATGGCTGTAATGATGTATTCACCCCCTAAAATAGATCTAAATTCTAACCAACCGGTATTGCTTCTTTTGGATAACAAACCACCGGTTATATAAAAAAGCTGTCGATTTTTATCACTTCTGTTTTCGATAAATTCCAATTGCAATAATGGAATGCCTAAAAAAGTAAATTTCAATATTTTTTCATCTTTTTTCGAATCAATGATTTTCCCAAACATATCACTTAACCAGATAGGATATTGCTTGGCTACCCAAAGGGTGGTTTTTTTGCCTGGATTAGCAATCCTTTGAACACTTCTTACCGTGTTTTTATCTTTAATGGGGGCCATACCCGCTGGTATTTTTGGGATAATCACTGATTCATCAAGCGCTCTTTTGATGGTTTCAGTTAGAGTAAACTCTGGAAAAATGGATAGAAAATATTGATCTTTCAACGTCATGTCATGTCTCAGACTTTCTATCAATGGAGACACAAAATTAGGGCTAGACCCACTAAACAAGCCTACCCATAACTTGGACATACCCAATGAAAAAAAAGGTACGGAAAAGATCCATCTTTTTTTGTTCATTTCTTGAGCTGTTAATTTTAACAGATCCATGTACTGAATGATTTGGGTGCCTCCTATTTCGATTGGATGGCCATATAAACTTGAATTACCAAGCGTATGATTAATGCAGTCTAGGGCTACCCTTAGGTCTATGGGTTGATTGTTGGACCTTGTCCAGCTTGGACAAGCCAAGACAGGTAAGTTTTTTACTAATTTTTTAATAATATTGAAAGATGATCCTCCGGGTCCAATGATAATACCGGCTCGAATGGTAGTAATTGGAGTTTGCCGAGACCCAAGAACGCGTTCTACTTCATATCTTGATTGTAAATGCTTTGAAATATTTAAATTGTCTTTTGGGAGGATACCACCTACATAGACAATATGAGAGAGCGAACAGGCTTCAGCTGCTCTAGAGAAATTATCAGCAAGCAACAGATCTGTATCTTCAAAATTACTCTGATTTAACCGCGTAGAGGGCTGCATAGAATGAACTAAATAAAGCGCATAATCTACATCTTCAAGCGCTTTGATAGTACTGGAAATTGAAAATAGATCTACTGTTCTCCATTCGATATCCGAACTTGAAGGGGCTATTTTTTTTCGTGAAAGGGCAATAATATGATAGTCATCTTTGTAGCTTTTAATGAACCACCTACCAATAAATCCAGAGGCACCTGCTATGGCTAATTTCTTTTTTTGTTTCAAGTTTTGTCCCTCATCTAATTAAAATTTTAATATTTAAACGTAGTTATTTCTTAAACATTATTTTTATCAAATTAGTTGTGATTTTCATTAAAACACGGAGTTATTACTTATTCAATCCAAAGTTTATTACTGAAATTTCTTAGGGGATCACAATCTATTTTTCAAGTAGTAAAAAAATCTTCAGTGTCTCATCCTTATTGATTTTTAATAAAAGGTTAAAATCAAAAACGTTTTAATTATTTATGGCTTTGATAAGCTACGTTAAGCGTTTACATAAGTGAGAATAAATTAATATAAATCAAAATATTTTTTGTGTTAACAACAACCGTTATAATAATCTAAGGATCATATTATTTTATATTGAACTTGTTTATTAGATTTGTTTAATAACTTTTTTGTTTAGATAAAATCGGATGTTTTATGCCCAAATGTGTTGCTTTCGGCGCTAAGTTAAAGTGCTCCTTCGGAAATAAGCCGGTTGACATGATGGTGCTACCTTTAAATAGTACTATAACAGCAATGTTTAAACCTATTGCTAATAAGATGGATTTTATTCCGGCGTTAAATGTTCCTTCATTTGGATTGTGCTTGTCTCCTGCAAATCCTTTGAATTGGAAAATGGCTGGCCCGGTTCCTGTATTTGTCCCTTCTACATGTACCCCTCTTCCCGTTTCACCTTGGAGCCCTGTAGCCGAAAAAACTAAAATAGGGGGACAGCCAGCTATGCTGGAAACGAGTAAAACAACTTGTGCTTTTGCGGGATCTATTAAAGTAGATGATCCGGGTCAAACGACCGTTGAAGCTAATTGAACCTTTGATATTCATTCTAAGCTTAGAAATAAACGAGGCATAATACGGAAAGGAAGTTTTAATCAAATATTCATATAGGCTTTCAATGTGTTTTCTAACCAAGTTGAATAGTTTATCAGATTCAACATAAGATTATTGTAGCAAATAAAAGATAAAAAGTGGAACGCTTAGAAAAAAATATTAATCCATATTAATGATTAGAAATTTCCTTTCATTACTGTTATTATTATTTATTTCCCTAGAAATTTCAGCACAGTGGCATCCTGATCAAATTGAGATCATTCGAGATCAGTGGGGGGTACCACACATTTATGCACCTACCGACGCACAGGTATCCTATGGATTGGCCTGGGCACATGCTGAAGATGATTTTGGTACTATCCAAACCACTTTATTGGCTGCCAAAGGTATGTTGGGTTCACATTTGGGGAAGGATGGTGCCATTGCCGATTATGTGGCGGGCTTACTTAGAACCAAAGAAATAGTCGCGCAACATCTGGATGAAGTTTCTCCAGATTTTCTAACTATTGTTAAGGGCTATCTGGCGGGCCTTAATGCGTATGCTCAACATCATCCTCAAGAAGTTTTTGTTAAAAAATCTTTTCCCATCACAGTTCAAGATGTGTTTCAAGCTTATGTCCTTCAGTTGGCAGTTATGGATGGTGCAGATGGGGTCATTGGGGGATTGATTAAGGGCGATATTGATCATGGTGCGCTGATTGGTATTGGTTCCAATGCTTTTGCATTCAATCGAAAGAAAACAGGAAGCGATCATGTCATGTTAGCAGTAAATGCCCATCAGCCATTAGAGGGCCCGGCCGCATGGTATGAAGCCCACTTGGTGAGCGAGGAAGGCTGGAATGCAATGGGGGGTCTCTTTCCTGGGGGGCCGGTCATATTTCATGGAACCAATGAATATTTGGGTTGGGCGCATACGGTAAATCACCCCGATAAAATTGACATATTTGAACTGGAAATAGATCCTCAAGATGAACGTAGATATCGGATGGATTCAACTTGGCATAACTTAGAAAAGCGGAAGATAGCGCTTCGCATCAGCTTTTTTATGGGTTTAAAAATTAGGGTAAAGAAAGTGGCTTATTATTCAAAATATGGTCCAGTCATCAAAAATGATAAGGGTTATTTCGCCTTTAAAATGTCAGTTTTTGATGAAATAAGAGCGATCGAGCAGTGGTACAATATGAATAAAGCACAAAACTTAAATGAATTTAAACAAG
>DBBU01000027.1:9962-10887 GCA_002292365.1 Flammeovirgaceae bacterium UBA976
ATCGGGTTATTTATTCAATACTAATAACTCAGCCTATAGTGCTAGTGCTTCACATGACAATTTGAGTTTTGATGATTTTGATTCTACCATGGGCTATCAATTACATGAGAATAACAGAAGTATTCGCTTTATGCAACTCATGGAGGAATATGATACCATTACATGGGAAAATTTTTTATCCATTAAATACGATGCGACACTGCCTGATTCCCTCTATTATAATATCAATGTAAATGCAGTATTCCGTATGGACCCATCACTGGCTGGAAAGGCTGCTCCAACTGTTCGTATCTTACAAAAATGGAATCGCCGTGGTGAATTAAATGAAATAGGAGCAGCGCATTTCAATGAATTTTATTTTCATCTCATGACCAAGAAAAAGTGGATTGATGTGGATGAGGTGAAAGCGGTGCAAATGATAGAATCTCTTCATTATGCTCATGAAAAATTACTGAATAATTTTGGAAAAATTGAAGTCACCTTGGGTGAGTATCAGTTTTTATTTAGAGGAGATAAGACTTTACCTATACGAGGATTAGGAGACGTCTTGGCAGCTATGTATAGTAGGCCATATAAGGAAGGGAAAGTAAAAGGAGTGGCGGGAGATTCCTATATTATGTTGGTGCGCTATCCAATTAAAGGACTTCCCATTATTGAAACGGTCAATAGCTATGGGGCCTCAAACCGGCCTGAAAGTCCCCATTATGCAGATCAAATGGATATGTTTGTGAATCAAGAGCGAAAGCAGATGACCCTAGACATTGATTTAGTTCGTAATCAGGCGGAAAGAATATATCATCCTAAATGAGTTTTTTTTAATATATCTAGAATAATATGCGGATACGCATTAATTTCGTTTGGTTGTAAGACTTTATTCGGGTCTTAGATCTTCCTTGATTTAATTGTAATTTTTCATTCACTTTTT
>DBBU01000027.1:10895-14345 GCA_002292365.1 Flammeovirgaceae bacterium UBA976
AAATAGAATAAAGATTTGTTTTTTGTTTTTTTTAGTTGCCTGTGAGACAGATCAAATTAATCAGGTGAACGAGCCTTTATTAGTCGTTCGGGAGGCGCCTGCAAGTAGTTTTTTAAAAGCAATTGAGGTAATTGAAACCACGCCCATTCAATTGGCAGAAGGCTTGCGTATAAACCTTTGGGCTACTGATTCTTTGGCACCTGATCCCATCGCTATGTCTATAGACGATTTGGGTAATGTATTTCTGACAAGAACTAATCGACAGAAAAACTCGGAATTTGATATCAGAGGACATGAAGATTGGATGACCAGATCGATTGCCTTAAAATCGGTTGAGGAACGTCAAAATTTATTAAAAGACATATTTGCTACCGAAAAAAGTGAGGAAAACAGTTGGTTAAAGGATCTCAATTCAGATGGAGTTCATGATTGGAGAGATTTAGCGGTAGAAAGAGACGAAGTTTGGAAATTGCAGGATCTTGATGGGGATGGTATGGCCGAGGTATCTACGCGTGTATTGAATGACTTCCATAATGAAATCACCGATGTAGCAGGTGCTTTGTTGGTGCGAGACCAAGATATGTTTGTGGGTATTGGTCCAGACATGTGGCGATTGAAAGACGAAGACCTGGATGGTTATTATGAATCGAAAGAATCCATCAATACAGGTTTTTCGGTTCACATTGGCTTCAGTGGGCATGGAATGTCGGGTGCCATAGAAGGGCCCGACGGGAAAATTTATTGGGGGATAGGTGATATTGGAGCCAATCTTACGGATAAAGCAGGAAAAAATCATTTCTATCCCAATCAAGGTGTTTTGGTAAGATCCAATCCTGACGGATCGGATTTTGAAGTGTTTGCTTCAGGGTTGCGAAATACTCATGAATTTGCCTTTGATGAATATGGAAATATCATCGGCCAAGATAATGATGGCGATCATGAAGGTGAAAGTGAAAGACTGGTCCATATCGTAGAAGGTTCAGACGCCGGTTGGAGGTCCAACTGGCAATATGGTAAATACACGGATCCTAAAAACAATGGTTATAATGTTTGGATGGACGAAGTTATGTTCAAACCTCGATGGGAGGGCCAAGCCGCCTATATGCTTCCGCCGATAACGAACTATCACAATGGTCCAACGGGTTTTACTTACAATCCAGGCACTGGTTTAGGGAAAAAGTGGAAAAATCATTTTTTTGTTAGTGAATTTGTGGGCAATCCCTCTAGATCTCATATTTGGGGCTTTACGTTGAAACGCAAAGGGTTTTCATTTGAGCTCGGAAGTGAAATCAAAGTTATGGGTGGTTTACTCCCCACGGGTATTCGTTTTGGCCCTGATGGGGCCTTATATTTTGCGGATTGGATCAATGGCTGGGGAACCAAAAATTACGGCCGCGTGTGGCGATTGGATGTGACAGAAGACGAAAATGATCTTCAAGCTGAGCGTCTTGAGACCGAATCACTGATGGAAATGGATTATCAAAAGGCCGATGCCTCCAAGCTCTTTGAATTATTGAATTATGCGGATATGCGGATTCGTCAAAAAGCACAATTTGCATTGGTTGACAAAGGGGATTCTGAAAATTTAGCAAAAGCCATTGCTCAGCAAGAGCATCAATTGATGCGGATTCATGGCATATGGGGCATTGGGCAAATGATGGCACAGGGCAGTGACCTCGGTCCAATATTGATGAGATATTTATCCGATGAGGATGCTGAAATTATGGCACAGGCGGCTAAGGTATTGGGAGATGTCAAATACGCTGCTGCCGGACCTCAATTCATCGCTTTATTGGGAAATGTACATCCCCGTGTTCAGTTTTATGCCGCCCAAGCTTTAGGCAGAATAAAAGACCAAGTGGCCGTGAGTGGTTTGCTTCAAATGCTCGTTGAAAATAAAGATCAGGATGTATATTTAAGACATGCGGCTGTATTGGCATTGAGTAGAATAGGAGTAGAGCAACCTATTCTTAATCTAGTGGACAGTCCAAATAAATCTTTGAGATTGGCAGCCGTATTGGTTATGCGAAGATGGTCACATCCAAGTTTAAAATATTTCTTGACAGATGAGGATGAATACATCGCATTGGAAGCTGCCAGGGCCATCAATGACGATTGGTCGGTGGAAGAAGCATTACCTGATTTGGCTTCATTACTTAAAAATACTCAATTACAATCCGAAGCATTGGGAAGAAGGGTGATCAATGCTGCTTCAAGACTAGGAAGTCCAGAAACGCTGGCATTGCTGGTTCAATTTGCTCAAAGTGATGAAATTCCCGTGGCACTGAAAGTGGAAGCGATTAATGCCTTGAGCCATTGGGCTGAGCCTTCTTTATTGGACCGGGTCGATGGACGCTTCAGAGGCCCTCAAAAGAGAGACACAGAATTACTAAAACGCCATTTGAAGCCAATGATAGCACGCTTAGATATCGAAAATGAGATGCAGGTGAAGGTAGCTTTGGTAGATATGTTTGCTGAAGTTGGTGAGCGGGCGGCATTACAGAAAATCGTTGAGTTATTAGAAAATAACGAGGGTGCACAGGTCCGCGCTACGGCCCTATTGGCCCTTGGTCAATTAGATTATGAGCATCTTGATCAAATGGTGATGCTAGGAATGAGGGATAAATCATCTTTAGTGCGTACGGAGGCCATTGGACTTTTGACTGAAGTGTCCCTCGATAAGGAGAAATTTGATGATACCATGAGTGCCGTTCTCAGCGAGGGTTCCGTTTTAGAAAAGCAAAAATTATTGAAGGTATTAGGCCAGATGGATACGCTACTTACGCAAGGGCTGATCGAGAAATTAATAGTAAGGATGGGTAATAATAATTTAGATCCCAAACTACACCTTGATTTGAGTGAAGCCATTGCACGAACGCATAGTGAATATCTAGGCCTTCAATTGGCCGCTTTAGTAACGGATAAGTCTTCGGATTTTGATGAGGTCATGTATGGTGGAAGTATAGAAAACGGGCGAAATTATTTCTACGAGGGCAGTGCTGGGCAATGTGTGAGATGCCATGGCGTGGAAAAAGGTTCTGTGGGTGTAGGACCAAATTTACGTGTAATTGGAAGTCTTTTGACGCGTAAACAATTGCTAGAAGCGTTGATTGAGCCAAGTAAGCGACTGGCTCCAGGTTACGGTGTTGTAACCCTTACCCTGAAAGGGGGTCAAGTAGTGGCCGGTATTTTAATGGAAGAAAATGATGAAGAGCTCATCTTAAAAACAACGGAAGCCGAACCTATGGATATTCCTTTGGAAAGAATACAAACGCGTACTAATGCGCCTTCAAGTATGCCTCCGATGGGACAGATTCTGACTAAAAGAGAGCTTCGAGATGTTATTGCATTTTTGGCGAGTATGGAAGGTGATTAATATGGGTATTTATATTTTCTCAATTATCGATTTTAAATTAATGCGTCTTGCTATTCATTATAATTTTTTGATAG
>DBBU01000027.1:14379-79937 GCA_002292365.1 Flammeovirgaceae bacterium UBA976
TTTTTTTTTAATATGGTTGATTATTGGAGCATTATGTTTGACTACAAGAATTCTGGGATCTTTAGATTTTTTTCTGGTTATTAATCACCAAATGAATCTTTGGGCTCCGTTATCTTATTCAAAACTTCGCGGACAGCTATTTTTTTTAAAACGGAGCTCCATTCTAGAAATATTTAATAATTTAGTAATTTTAATTTCTAAAATGTAAAGGACTCTGTATTCTTTTACTTCTATTTATGTTGGATAATTATAAGATACAACTTCTAATGATGTCTGAGTATGGGAAAGCATAGTAGGGTAGTCCTGGTTGGTCTTGGTTTTGGGGTAGAATTTATTCCCATATATCAGCAGCATCCAGCGGTCGATCTCCATGGTATCTGCCGTAGAGATAAGTCTGAACTCAAGGTTATTGGGGATCATTTCAATATTAAAAACCGGTACGATGATTATCAAGAGGTTTTGAAGGACCCCTTGGTAGATTTTGTTCACATCAATTCACCCATTGGTGACCATGGCTGGATGTCTATTGAAGCATTGAAATCTGGCAAGCATGTTATTTGTACGGTTCCCATGGCCACTAAGATCGCTGAATGTGAAGAAATCGTCGCATTGGTTAAAGCCACAGGGCTCAAATACATGATGGCTGAAACAGTGGTCTATAGTAGGGAGTTTCTTTTCATCAAGGAAATGTACGAGTGTGGTGATCTTGGACATATTCAGTTTATGAAGGCCTCGCATCCTCAAGATATGGAAGGTTGGCCGGATTATTGGAAAAAAATGATACCCATGCACTATGCTACCCATGTGGTTTCTCCAGTATTGGGTTTGGTAAATGGTTGTGCCGAGTACGTCTCATGCTTCGGTTCGGGTAGCGTGAATGAAGAAATCAGGCAGCTCTCTGGTAATCCTTTTGCGGTTGAATCTTGTCATATCAAAATCAAAGAGATGGAACTTTCAGCTCAAGTATGGCGGTTTTTATATGATACGGCACGGCAGTATAGAGAATCTTTTGATGTTTATGGTTCAAAACAATCATTCGAATGGGGCTTAGTTGAGGGCGATGAACATGTCATTCATACAGCTAAAAAACCTGAAAATGAAATTCCCTCACGAATCAATATTCCGGATTTCGCACATTTATTACCTCCAGAAATCAGACGTTTTACTAAAACTATTCAAGATGAAAAGCATCTTTCTTTTCTGCAAGGGGGAGGACATGGCGGATCACACCCCCACATGGTTCATGAGTTTGTCACGGCATTGGCAGAAGATCGTGAACCTTGGCCTAATGCTGTAAAAAGTGCTAATTGGACATGTGTAGGGATATGCGCTCATGAATCTGCGATGAATGGAGGCGAAAGAGTAAGACTTCCAGAATTCACCATCGAGCCTAAAGTTTGACTTCCCATTGTCGTTCTTTTGATAAATAATAAGGTCTGGCTTTAATATTTGGATAAATGATAGGCAGAATGAAAGCTTTGAGAAATAGTTATCTTTAGATTTCAATAGTCACGGTTGTTCTTTTTTCTTGTCAAAAAACAAGGAATCAGTTTACAGAGTTGCAGGCGAAATCAATCTTCATATCATAAAAAAAATAGGAATTAAGAATCATTGAAATATATCGAAAAGGAGCCAATCACCTATTTTTACCCAGCACACCAGACTTAAATATTGGCCTTATATCCACCCAGTCATTTCGCCGGATGGTAAAGGAAGATTTGACGGCATATAGCCATTCTTTCCATTAATATCAAACGGGATTATAATGGTTTTTACCCGAGTTAACGGAGACAATACTCTGGCTCCAAAAGCAAGTCTGAATACTTGTTTTTATAAAGGTGACTGCTTACCTGGAAAGAAAGTCTAAAATAGTTTGGAAGGTTTCCCTGAGAAATTTGATACAATTAAAAGGGTATATTATAGAGATTATTTTTGCTGGGTATTTATTTTATGATGTATTGGATTAATTATCATAAGCATTCAATGCTGATTTTAGTTACAGTATTGATATATATTATCTTTGCTTAAAGGATAGATAAGATGTGGTCTGTTATTAATCCTTTTCTAAAAAAAACTGACCAAATGAAATTATTTTATAAAGCTTTTGATCTTCATCTTCAAGACACCTTCAAAATAGCCCATGATAAGCGCGATGTGCAGCAAACATTGATTGTAGGCCTTGAGCATCAGGGTAAGATGGGTTTTGGGGAAGCGACAGCGAGTAAATATTACCAAAGACCCGTAGCATCCATCATTGAAGTTTTGGAGAAGAATAGACACCACATTGAAAAAACCCCATTTGAGTCTTTAGAGTTATTTATTGAAGGCTTAAAACCTTTTTTCCAAGGAAATAATTTTGCCTTGTGTGCATTGGATGTTGCGGCGCATGACTTGTATGGTAAACTCAATGGGGTTTCGATCTATCAATATTGGGGTTTAGATACCTCGCGTATGCCTTTGACTAATTATACGATTGGGATAGATGAGCTTTCCAAAATGAAATCAAAAATTAAGGCCTTTCCTTGGCCTGTTTACAAAATAAAATTAGGAACCGATGATGATTTGAGCATCGTAAAAGCACTTCGAAAAACAACGGATGCTGTTTTCCGGATAGATGCCAATTGTGCCTGGACGGCTGCCCAAACCATTGAATATACCAATTCGTTTAGGGAGCTGGGCGTAGAATTTATTGAGCAACCTCTCGCGGCGGGAGATTGGGAGGGGATGGCCGAAGTTTATAAACACAGCACCTTGCCGATCATGGCCGATGAAAGTTGTATTGAAATGACCGATGTGACACGTTGTAAAGGCTACTTTCATGGGGTAAACATAAAATTAATGAAATGTGGAGGCTTGGCAATGGCACGGAAAATGATTGCTCAAGCACAATCAATGGGCTTGATGGTTATGGTGGGTTGTATGACCGAGTCATCTGTGGGTATTTCAGCGATCAGTCAATTGTTGCCGATGCTAGATTTTGTGGATATGGATGGTCCCTTGCTCATCCGCAACGACATTGCTTCTGGTCCTCGCTTTCACAACGGGGAGGTGATACTTTCCTCTGAAAATGGAACGGGTGTAGTTATGCATACTCCTTGGATGTAAGACTGAATCCTTTGTATATTATTGACTTTCTCATTTGATACGTTGGAGTCTAAGCGGGCTGGTCGTACTTTTGTACTTATGAAGTCAGTAGGGGACAAAGGTGTTATTTTTTGGCTATTTTCTGGGTGCTTATTGGTAGCTATTATGGTAATTGTAGGTGGTTTGACTCGTTTGACTCATTCTGGATTGTCCATGGTTCAGTGGAGCCTTTTCATGGAGACTATTCCCCCTTTGACTACTGCAGATTGGATGGAAACTTTCCAGCGCTATCAGCAAACGCCAGAGTTTAAATTAAAAAACTATGATTTCACGCTAAGTGAATTTAAATCCATATTTTGGTGGGAGTACATTCATCGCATGATTGGGAGATTTATCGGCTTGGTTTTCATCATACCATTTGCTTATTTTCTGATCAAAAAAAGACTGTCTAAAGGATTGGTTCAGAAGCTTTTAATTGCTTGTCTGTTGGGCGCACTGCAGGCAGGTATGGGATGGTATATGGTCAAGAGCGGGTTGGTAAATGATCCCAATGTCAGTCACTACCGATTGGCTGCACACCTCACCATCGCCTTTGTGCTTTATGCTTATTTACTTTGGATTGTATTGGGTGAAGTCTATTCACAGAAATTATCAAAGAGGACTACTACATTGATTGGTGTCCAGATATTGATACTATTTACGGTTCTTCAAATTATTTATGGAGCTTTTGTTTCAGGATTAAAGGCAGGCTTGGTCTACAACTCGTTTCCCAAGATGGGAACTGAATGGATTGCTGAATCTGTTTTTTATGCTTTTGAAACAGACGGCATCGTCAGTTTTTTTGAAAATTTGGCTTCGGTTCAGTTGATTCATCGTTATCTCGGAGTTATAGTTTTGGTCCTGGTGGTATATCAGTTTATCGCCTCACGTTACCGAAAACAAAACAAGGGTCAATGGAGAAGTATCCACTTTATGGTAGCTATGGTATCCGTTCAGGTACTTTTGGGCATATTCACTTTGCTGTATGCGGTGCCGATTGGGTTGGGGGCGATACATCAGTTTGGGGCGTTGATGCTTTTTACCAGTCAAATTTTATATTATTTCTATTCTTCCAATGACATTGAGCAATGGCATTAATTTACCTAAAGCTGGTAACGCTACCTCTCTGTAGTATATGATTTTAATCAAGATGTGCGACCGCAGCAAAAGGAGTTCTTGAGATTTTGAGTCTATTTTTCTTCAATTTTCACGAAAAAAACTCATGGAATCATCATGCATCCAGGAGTTTTAATTTGATCTAAAATGACATATTTTTTTTAATTCTAATGAATCTCTAATTCAATTTCAATCATCAAACCTGGTAATGCCAACTCTTTGACCCCAAGCCAAGAACCAGTCGGAAATTGGTTAGTATAGATTTTATTTCTGTAGGCTGAATTTTCAAGAAATAGTGGCATGTTGGTTGTAAAAATATTTTCTACTACCACATCATCGAATGTACAGTCGTAGTTTTTTAATATTTTTTCTAAATCGGCATAACAATTTTTCATTTGCGCTTCAAGATCACCAATAGCAGTTGGATTTCCTTCATCATCCATACTTACAGCACCAG
Organism: Flammeovirgaceae bacterium UBA976; assembly: GCA_002292365.1. GTDB lineage: Bacteria > Bacteroidota > Bacteroidia > Cytophagales > Cyclobacteriaceae > UBA4465. Next base: position 19,076 of record DBBU01000027.1, read on the forward strand.
AAATTTTAATTTCATTGCCAATCTTGACAGCATGCGAATATCCAAAAGCTTTTTCGATTTCTGGTCAAAGTAAAAAATATTCAGGCTTTTCTGTTTCAATAGTTTGTTCTTTTTGCTTCTGTTGAAAACTTGGTATTAACATGTCAAAGGCTAATAACATGGATGATAGAAGTAAAACTGACTTCACTTGATTAATTGTATTTTTCATTTATTTAGTTGATAAAATTTAAATCAATTTAAAAAAATTAAAAAAAATTAAACCTTCTAGAATATAATAGTCTCTAGATTATTCTCATTGCTTAAGTTGAAAAAAATTAAATATTTCTTCAAGAAACTGATTTATACCATTTTATTTCTCCCTCTTATCGCACTAGGGTAATCTCCCCAAGTAACTCGCTTATTTGATTTTGAAAGGTGTGATGATTTATCGAAACCTTGCAGCCATGCTCAAGTGAATGTCTTTAGAATATAGTAGAGGAGAGACAGAGTAAGGCAAAGTGATTTACGAAATAGGCAGGATATTTTATTTTGTGGTGGGAGGTCTTAATGGGTAGCACAATAGGGAAATCTATACGGTGCAAATAAGGAGAGAACAGAATTTTCAAATGCTAAATTAGGTTTGAATTAAGAGTAACTTTTATTCAGAAAAACACCTTCCTTCTTCAATAGGACTTGTTTGTTTCGATAGAGGATACCTAGAGATTTTTTAAAATTCTTTTTACTCATTTGAAGCACCGATTGAATTTCTTCAGGATTACTTTTATCGGTCAGGGCGATAAAACCTTCAGAGGCTTTCAATTCCTTTAAAATAGTTTGGGCACCATCTTCAAGATTTTGCATTCCTTTTTTCCTCAAAGTCACATCAATTTTTCCATCAGGTCGAATTTGTTCAATGAATCCTCTGATCTGGTCACCCATCATGATATCTTGGTAGATTTGGTTGCTGAAAATCATACCACTATAGGTATTATTGATCACCACATTGACCCCTAGATCACTATCATTGGCGATGAGCAGGTCTACTTCTTGGTTCACTTCAAGTTCAATATTTTCTTTTTCAAAATGCTTCTCCACTTTGGCCGTTGCGGCCAATCGATGAGTGAGTGTATCAATATATAAATAGACTAAACACCATTGGCCAATATTCAGGCGTCCATGCTGCTGTCTAAATGGGACAAGCAAGTCTTTTTCCAGACCCCAATCCAGAAAAGCCCCTGTATTATTGACATCTTTCACCTTCAAGCAACCGAATTCATGCAGCTGCAATAAAGGTCTGAGGGTCGTAGCCACAATACGGTCTTCAGAGTCATTATAGACAAATACTTTGAGCTGATCACCTACTTTAGTCCCTTCAGGTATGTATTTATTAGGGAGAAGGACATCATTTCCTTCACTGTCTATCAAAAAGGCGCCTGGGGTCAATATCCGATCAACTACCAGTTCATTGTATATTCCAATACGGATCATAGATATGTAAAGTTACGCTGAATCTAAGCCAATATGATGATCGTTCCTATTATTTCATGAGAGCAAATAAATTGGAGCTAACTTTGCCGCTCAATAAATCAGATATTTTGGCATCATTTAAATCATTAGGCGTTACTCCTCAAGTCATTCAAGGTTTAGAAGCACTGGGCATCGTTAAGCCCACAGAAATTCAAGTTCAGTCTATTCCAAAACTCATTAAATCACCGATAGATTTTATAGGTCTGGCGCAAACAGGCACAGGAAAAACAGCGGCATACAGTATTCCTATCATACAAAACATAGATCCAAACGAATCTAAAATTCAAGCTTTGATTTTATGTCCTACCCGAGAATTGGGACAACAAATTGCCAAACAAATTTTTAAATTTACAAAATTTACGGAAAAGATTTTTGTTGAAGCTGTTTATGGAGGAGAAAAAATAGAAGTTCAGATCAGTGCCCTGAGGCGTAAGACCCATATATTGGTGGCTACACCGGGGAGGTTGTTGGATTTGCAGCGTAGAAAGGCAGTGGACTTGCGACAAATAAAGATGGTTGTATTGGACGAAGCAGATGAAATGTTGAGTGTTGGGTTTAAAAAGGATTTGGACTTGATTTTGGAACAAACTTCGCGTGGAAGTAATATCTGGTTGTTTTCTGCGACCATGCCTAAAGAGATCACCCAGATCATCAATAGCTATATGGATCCTGCGGCAGTAAAGGTGGAGATCAACAGAGATCAGCGGGTCAATGCCGATATAGCACATCAATATGCCATCTGTGAACAAGCTCAAAAAATTGAAGCGTTGGTTTTTTTCCTAAAGTCACACAAAGGGGAAAGAGGCATTGTCTTTTGTAAGACCAAACGAGTGACTAAACAGCTTTATGAACAATTAACGGCCAAAAAACATAAAGTAGGTTGCATTCACGGCGATCTAAAGCAGATTGAGCGGGACAAAGTCATGCGGGCCTTCAAGGGGGATAAACTAAAGGTATTGATTGCCACAGATATTTCTGCAAGAGGCATAGATGTAAATAATTTAGCTTATGTGTTTCATTATCAATTACCTGATCAAGTCGAATATTATACCCATCGTAGTGGCCGTACGGCTCGGGCAGGAAAGAAAGGTGTATCCATCCTACTGGTTACCCCAAAAGAAATCAAAGACATGAGGCTGATCAGTCAACAACTTCATATTGAATTTAAGCAGTTGCAATAACTCATGGACAATTTGGCGGAGTTTTTGGCTACGCTCGATCCAGACAATCGGGAATTTAATGCGGCCGTAGAGTTTGTTCAGTCAACGGATCGCCCCATTTACCTCACAGGAAGGGCCGGAACAGGTAAGACGACCTTTCTGAAATACGTTACCGCTATTTCTTCTAAAAAAACGGTGGTGGTAGCTCCCACAGGCGTAGCCGCCATCAATGCGGGAGGCGTGACCATACATTCGTTTTTCAAACTTCCTTTTGAGCCCTTACGTCCAGACGATACGCGGTTCAGTACTCGAAAAATGAGTGAAGATCATGTCAATATATTCGAAATGCTCAAATACAATCGCGAAAAATCTCAAATAATTCGTGAATTGGAATTATTGATTATCGATGAGATATCTATGGTGCGCTGTGACGTACTGGATGCCATCGAATACATTTTAAGGGTATATAGAGATAAGCCCTACCTACCGTTTGGTGGGGTTCAGGTATTGATGTTGGGTGATCCTTTTCAGTTGCCCCCCGTGATGAAGCGTGAGGAGCAGTCCATCTTAGGAGAATATTATAAAACCTTATATTTTTTCAGTTCCAATGTATTTAAAATCATCAAACCAGCACAGCTCGAATTAAAAAAAATATATCGACAAAAAAATCAGCAGTTTGTTGAATTGCTCAATAAAGTCCGATTCAATCAAATGACTTCCGATGATATTGCCCTATTGAACCGTCGTCATGTCCCTAATTTTAAGCCCAAAGTAGAGGAAAACTACATTCAGTTAATTACGACCAATAAAAGGGTAAATGAGGTCAATGAAAATAAATTGAAGGCCTTAAAGACTGACGAAAGAAAGTATGAGGGCTTGGTGGAAGGTATTTTTCCTGACTCTTTTATGCGTACCCAGGAGAATTTAGCTTTAAAAATCGGGGCTCAAATTATGACGGTCATCAATGACCCAGGGACGGTTCCTTCCGATGATGGAGTGGATCAATATACATCTAAAAAATTCTTCAATGGAAGTATTGGTACCATTTTAGAATTGCACGAGGATCACATTGTGATCAGTACCGAATCCCATGAATACATTGCGGTTTACCGGACTACTTGGACCAATATTTCGTATCGATGGCATCCAGAACGAAAGACCATTGTATCGGAAGAAATAGGTGCATTTACCCAGATACCTGTGCGACTGGCCTGGGCTATTACCGTCCACAAAAGTCAGGGTCTCACTTTTGACAAAGTGATTGCAGATATCAACGATGCCTTCACCAATGGTCAGGCTTACGTGGCTCTGAGCCGATGTACGTCATTGGAAGGATTGGTTTTCAAATATTTATTTAACCCAAGGGCTATTAAGACCGATCCGATTGTGGTCTATTTTTCACAATACTATGACCAAAAGAGTCAAAATGAGCAGGATCTCCTCAATGGCAAGGCTGATTATTTTTATAAATTGGCAAGAAAAGCTTTTTTTACCTATGGGTTTTTGGAATGCCAAGAATGTCTTCGCAATGCGGTTGGCTATAGAAATGATGCCCAGCATCCCTTGTTTGACAAATGCAAACGGATTTATTTGGAGTGGATCAATCAAAGGGAATTATTGCTCAATGATGCTCAGCAGCAAAACCTGAATACATTGAAGCAATATTTAAAGCAAGAGTTAAATATCAAGATTTAAAAGGATGAGGGGTACCCAGCGAAGCGATATCCAAAAGGGCTTAGAAGTGCACATTATGCTCAAGAGTGATCAGGGCACCGGCCATTTGACCCATGGCATTGTGAAAGATGTCTTGACTAAATCAGCCAGTCACCCCCACGGAATCAAGGTCCGACTCGAGGATGGTCAAGTAGGACGTGTTAAAAAGGTATTTTTGTGATAATGCATATCTATTGAAATAGAGCTATAATATGGGGAGGTATATTTTTGTCAAAATTGATGTTAAATCATGTTAAAGAATAGTTTGATTCTCACTTGTGAAGATACTTTTGAATATACTAATTTAACTTTTTTTTAAAAAAAATGTCAGAAATAATGAAATCTTTAAATAAAAATTGGTTTTTAATAACCATGACTGCAATAGTGTTTGCTCTATTAGGTTATTTGCTAGGTGTCCAAAACAGTAATCAAAATTTTAGAATGATGAACGGTCCCGGTGGTCTTCATATGGAGCATATGAAGGAATCTGATATTATGATGTTTGAATCCGAAGGGGGGATAGTGATGGGTGAAGATGGTAATATTGAAATTGAAATAGACACCTTATTATCTGGAGGTAAACAAGAGATTAAGGTGATCGTGAAAAAGGATATCAAATAAGTTTATCCGATAGTTATACTAAAAAGACCTCTTAAAGAGGTCTTTTTATGCATGAGCTAAAATAGTTTTTAGATGAACCGTGAGTCCGTTTTATTTGTCTCGGTTTGATTCAACATTAGAAATTAATACAATAAATATTTTTTAGAAACCTTTTTCCAACCCGCCTGATAAGCTGATGAGACAAAATATATTTTGAGATCTGCTTGATAGTCGGAGGCGACAAAAAATATGTTCTTGTCTGCTTGATAATCTGAATCTGTAAAAAACCATTTACCATCGTTGTCTCCAGCTTGATAGTTGGAGGATACCTTATAAACCAAGAGGTCTGCTTTATAGGCTGAACTCACGACAAATACTTTGACATCAGCTTTATAAGCGGCATCTACTGCGTATACTTTTTGAGCCTGAGCATTTAAAATGTTAAAAAAAATACAGGCGACAAAAAGGATTACTGAAATGTTTTGGAGGGGTAACTTCATCACCTTCAGTTCTATTTTCGAAAGGAAGTTAATGCATTTTTATTGGTTTATAGTGCCAATTTAAAACGAATTTGGAGTCGTGATCATAAGAAGAGCCCCATTGGATAGCTATTAATACAACGTATTGAAGACTTAAAAACTTCCTAATTTTGAAAAAAAAACAGGTTAAAATTACCTATATTTATGTATTGAAAAAAAAATAGGAGCAGATCACTTACTATTAGGAACCTGAGAACCTGCGCCTGCGATTTGGTAGCTACAAAAATTATCATCGCTGATGAAGTAGGATTGTTTTCACATTCATTGCGATCTATGAGACCACCGAATTCTTCAATTGACATCTGAATGCCATTTTATATACGTAACGGGTATATCGAAGATCATTATGTCGCTTTCTATCATTAACCAAAGGGGTCATGAGATAAGAAGCCATGATTTTATTTATGGTTGATCATACGATCAATAAAATTGAATAGTTTAGAAGCATTTTAATCATTAAAATGATATAAGAAGACTAAAATTGCTGAAAAAGCAGGTTTTTTATGATCTTTTATCTCTAGTTTAACATCGACTTCTATCTTGTTGATACCGCGTAAATTGACGGCTGATTTTAAGGTAGCATGTAGTTTAACTTGTGTGCCTACGGGTACCGGTTGATTGAAACGGAGGGCTTCAATACCATAGTTAACCATCATTTTTAGATTTTGAACTTCCAGTATTTGCTCCCACAAATAAGGAACCAAAGATAGGGTAAGATAACCATGGGCAATGGCTGTACCAAAGGGGCTTTCTTGTGCCGCACGCTCCGGATCTGTGTGAATCCATTGATGGTCCAATGTTGCCTCAGCAAATTTATTGACTTGTTCTTGGTTGATTGTAAAATATTTAGAGGACCCTAAGACCGAACCTATTCTATCTTCAAAATCTTCAAAACTTGAAATAATTAAACGTCCCATAGGTATTTAAACGACTTGTTTTTTGTAAATTTAATAGGTTAGATATTAAAAAATCAAGTGGATGAAAAATTCAATAACATTGAAACAGGTAAAAAATATAAGGTACCTTTATTTGACATAAATTATATAATTTTGAAAATCTATTCAATCATATGAGCGATTGTCCTTCAAGAAAAATTATTTTTTACACCGAACAGGAGGCCAAAGAAGCCTTGATCAGTATCCATGTCAAATACCAAAATTCCTCAACCCGATCATTTTATACCTGTGACCAATGTGGATATCTTCACTTGACTTCTTCAGGAGACATAGATAATACATTGAAACTAGCACAGGAGGCGGGTAGGATAGACCAACTCAGTGAGTCCGACCATTGGACTCGCAAGTTGAGCTGATCAGTTTAAACAAGTATTTTCTTTTATTTAATTATGAGTAATATCACTGCAGGCCATTTATTGATGTAATTGATTATTTTTTTCTTCGTATGAGTTTGTCTTACCAATGGAATCACCATATGGAGTGTGAAAGGCAAGTCATTTAAATTAAGTCAACGTCGCGCTATTTAAAAATCTATTTACATTGATTTTTAGAAATATAAAAATTAAATGTATTTAAATCTTATCGTTTTTGATTCTATTTTTGCTACATTCAAACAGCTATACTACCCCATTCAAATAACCTCTTTCTATGCTCAGAGCCATAAATTTTGTCAGATTATTGTCGATAGTGATTTTCTTGGGGACTTTAAGTCTAGTATATGCTTATTTAGATCCTGTAGTAAGTTTTTCGTTAAAGACCTCTAGTTCTACCCTGCACCGAACCGACTTTTTTTATCTGGGTGCGTTTGTCTTCTTGGTGATCAATATTTTTCTGTGGTTATTGATTAAGATCGTAGCACCTAAAATAGCGCAACGATTTGGAATCCTTTCAGCTGGTTGGTTTGCCGCGCTTCCCGTCGTGGTCAATTTTTATATCTGTTTTCTGATAGGATTTCTTGGAGCACTCAACAATACGTCAAGTCTTGAGCTATCGAGTTATGCCTATTTAAATTATTTAGGTCCGATATTATTGACGATTTGGATGGGTTTAGCAATTTATTTCATGTCTACCAAAAAATCATTAGACTAATTAAATGCTTGTAATTCAATACTTTGATTGTATTTACTTAAATAATAAGTCGAATGTCAAGTAAATATTTTTTAACAATACCTGCTTTTTTTTTAATAATTTCCCACTTGGTTACAACGATCCAACATATTCAATTATTATAAATGGCAACAGGTAATTCCAACTACACCGAAGAAAGTATAAAGTCCTTAGATTGGAAAGAACACATCCGACTTCGTCCAGGGATGTACATTGGTAAGTTGGGCGACGGTTCAGCGCATGATGATGGGATCTATGTATTGGTCAAGGAAATCATAGACAATTGTATAGATGAGCATATGATGGGCTTTGGTAAGACGATCGATATCAAAGTCAGTGATCATAAAGTTAAAATTAGAGATTATGGTAGGGGTATTCCTTTAGGAAAAGTCATAGATTGCGTTTCTAAGATTAATACGGGTGGTAAATATGACTCTGGGGCTTTTCAAAAATCAGTAGGCCTTAACGGAGTAGGTACTAAGGCGGTCAATGCCTTATCTAGTTATTTTAAGGTGCAGTCATTTCGTGAGGGTAAGACCAAAATGGCTGAATTTAATCAAGGAGAGGTTACCTCTGATGCTCAGGTAGTCAGTACTTCAGACCGAAATGGGACTCACATCACTTTTGAGCCCGACAACGTTATTTTTAAAAATTTTCATTTTATTCCTGATTATTTAGATAATCTTATTTGGAATTACGCCTATTTGAATGCGGGGTTGACCTTAGTGCTCAATGGCAAAAAATACCATTCAGAGCATGGCTTACTTGATCTTTTGCGACGTAAGACAGATGAAGAGAGTATCAGATACCCTATCATGCACATGAAGGGAGAGGATATTGAGATTGCCTTGACCCATTCAAATCAATATGGAGAAGAATACTACTCTTTTGTAAATGGTCAATATACGACCCAGGGAGGGACGCATTTGGCCGCTTTTAGAGAATCTGTTGTTAAGACGGTCAGAGAATTTTTTAAAAAAGATTTTGATGCGGCGGACGTCAGAGCAAGTATTGTGGCGGCCATCGCAATCAGGGTACAAGAGCCAGTATTTGAATCTCAGACCAAGACCAAATTAGGATCTCAAAATTTAGGGCCAGAGGGTCCTACAATGAGGACCTTCGTCAACGATTTTATCAAAAAGGAATTAGATAACTACTTGCATCAAAACAGCGAATCAGCAGGTCTGTTGTTAAAACGTATTTTGCAATCCGAGCGGGAGCGAAAGGAAATAGCAGGGATAAAAAAACTGGCAAATGAGCGCGCCAAAAAAGCCAATTTGCACAACAAAAAGCTGAGAGATTGTCGGGTACATCTCAATGACAAGAAATTAGCCGAAGAGCGTCGAAATGACAGTATGATCTTCATTACCGAGGGAGACTCGGCCAGTGGGTCCATTACCAAGACCAGAGATGTACAAACTCAGGCCGTTTTTAGTTTGAGAGGTAAGCCCTTTAATTGCTATGCCCACACCAAAAAGGTGGTGTATGAGAATGAAGAATTTAATTTATTGCAACACGCCTTAAATATTGAAGACGGGCTCGAAGGTTTGCGGTATAAAAAAATCATTATAGCTACGGATGCGGATGTAGATGGGATGCATATTCGCTTGCTCTTGTTGACTTATTTCTTGCAATTTTTTCCTGAATTGGTCAGAAACGGTCATATATTTATTTTGGATACCCCTCTTTTTCGTATCAGAAATAATAAGGAAACATTTTACTGTTATGATGAGCTGGAACGCCAAACAGCGATTGAGAAATTAGGAAAAAATGCAGAAATCACTCGATTTAAGGGTTTGGGTGAAATTTCACCCAATGAATTTGCAGCTTTTATTGGAGAAGACATACGTCTTGAACCTGTTATTTTGAGAAAGGAAACTAAAATCAAAGATTTATTGTCTTTCTATATGGGAAAAAATACGCCAGATCGTCAGCAGTTCATCATTCACAAACTTAGGGTGGAGAAAGATTTGATTCATGAAGAAAAGGTAACTATATCAGAAGAATATGAGATTACGTAAAAAGATAAAAACTATTATTTTTTTTAATTTGTTCTTGCTCACGGGTCTATTTTTGACCTCATGTGATAACGACGAGGCATTGATTGGGCTGCAGGAAGAAGATCAAATACTAGTTCGTTTGATTTCAGCTAACAAAATGAGTAAACCATCGAAAACTAATATCAGTAGTTTAATTTCCTCTAGTGGTCTGGACTTTCCTCTATCTCAGATGAAATATGATGTCCAAATATGGGAAATAACTTATGAAACACTCTATAAAGGATCTAATATAGTTACTTCTGGCATGGCATACATACCTCTTGGAGACAGAGAGAAATTTAGTTACCTATTATTTGCACATGGGACCATTGCAGCAAATGATGAGGCTCCAAGTAAATTGTCAATGGTGGATATTCAAACATTTTTATATGCAGCGATGGCTTCAACAGGTCTTATCACAGTGGTACCCGATCTCATAGGATTTGGTAGTTCTAAGGAGATCATGCATCCTTATTATGTTGAGGAAACCTCTGCTCTGGTAGTGATTGATGGACTCAGAGCTATCAGAGAATTGCTAAAACAAGAAGAAATCAACTCGGATGGAGAGTTATATTTAAGCGGTTACTCTGGGGGTGGGTATGTGACAATGGCCACACATAAATATATAGAAGAGTATGATCTTGAATATTTTGATTTGAAGGCATCTTTTCCAGCAGCAGGAGGCTATGATATGAAGGGTGTGCGTGATTTTTTCTTTGACCAAGAAGTATATGAAACCCCTTATTTCATGGCTTATATTGCAGAATCTTACCGAACGTATTACGATATCGATACGGCCTTGGCACAACAAATTTTTAATGAACCCTACGCACAACGAATCATAAATATTTTTGATGGCCTTTCTGATGGATCTCAGATAAACAGTCAGTTGAATGATACCGTCGCTGTATTGATTGCACCCGGATTTTTGTCAAAACCTGATAATGAAAAATACTCAGAAATTTCTCAACTTTTTGAGCAAAACAGTTTATTGGATTGGATACCAGAGATTCCGATGTACTTGTATCATGGAGATGCTGATATAACAGTTCCTTATCAAAATACAGTTGATACTTACGATGTTTTCTTGGCCTCTGGATCGCCACCGGAGATCATCAAATTGACCACTTTTGAAGGCGCGGATCATTACACGGGTTTTGTCCCGTATTTAGAAAGCTTTATGGATACAATTATGAAACTTGAGGGGAAATAAGTGAGCAATGGCGTGAATAGAATGATTAAGAAATATGGATGAAGATTTAAAAGAAGATGAGATTCACGAAGTACTTCCTGTCACAGGGATGTATGAAAATTGGTTTCTTGATTATGCTTCTTATGTAATTCTTGAAAGAGCGGTTCCTGCAATAGAGGATGGCTTAAAACCTGTGCAAAGAAGAATTTTGCATGCCATGAAAGAATTAGATGATGGTCGCTTCAATAAGGTGGCCAACATCATCGGGACGACTATGCAATTTCATCCTCACGGAGACGCCTCCATCGCAGATGCGATTGTAAACTTAGGCCAAAAGGATTTATTGATTGAAATGCAAGGCAACTGGGGTGATGTACGTACTGGCGATGGTGCTGCAGCCTCTAGGTACATCGAGGCACGCTTGTCAAAGTTTGCCTTAGATGTTATTTTTAACGCGCAGACCACCAGTTGGCAATTGTCCTATGATGGGCGAAAAAAAGAACCAGTTACTTTTCCTGTCAAGTTTCCTTTGTTACTTTCTCAAGGAGTAGAGGGTATTGCCGTGGGGCTTTCAACCAAAATGTTACCACACAATTTTATAGAGTTGCTCAATGGCTGTATCAGTATTTTAAAAGGAAGATCTGTAAAGTTATTCCCTGATTTCCAAACAGGAGGCAAAATAGATGTATCGGATTATAATGATGGCCAGAGAGGGGGCAAGGTCCGTGTGAGAGCGGTCATAGAAGAGGATGACAGTAAGACTTTACTGATCAAAGAAATCCCTTATGGAACGACGACTTCATCACTGATTGACTCCATTGTTAAGGCCAATGATAAAGGGAAAATAAAAATCAAACAAGTCATTGATAATACTGCTGCTGAAATAGAAATTAAAATTATATTGGCCAGTGGCGTGTCCCCCAATATCACGATTGATGCTTTATATGCCTTTACTGATTGTGAGGTATCTATCTCACCCAATGCCTGTATCATTATCGCAGATAAGCCCCATTTTGTTGGGATCAAAGAAATCCTTAAACACAGCGTGGATCAAACGGTAGATCTTTTGAAGCAGGAGTTAGAAATACGTAAAAATGAGCTCCTCGAAAAAATTTTATTTTCTTCTCTTGAAAAAATATTTATTGAAAATAAGATCTACAGGGATATTGAAGAAGCTGAAACATGGGAAGCCGTACTTCAAGCTATTGATCAAGGTTTAACTCCCTTTAAATCGGAATTTTATCGCCAGATTACTGAGGAAGATTTGGTTCGTCTGACTGACATTAAAATCAAGAGAATATCAAAGTTTGATGCTTTTAAGGCAGATGAGATGATGAATAAGCTTCAAAAGGAACTTAAGCAGACGCTTTACAATTTAGATCATTTGACTGAATTTACAATCTCATATTATCGGCGGTTACTCGAGAAATACGGTAAGAGAAAAGAACGAAAGACTGAAATCGCAAATTTTGATACCATTAAAGCAGCTTTTGTAGCAGCTAATAATGCCAAACTTTATGTAAACAAGCAGGAGGGTTTTATAGGGATGGGTCTTAAGAAAGAGGAATTCATCTCTGAATGTTCAGATATTGATGACGTCATTATTTTTAGAAAAGATGGGGTCTGTGTGGTTAGCCGAATTCAGGATAAAGTTTTTGTGGGCAAAGACATCATCCATGTCGCTGTTTATAAGAAAGGGGACGACCGCATGGTTTACAATATGATTTATAAAGACGGATCTTCAGGAAGATCTATGATTAAGCGATTCAATATATTGAGTGTGACCCGCGACAAGGAGTATCGTTTGGCTAAAGAAGCCAAAGGATCTGAGGTATTGTATTTTACGGCTAATTGCAATGGAGAGGCAGAGATAGTTACCGTTAATTTGACTGCGGCGAGTACGGCTAGAAAGAAATTTTTTGATATTGATTTTGCAGATTATGAAATCAAAGGTCGCTTGGCATCTGGAAATATGGTGACTAAGTATCCTGTTAGAAAGGTGCAACTGAAAACGGCAGGAGCGTCTACTTTGGGTGGACTAGATATTTGGTATGATGAAGTAATTGGTCGTTTAAATACGGACGAGCGGGGTCTCCATTTAGGCAATTTCAAAGCAGAAGATTTGATCATTGTTTTTTATTATGACGGTTATTATGAGTTGACCACATTTGAAATGAGTAATCGTTATGAATCCAAAAACATATGCCATTTGACTAAATTTATACCTGAGGGTATCATTACAGGGATCTACCAGGAAGGTAGTACCAAAGCTTTTTTTATAAAAAGGTTTAAAATCGAGACTGCTAAAACACAAAAACCTTTTTTCTTCATCCCAGAGACCAAAAATTCAAAATTGTATTTTGTCAGTGATGATGTAAACGTAGAAGTATCTGTGACGTATAGGCAGAAAAACAAAAAAGTGCAGAAAATTTTAAATTTGGATACTTTAATAGATGTTAAAGGCTGGAAAGCCTTGGGGAACAAATTCCTCTTACAAAATTTAGTCAAAATTGAAGCCGTTATCAATGAGGGTGAGCTTGAAAAACCTGAAAAGGAAGACATTGAATTATTAAAATCTTTTATTCAAGAAGAGGTAGAGCGTGAAGATAATCAAATAGGGCTATTTGATTAAAACGATCAGCAAAGAGGCATCTAATTATAAATACTTTAGCTTTGTTGGGAAATAACAAACACATTAACCGATTGTGAAAAAATGGTTTAAGCGGATGTTTATTTTTTTGGGATTTGGATTTTTTTCCATATTATCTCTCAATATTTGGATACTAGTTAGTACCTCAAAACAAATATTCAAAGAAGAGGTCTGGCCCCCTGCTCAAAGGGTGGGCTTAGTACTTGGTACTTCTCGATTTTCGGCCAAGGGGATCAAAAATGAATTCTTTGAAGAACGGATGAATGCTGCGGCCAAGCTTTTTGAGCTCGGAATTATAGGTCATATCTTGGTCAGTGGTGATAATAGGAGTGTATACTACAACGAGCCTATTGACATGCTTAACGCATTGAAGGAAAGAGGTATTCCTGAATCAGCAGTTACTTTAGATTATGCTGGATTGCGAACTTTAGATTCGGTAGTGCGTTGCGCACAGATATTTGGCCAATCAAATTTCATTATCATTACCCAAGAATTTCATTTGTATCGGGCGCTGTTTATAGCTAATTATTATGGATTAAAGGTTTATGGATTTTCACCAAAATCGGCTAGGGTATCGGTACCTACAAAAGTGAGGATGCGAGAAATGATCGCACGTGTTTTGGCAGTTTTAGATCTTTATATATGGAACAAAAAACCTGAAATTATGGGTAAATTAAGTCCCATCTGAAAAATGAAGTAAGAAAAAATAATTTTTTATTTAAAATTATTGATGGGTTATTTTTTGATGTATTTTCGTGTTGATAAAAAAGGAAAAACAATAACATGTTAAAGGAATTTGAAGAATTACGTGAGGATGAAATTGATTTGATGTTGAGTGTTCCTATTCTCGTCTCTGTTTTGATTGCCGGTGCAGATGGCAACATTGATCAGAAAGAGAAAAAAGAGGCTATTTTGTTGGCGTATACTAAACAGCAAAATGTGACCAAACAGTTAGCTGGCTATTATCAACTAGTCGGACAAAATTTCGAAGAAAAATTACTTACTTGTATTGCAAAAACATCAGATGATTTAGAAATAAGGAACGGTGATATTATCCAAGAGTTGAGAAAATTAAATTTGATTTTACCCAAACTGGATAAGCATTTTGCGATGAAATTTTATGATAGTATCGAAGATTGGGCCAAGCGAATCGCAGAGGCTTCTGGAGGTATTTTGGGTTATATGTCAGTGACGTATGAGGAAGCTAAATTATTAACCCTGAAAATGATTCGTTCTCCTCAATAAAATAGAAATTATTTTTTTCATATCAAACTTAGAAGGTTTATGCTTAACGTGATTAAACTATATGCATCCTGCAGCTAGATCTTCCGTTCTTAGGCCCTTCAGATTTCTCCTGCTAATGTGGCTTTTTTTTTCGGTAAGTTTCTTTTTTAATATTGACCTCGGCTTTTTGGGTATTTTACCCAGGAGTTATTTTGGTACTATTGGAATATTTACGAGTCCATTGGTTCATGGAAATTTGAATCATATATCCTCCAACTCAGTACCCGTCTTATTTTTGGGGACGATTCTTTACTTTTTTTATCCGAATATTGCTAATAGGATATTTCTCCAATGCTATTTCTTTACCAATATCTTAGTTTGGTTTTTTGGAAGAACCTTTCTTCATATTGGCGCAAGTGGTTTGATTTATGGATTAGCTTTTTTTTTAATTTCCATTGGTTTTTTTGATGGTAAATTTAGAGCACTGATTGTTTCTATCACGGTTCTGGCTGTTTATGGTAGTTTGGTTTATACTGTTTTTGATTTGAATCAAGCGGTTAGTTGGGAATCTCATTTATTTGGGGCTTTGGTTGGGGTAATATCTGCTTACAGCATTAAGAAGTACGGACATTTAGCCTAGCGGTAGATATAGTTTTTTAGTCAAGAATAAAAGATCGTTGGATAGATCAATGATCCATTTCCATCCATACCCCATTTAGTCCGTCAGGATTACGATTTACGAGTGGTTTAATACTATTATTGTATTTTCCATTTCAACTTGTTCGATATTGATTTCTAGACGATAGATTCATTAACTGGATGTAGTGGCTAACGTCTTTTTTCATGGTATTCTATGGCGGTCATATCATATTGTACGCGAAAACATCGGATAAATGTGTGATGAGAATTGAATCCGGATTTTTCGTAAATCAATTACATGGTATTTTTATTTAGATCACCCCGGTCTAATCGTCTTTCAGCATCTAGTAATTGATAATGATTACAAAAATCTTTAAAATTGTCGAATCTATTTTCATTCAAAACAATTCCAATCTCAGCTGGAATGTGGTTACCTTTTAAGCTTAACTCTGAAATTTTCAGATCTTTTTTTCGATAGAGATGACCATTTTCAATAGCTTTTTTTCAGTTTTTGATACAATTCTTCTATTTCTTGATTGATTTCAATAGCGAGCTTTTGAGAGCGTTGATTAAACCTTGGAGGTACGGGTACTAAAGTAATTGGATACCGGTATAAGTAAAAAAAGGATCTTTCAAAGAGAGAACTTATCGTTAGTTAAAAACTTAAAATGGTCTTAATTTTCCAATGAGTTTCTGCGTAGCTTTTCTATCTATTTTTCCGTTTTTGGTATATATGAATTTTTTTATATTCAATGTTTTTTTTGGCTTCTCGTAAGGGTGCAGTGAGGAATAATCGAAGGTAGGAATCAGTGCCCCCTCTAATAGAAGTACCACCTTTTGTCCCAATACTTCATCGGGTAGGAAGGTAATCATCAAGGATTGATTGGTTTGTTTGTTGAGGTGATGTTCTATGTTCTCAGGATGAACCTTTAATCCACCCGAATTGATGACATAATCTTGACGACCCAACCATTTAAATGTATTTTCATCAATCAATTCGACGATATCTTGAGTTTGTAGCCATTGATTTTTGGTGATTAAACCTTTAATTTTAAGACAAGAGGAATTATTTTTTGAAATCTTTAAATGTCCTATTCTTTTAAAAATAGGGGAGCCCAAGCGTTTCACTGCGATGTGCGAAGCCGTCTCGGTCATGCCGTAGGTGGTGTATATGTTAGCAATTATTAAGGGGTCTGCTGCAATTTTTTCCTCTAGTTGGGGATCCAGCATTGCGCCACCGATTAAGAGGTGATTAAAATTATTTAGATGACTTTTTAAATCCTTGTAGAGTTTATTTAGCTGTAAAGGCACCATAGACACAAGATCATACTTTGTATGATCTAAATCTAATATCCTTTGAGGAGTTAAGACATCGAGCTGACCTTGGTTGACAAAAGCTCTTACGATCTGCATGGCCCCACCTATGAATTGTGGATGAATACACAGCAAGAAGCGAGCATCAGGTTTTATGGAAAAATAGGACAAGGTCGTTTTGGCACTCTGTATCAATTGATCTTTGCTCAAGGTTATTTTCTTGGGTGTCCCAGTTGATCCTGAAGATTGAAATGAAAAATCAGTTAGACCTTCTTGTAAATCATCGGCCATTTTTAGGATCCACAGCTCTTCTGAGGTCAAGGAGGTATGGAAATTACTGTTAGTCAAAAATGGTTTAAAATCATTTTTATGTAGTATTAAAGAAAGGCGTTTAAAGTGAATGCGCAATTTTTTTGATTGTATCTGATAAGTATTATGCCATAAATTTAGCTAATTATCATTTCTTGTTAGTGATTTGCCAACTTATGATTTATCAGCTTCTCTGATATAGAATTGGGTTTTAAAAAAAAGTATTCACATCTTTGCAATCCCATTGAATGGGACGGAAAATATGAGATTTGGAAGCCATCTGACCTTAGATATTACAAGAAAAAAAATGTTGACGCATTTAAAAAAAATAACCAAAACAACTTATGTATTAATGGCACTTTTTTTGGTCATGATACTTATCTTAGTTTATCGGAATGGATTATCAGGAACCGAAACCGGCCTAACTACACCCGTCACTTTAACGCCCAAGACAACGACGAAATTATATAAGTCATCACAATTGACTCCTCAACAAGTTGCACCGAATCAGCAAAAGTATATGATGGAGGGATTGGTTTATTTTGAAGCCCAAGAAACAGAAAATAGGCCACTGGTTGTGGTGACTGATTTGGCCGAGATAACCGCTATAAATGCTATTTTTACCCTTGAAAGTAATGCCAAGGAGACAAATCTAACGGTAGCTGAAGGCTTGGTGAAAATCACACAAAATAGAGATAATTACAAAGGAAATCGCACCTCTTTGAACATCAAACCGGGCCAAATTGGTCGCATCAAAGCCAATACGCGTGGGGTCATTAAAACGGTCAATAAGGATCCTAACTTTCTAGCATGGGCTAATCAAACCTTATTCTTTCAAAATACTCCACTGAGTGAAGTGGCTTCAGTGATGGAGCGGGTCTATGGTTATCAAGTCAAATTTATAGACAAAACAGCTTCCCAATGTCGCCTAAGTCGCAGTTATGAAGAGCAGACTCCCAAAGAAATTGCTGCAGCCATTGCCGAGGTATTTGGTTTTGATTATCAAATAGAGGATCAAACCATTACGTTTGCCGGATCTTGTTTATAAAGATCAGGGAAACTTCGGAAATTTCTTGAAATCAGGAGCCCGTTTTTCTAAAAAAGCATTCTTGCCTTCTTGCGCCTCTTCCATCATATAATACATGAGAGTCGCATCTCCTGCAAATTCCATCAAACCTCTTTGACCATCCAGCTCAGCATTAAGTCCGCGTTTGATCATCCGTATGGCCATGGGGCTTCGTTGCATAATGGTCTGGCACCACTGCACGGTGATGGCCTCTAACTCTTCCAATGGCACTACTTTATTGACCATGCCCATAGTCTCAGCTTCCGCTGCTGTGTATTGTTCACAGAGAAACCAGATTTCACGGGCCTTTTTTTGACCTACATGTCGCGCTAGGTAAGAGGATCCAAATCCACCGTCAAAGCTCCCGACCTTGGGGCCCGTCTGTCCAAATTTAGCATGGTCAGCTGCAATGGTTAAATCGCAGACTACATGCAAGACATGTCCACCACCAATGGCGTAGCCATTGACCATGGCGATCACCGGTTTGGGTATTTCACGAATTTTTTTGTGTAAATCCAGCACATTTAATCGTGGGACACCATTTTCACTGATGTAACCCCCCACACCTTTGACATTTTGGTCCCCACCCGAACAAAAGGCCTTATCTCCAA
Organism: Flammeovirgaceae bacterium UBA976; assembly: GCA_002292365.1. Lineage (GTDB taxonomy): Bacteria > Bacteroidota > Bacteroidia > Cytophagales > Cyclobacteriaceae > UBA4465. The sequence continues at coordinate 37,701 of DBBU01000027.1, forward strand.
TGCCCGTAAAGACCACCACGCCCACATCTTGTCGTTCTCGAGCGATGTCCATAGCGTCCATCATCTCTATATTGGTTTCGGGTCTAAAGGCATTGTATACCTCGGGTCGATTGATGGTAATTTTAGCAATGCCATCAAAGAAATCAAACTTGATGTCTTCGTAGGACTTGATGGAGGTCCACTTAAATGAATGGGTAGTCATAAATGATTTTTTTTAATGCTTGAAAAACTTGTTTATTTATGGGGTGTTGAGTCTGAATCTCCAACAATTTTCCTTTGTTAGAAGGTTCAAAAAAACGGATCAATATTGCATTTAATTCTGATGAATTTATACATTTTTCGTAGTCAAAACCTAAGTCCAAGGCGCTATGGCTTAGGTCTTTTTGATGTGGGGTCGTCAAAAATTTATCTTTTTCTGCTGGATCCAAGGCTTCGGGACCTGGGATCAAGTCAAAGATGCCACCACCAAAATTATTAAATACGACGATTCTCATATGGGATAAATCCTCATTATGAAAAAAAGCATTGCGGTCATAGAGGAAACTTAAATCGCCCGTTAGTAGCAGGGACAATTGATCTGAAGAGAGGGCATGACCTACTGCAGTGCCATTGCTACCATCAATACCACTGGTGCCGCGGTTCGCCCAAACCCTAGTTTTGGATGGTGCGATGCCCAGGAAATTGGCATATCTCACAGGCATACTATTGCTCAGGTGTATTTGGATATCTCGAGGTACTTTTTTTAAGACCACTTGCATGGCTGAAAATTCGCTAAACGGGGCTTGATATTGGTTGAGGAGTTTTGCCGTTTGGCGTTGGGCCATTTGCCAGTGATTGGCAAATACTTTGGACGGCTGGCCCGGGTCTATGAGTTTATTCAACACCTGTTCTGGGTTACCTTCTATCACACCCAAAAGACGCTGGTAGGGGTCTTGTAGCTCAGGTTGGGGGTCGATATGCCATTGAATGGCTGCACTTTTTCTTAAAAAAAGTTTGAGATTTTTTGAAATGATAGATCTTCCAAAAGTCAGCACCAGATCAGGCGTTAAGGGTTCTTGAAGGGAACTATTAATGAGGAAAAGGTCTTGGTGTTGGATCACATCTGTCAAAGTGTGTCCGTTTGAAATGATGTCTCCTATGATCGGAATGCCTTGACTAGCCAAACGGCGCAGTTGATTTTTACAATCTTCAGATAAAGTACCTTGTCCAATGACAATGATTTTTTTGGTAGCCTTCGCCCAGTCATGTATCAACCCCTCACAGTTGGCTTGCTTTTTAGCAGGATAGCTTTTGATGATTTTGAGGTCTTGACTGAACGCAAGTTTTTGATTTTTATCTGGATAAAAGGGCTCTCTGAAAGGAAAATTTAAGTGTACGGGACGCCTTGAATGGGTAGCTAAATGACAACCCTGCGCTATTTTGGTTTGATAGGCCCAACGAGCATCTTCAAAATCAAGGGAAGTGGGCATCTGAATAAATGCTTTGACAAATGCTTGAAAAACATTTTGCTGTTGGATGGTCTGCCCATCCCATTGATCAATCCACTCTGAAGGTCGATCACCACTCATAATGATCAATGGAGTCCGGCTGTAATAGGCTTCTGCAATTGCAGGACCATAATTGAGCAAGGCTGTCCCAGAAGTACAACAAAGTACGACAGGTCTTTGGGTATGCTGTGCGATGCCCAAGGCAATGAATCCAGCGGACCTTTCATCCACCACCACACGGGTGCGAAGGTGGGGATGCCTCGAAAAGCTAATACTCAAAGGAGTATTGCGTGACCCTGGAGAAAATACCGCATCTCGAATGCCTAATTGACAACAAATTTCAGAAGTATCAAAATGAATTTGATTCATGACTGAAATACAATTCTTTTCAAAGTTTGCATTTTTAACTGGGTCTCCTCAAATTCTTTTTCGGGATTAGAATCTTCTGTAATACCTGCACCGGCATAAAACCGTCCGGTATTTCCCATGATTTTCATACATCTGAGGTTGACAAACAGATGGGTATAACCCGAGATATTGATAGGCCCCAAAAATCCTGCGTACAATTCACGATCGTATTTTTCATGTTTCTTGATGAAGTCCAGTGCAGGTTGCAAGGGCATGCCACAAACCGCTGATGTAGGATTGAGAAGCTCCAGCATGGTGCTGCCGAGTTCAGGCATATTTACCGCTTCCATATCTACCTGATAAATGGTCTTTAGATGTGCCATACGACCTGCTTGAATTGTTTTAGGTCCATTTTCTAGATATTCTCTCAGTCTTATTTTTTTGAAGCAATCGATGATGTATCGACTGACCATGGCCTGCTCTTCAATTTCCTTTTGCATCCAAAGGACCTCATTCATAGTTTGATCAGCTCTCAGTTTTTGGGTGCTTGCCAAAGAAACGGTTTTGAATTGATGGTCCTTGATTTCAAGTAAGGTTTCTGGTGTAGCCCCCAACCAACAGCCAAAATTGGGGGTAGAAACTAAATAGATAAAGGCATTTGGATAGGTATCACAAGCCATTTCAAAGGCTTTCATGAGCTCAAAATTTGCAGGCAAGGCTTGATCATCAAATCGAGATAAAACGACTTTGTCAAAGATACCTTTCTTAATACATTGAACAGCTTCAACGACATCGCTACGAAATCCATGAGCGGAGTTTTCTATCTTTTGGTGAAGGGCTCGATGGGTATTCCCCATGGATTTTTGAAAATCGGAAATTTCTCGATCATTCAGCAGCGGATCAAGGGAGTTTTGTACACATTTCTTTTGATGCCATTTAATAATCAAATCACCTTTGATCAGCTGTGGCTCACTCGGATGATGCTTTAAAAAAGGATTGATATAAAAGCCCGTACCGGCATCTTCTAGCTTTTGATGTTTTTGTATTTGAGGTCTTAAATCTGAAATTCCATGTACATAAGGGTCATTGGGAAGGCGCCAAATAGCCACTGGGTAGGCACTGTCCATCAAGGCACTCCAAAGCGCTGACGGCGTCTCAAAGGTTAGGGTATTTAAATGGGTCTTAGTGGTTTGCAGAGCCATTATCCTTTTTAATTATCGCTACGGTAAGCTTACTGGTACAAACTAATTTTCCAGCTTCATTTCTAATCTCTGTTTGCCATATCTGCGTACTTCTTCCTACGTGAATAGGGCTAGCCTTACCGTATACATAGCCTGATTTTACCGATTTAATATGATTGGCATTGATTTCTAGGCCAACAGGAAATTCAATAGATTTATCAATTAATAAAGAAGCGGCAAGGCTTCCCAAGGTTTCAGAAAGGACGACAGAAGCGCCGCCATGTAACAAACCCATAGGTTGTATTGTCCGATGATCGACGGGCATTTTTGCCAAAATGAAGTCAACGCCAACCTCCATGATTTCGATCCCCAAATGTGCGACCAAGGTGTCTTTACCTGCCGCATTTAACATGTCTACTGTATGGGTTGATGGAAACATAGGAGATTTTGCTCTCAAAGATACAACGAGACGCTTATATTGGGTTCATTCGGTCAACAATTCTCTCATTTTTTGCTTTTAGTGGTATGTGTATTAATCCTTCTTGAGACATTTTCATTAACGGATGGATTCATCTTTTATAGAATTCGATGGAAAAATCATATTTTTGCTTTCTCAAATCGGCAGTTAATTTTGAATAAAAAAACCATACACATCATTCGCCACGGCGAAACCGCTTACAATAAAACAGGACGCATCCAAGGGCAAGGCATTGATGCTTCATTAAATGATCAAGGGCGGGCACAGGGGAACGCCTTTTTTGAAACTTACCAAACGTTGGCATTGGACAAAATTTATGTGTCGGCATTAAAACGGACCAAAGAGTCGGTGATACATTTTATAAATAAAGGGGTTCCTTATGAATCATTAACCGGACTCAATGAAATCAGTTGGGGGGATCAAGAGGGGAAGTCATTTACCCCAGAAACTAAAAAAAAACATTTTGATGTTTTGGGTGATTGGCAAAAAGGGGATTACGATCGCGTGTTTCCAGGAGGGGAATCTCCGAATCAAGTGATGGCACGTCAGCGAGAGGCCATCGCTCATATCATGAAACAAAATCATGAATCTGAAGTTTTGATTTGTATGCATGGACGGGCCATACGGATTTTACTTTCTTGGTTGCTGTATGATTCTTTGAGTAAAATGGAAAGTTTTGAACATACCAACCTGTGCAGATATCAAGTCAATTATGATGGAAATCATTTTTCATTAGTAGCCTCTAATGACACCCGTCATTTAGAAAATATTTCATAGTCAAAAACTCAACAAAGCGAAATACTTCGAAGTGAGAAGGGAAGCAGAGGTTGCGCCAAATCCATAAGGAACCAGTAACTTTATCAGCACCTTTTGGTCGGTTTGGTAAAGTAAAAGCTGGGCAGTTCTAGATAAAAATTCACTCTAACGAAAAAATTCTAGCTTTAGTTGATTTACTTAGATTTAATTAATTGATATATAATAAGTTGTGTTTCTTTTAGTAAAGTCCCAAAGATAATTTGGTTTCAAAATTATATATTTATAACTATCTATTAATGAGTATTTTAAAAATATTTGAGTAAAGTAATAATTTTAGTTATTATTGTATTTGATTTAGACATGTAAAATCACGACTAAAACACATTTTTACTTCAAACATAAAACCAATCAGACGGATGAAAAATTTATTAATTATCACTTGTTTACTTTTTGGATTGACTTCCCATGCCCAATGGATTGCCAAAACATCTTGTTCAAAAAAGGCCGCCATAATCGCAAATGAGGCACTCGAATCTCGATTAAATGTGGAGCCTTTAATTGCTCTGGGTCAAGCCAAAGCTGCCCTAACTTTGGACCCAGATTGTGGATGTGCAAAAATCATCATTGCGGGACTTGCCAGTGCAAATAAAGATTGGGGGTCTAGAAAGGACAAATTAGGCAGCATAGATCGTTCGAGTTTATCGGATGAGGAAAAAGCTTGGTATGATATTCTGAGGGCTAGTGAGGGTCAAGTAAAAGAAAAATTAAATGCGGCTTTAGCAGTCTATCCCAACAGTCCGATGTTTAATTACTTTTCACTAGGAGAAGATGTAAATGCCAGTATAGCTTTTGCAGAAAAATTCCCTAAATATGCGTCACCGGTCCTCAATTCAATTACCTATGGCTATGGTCGCGGGGAAGATGTAGCAGCTGATTACGCTAAGGCTATGGAGAGCGGACAAAAATCGATCACCCTACACGATGGACCCAATATTTATGACACCATGGCTGAGATAGAGTTTGAATTAGGTAACTATCAAAACGCCTTAGACAATCAGCTCAAGGCGGTAGATTTTGCTCATGCGGGAGGTTCACCCTATTTGGTAAGTGCACAGAAGTACTGGCATTACAACAACAAAGAAGAAATCGTAAGAACTTTGATTGAAATGCAAAATAAACTTCAAGTAGCGATCACCGGAGGGGATCAAGAAACTGCATTATCACTCATGGATGCCAATAATCCCATGTACACGGGGGATTCAAATCTAGAAGACTTCTACAAATTTGACGCAGCTAAGGTGATGGATGGAGCAAATGTGAAATGGAGTGCCTTAGAGTTATATGATTTTCACAGTCAATTCTCACCCGACATGAGTACGGCTGTTTTGTCTTTTTACGCTAAAGGAGGATATTCGGTAGACGGGGGCGAAGAAGTTGCGTACAGAACCCGCGCTTCTAGTGTCTGGACTCGAACTAATGATGGCTGGAAGGTAATTCATGGTAACTGGGCACCTCAAAGAGGGATGATGGGAATCCCCGTGGCTGATTAATTTGAGAAGTTTTATGCACCCTTCCAACCATTAGCAACATTTGGGTGTTCTTTGTTTATAGGTATAAGCCAATTTATATGAAGAAGAAAAACCAAGATGATAAATTCACTTGGTTTTTTTTGTGCTTTTGGATTATAAAACTTGGCAAACCCTGCGTAACTCTTTGAATAGTATTCACGTAAGGCTTTTTTGTGAAGGTTATTTTTTTTAAAAATCATCACATTTCCCAAAGAATTAAGCCCTATCTATTACCCCTCCAATGATTAATTGATCAGCTCAATCACCTCATATGTATGATAGATATCACAAAATCTATTTATATCCAAATTACGGAAAAGATGATAGGCCCAGGTTTTACTAATAAAATTTACCTAAAGCTACCCTAGGAATGCTTCAATGCCTCCCAGAAGAATTCTGACTTGAGTAAACCCATTTGACTCAAGAAATATTTTGGCTTGGTTTGATCTCTCTCCCGTCTTACAATGGACAATAATTTCTTGATCTTTCAAAGGACTGAGTTCATCAAGTTGGTCTGGAATACTGGTAAGGGGTATCAATTGCGCGCCAATATTAGATTCTTCATGCTCCCAAGGCTCTCTTACATCAAAAAAGTTGAGAGTTTCACTTTTATTTAATCTGGTTTTTAATTCTGAAACCTCAATATCCATAATTATTTTTCGATAAGTATCTTTTGAGTAATCAAACTTGATCCACGTTGTAAGTTTAATAAATATACACCTTTTGGATAGGCTCTGAAATCTAAAATAGGATTAAAATCTCCGAGAGTCATAATTTTTCCTGATGAGTCATATAAAAAATAATGATCATAGGCCTCAGAAATATTGATGAGCCCATCCGATGGATTTGGGTAGATGCGTGCTTCCAATTTATTTTTAGCAGTTCCCAATATGAAGTTATTGACCTCGCCAAATACGGCTCTTATCATTAGGGATCCTTGAAGTCGCGTATTTTGTTCCCATTCAGTCCCTGTATTCGAAAAAATGGCGGTCATTCCTAAAGTGTTGTCTTTATCGAATCCCACGCCGATGTAATCTTCGGTAAACTGTTTAAATCCGATGTAGATGGTATCCTTGACATAGATATTTTGGGAAAAGACAATTTCATTAAAGTCTTGTCGATCATTGTTGACAATTTGAAAAGATTGACGATGGAGTACTCCTGAATCTAATAATTCACCCCAAACCATTAGTTCTAAGCCCTTTCCATTTGAACTTGGATTAACGGAAGGAAAATTAATTTGCATGCCCGTCAACGTATCAGGTTCATTGACTACAAAACGAACCGCCAACTTACCCGTCATAAAATTGATACCTGCAGCAAAGTCTGCCGTCCCATCATCAAAGGCATAATGGTCATTAAGTTGGTAATACTGCCGAAGGGTGTCATTGGTCCGCAAATTAGTATTTGAAAAAAGTGTATCTCCTTCTGTACTGATTTGTTCATACAAAAACTTATCCCCTGTATTGTAGGTAAAAGTAGATTCAATCACTGCTGAATCATCTTCTGTATTGATTAAAGAGGCTTTCATACTCAATCCTTCTACTTTCCTTCCCACCTCTAAAGCAGATAATCTGAACAGGGCGACGCTTCCTGTTGAAATGGTATTTCCATTGGTTTGATTGTTCAGGCTATGGACATACTCCAAGGGGCTGGGCAGTGCATAGAGGTTATTGGCTGTGGTATATTGAGGGGTGATGTAACTACTGGGGTCGGATAGGTATTGTTTCAATGGGATTTCATAATAAGGACTGAAAAGTAAGCTAGGCGCTGTAGAGAGCGTACGATCTTGATGACTAAAGTCATCTAAGTCTCTGTTTTCATTAAGATAAATATAGTCAAGGTTCCAAGTATCATAAATACCATTGAGACTGCTGAAAGATTGAAATTTAATTTTAAAAGAAGGGTGATAAAACTCACTGCCTGATACAGGAATAATTATTTGCTGAAAGCTCGGCAGACTATCTGCATCTAAGCTTAACTGATCCAAACCACCTACAAGAGAAAAAAGGGTTTCATCTTCTGGAAAAAGATCCTGCAAGACCCAAGCACTGTCGATACTCCAAAACATGACGGTCAAGGAGTCTTCCAATTCGGGAATTTCACCTCTGCCCAAGAGTTGCCAATAAAAACTTAAGCGTACTTGAGACCTTTTTGAGGGTGCTATTTTACTGAGATCGATAGGATGGGTGATCAAGCTGTCACCAGCGCCATTAAAAAGGCTATTCAAGGCATAAGGATTACCGTTCATGTTGGTGCCGTCAAAGGTAGCCACGTACTGAGAGGGCGGATGAATGGCCAGGTTGTTGTTAACAAAAACAGAATTGCCACTTTCCCACAAAAGAGAGTCAGGAACATTTCGAGATTGCGAAAAATCATCCCAGAATGGTAAATTCAAAGTATTGAGAATTTGATCTTTTCTACCATTGGAACGTGGCTCATTGATACTTTTCAATGGTTTTAGCTGGATTTGACCCCACAATGAAAATTGAAGCAAAAGAATTAGACAAACCATAATGTAGCGCATCATTATTGCTATCTTAAGGGTTATGATTTAATGAATCAGGATGATAGATCCATAAATTTACGGATTCTTTAATGACCATAGGTTCGCCAGGAGATGGATACTGATCGACAACTTGGCCGACCTCAACTGAAATCTTGAGTGTATCTGCAATGTCAAATTCATCCATAGATATTAAAACGGCAGTATCTATGTTCTGGTATACAATAGCTCCCAACTTTAAGGCCGAACCAGTTATGGTAACTTGTGCAATATCGGCATCTAAACCGATGAGGTAAGGAGATTCGAGGCTAGAATTGCCATATCCATCACCAATAGTTAAGTCAATCACTGATCCTTTAGGTATTTTTGTACCAGGAATAACCTCTTCTCCATTCATTTTTTGAATCAGGACGGCATTGAAGGCTAAATCAGCTACATATCTGGTTTTACCAAATTTCAAATCAAAGTTATTCAAGATCATCAGGGCATTTTTCAATGAGCCATTCGTTAAATCAGGCATTTTTACCATCGGAGGGTCTGTTGAATTCAATGTGATGTATATTTTCCTGAATTCCTTGACTTTAGCGTTGGGCATGGGAAATTGTTTCAAAACGGTCAATGGTGGAATTTCCGATGAATAGCCTGAATCAACGCTGATTTCATATCGAAGACTTCTGAGTGATAAATAATCGTCAAGATCATCTACATGAACCCCTGTAATATTGGGAACAGTCAGCGTATCACCATGATTTGTAGTGATTGGTAGATAGATGTAGAAAAATATAAAAGTGGCTAAAATACCAGTCACAGTCAGAAATAGTAGCTGTTTCAGGAGTTGTAGTATCGAGCTAGGTACCACAATACTTTTAAAAAAATTAAATATTTTGTGCAGCATCTTTTTATTAATTGGGGCTATTTAAATCGGTGATGTATTGCTGCTCTTGCTGCCATCTCGCCTCACCGATCTCAATTATTTTAGATATGAGTTCGGGGTAGGAGATACCCATGTTTTTCCAAAGACCAGGAAACATACTAGCATCTGTAAATCCAGGGATGGTATTGATCTCATTGATGAATATCTCATTCTCTTGTGTCAGAAAAACATCAACACGGGCAAAATCGTTACATTTTAAGATTATAAATGCTTTTTCACAAAGGGCTCTTATTTGTTGATGAACTGCGATAGGGATTTGAGCAGGAATCTCAACGCTTATGGCTGATTCATCTTGATATTTTGCCTCATAGGTATAGAAATCGTAATTTTTCAAAAGGATAATTTCACCTGAAAGGGTAGATGAAAGCGCCTCATTTCCTATGATTCCGCATTCAAGTTCCCGACACTTCACAAAGGATTCTATGAGAATTTCATGTCCATATTTGAAACTGTCCGTGAGGGCATCATCAAAGTCTTCCAACGTATTTACCTTTGATATACCAACACTAGAGCCCAAATTACCTGCTTTAACGATAAATGGCAGTCCCAGTTGGTTTTTGATTTTATCGAAAGAGATCTCTTCATCTTTGGTAAAGCTCATGTAGGGAACTACCGGAACACCCGCATGTTCCAAAAGTTTTTTTGATACAATTTTATCCATTGAGATAGCCGAACCCAATACACTTGATCCGATAAGGATGACATTCAAACATTGCATCAGACCTTGTATACTGCCATCTTCTCCATCTGTTCCATGAAGTATAGGGAACACAATTTGAATGGCAATGGATGTGCCAGAGGCTTTGATCTTAAAATGAGGATGGGTTGCAGATAAAGACAAGGAAATTTCTTTTCCTGTTTCAATACCTTGCTCGGGATGATCAAGTAAAAACCAATTGCCTCTTTTGGATATGCCAATCACAGAAAGATTGAAATGTGATGGATCAATATACTTGACCACATTGGTCGCAGATTGCAGAGAGATCTCATGCTCAACCGAACGACCACCAAAAAGAATGATTAAATTTTTGCTCGGCATAGGATGACAAAAATAGACTTTAGGCTTGACTCTAAAAACTTTAGTCTAAAGAATCCTTCAGTTCTTAATGATAACTTTTTCAATAAAATGCTCATAGGGTCCGGTAACTATTAGGAAAAAGAGCCCAGATAGGTCTTGGACCTCTAATTGCACGGTTTCATTCAATAACTGAGTGTACTCTAGTTTTTGGTGTATTTGACCTGAAATGTCAACAAGTTGAACGGTGACATCTTGTTTTTCTGATAAATGAAAGCTGAGATTCAAGTAGTCTGAAACTGGATTAGGGTAGCAGCTGACCCAGTCCTCAAACTGTGGACGTTCCGAGTTACCAGTATTTAAGAACTCAATATTATCTAAATATAAATTATTGCCATTGCCATTGCTAAAAACAAAGGCGATGCGGAGTGATTCCTCAACCAAAAAATCATTAAGATCAATGAATACATTCTGCCAGACTGAATTTGCTTCCATAAGGAAGCCCTCATCAGAAAGAATATCGCTTAGCTGCTCGCTGTTTTTGTCAAAAAGCACATAATCAAAATGAGCTCCACAGTCTATAGAGATGAGAACGCTCAGTCGATCATTTTTATTTAGTGTTCTCTTGTAAGCATAATCGAATCGAAGACTTAAACTATCTAAATAATCGGAAAATAATAAGGGGCTTATGAACCAACTTTCATTTCCTAAATCTATATTTTCATAGCCTTTGGCCATCAAAAAGGTATTTTTTTCAAAACTCGTAGCTTCCCAGATGGGGTTATTTTCCTGATTGGTGACGATCCAGTCATGAGCATCTTCAAAATCCAACCTGATAGGTAAGTCTACTTCAAGATCATTGAGGGTTGTAGACCACTGAAGGGTATCATTATCAAAGTTTTGATCTGTGGGTCCATTTGGGGTTGAGACCCAAACTTTAAAGTTAGATAAGCCTGTTTCTAACCCCTCTACAACTAGTTCATATGAGATAGATCGACCGGGTTCTAGTGAGCTAGTGATGACTTTAGAAGACTCAAGAATATTGTTCACAGAGACATTAAGGCTAATATCACTGCGTATTTGATTACCTCTATTCTCAAGATTAAGGCCAATTGTTTGCTTATTTTCACAAGTAATTAAGGGCACTTCATTTTGAGTATCCAAATGCAGATCATAGTCAAAATCGGCAAGATCAATTACATTGATGTCATCCAGATATAGTTGTGAAGCCGTACTTGATTGGCCAATAAAGGCAAATTGAAGACTTGTTTCTTTTTGGAAAGCCATCAAATCGATCGTTATATTTTTCCATTCTGAAGAATCTTTTGGAGCAAAGAATGACGAGCTCGTTGAACTTACTGTAGCTAGATTTGTACCATATAATTCAACCAGATAATCTTCTGAATAAAAGTTTTGACCGCAATCATAAGAGAGTGCAACAATGAGACCGTCTTGTTCATAATCTAATCCTGTACTTTGATAGGCATAGTTGAATGAAATTTGGGGGATTGAGTAATTACTTAAATTAAAATTAGGTGTGAATAAGTAATCAAACAATCCTAATGCAGTAGTATCAGCTGTAAAATCGATAGAGAGGGCTCGATTGAGGTCATCACTTGTATTAAAATGGACAGTATCCCAATGGCTCATTTGACCCTGCTCTAGTGCCGTTTCGAATTCAATATTTCCTTCAAAATTCATAACAAAGGGTAAGGTTGCTGTCGCATAGTTTGGAAGAGATGAACTTAATACATTATTTGACAAATTTCCATCTTCAGTTTGGTTAACTAAACCAATTTCGAAGGTCAGAACCGGGTTAGATAAATCATTCAGCGTAATCAATTGAAAGTTGATGGTAGCGGTCTCCAGAGGTTCATATCGCTCATTTATTTCAATGGTTTCGATCAACAAATCATTTAAGAAAAATGAGATCAAGAAATTTTCAATGGCGTTGGTTCCATAATTTCGGACATCAATCTTTGGTGAGAGGAGACTATTACAATCACTCAAACGGATGGCATTAAAGGTCTTTATGCCCAAATCATTGAGAGCTATGATGGGGTCGTCTAAGGCGGGAGAATGCATTAAGGTATTACGGCGCGGGCTGTTATTTAAAACGACATGCATTCTTTCTTTTTGATTTTGAGTGAAAATATTCATGCACGCATCGTCTGTATAATTCATAAAATTAGAATACATGTCAGAGGTCTCACAACTGATCGCAGCATCAGAGGGGCATGTTCCGCTGTAAGAAGTAGATTGTAAAGGGGTATCCTCACAATAATCATCTGCATCACAATTTTGCAGATTTCCCCAGATATGTCTTAAACCCAGATAATGCCCGACTTCATGGGTAAGCGTTCTGCCATAACTATCAAAACTTCCCGTATTTTTGTTTATTCCTAGCCATTGGTAATCAATAGCTACCCCATCCAATAACCTGTCATTATTGATTTCGTTAGTACCTTCTAAATCTGAAAATGGAAAATTTGCCCAACCTAGATAGCCTTCCAAGTCGGCAATGTAAATGTTGAGATAGTTTTCTGCAGGCCAGTAATTTTCTGCATACAAGATCTTATCTTCGGAAAACTTATACGTATTTTGAGAACCTTGTTGTCTGGTGATTCCTTGCGTCGGTAGACCTTCAATATCTTGCTTCGCCAAAATAAAGGTTATTTCAGTATCGGCTGCCGCATCTAAAAATTCCAGTGGTGTGAGTGTTTGATCGCTATTTAATCTTCCGAAATCGTCATTTAAGATAGACAATTGTTCTAAGATTTTCTCTTCGGAGACATTGGTGCCTATTCCTAGGTCTTCCCCACGGTGGATGATATGAAAAACGACAGGTATTTGAAAGATTTCCTTGGCTTTTCTAGGACTATTAAATAAGATAAGGCCATTTTTTTTATAGTCTGACAGCCACTTTTCGAACTGCTCTGTTGTCTCTGCAGGACTATTAAAACCATCTAATCCACATCTTTTCTGACCCAAGCCGTCAAAGACTGAAAAAAGAATCGTTATGAACAAGAGCCTGCTTAATCGCATGCACATTAATTTGTAAATAAAATATCAAATGAGCATCATGACTCATGCATCAGATTCGATGCTTCGACATGCATGATTTCTGGAGCCACGCGTTTAATAGCTTCTTCAACGCCTGCTTTGAGGGTCATGGTAGACATGGGGCAGGTTCCGCAATTTCCCAAAAGCTCGAGCATCACGGTATCTTTTTTAATTTCTACTACCCGCACATCACCACCGTCGGCCTCTAAATAAGGTCTAATACTACTCAATGCGAACTCTACTCTTTCTTTTAAATCTGAACTCATTATTTACTAAACGGTAACTTCAACGACTTGTGTCTCATTCCCTTTGGCATTTCTGATGGCTACTTGTCTTGCTAACCCTGCAGCAAGCTCTTTGTAAGCATCAGCTGTAATTCCTTGGGTCATCACTGCGGGATATCCAATGTCACCACTTTCCCTGATAGACTGGACAATTGGAATTTGACCCAAAAGAGTTACATCATTCTTTTTTGCAAACTTGGCACCCCCTTCTTTCCCAAAGATAAAGTATTTGTTATGAGGTAACTCTTCAGGAGCAAAAAAAGCCATGTTTTCAACAATTCCCAGAATCGGAACGTTAATTTGAGGTTGTTTGAACATTGCTAGTCCTTTTTGCGCATCTGCCAGGGCTACTTTTTGTGGAGTAGTGACGATGATGACGCCCGTCACAGGTATGGTTTGAACTAAGGTCAAATGAATATCGCTGGTACCGGGGGGCAAGTCGATGAAGAGATAGTCCAAATCATGCCATTTGGTATCGCTAATGAATTGTTTGAGCGCTGAGCTGGCCATTGGTCCTCGCCACACGACGGCGTCCTCAGTAGGCGTTAAAAAGCCAATAGACATTAATTGTACTCCATATTGTTCGATAGGAATTATCATGTTACGTCCACCTTCTACTTTTAAGGAGGGTTGTTCATTTTCACAATTGAACATGGTGGGGATACTTGGTCCAAAAATATCGGCATCAATGATGCCCACCTTGGCACCTATTTTTGCTAAGGCGACAGCTAAGTTTGCTGTGGTGGTTGATTTACCAACACCACCTTTGCCGGAAGCCACCGCAATGATGTTTTTCACCTGAGGGAGAAGGGGACCTCTATCACTGATAGTTGTAACGTTTGAGGTCATATTTATAGAAAAAGAGACTGTTGTATCGAAGGCCTCCAAAAGTGCCTCCTCGCAATCTTTTCTTATTAATTCTTTTAAAGGGCAGGCAGGTGTCGTCAATACGACATCAAAATAGACATTTTTTCCTTTAATTTTGACGTTCTGTATCATATCTAAAGTGACGAGATCTTGTTTTAAATCAGGATCTTGTACATTGCTGAGAGCTTTAAGTAGGGCTTTTTTTGTTACGGCCATTTTTTGGATGCTAATTTTATACAAGTTTAGTTCAGGACTTGTTTTCATCAAAAATCTATAAGTGTTACTTTTGAAAAAGAATTACTTTATTCAATGATTAAACCTTCAACAATAGATGACATAAAAATGGCAATGGATATTGCCGAGGTGGTTGGTGATTTTGTAAATCTAAAGAAATCGGGTTCAAGTTTGAAAGCATTGAGTCCTTTTACGGCCGAAAAAACGCCTTCCTTCTATGTGGTACCTTCTAAAGGGATATTTAAATGCTTCAGTTCAGGAAAAGGTGGAGATGCCATTACTTTTGTCATGGAAGTAGACGGCTTAAGTTATATTGAAGCGCTCAAATACTTGGCGGCCAAATATAATATTGCTATTGAGGAAGAAGTACAAACAGATGAGATTCAAGAAGCGCAAAATGAGCGTGAGAGCTTATACATTGTATTGAAATTTGCCACCGACTATTTTCAAAACTTATTGCATTCACATGAGGAGGGCAAGTCCATTGGTTTAAGTTATTTCAAAGAACGTGGTTTTTCCGATGAGATCATCGAATCATTCAATTTGGGTTATAGCTTGAATGTTTGGGATCATTTTCATCAAAAAGGGATCAAAAGCGGGTTTACAAAAGAAAATTTGGAAGCAGCAGGTTTGATTGTAAGTAAAGAAAATAAAATATACGATCGTTTCAGAGGCCGGGTGATGTTTCCCATCCACAACGTCACGGGTAAAACAATTGCTTTTGGTGCCAGAATCCTTGTATCAGACGCAGCCAAAAATCAGCCAAAATATTTAAATTCACCCGAAACAGAACTTTATAATAAAAGTAGGGTCCTGTATGGCTTGTTCCAATCTAAGCAACAAATAAGACAAGAAGACAATTGCTATTTAGTAGAAGGTTATACGGACGTAATATCTATGCATCAGTTGGGTATCAAAAATGTAGTTTCCTCCTCAGGTACTGCCTTGACGAAAGATCAAGTAAAACTCATCAAAAGATATACCCAGAATGTAACCGTGCTTTATGATGGAGATGCGCCAGGTATACGTGCTTCATTTAGAGGTATTGATATTATCTTAGAAGGAGGACTTAATGTCAGGGCCGTTACTTTTCCTGATGGTGAGGATCCAGACAGTTACAGTCATAAGTTAGGAGCCACTGCTTATGTCCATTTTTTAACGGAAGGAGCGGTTGATTTTATAAAATTTAAAACAGGGCTATTGATGGATGACGTTAAGGATGATCCGATTAAGAAGGCGGGAGTAGTCCGAGACATTGTAGAAAGCATCTCCAAAATCGAGGATGCCATCAAAAGATCGGTTTATTTGAAAGAATGCAGCGATTTGTTACAAATCAGTGAGGCCATCTTGATCGCAGAGCAAAATAAAATTTTAATTACTCAGAAGAGATCAAACCAAAATACATTTAATGATACTGAGGAAGCTTCGGGGATCCTTCCTTTGGAATCAGAAGAAGTAGCAGTTACTGATTTTTCAAAAATCATTGTACATCAAGAAAAAGAAAGCATTAGAGTACTTTTAAATTATGGAGATGAGATCATCCAAAAGACGGATGAAAATGAAATGACTTTATGGGATTATTTTATCAGTGAGTCTGAAGACATTGAATTTACACATCCAATCTATAATAAAATATTCAAGGTCATGGTTCAACGAAATAAGGACCAATTGCCCTTAAATTTTGAATATTTCTTATCTATTGACGATCCAGAAATACAGAAAACCATCATAGAGTTATGTGCTCCAAAATATGAAATTAGTGAATTTTGGAAGGAAAAATACCATATTGAGATACCCTTGGAAGAAGATTTTATTAAAGATCTCACTTATTCAAATATTTTACGTCTTAAGTTTAGGGTGATACAACATCTTATTGAGGTTCAAAATGAAAAATTAAAAACTGCTATTGAAGGGGATGTAGATGCTTTATTAGATGAAATTAGTGAGTTGAAGCAAACCGAAATGGAAATCGCTAAAATTATAGGGAACGTAACCGTAAAATAATCATTCTTAATTTAGTTAAAACAAGTGTATGAAAGAAGATATTAAGCTTGATGCAATCAAGGAAGCCATAGCCGCTATAAAAAATGGGGAAGTCATTGTAGTGGTAGATGATGAAGATCGTGAGAATGAAGGAGATTTTATTTGTGCAGCAGAGAAAATCACTCCTGAAATTGTCAATTTCATGGCTAGAGAAGGACGTGGTTTATTATGTGTACCCTTGGTGGAAGCTAGGTGTCATGAGCTTCAACTTGATCTCATGGTTGGTAAGAATACAGCCCTTCATGAGACGCCCTTTACGGTAAGTGTTGACTTGAACAGTAAAGATACAAGTACTGGGATTTCTACTTCGGATCGGTCCTTGACCATTCGGGCATTGGCAGATCCTAACACCAAACCCAATGATTTGGGAAGGCCCGGCCATATTTTTCCTTTAAAAGCCAAAGAAGGGGGTGTCCTAAGAAGAGCCGGGCATACTGAGGCAGCTATAGATTTTGCCCGCTTAGCAGGGCTGAGGCCCGCAGGTGTTTTAATAGAAGTGCTCAAAGAAGATGGTACCATGGCCCGGTTGCCAGATCTTAGAATTATTGCAGATAAGTTCAAATTAAAGTTGGTATCAATAGATGATCTTATTGCCTATCGTTTAAGTAACGAATCACTGATTGAGGAGCAAATTAATGTCAATCTTCCTACAGATTTTGGTGACTTTAAGCTCAAAGCTTACCGACAAACCAATACAGGAGATGATCATTTGGTACTTTATAAAGGATCGTGGACAGTTGATCAGTCCGTTTTGGTCAGAGTACACTCCTCTTGTGTTACGGGCGATATTTTTGGGTCTTGTAGATGTGATTGCGGTACACAACTTCACAGCGCCTTGAGGATGGTTGAAAAAGAAGGTAGGGGAGCCGTTGTTTATATGAATCAAGAAGGTAGGGGTATTGGCCTAATCAATAAGCTGAAGGCCTATAAACTTCAAGAGGGTGGTATGGATACGATCGAGGCCAATGAGTATTTAGGATTTAAGGGAGACCAGAGAGACTATGGTGTGGGAGCACAGATTATTAGAGATATGGGGATTTCAAAGCTAAAACTCATTACTAACAATCCAAAAAAGCGGGTGGGGTTGATTGGATATGGATTAGAAATAGTAGAAAATATCTCTATTGAAGTAGACCCCAATGCCCATAATAAAAAATATTTAGAAACCAAGCGAGATCGCATGGGACATGATATATTGAAATAGTATGCGCGTTATTGTTACTATTGCTTTCCTTTGCTATTCGACCTGGTCCTTGGGTCAGCTGTCATCTGATGAGTGGCACAAGGGGATTGTAGTGACTACGGATCAAGATACGATTTCCGGTGAGATTAAGTATGATTTTCCCACCAATATGATCACTTTGGTCAAAAAAGAAGCTGTGATTGCCTTTTCAAGTCACAAACTGATATATTTTGAAATTTATGATGAGGATTACAAAAGCTATCGTAAATTTTATACCATTCCTTATAAAAATACATCAAATTATATGACCCCTATATTGTTTGAGCTCCAATATGAAAGTGTTCTATCCTTATTGTCTCGAGAAAGGATCGTTATGGAAACTTCCAGTTTGGGTTACGGTTATGGTCTACCCATTGTTTCTCAACCTTCCGTGAGATATGACTTTTTTTTTCTTACTAAAGCAGGCAAAATTATTCAGTTCAGTGGATCAAAGAAGGATCTATTTAGGATTTTAGCGAAGAAGAAAAATGAACTTCAAACCTTCATAAAAAGAAACAGGTTAAAAACAGACGAGCTTAGAGACTTGGTCAGAATCATCGCCTTTTACAATTCTATTTAATTATGAAAAAACCATTAATTCTCATCACCAATGATGATGGGATTACTTCAAAAGGGATATTTGAATTAGTTTCCACTGTTAAAGATCTAGGTGAAATTATTTTAGTCGCTCCGGACAGCCCCCAATCAGGTAAGGGGCATGCTATTACCGTTAGTGAAACGTTGAGGGTAAAGAAAAATCAAATTTTTAAAGATATTGAGGCTTATGAATGCAGTGGAACACCCGCTGATTGCGTGAAATTAGCTAAACACCATATTTTGAAAGGTAGGCGCGTAGATCTGGTACTCAGTGGTATCAATCATGGGAGCAATACTTCGATCAGCGTTTTATATTCAGGTACTATGGGAGCTGCGATTGAAGCAGCTATTGAAGGGACTCCTGCGATAGGCTTTTCATTGTGTGATTATAATCCCAAGTGTAATTTTTCTCATGGGATACCATTTATTAAAAAAATTGTAAAAGAAGTGCTTAACAAAGGATTGCCTAAGAACACAGCTCTTAATGTGAATATTCCAGCCATTAGTGATGAGCAAATTAAAGGAATAAAAATATGTCGTCAGACGCAAGCCCGATGGAAAGAAGATTTTGATCTGCGCGTCGATCCTTACGGGAGAGATTATTATTGGATGGTGGGTAACCTAATCAACGACGATAAAGGTCAAGATCACGATGAGTGGGCTATAAAAAACAACTACATAAGCATGGTCCCTTGTCACTTTGACTTGACATCTTATGAGGCCATAAATCACATGAACGAGGACTGGAATTTTTAAAAATTAATTTTTAAAAATAGATTGAAACCGAGATTTCTTTTGTTGATGAGTCTGCCATAACCAGGTATACTGAAAACTTCGATGGGTTGATAACTGGGATAGTCTAAGAGCATTTTGTAACGTATCATGATTCCTATCGAAAAGAATTTATTCCAATAAGAACCAGGGACGTCTTTCTTCAGTCTTAATTGTTTTTCAGAATTCAAAACAATTTCCATCCAAGTTGATTGAAGATTAGATCTTTCAAAATCATCTCTCACTGGGCTATTAATGGTTTCAGAATTGATAAAAATAACTCCTTCATCTTTGAAACTCGATTCAGCGAACCTTACACCTAAACCCAATCGATTGACTTCATCTAGATAAGCCAAATAGCCCATTCCTAGTCTATAAAAACGACCTTCACTTTGATAATCAATATTTTTGTAAAGGTTATTAGGATTAATTTTCGTGTAACCCGCCTCAGCGAAAATTTGCACTTTATCAAAAACGAGCCATTCAAGGCCTCCTTCATATTTCTGAAAACGCTCTTGCCAGAGCATTAATGTTTGACCATAATCCCAATATATTCTAGGTTGAAATGACCTCTTTTGGATCAAAAGGCTATCATCTTGAGCCACGGCCGAGTTGATACAGAGCAAACTAATAATAACAAGTAAATACGATTTCATTTGCTTTACAGGATGAATTTTCACATTGAATAATGATATTGGCAAAATTGTGTGCGGAGGCTACGGTATCAATTTTAGAAATAGAGACACTGGCATTACCACGCACATCGATCACCCATTCGTTGGTATGATGTAGATTGATAAAATAAAGATGACCTGCAATACTAAATCCCAAAGATGAAAGACTGTCATTATAATTTAACGGGATCTCATATTGGGAGATTAGCTCCTCGAACATTTGATATTGATTGTTGAATAAGTTGAATACTGTATCTACCAAAACATTTCCACTGACCAGAGCCGTTTTTATTATGTTCAATGTATCGATTTCTGTTGTGTAATAAGCATCATATTCTTCATTGATAAAGATCAGACTGTCTATCAAAATGATTTGATCAGTTATCAGGAGTTGCTCAGCTTCCAATAGTCCTCCATTTTCAATACTATCATTAAGGATGGTGAGGCTATCTTCAAGAAATTCAGAGATGAGAGACAACTGGTCACTGACAGAATCAGTAAATAACAATGAATCAGTCATCACTTCTAGATTATCTTCTACCCACACTAAGCTGTCCGCATCAATAAAGGCAAAAGAGGCGGTAGGTTCAGAGATAAATCCATCGCAGTCGTCGCATTCGTTACAATGTGACAGGATGAGTAGGGTCATCAATAAGAAGATAATATGAGCGGTATTTATCATATTGGGTCTACATCAAAATGGATGAGTATAGATTTAAATGAGGGCAAAGCTAATAACGTATGACGAGATCCTTGAATGAATTCTTTAATCGATTTGAGATGTATTGTTTTTCTTTCAATTTTGATGATGATTTCAAACAAGTAGTAATTTCTTATTTTGTTGATGACGGGTTCAATAGGGCCGAGAATAAGTTTCTCTGTGAGGTTTTTTTGAAGTATTACATTCAATGCATTTGCCGCCTGATGTGTTATATTTTTATCTTTTCCTTTAATTATGATTTTAATCAATCGATAGAATGGAGGATATTTGAATTTTTGACGCTCAACAAGTTCTTGTCCATAAATCAAATCCAAATGCCCTTCTTTTATCTGTAATAATAATGGATGATCGGGTTGGTTCGTTTGCACAATCACTTGACCTCTATCATGTTTTCTACCTGACCGACCACTTACTTGGGTAATCAACTGGAATGCTCTTTCATGTGATCTGAAGTCAGGAAAATGAATGATTCGATCGGCATCAAAAATACCGACTAAGTTTACGTGTTCAAAATCTAGTCCTTTGGTTACCATTTGAGTACCTATCAGCACATCTATTTCCCTGCTTTCAAATGCATCAATGATTTGCTGATAAGCATGCTTACTTCGCGTAGTGTCAAGGTCCATACGCTTGATTTTTATATCAGGAATAAGTACTGAGAGTTCTTCTTCGATTTGCTCAGTTCCTAAGCCTACGGTCTTGATTTTATTCGATTGACATTTTTCGCATTTCGCATTAAAAAATATTTTATATCCACAATAATGGCAAATGATTTCATTCTGATAAATATGATAGGTAAGACTGACGGCGCAGTTGGGGCAGTTAGGAATGTGATTGCAGTCATTACATTCTACATATGGTGCGTATCCCCGTCTGTTTTGAAAAAGAATTACCTGTTTGTTTTCGACTATACTGGATTTGATTTGGTCAAGCAATGCTAGGGTAAAATGGCCTTTTATTTTTTTTTGTTTTCTGGCCTTAGAGAAATCAGCAAATTTAATTTCAGGTAAGGGTTGATTTTTGAACCTATGATTAAGCGTTACATATCCAAATTTGCCATTGATGGCATTTTGATAACTTTCTAAGGAGGGTGTTGCGGAGCCTAACAACACCTTTGCATGATGAATTTTGGCCAAATATAAAGCACTGTCCCTTGCGTGATACCTAGGAGAAGGATCGTATTGCTTATAAGAGTATTCATGCTCTTCATCGACGATGATCAGTTCTAGGTGCTTAAAAGGGAGAAAGACGGCACTCCGCACACCAATGACAAAGTCGTACTTCTGATTCAAACAGTTCTGATAAATCTCAGTACGTTCATTGTCAGAAAATCGAGAATGGTAGACGCCAAATCGATTACCAAAATAGCTCCGAAACCGCTGAATTATTTGGGTCGTCAGCGCGATTTCAGGTAGGAGTATGAGTATTTGTCCTCCATTTTTTATGATTTGATCTACCAGAGTAATGTAAATTTCTGTCTTTCCACTTCCTGTAATGCCTCGCAATAAGGTTGTTGGATTTATAGCAAAACTTTTTTGAATCTCGAGCAGTGCTTGATGCTGATACATTGTCAAATCAGGAAGTGCTGCGATGGGTCCATGATCAAATGAAAATCGATCAATTTGATGCTCCCAAGTTTCAAATATTTTATTTTTCACCAATGTATTTAGGGATGAAGTACTTATGCCTGCTGATTGGAGAGATCTTTTACTGATGCCAAAATCATTTAATTCGGTATCTTCTAATACGGGAATCTCTTTTAGATAGGTCATCAAAACGTGGATTTGTTTGGGATACTTATCTAAAGTTTTTGAGAGTTTATTCAGGGATTCTTCGGAGGTATAATGTGAGTGGAGTTTAATCCGATTTTCCATTTTCGGACTGTATTTATCTTTTATTTTTTCAAAGGTATAGATGATCCCGGCATCAATGAGACTTTTGACCAATTGAAAAGGGTATTTGAGTCCTGTGATTTTTTTAACTTCTTCTGCGGAGATATTTTCTTTATTTAAGCGAGTAAGAACCATTTTTTCAGCATCTGTTAAACTTGCATAATTGATGTCGATGTTGGGTAAAATACCTAAATAGGATTCGCTCGTTAATTTTAAACCGGCAGGCAAGGCTGCATTGTAGGCATCTCCCAGAGCACACATATAATAGTTTGAAATCCAATCTATGAATTTTAATTGTGCTTTGGTGATAATGGGATCAATATCTAAAACTTCAAAAATCTCTTTAACTGCATATTTTGATGAAACTTTATCCACAGTATCATAGATTAAACCTGTATAATATTTTCTCTTTCCAAAGGGAACGATGACCCGACACCCTATTAGGATTTTTTGTTTGACATGTGCCGGAACCGCATAGGAAAATACGCCGGGGATAGGGATGGGCAGTATGACTTCAATATAGCGCAAATGGACAGGCTACTCAGATGAAATTTGAGTCAACGCTTCGTCAAGGTCGGTCACAGGTAATTTACAAGTTTTATTATAACACACATAAATGGCCGTCTTACCCTTGATTTCAGTTTTATATTGCAGCAGGGGTAAATCACTTTCTATCGCCGAAGCAGCCACTACTTTACGGGGAATATGAAGGGCATTGAGGGTTGTGGTTACTTTTTGATAATTGTCTCCAAAGATGACGATTTCAGGAATGGGCTTAACCATCAAAGTTGCTACAGAGGCCCATTGTGACAGATAGCTTGTTTCTTGAGCCATCATTTCACAAACCTGATTGACCATGTCAAAAGCTTGCTTTTTGTACGCTTCATTATCTAGATGTAAACCTAATTTCAACAAATTTTCTGCCATCATAGAATTTGAAGAAGGAATAACATTATCAAAAAGATCATTTTTCCTTGCAATGAGATTTTCAGCATGGATACTCGTAAAGAAGAATAATTTCTCTTGAGGGTCATAGAATTGCTCGTTCATCTGCAGGGTTAAGTTATTGGATATACGTAGCGCTTCCTCATCAAAAGTCGTTTCATAATATTTTATCAATGCTTGAATTATGGCAGCATAATCTTCCGCAAATCCTTGAGTTGATAGATTGAAGATATGAATCAAGGTACCGTCTTTTAATAAATTTTTAAGAATGAAGTTATAATTTTTCTCGGCAAGTGTGAGATAAGTGGTTTTGCCTGTAGCTTGGTAAGCTTCTAAGATTCCTGTCAAGGTCAACCCATTCCAACCTGAAATGATTTTATTGTCTAGATTCGGTCGGATTCTTTCGGCTCTCTTGAGGAGTGCTCGTTGCTTAAATTGAGTAATGATAGATTGAAGCGTCATGAGGTTTAATCCAAATTGTGTGGCAATGTCATCTTCACTGCGCAACATACGAGGAATATTGGTAGACTCCCAGTTACCTTTTTCTTGGATATCATAATAAGCAGCAATAAGTGCAGTGTGTTCACTAGCTACTTCCTTGATTTCATCATAGGTCCAAACATAGAACTTACCTTCTTCCCCTTCACTGTCAGCGTCGAGGGCAGCATAAAAGCCACCAGACTCGTCTAGCATCTCTCGAATCAGCCATTGGATGGTTTCATCAATAACGGAAGCATAACGTTCATTACTGCTTATTTTATAGGCCTTGGCATACAGTGACAATAATTGCCCATTGTCATAGAGCATTTTCTCGAAGTGAGGAACATGCCAAAATTCATCGACAGAATAACGAGAAAACCCACCTCCAATTTGATCATAAATACCACCATCTATTATTTTATTCAGAGTGAACTCCAGGTGGGGTTGAATATTTAAGGTGGGATTCAGATAAGCTAAATCCAAAAGAAAAGACCATTGGGAGGGCATGATGAACTTGGGTGCTTTTTTTAATCCACCCCATTGCAAGTCAAATGATTGGGCGAGTTTTTGATAACCAGAATCTATTTTTTCTTGAGTAATCGCTGTGGGTGATAATTGATATTTTTCCGAAACATTGGCATTAATGGCTTTCGTATATACCTCAGCGGATTCCTCTAGTTTATCTCTATTTCTAGCAAAAACGGTCTTCACGTTAATGAGCAATTCGCGCCAACCTTGACTAGGAAAATAAGTACCTCCATAAAAAGGCTTTTGATCGGGTGTTAGGAAGACATTAAGCGGCCATCCGCCATTGATACCCATGGCCTGCACCGCTTCCATATATATTTGATCAATATCAGGTCGCTCTTCACGATCAATTTTTATATTTACAAAGTTTGCATTCATAAGAGCAGCAATGCTATCATTTTCAAAGGATTCATGGGCCATTACGTGACACCAGTGACAAGAAGAATAACCAATGCTTATCAGTATAGGTTTGTCTTCATTTTTGGCCTTTGAGAGCGCTTCTTTCCCCCAAGGATACCAGTCTACAGGATTATTGGCATGCTGCAAGAGATAAGGAGATGAGGCATTGATGAGGCGATTTGATGTAGCAGCGTTTTCCATTTTATTTTTGGTAGTTTTACTTGATGGGTCACAACCAGATATCAGTCCTAATGAAAGCATTATTATCAATAATCTCATCTTAATAATTTTGTTAACTGCTCAATTTCTGTGGCAAGATCGATGGAGTCTGATAGAGCTCTTGTTTTATTCAATGTTTCAATAACGAATTTTTGATGTTGATCACTATTTGGGTTAAAAGGCCTATGCCCAATGGACTTTAATAATGCTTTCAATTCCTCATAAAACTTAAAAGTGGTCTCATCAAAATATGTCTGCGTGATTTTCTCCCAAATATAGTCAATGGCCAATTCATTGGGATGGATTAAATCTGTTTTGTAAAATCTATAATCGCGAAGTTCATCTATCATGATTTCATAGGCAGGGAAATAATAACAATGGCTAAATTTTTTGACGATCTCCTTTACGGCTAGATGGAGTGTAGCTTTGGAAAGTGTATTCTCGTGTAGTCCATCTTTGGTATGTCTCACAGGACTTACGGTAAATAAGATTTTTAATTTAGGATTAAATGGAGTGAGTAATGCCTGTAGTTCTTTAAACTCTTGAAGGATGAAGTCGACGGACAGTAATTCTTTCTTAAATAATGTTTGTGGGAGTTTATGGCAGTTGGCTACCATGGTATTTGTACTGAGAAGGGTATGCGTCCATGCAGTACCTAGGGTGATTATCAGCCATTCACTTTTTTTCAGGCCTTGATGTAGCATATTCATTCTACTTTCACATAAGGAGCTAAATTCAGTTTGGTGGGCCGCTCGAATCTCAGAATGCAAATCAAAACTCATATACATGCTATCAATTAAAACAGATTTAGGATATGTTTTATAAAGGGCTTTTTTTATCAATTTAAAGATAGCATAGGGGTTATAAAGTGTACCTAACTTGTGATCAATAACATTAAACTTATGCTTTAATAATTTTTTTGTCATATTGTCCGCAAAACAAGAACCTAATGAGGTAATGGTCTGGCTATAGTTGATGTGAGCATCAGACTTAGCAATATCGAAATCAAGTTTAAATTTCATAATCAATCTACCTAAAGAACAAAAAAAACCTGAAATATTATTCCAGGTTTTATGAATCTATACAATTAGTTTGTAATTATTCTGTTACTACCCTTACGATTATTTTATGATGTACATTTTTATGTAAATCAATCACTGCCGAATGGTCCCCAATATGTTTGATATCCTTGGAAAGCGTTATTTTCTTTCTATCAATATCAAAGCCTTTAATTGACAATGCCTCAGCTGCTTGAATGGCTGTGATTGCTCCGAAAATCTTCCCACTTTCTCCTGCTTTTGTTTTGATTTCTAAAATCATTTCACCGATTTTGTCAGCAAGAGCTTGGGCATCTTTAAGTGATTTTTCAGCTTTATGGGCGGCTTGGCGAATATTTTCATCTATCATTTTTCTATTGGATTTGCTGGCCAATATGGCCACTCCTTTAGGAATTAGATAATTTCTTCCGTATCCTGCTTTTACTTTGACGGTGTCATTCTTATAACCCAATCCTTTGATGTCTTCTCTTAATATTATATGCATAACTATTTTATTTAAGAGAATCCGCTACATATGGTAAAACAGCAATATGTCTAGCTCTTTTTACCGCCTGTGCTACTTTTCGTTGAAACTTCAAACTAGTACCTGTAAGTCTACGAGGCAAAATTTTACCTTGGTCATTTACAAATTTCAGTAAAAAATTTGCGTCTTTGTAATCAATATATTTGATTCCACTTTTCTTAAATCTACAGTACTTCTTAAGTACTTGATCGTTATTTATTGGTTCGTTTTGTAATGTCATTTTTTTGCAGTCTCCTCTTTATTTTCTTTCTTATTAAAAGCACCTTTACGTCTTCTCTCGTTGTAAATAAGAGCATGCTTATCTATTGCTACGGTTAAAAATCGCATAACTTTTTCGTCTCTTCTGAGTTCAATTTCTAGTTTTGAAATCAATGAGGGATCTGCCTTAAATTCAAGTAGATGATAAAATCCAGTATTTTTATGATCGATGGAATAGGCTAATTTTTTCAATCCCCAATGCTCTTCATTGATGACTTCGCCTTTATTATCAGTAATTACTCTTATGAATTTAAGAACAGCATCCTTCATCTGATCGTCAGACAAAACGGGAGTTAAAATGAATACTGTTTCGTAATTCTTTTTCATATTGAAATTTATAAAATGTAATTATAAAGCGCAAAAATAGCTAATGTTGATTAAAAATCAATTCTTTTGACTAGCTTTTCACAATAAAACTTCCCGATCCTACGAGATAGTCGTCCGTGTAAACTTCTACAGTGTGTGGTCCAATCAAGTAAGGCGAACCTTTTTCGTAATAAACTACGACTTTTTGTTGGGAACGGTCATAAAGAATTTCTTTTTGAGCGGTGTAGAATAATTCTCTACCTATAAAGGTAAAGGAACCCGAACCCATATTCACATCATAATACACAGTGTTGTCCGGAGCGACCACACGGATCCATAGCTTTTTACCCTCGATGGGTGCGACTTCATTTTCTGACAGCACAAAAGTAATTTGGAGCTGGTTAATGTGCTTTTTTCTAAAACTGTCTGAGCGTTCTTTACCCTTCACATCGATTGCAGCAATGATAAAATCTTCAATTTTAAGCTTTGAAAGCAATTGTACCTTTTGATTGAGATCCTTTTTTTCAAGCTTTATATTATTGATTGACTGATTGAGCACCTGTGTTTCATTTTTTAATTCTATATTTTCAGTTGTGAGCTGCTCATTTATCTGAGTCAATTGATTGATTTCTTCATCTTTGATAAAAAGCAACTGGCGGTAGCCTTCCACTTTATCTCTGAGGGTACCTAGCGTTATTTTTTGTCGTTGGTCTCTATTTAGAAAATACTTTTTTTCTTCTTCAAGTTTTTGCTTTATACCTACCAATGTATCTATCTCACCACCCAGTTTCGAGATAGTTAATATGCGTTTATCTAGCTCATTAGAGAGAGAGTCCATTTGTAAAAATGCGGTGGTTAAAGCTTCTTCTTTAAGCAAATTTTGTTGCTGTTCTTCTTGAATAAAATAAGCAAGTAATACAATGGCCATTAGAGCTAAAGTCATTCCAATTTTTAGAGCCTTATTATTTTTTTTTGGGAGTTGAGGATGGGAGAGGAGACTAGGAACTTCGTTTTGATGATCTGACATTAAATTCAATAATTTCTTACAAATTTAAAGAATACCGTAAATATCTGATCAACTCTTTAGAATAAAATGCTGCTTTTCCATTTTTAAATTGAAAACCAGCCCAATGTGGAATAAATCAATAGTGAATGAGATCTTTGAATCATTGCTAATGCTTTTCTATGATTGGTGATTTTTGGGAATCAGATGTATGTTCAGAAAAAGGATTGCTTTTGGTGGTTGATGTATTGCTGATAATAACGTTAGATAATTTGTCAGATCCTTTGTGCAACCATGAGAGGTCTAATATGACCATTTCATAGAGATCACGTTGTATGATCTGAATAAAAGAAGCCTTGGGGTCAATTTTGAATTTTTTTTCATGCAAATCTAATTTTTGAGTAGAGTTGGTACTACCCAAGTTCTGACCGAGGTAGTATCCTTTGTTTGGGTGGAAATGAATTTAATCTGGCTGAAGATATTTTTTGAATGAAATTCAGGATCATAATGAACTTATAATAAAGATTAAATCCCCAGGTGAAACACAAGATTAGTAATGTATTGATGTGTTTTTTTTGATGCGATCGATGCATTGATTTCTTCAAGGTTAAGGAGCTGTTTATAGATTTTCCTAAGCTTGAAGTGGCTGCCGTTTTTTTAATTAACGCCGAATAAACATTAAAAACATAAGGAGAATGTATTTGATGTCTATCTAAGGCATTGTTGATATAATTTAAATAATAGAGACCCCTTAGAAAGCAGGAGCTAAGCCTCGACAAAGTCTTAATTGAATTTGATAGGATTGATCAATACAAATTCAGGGATGTTTACCTTAAATTGATAGCCATCACTGATGCGTTCCATGGTATAATAGCCTACCATTTTACCGACACCAGATTTAAGATTACACCCAGATACGTATTGATGTGATTGTCCAGGCTCAAGTATGGGCTGTTTTCCTGTTACGCCTTCTCCATCGACCTCTTTCAACGGATAAGTTGTATCAAATATTTCCCAATGCCGAAGTTTCAACTGAACTGTTTTATTACCTTGATTTTCGATAGTAATGCGATAGGTAAAAACAAAATGACTCTGGGCAGGATCTGAGTAATCTGCTCTGTAGGCTGTCTCCACACTCACTTTTACATCTTCGGTAATATCTGTAACCATATTAAAATCTTCTTAAAGGAATGAGTTTGTGATATGATCTTCCCTTAAAAGCAATATATAAAGCTTATTGTTTATTTCCAAGATCTCTAGAAAATCCGTCTTTAAATAAATAAAAATTCTTATTCAAAACAAGGGTTAAAATGGAAATACCTACCAAAAATAAGAGTTACCTCAATTTATTTTAATTTGCATCTGTATGTATCATTTAATCATCATTTATGCTTTCAATTAATGAACCCTCTTGGCAAGTCATCTTAGAGAAAAGTTACCATGAGTCTTATTATAAAAGCTTGAGTGACAAGGTACTATTGGCCTATGCATCAGGCAAAATATATCCAAATAAAAATGATATTTTCAAAGCTTTTGAATTGTGTTCTTTTCACCAAACAAAGGTGGTTATTCTGGGTCAAGATCCTTACCACGGAGTGGATCAAGCTCATGGATTGTCTTTTTCTGTTAAAAAAGGTAAGATGATTCCGCCATCATTATTGAATATTTTTAAGGAGATAAAACGAGATTTAGGAAACGAGATTCCCCAAGAGGGGTCTTTGGTGCGTTGGGCTGAGCAGGGGGTACTCTTGATGAATGCTATTTTAACGGTTGAGGCGTCCCAGCCTGGATCACACAAGCATTTAGGATGGGAACGTTTTACCGATCAGGTGATCAGTCATTTGTCTAATAAAAAACAAAATTTAGTTTTTCTTTTATGGGGCGCTTTTGCCAGTCGAAAAAAGGGATTAATTGACGATGAAAAACATTTAATATTA
This sequence comes from Flammeovirgaceae bacterium UBA976, assembly GCA_002292365.1. Taxonomy (GTDB): domain Bacteria; phylum Bacteroidota; class Bacteroidia; order Cytophagales; family Cyclobacteriaceae; genus UBA4465. Next base: position 67,998 of record DBBU01000027.1, read on the forward strand.
ACTTCTGCACATCCTTCTCCCCTTTCATGCTATCGTGGATTTCAGGGGAATGAACATTTTAGTAAAGCCAATTGTTTTTTAATCAAGAACGGCCAGCAACCTATACCTTGGTAGTAGTTTTTTATGATTAAGAAATTAATCAGTTAATGGTATTGAAAAGCCGTCCCCAGCGTATTTTGTCAAACAGATCCGCTTTATCATCTATAGAAAGCCAAATAAAGGAGGCTTCTCCTACAATAAAATCTTCCGAAACAAATCCAAAATATCTAGAATCCAAAGAATTATGACGATTATCACCCATCATGAAATAATAATTTTTAGCAAAAGTATATTGCATGACCGGTTGACCTGCTATGAGTAATTGATCCTCTATGATTTCAACGATTTCCTGTTCCTCATAGTTGCTTATGGTACTTCCATACATCGCGAGGGTTGAGTCGTTTATATCAATGGTCATGCCTTTGTAAGGAATTAGGAGTGGACCATAATGATCTCCATTCCAGGGATAATATTCAGCATTTGGAAATATTCGAGACTCTATTTTATCTTCATAATCAAGTTGAAGGTCAACACTTTTGATGAAGCTAAGATTAGCTAGCTGATTGGCAGAACTTTCAGTGGTATTAATGATGTAACCTTTGCGATTACCTGAACCGAAAGAGGGGTAGTATTCCCAAATATTATTTTCTCGAAAAATTCGATCCTTGATATTTTGATCTGTTTCAATAAAATATCGCATTTGCATGAATTCAGGATTATCAGCAACGGCTTGGTTGATGTGTACTTGCCCATATTTTACTTCAATTACATCACCTGAAACACCAATACACCTTTTGATGTAATGTGTTCTTAAGTCTTTAGGATTTTCAAACTCTGGGGGGTAGTTAAATACGACTACATCGTTTCTTTCTACACGACCTAAACTTGGTAGCCGAAATTGAGGAAGCTGTATTCCGCTGAAATAGGAGGGGAGATCAGTTCCCCAGACTTTGGCATGAGTTAGGGGTAATTGCAGTGGAGTTTTAGGTGTTCTAGGACCGTACTCTAACTTACTTACAAAAAGAAAGTCACCGACCAGCAGAGAACGCTCCATGGACGGTGTTGGAATGACATACGCCTCCATGAATGCCCATCTAATGATGGTAGCTGCAAAAACTGCAAAAATAATAGCCTCAAACCATTCTTTAAAAGGACCTTTTTGCACTTTGGGCAAATCAGTAGCTTTACCAAGGTAGGTAGTCGAACCAAAGGCAACATAAACCATATAAAAAGGTGCGAATAGAACTCCTAAAACTTGGTCTACATAACGATATCTTTGGAATGATTTAAGTAAGTCTAAGTGAATGGTCAGGGCGACAAAGAAATTGGCTACGGGCACAAATAATAAGAGTATCCACCATTTGGGCCGACCAACAATTTGTAAATGAATGTAATAGTTATAAATCGGTATAAAACCCATCCATCCTGGCTGCTCAGACTTTGTAAAGAATTTATAATAGGCAATTGCTTGCAGTAAATATGCTCCTAGCAGTAGGGTTACAAAGGAGATCATACTAAAATCATTGAAATACATATCAGTGCGTTATATTTTTATAAAATCATTCATGGTAAAAATACCTTTTTTATTCTGAATCCATTCAGCAACGAGTACCGCTCCCAAAGCAAAGCCCTCTCTCGAGTGGGCTTTGTGGGTTATTGCTATGGTATCGATGGAAGAGTGGTAGTTGATTACATGCTTTCCAGTTACTTCTGCTTGTCTAATAGAAGCTATGTTCATATCGTTTTCCTTTGAAGCATTGAGGTCCCACCGACGATAGTGAGGATGGGTCTTGATAATGTTTTCGGCCAGGGTTATGGCTGTCCCACTGGGTTTGTCTAATTTTTGTAAATGGTGGGTTTCCTCAATATCTATTTTGTAATCTGGAAATTGTCCCATGACTTGACTCAACCATTCATTTAGTCTGAAGAAGATATTGACCCCCAAACTAAAATTTGAAGCGGTTAAAAAAGTTCCTTGATGAGCGACACAGAGTGCCTCAATATTAGGTAATTGATCGAGCCATCCGGTTGTGCCCGATATTACAGGCACTTTTTTTCTCAAACAAGCGCTTATATTGTCAAATGCGGAAGAAGGATTTGAAAACTCAATAACGACATTCGTGTTATTAGGTGCGATTTCAGATAATCTTTCTCGACTATCCAAATCTACAATTGAGGAGATATGATGACCTCTTTCAGTCGCCATTTTTTCAATGGACTTTCCCATTTTACCATAACCTATCAGCGCAATATTCATCTTAAACGTTAGAAAGAAATTTTTAGTGAGAATCCAAACACGGGCGAAGATAAGGGAGTTGATTCAATAGCGGGTCGCAATTGTGCCAAAAAAGAGTCATTAATTTTAAATTCCCGTAAATGTCCTGATATATAGGCATCAGCCACATTCGTCAAATAAAATAAGGTCATGAGTAAAACTAAATAATCTCGGTCTCGCTTTAAATTATCAGCTTGTTGCTTAAGAGCACTGGAGCTGAATCGGCCTTCAATTTTATTTTCAGTATCTGAGCGGTTATCAGTAGTTGCGAGATAGGCATTTCTAAAAGTATGATAAAGTTTATTGTTTTCATTGATGAAATGCGCGAAACCCATAAACCCGGCGTAGACAAAGGGAACTTTAAAGGCCTGCTTATTATTAATTTGGCCTAGTCCGGGTAGTATGGCTGAAAGCATGACTGATTTCATAGGATCAACTTTTGAAATTTCCTTGAAATACATATCCGAATCCATTTTCAAAAAGCTAGTATCCAACCTGAACTTCTCTTGTGCATGGCTGCAAAAAAAGATGCAACCCATCCAAGATAGAGCGAAGAGTAATTTATATCTCGAGGAGATCCAAGATCCTATTGAGTTCATTAACCGATGTAAAAGGAATACTGATTTCACCTTTAGCATTGTTTTTTGATTTAATTTTTATCATCGTTCCAAAATGAGAGGAGAGTTGTCTTTGGACTTTTTCTATTTCAGGAGTCATGACGGTAGCTTCAACCGGATGATTGGGTTTATTATTATAGAGACCTCTTACTAAAGATTCAGTTTTTCTTACAGATAAACCCTCAGATAAAATTTTCTGAAATACCTCTAATTGCAACACTATATCATCTATCACAATAAGTGAGCGGGCATGCCCCATAGATAAAAGGTTGTCTCTTAATCCAATTTGAATATCAGGTGGTAATTTTAATAGACGTAAATAATTAGTCACAGTAGATCTATTTTTACCTACTCTGTCTCCCAATTGCTCTTGCTTTAAATTACATTCAGAAATTAATCTTTGATAACTCAAAGCAATTTCGATGGCATTTAGATTTTCTCTTTGAATGTTTTCTATCAATGCCATTTCAAGCATTTGTTGATCATCTGCTATTCTTATGTAAGCAGGAATTTGTTCTAAGCCGGCTATTTTAGAGGCTTGAAGACGCCGTTCCCCAGAAATAAGCTGATATTTATTCTCAGAAAGCTTTCGGACAGTGATGGGTTGAATGATACCTTGAACTTGAATAGATTGTGCGAGATTATTAAGCGCCTCTTCATTAAAATAAGATCTCGGTTGAAAAGGGTTGACTTCAATTTGAGAAATTGAGATTTCCCCAATCAGAGGGGATCGATCTTGGATCATGGGCTCCGCATTCAATTCATGGACGATTAAGGAGGGCTCTGAAAGCAATGCACCCAAACCTTTACCTAAACCTGTACTTTTCTTTGCGGCCATTTTAAGCAGCTTTTATTTGATTACGTCTTAAAATCTCTTTTGCTAGGTTTATATAACTCGTAGCACCTTTGCTGTCAGCATCATGAGAAATTACAGGTAATCCAAAACTTGGTGATTCACTGAGTTTTACATTTCTCGGAATAATGGTTTCGAAAGCGATCGTTTTAAAATGAGTTCTTATTTCACTTACCACTTGATTGGATAAGTTGAGTCTAATATCATACATAGTCATCAAAATACCTTCAATTTGTAGGGCTGTATTCAGTCGAGTTTGAATTATTTTAATGGTATTCAATAATTTACCTAAACCTTCTAATGCAAAATATTCACATTGAACAGGAATAATTACTGAATCAGAAGCGGTCAAAGCATTGATGGTAATGAGACCTAAGGAGGGTGAGCAGTCAATTATGATAAAATCATAATTCTTCCTAACATCGCTGAGTACACTTTTCATTTTGTCTTCGCGATTGTCCAAATTGATCATTTCAACCTCTGCTCCTACTAAATTGATATGAGAGGGGAGAATGTCTAAATACTTAATATTTGTCGTGTGGACACTGTCCTTTACTGCGATTCCGTTGATCATACATTCATAAACACCTGTCGTAATTTGATTAGGGTCTAACCCCACGCCAGAAGTGGCATTGGCTTGGGGATCAGCGTCTACAATGAGGGTATTAAACTCTAATGCTGCCAGACTTGCTGCAAGGTTGATTGCAGTGGTCGTCTTACCGACGCCACCTTTTTGATTGGCAACTGATATAATTTTTCCCATATTTTAACGAATCTGAATTTTGTTGGCGTCTAAATAGTAAACAAATATATGTCAGAAGGAGAGAATTATCTCATTACTTGGATAAAGAAAGCAACAATTAATATTGTGGATACAGATGTAGCGTCAATAAAGAATAATTAAGCTAAAACACAGCACTTATTTTATTTAGGCTATTTTTTTTNNNCCCTTATTTTTTTGTGCAGCTTGATTCGCTTTCATGGCATCTTCAAGACGGGTCTGAAATTTAGACTTTTTCTTATTCACGTTTTTCTTTTTATTTTCTTCCATAATCAGTTTTATTTTATCTTCATTCACAAATTTTCTGAACAAGGCAATTTGTCCAAAAGAAACTAAATTAGTGATGAAATAATAATAGGAAAGACCTGAAGGGTAGGAGTTGAAAAAGAACAAAAACATGATAGGCATGAGGTATTGCATGGTTTTCATAGGACCCTGAATGGTGGTCATTTGTGAATTGGCCATCGTATATAAAATGGTGGATCCTGCCATCAAAAGCGTAAATAAACTGACGTGATCTCCATAAAACGGGACATTAAAAGGCAAGGAAAGAATGGAGTCGTATGAAGACAGGTCATCTGCCCAAAGAAATGATTCTAAACGTAGTTCAATAGCACTAGGTATGAAATAGAAGAGCGAAACCAAAATAGGAAACTGAAGTAAAATGGGTATACAACCACTTAATGGATTGATACCCGCTTTTCTGTAAAGTTCCATTTGGTCCGATTGTGCTTTTTGCATATCTCCATCATGCTTTTCTTTGATTGCATCCAATTCAGGCTTTAGAACCCGCATTTTTGCCATAGAGATATGGGATTTGTAGGTGAGAGGGGAGAGAATTAACCTAATGATGAGTACCATTATGATAATGATCAGCCCATAATTGGACATGAATCGTTCTAGAAAACTAAATATAGGAATGATTAAATATTTATTTATGAATGGTAAAAACACCCAACCTAATTCAATATTCTGACTAAAGCCTTCAGTAACTTCATTGAGGATACTGTATTTATTAGGTCCAAAAAAGAATTTGAACCGAGCTTGATTATTTACGAAATCCGTAAAAGGGATTTCACATGAGAGTGCCCCTTGTTTGACAATTTGATCATGGTTAGATGGTGCAAGCGTGATTACTCCTTTGCTGAAACCATTTTCAGCAATTACAGATGCAGTAAAGAACTTTTGATTGAAGGCCAGCCATTTTACAGGCTCATCTATAGGCATTTCTTCATATTCGCTCGAGGTTTTACTGATATAATCAGTATTTCCGCTGAAAGAGTAATAGCGCGTCGTTGCACGCTGTCGCGCATCGAGTAATTCGCGCTCAATTTTCGGCATTTTCCCTTCCCAATAAAAATTGAGGTTTTTGGTATCTATCAGTTCGTGAAATCCATCATTTTCTATTCGATAATTGATGACAAAACCTTGGTTATAAAGAGTATAGATTTGGCGCAGATGCTTGCCATTCAAATCTAGGCTAAAGACTAATTCTGTACTGTCTGAATATTTGATCAACTCAGATTCAAAAATCAAATCTTTTAGAGAAATGCTTTTTGATAGGTGCTCAAAATAAAGATCAATAGTATGGTTTTCATTGAATAAATCTAAGGGCAAGCTATCGTAAGTGGTATAATTTTTTATTTCAACATTTTTAAAAGTTCCTCCTTTATTTGTGAAAGTAACTTCTAGTTCTTCGGTAGTGAGGCTAATAATAGACTCTTCTCCTGCTATTTTTGAAGCAAAAAATCCATATTTCAAATTGTTTAATTGATTTAAAGTAGAATCGGATGGATTCAATGGTAGATCTATGACAACCTCATTATTGACTTTTTCAGACAACTTTGAGGGACTGTTATCAACTACAGGGTTGTCAATAATTTCTGAAGCAGGGGGTTCAGGGCTGAAAAATTGAAAGTAGACGGCAAGCATAACCATCATCAATGTCAAGCCTATTATATTATTTTTATCCATAAAAGTTAATCGAAAAGAACATTTAATTTATTGATTTTTTTTGTGTTTTAATGCCGCATCAACAAACGCTACAAAGAGCGGATGTGGGTTAATAACCGTTGATTTTAATTCAGGGTGAAACTGAGTTGCAATGAACCATGTATGATTTTTGAGTTCCACTATCTCAACCAAACCTGTCTCCTTATTTATTCCTGATGCAATCATACCGGCTTCTTTGAAGCGGGATAAATAATTATTATTAAATTCATACCTGTGCCTGTGTCTTTCAGAGATTTGATTTTGTCCGTACACTTTACTTGCTAGAGAATCTTTCTCCAATAAACAGGCATAAGCTCCTAACCTCATTGTACCTCCAATTTTTTTGATATTCTTTTGCTCTTTCATAATATCAATTACGGGATGTAGTGGGCTATTTGCAATTTCAGTTGAACTAGCACCATTAAGATTTAATACATTTCGTGCAAATTCAACAACTGCACATTGCATACCCAAACAAATTCCAAAAAAAGGGATTGAATGCTCTCGGGCTATTTTGATGGCGCTGATTTTCCCATCTATACCTCTTTCACCAAACCCTGGAGCTACCAAAATGCCATTTAAGTTACTCAGTAATTCTAAACAATTGTCTTCTCGGATATCTTCAGATTGAATCCAAACGATTTCAACTTTACAATCTTTGACGGCCCCAGCATGAACAAAAGATTCAATGATAGATTTGTAAGCATCTTTTAGTTCAATATACTTACCCACCAGTCCAATTTTGACGATCGAAGTTGGATTTTTCAGTCTACCCAAATACTTTTGCCATGCGGCAATATTGGGTTCTTCCTTACTTCTAATTTTGAATTTATCTAGAACCCGCAAGTCAAGTTTTTCCTTGAGCATTAAAATGGGAACATCATAGATAGTTTCTGCATCTAAAGATTCTATGACATGGTCTATCTGAACATTGCAAAATAAGGCTAATTTTCTTCTGATTTCATCATTAAGTTCATACTCAGAGCGGCAAACTAGAATATCTGGCTGTATCCCCGCCTCCAGGAGCTCTTTAACAGAATGTTGAGTCGGCTTGGTTTTCAGTTCTCCAGCAGCTTTTAAATAGGGGATAAGGGTTAAGTGAATGGAAACGACATGATCTAATCCCAATTCAAAACGCGTTTGTCTAACCGCTTCAATGAAGGGCAATGATTCAATATCACCCACACATCCTCCAATTTCTGTAATTACAAAGTCATACAATCCCGTTTCTCCTAACTTATAAAAATTAGATTTTATTTCATCGGTAATGTGAGGGATCACCTGGACTGTTTTTCCTAAAAAGTCTCCAGCGCGTTCTTTTTGGATTACGTTGTTATAAATTTTTCCGGTCGTAATGTTGTTACTTTGAGAGGTAGGGATATTTAGGAATCTTTCATAATGGCCTAAATCAAGGTCTGTTTCTGCACCGTCGTCAGTTACGTAGCATTCTCCATGTTCATAGGGATTCAGCGTTCCAGGATCAATATTGATATAAGGATCAAATTTTTGAATGGTGACACTAAAGCCTCGGGACTGCAATAATTTGGCAAGAGATGCCGCAATGATACCTTTGCCGAGTGAGGAAGTCACACCCCCCGTAACGAAAATATATTTGGTCTTAGTCATTTGAGATGAATGCATAGGTCATGTTACGGTGAACAAAGTTAATTTTTAAAAATGAATATTTAGAGACTTTAAGAAAATTATCTTTTTCGTCTGTAATAAAGATTTTTTTTATGAGAATAGACTCTTTTTATGAGTCACGCTGTCAGTCCAGAGGGCGAAAATCAGGAGCGGTAATTTTGTTCATTTTCCCTCAAAGTATTTACCCATTTCATCCACAAGCATTTCAATAGATTCTTTAGAATGTGCTGGAAAATTAGCGATTCTTATGTGTTGATCCTTGAAAGCTCCATAGCCAGATCCAATGATTAATTGCTCAGATTTCAAATACTCAATTAAGTCTTTATTCCCTCCATGAACTTCACTTACGCATACCGTTTTAGATCGGTTTAACGGATGAGGAATTACTGTTTTTAGTTCCGTTATTTGATTAAATGTTTGATAAAGCAAGGCCGCTTTGTACTTTGTTTCATTTTGAACGGAGGAGATGCCTTTAAGTTGCATATCTTTCAGCACATTTTTTAATAAATATAGATTCAACACATTGGGCGTCTCGGGGGTTTGATTTTTATCGCCATTTTTTTTCAACGCAGCAAGGCTGTGATAACTTCCTACTATTTGATTTTTCGATGCTTTTGCTTTCGAAACTTCAAAACATTTGGGTCCTACGATCCATATGCCCATCCCAGCAGGAAGTCCAAAACATTTTTGAACAGAAAAATACGCAGTATCTATATGACTTAAATCTACAGGGATACTAGGAACCGCACTGACTAAATCTAAGGCAATGAGTTTTTCAGGGTTATTTTCCCTAATATTTTTGATTTCCTCGGGATTAAATGAGTAACCGATACTTGTTTCATTTTGCGTAATGGAAATCAATTCAGCTTCATCGGGCACATTAAATTCACCAAATTCATGATTAAAATCTGAAATATGGGCAGTGGATTTTAACTTATAGGCGGTCGTGAAATCATAAAATCTTTCAGAAAAAGACCCATTCACAAAATGATACGAGCTATTACTGATTAAATTTTGAATGATTCTTTCCCAAATTTCGGTAGCCGAACTGGTGATAAATATTTCATAATCAAGGGGTATGTTGAGCACATCAGAGAGGCGCTCTTTCATTTCCTGAAAAATCATTTGAAATTTTTTTCCTCTATGAGAAATGGAGCCTATATTTTCTCTCATGGCATTGTTGAGATGCTGAGAGATCGTAGGGTATAATTGAGAGGGCCCAGGTGTGAAAAACAATTGATTTGACATAAAATATATTCAAATGGTTAACTCAAAATTTAAGGTATTAACACCTTTTAGAAGACTTAGTGACCACAATTATATATCACTTGCAATCGTTAAAAAATAATGATGTATCCAAGACCCTGAGCAATCAAAAATTAATACAAAACTCTAAATCGAATAGTTTCATCAATTCCTTTTAGTTCTTTTATGACTTCTTTATCATATTTTTTGTCTATGTCCGTGATTACGTAGCCAATATTTTCATTGGTTTTAAGATATTGCCCCACAATATTGAGCTTATGATTGGCGAGTATATTATTAATTTTGGCAAGTACGCCGGCAGCATTTACATGAATATGAATAAACCTATGCGCTTCTTGTAAAATAGGGAGAGCGATGTCAGGAAAACCAACCGTATTTGAAGTAGAGCCGGTATTGATGTAATCTATAATTCGAGAAGGGACAAAACTGGCTATGTTTTTTTGAGCTTCCAATGTGCTGCCTCCAATGTGAGGCGTTAAAATGGTATTGGGTAGCCCTCGTAATTCAGAAATAAACTCATCCTCGTTACTCATGGGTTCTTTTGGGAAAACATCTACTCCAGCACCTGCAACTTTACCAGATTGGATCGCACTCTTTAAGGCATTATAATTGACCACATTACCACGACTTAAATTTAAGAAAATTACCCCTGGCTTCATCATGTCAAATTGCGATGCTCCGATAAGGTCATTGTTTTCTGGTCTACCGTCTATATGCACAGAAATGACATCAGATTGAACCATTAGTTCTTCTAAAGACTCACAGGGGCTGACATTTCCAAGCACTAGTTTTTCTTCAATGTCAAAATAGATGACTTTCATGCCTATAGACTCAGCAACTATAGATAACTGAGAACCGATACTTCCGTAACCAATAATGCCCAACGTTTTTCCTCTAATTTCAAAGCTGTTCTGCGCAGATTTATTCCATTCACCTTGATGCATTTTAGGAATTTTATCCACCAAATTTCGCATCAAAATAATGATTTCTGCCAATACCAATTCAACTACAGATCTTGTATTTGAATAAGGTGCATTGAATACAGCAATTCCTTTATTTTGGGCTGATTTGATATCTATTTGATTAGTTCCGATACAAAAAGCACCAATGGCAAGCAATCTTTTAGCATGGCTAAGTACTTTTTTTGTAACTAGAGTTTTAGAGCGAATTCCAAGAATGGATATGTCTTTAATCGCTTTGCAAAGATCGTCTTCAGACATTCCTGCATTGTGCGTAATTACTTGATAACCTTCAGTGCGAAGTTTTGAAATGGCATTTTCATGGACATTCTCAAGTAACAAAACTTTAATTCTACTTTTCGGATATGATAAGGCTCGTTCCATATTATTTTGATAAAAAACTTCGTCAAGATTGGGCGCTTCAAAGTCGGCATAACTGATGACTTTTTCTCTTTTTACATTTTCAGTAAATGCATAAAAGGTTTTAGCAAATCCTGCTTCTTTGATTTCATAGTCCGTAAAGCCATCTCCCAAAACATGGACCTCGCCTTTTAATTTTAACTTTTCGATCTGTTTTGGCTTTCCCTTATTCGAGGAGAGTACATTTTTTTTGTTAAAACCAACAATATTTCCCTCTGCATCAAATACAAAATCATTGGCAAATACATTTTTGGCTTCAATGCCGTATTCTGCTACTACGGGTATAATAAATTCTTTAAAGCCATTGGATAAGATATAAAACTGATTAGCATTTTTTTTGATAAATTGTTTATTTCTCTTGAATGAATTCGAAATTTTATTTTTCAAATCCATTACCAAAGGTGGTAAGTGATCTTTGTGCGCTTTGATAATGGAAATGCGTTCCTCCAAGGAATCCCTAAATGACAACTCTCCACTCATCCCTAAGTCAGTGACCTCCTTCACACGGTTGATAATAGCCTCTTTTTTAGGGTTACTTTCCAGGGCAATTTCAGCCAAAATATCAAGTGCTTCTACTTGAGTAAAAGTAGAGTCAAAATCGATGATAAAATGTTTTATGTTTTCCAATTATAACAGTAGATGATTTTGAAATGCAATGTTAATACTTCGTAAAGTTATATTTTTTATAACAATTACTTTATTTTTATATTCAACCTTCCCTTCTAAAAATTTGAAGAGTTCCGGAGATGAATAGATCGACATTCTTCATTGAAAGAAAGTGAAGAAGAATTTCTCCTGATGACTTGGTAAGACCAAAGTCAAAAAAGGAACATAATGTCAAAATTTAATTACTAGATGAGTTCAACCCATTCTTTATTTCACTGCTAACTGTTTTTCTAAGCCTTTTAAAAATTATATAAATTGATGATTGTAAATAATGTCAAAGAAGTATACCAATTTCTGTGGATCTTAGTAATAATATTGTTTATTTCCGGCCCCGTGCGGTTTGAAATCTATTTTTAACTACGCAGTATGGTATCCACTCCACATAGTGGTGCTCATTTGATTGTACTTTTTTGGGGTTCAAATATTAT
>DBBU01000031.1:0-8370 GCA_002292365.1 Flammeovirgaceae bacterium UBA976
ATATCTTTAAAATTCTCAAAATCATAAATAGGAGGTTCAAGATCGATTTCCTCCCAAGTAGGGCGAGACTGAACCATAGGTTTCCTGGTAGTTGAATATTCAATATTTGGAGATGTGGGGGTGTCGAACGGTGGTAAGTCACATGTAATACAATTCAGTCCATTTTGATCAAAAATCCATTTATTACCATTAAGATTGGAGGTATTGTAACCGTTCGGATATAAAGTGTTTCGCAGGATTTTACCTAAATCAGCATCCATTTTGAAGGGCAGTCCAAAGGGGATATATAGCGTGATTTCTGCTTCTTGAAAACGGTATGGAGTCCTGTTTAAATTGATATCTCGTGCAAAAATGATTTCATTTCCCTCTTGAACAATAGCATAGGAAACATCTGCCGCATTATTTTCAGCATTTTCTAAAGTATTTCCCCTTGACATTATACGTGAGATGGCTTTAAAATCACTTTTATCATGGCCTGCTAAGTATAAATGAACTCGATCATTTATTTGACCCCCTTGAGCTAAGGTTAAGGTAAATAGGGAATCTGTTGGCTCAAAGTTCTGTGTTATTTGGACATAATTTTCTGTTATAAAATCTTTTATAGTTGCCGGAGTCAAAAAAGATAATCCAGCAATCCCCAATATCCACAACGTTAAAAGAGTGGCTCCGAGATAGCGATTGAGTAGGGAACGCTTGGTGATAATGGTCAATCCCAATAATACAATGGCAAGCATTGGGATCATAAAGACTAGTAGTAAAGTGACAGCGGTTAAGGCATTGATCGAGGATGCAAAGAGTTCCAATGGGAAAAAACTTGAAATCATGACATCGGACCAACTTAGGTTAATTCCCAGTGCGATGAGGAAAATAATTAGCAATACAAAAGATAAGCCTAAACCTATGAGAATAAAGCCAATCCCTAAGGCAATTCTCAAGACCTCACCTAAAAAAGCCAATAATGGGCCTAATATTTTTGCTAAGGTTTCCAATACAACCGCCAAAAGCTTAAAGGGGATCATGATGACTTTTATGAAGGGGTTTTCGTCTCCTTCGACTACTTTGAGTTTATTTTTAAAATTAGTTTCTATATTGCTCAAAGTGATAGGTTCACCTTCCATTTTCATTTTTTCCGTAATAGAAACGGCTTCTGGCGTAATGATCCACAGGACAAGATAGAAGATGATACCGGATCCACCTAATAATATGCTGAGCAACAACAATAATCGAATGACTACTCTATCGATACCAAAATAGGCAGAGATTCCAGAGGCTACACCTACTATTACTCGGTCTTCTTTATTTCTATACAGTTTTTTTACTTGGGTCTCTTCTATGAGTGAAGCTCCCGGTAATGCGATCCATAAAAGGATGTAGGTGATTAAGGTAGCGGTAGAGAGGCCAATAAATAAAGCATTGAAAAACAATCCTAAGATCAATAACCGAACCCATAAGGGATCTATTTTAAAATAATAGGCAAATCCACTAGCGACACCTCCAATGAGTTGATTCTTGGTATTCCGCCTGAGTTTCCTTTTTTTGCCATTTGTATAAGCTTGATCCTTGGGCACTCCCCCTTCCTTGTCTGAAAGATCATCACTTGAAGGATTATTGTCTGTATCCAATGAAGCTTCGAAATCAGTCACGGTACCCATGGTTGTAATCAAAGATTTTACATCTGATAATAAAATCACTTCACTCTCTGTGGAACGTTTATCCAGAAAGATTTCTGAAATACGACTTTCGATGTCCTCAATGATGTCCTTGTGATCGTCAAAAGTAGAAAAATAGGCATTAATCGATTTTAGATATTCTTCAAGCAGATGATATCCTGATTCCTCTATATGAAAAAGAGTCCCTGCTATATTGATGCTGATATTTTTTTTCATTTTTTCACTTTTGTTGATACTACAGAGATGATTTTTTCGGTTGATAGGGATAATTCAACCCAAGTTGATTTTAGGGCTATTAAAAAAGCACTGCCCTGCTTGGTAATCACATAATATTTGCGTGGAGGACCTGCTTTTGACTCCACCCATTTATAACTCACTAACTCAGCCTTTCTAAGTCGGGTTAATAAGGGGTACAAGGTACCTTCAACGACCATTATTTTGGCGGTCGTGAGCTCTTCGAGTAGGTCTGTGGCATAGACTTCTCCTCTTGAGATGATATGAAGTATGCAGAACTCGAGAATCCCTTTCCGCATTTGTACTTGTGTGTTTTCTATATTCATTAGAGCTTGTTATAATTATTTGTAAGTTATGCATAGTACTAGGTATAAAAAAGTACTATGCGATAAATATCAGTAACAATCATTCATTGATCTCAAAAAGAGGCATTCTGTACCTAATTAATCGAGTATCAAACGGTTTTACCTATAAATAAAGGGAATACAGTTAATTGAATTGAATGAGATATAATGGAGTTTAAAGATGGCCAATTTGCCAGGGACTGGAGCTGAGCAATTTTTAATTATCAATGTGCAGATAAGAGATGTGCATTTATAACGGCTACCTGGGTGAATTACTGTAGAATTATGAAATATTTTCCCTGCACATTTTCTCATCAATTTCCGAGATATCCTAAGAAGAAGACCAATGATTATTGGACTTTTCTCAGCGTTATCTCGTAGAGGTAGGGATGCCATTTTGCTGTGACGAAGAGCCTGTTTTGATAGCTGGCAATACCGTTGAGCACATAGTCTATGCCTCGGTATTTTGATCGATCAATCAAGCCCATCAAATCAATGACTCCTTTTACGCGACCCGTTAGCAAATCTATAATTATGATTTCATCAGATGCTGTAGTATATACATTGGCATAAAGGTCGTTACCTATTACTTCCAATTCATTTAAAAAATTTAATTTACCTGTTTGATCGTAGATCTGAAGTCGATCTATCTGAGAAAAATCTTTCGGGTTAAGTAAATAAATATTTTCTGATCCATCGCTCATTACTAGGGTATCCCCCCAGGTAGCTAAACCCCAGCCTTCTCCAGAGTAATTAAATGTTCTTGTACGATTAAGGTCTTTGTCGTAAGTAAAAGCGATATGAGATTCCCAAGTGATTTGAAAAATCGTTTCTTTCCAAGAAGTGGCTCCTTCACCAAAATATTTATTTTCGATATTAGCCATTTGTATGACCTCCCCTGAAACTAAATCATATTTTCCTATGGTTGAGGATCCCCTATGTCCCGTGCTTTCATATAAATATTCATTTTCAAAAAAGAGTCCTTGGGTATATGATTTTTCATTGTGCGGATATGTATTGACCAACTCGTAAGTATATCGCGACGGATTGAGATTAGAGGCAAATGTTATTTTTGGATATATTTTTTCTTTTTTATCCTTAAAATAAGCAGTAAGAGAAATTTGAGGATTGCCAGTACGAAACCGCTCGGGCTGCCATTCAAAATGATTTCCTGTGAAGGTTTTCGGCTTTCCATCACCTTCCAATAGAATAGAGTCTATAAGGTGATCTTTTTTATGCTCTAGGGTAAATAAAACAAGGGTACCCAAGGGGAAAGTACTTCCCAATTTAGGTGTAATTAGATTAATTTCTTTTTTTATTCTGGGTGAATTTCTCCTTTTAACCGTCTTTGTTTCCTTTGGCATACAATTTGTAATTAGGTGTAGCAAAGAAATAAGAATAATAAGATTTTTTAAAGAAAATTTTCTGATGTCTACCCTTGTCATACCAAGAATGCAAATATGATTTTGATTGATTTGCCCTTATGATTCTAAAGTCAAAATCAATTTTTATTGTTAGATACCAAACTTTTTATCAGTACAGGTAATGTTAACCCTTGGTAAATGATGGTCCAAACCACAACCACATAAGTCATGGTGATAATGACATCCTTGCCACTGAATTCAGGAAGTGTTAAAGATAAAGCAATAGGAATACCTCCTCTTAGCGTCCCCCATGACATGATTGAAATCGTATGTGGCTCAAAATTTTTCTTGACTGATAATATTTTGATGGGTATAAAAACACTCATCCATCGGCCAAGTAAGACGAGATTGACTGCAAAAAAACCTGCAGCAAAATAATCAAATCGTAAAGGAATGACCAGCATTTCAAGGCCGATAAGCACAAAAAGCATGGTAGCAAAAGAGTCTTGAATCAGATTCCAAAATTTAAAAACATAATCGCCTGCGATTCCGGTTACCTCTGTTGAGCGTCCTTCATTACCTATGACCAAACCGATGATCACTGCGGCCTGCTTTGAGGAAACATGCATTAAGTCTGCCATGGTAGTCCCAAAAAGAACAATAGTGATTGTTATAAGTATTTCCACATGAAATTCATCGTTGTCGACATATTTTAATAAGCGATACCCAATGTATCCCATAATTAAACCGATAAATATGCCTCCTCCAACATCTGCTAGAAAGACATAAACAACTTCAAAAAAACCAAGTTGATGATCTGCTTGTCCTCCAGCTAAGTCGAGCAAGGTCAGGGCTAAAACAACTGCTATGCCATCATTAAAAAGGGACTCACCTTCAATTTTCATTTCAACGTTCTTTGAGATTTTAAAACGACGAATGTATTCGGTGATAGCAATGGGGTCGGTTGGAGAGATCAACGCACCAAAGACCAGGCAATATAGATAACTCAAGTCTATGCCGATCCAACCCAGCATAAAATAGACTGAGGTTCCAATGACTGCCGTAGAAATAAGAACACCGACAGTTGCCAAAACAAGAACTGCCTTTTTATACTTGGCAAGCTTCTTAATTTCTATATTTAATGCACTCGAAAAAAGGAGAAAGCTTAATACGATCTGGTAAATAATATCACCATATTTATATTCTTCGATATGAATGGCATCAATTTTTAATGACGGAATCAGATATCCCGCACTAAGTAAACATAAAGAAAGAAAGAGTGCCATGATCATTGAACCAATGGTTGAAGGCAATTTCAAGACGTATATATTCAAGAATATAAAAAGGCCAGCAAGAAAAATAAACAAGGCGATAATATCAAATACGTTCATTTTAACAGGATTAGAATCAGAAAGATTTTACTTTTTGGACTTCAGTATTCATGGTCATTGTACTACAAATATTATGATTTTAATCATAAAATGAGCCTAATTAGCTTTGAAATATAGTCTAGATGGCTTTGAAATGAATATTTTAGTGATTTTTTTTTACTTTAATGAACTAAATAAAGCAAAATAGCGCAATATTTTAATCATTTCTGTATTCTTTTGACTGGTTTTATCCTCAATAAGGATACTTAAAATGTCGTTCATACAGAGGCGAGATTAATGTAAAGGGATCAGTCTCAATCAACATCAGACAAAACAATTATTTCTAGTAAAGATAATTTGTTCATTCTTGGAGGCCTATTTTTGTAGGCGATAAAAGTGCTTTTATCATGAAGTCAACTGATGATGAAATTATCAAGGTGGAGTTGTTTGTTTTTATGGATATTTCTATTGGGCTGTGCTTCCACATCAGGAAATGAGATAGATCTCTTGTACCAAGAGATTATGGATGTCCATGATGAGGTCATGCCCAAAATGGGTAAGATTCGTAATTTAGAAAAGCAATTCAGATCAGCTGCATTGACTTCTCCTAACGCTACAGAATTAATGAGGCAAGCGGACGCACTTGCAAGTGCAAATGAAGCTATGATGAATTGGATGCTAAATTTCAATAACGATTTTCAAGGACTTGATGAAGAAAAAAAGGAATATCTCTTGGGTCAGAAAGAGCAGGTATACCAAGTCAAAGAGTTAATGAATTCAAGTATTTTGTGTAGTGAGGAGTTAATAGGTAGCGCATTTGACTAGCAATGTCTCCACTTGACTGACCGAAACAAACCCGCTTTGATTACCCCAACTATTACCGATATACGTAAGAATTTCAGCTATTTCTAAATTACTTAAATCAGCTTGAGCGGGCATTGCAATATTCTGATTTGAAGCTTTTCGAATGGATTTTGTGCCATATTTTATAAGACAAGCCGCTGGGTTCATGTCATCCATCAAAGCGGCAGATTCGATCAGTGCTGGATATAATTTCCTAAACCCTTCTCCCGAATTTTGATGGCAATGGGTACAGTTTGTAGTGTATAGAATTTTGCCTTGTATGAGATACTGCGTATACTTCATTTTGGAAGCTTCATCTAGGTTTTTGGGAAACTGGCTCTCCGCGGGTTTTTGATAGGAATTACAACTCAGTACTAAAAAAAGGGATAAAAAGAGGAATAAATAATTATTGCTCATAGCTCGATAACAACTTGTTGATGTCTTTGATAAGTAAATCAACCTGACTGGGGATGGTGCCATCATAAACCCCTCGTACCCGACGCTCTTTATCGATCAATAAAAAGGCACCACTATGGATAAACCCCCCAGGAGCATTTTCATCTTCATTGGCTACGACCATATAGCTCGTCTCTCCTATATCATAAATCTGATCCTTATCTCCCGTTACAAATTCCCATTTTGGACTACTTACTCCCAGCAAGCGGGCATAATTAGCCAATGCGGCTACTGTGTCGTAGCTTGGGTCAATGGTATGAGAAAGTAAGCCAACATTTTCATTATCTAAAAATTTTTCATAGACTCGGTACATTTGTTTACTCATTTCTGGGCAAATAGAGGGACAATTGATAAAGAAAAAATCAGCGACATAGATTTTATCTTTAAAAGAGGTATTGGTAATAACGGCACTGTCTTGGTTTATAAAACTAAAGTCAGCAATACGATGGGGAATCGTATCCTTGATGAGTATGCCGTTCACCTCTTTTGTAACAATTTTATTACGTCCTAAAATCGGTAATTCAAAATTGGTTTTGAATTCTTGGCAGGCCCCAAGTAACAGAAATAAAAAGCCTATTTCAATATGTCTTCTCATCTTTTTGTACGAATATACTTATAAAGTTTAATACCACTTATTAACAAGATCACCACAGCAAAAATTCCCAAAACGCTACTTGTCCAGCTCAATTGATCTTTCTTAACAATGAGAAAGACCACTGAGATTAAAATAAGGGTGGATACTTCATTCCAAATACGTAATTGTATTGAGCTGTATTTGACTACTCCTGCTTGCAAAAGTTTGAAAATATGGTGCAGGCTAAAGTGATAGCCGTAAAGAGCACCCACCAGAAGTAACTTTATTTGCATAAAGGGCAGTTGGAACCATTGGGGTTGCAGGTAAAGCAATGTACTTGCCATAATGGCGGTAATGAGGGCAGAAGGCCAAGTAATGATGTACCATAAACGTTTGGCCATAAGGCCCAATTGGGCTTGTAATATAGACTTTTCAGGTTCAGGTTTAGATATGGCTTCGGTCTGGTAAATAAATATCCGAGGGATGTAAAAAAGCCCAGCAAACCAGGTAATAACAAATATGATATGCAATGCCTTGATAGATAAATAATCCATTATGAATCAGTTAAATTGAACAACCTTATGCCCTTTTTATCAGGAATATTGAATCTTAAAAAGCGATTAAATGATTAAATGGGCTTGTTTTCGACCCCATTATTTTCGTCTATATCATTCTCGTCCTCAAAAACGATTTCAATCCCTGCTTTTTTTAAATCGTCTTTTACATCAATATCGATAAGGGTGGGTAATTTAAATACAGAAAGATCTCTATCCTTAATTTCATCCAAGAGTTCATTCAGGACTTCATCATGACCATAGGCTTGTTTATTGAGTAAATTTTCATGCGGTTCTTTCATACCAATCAGATAAAATCCACCATCTTGGGCAGGGCCAATGACCACATCATGTTTATCCAATGCAGCAAAACCTTGGGAAATGATCTTATCAGTGATGTCGGGTGTATCGCTACCAATAAGAACTATTTTATCAAAGTCTAATTCAAAGGCATCATAAAAGCAATTTTGCATTCTTTGCCCCAAATCTTTACCTTCTTGGATATGTTTTTGGTATTTGGCATCGTCAAATTGGTCATGCGATTCTATGTATTCAGAATAGTAGACATATTTATTAATCTTTAAGACATCCGTTACTTCTGCAGTAATTCCTACCAGTTCTTTGTAGATCTCCATCGCTACGTCCATACCCAAATCCTCAGCCAATCTTGTTTTAACCGTTCCTGGGATTAAATTTTTAACAAAAATGGACAATACTTCTTTACTCATAAACCTTAATTCCTTTGTGTAACCATAAAGACCATACTTTGCTGTAAGCATGAATGCTATCCGTAGGCAAATTTAAATGATTTACGACAATTTGTGATTGATTTTTCCAATCAAAGATTCCTCCGTATAAGTTGTAGACCTTAGTATATCCCATGTCGAGGAGTTTTTCGCCTATGCGTTCACTTCGATAACCTACTGAACAATAGAGAATGATTTCTTTATTTTTTGGAATA
>DBBU01000031.1:8412-31448 GCA_002292365.1 Flammeovirgaceae bacterium UBA976
CTGCATTTTCCACACTACTTCCTTGGTCTTGAGGAGAGGAACAGTATTTTTGTAAAAAAAGGAAATGGGATCATCAAATGTTTTGGTTTGACATCCAAGAACTAAATACAAACAAACTAAAACGCTATATAAGGTTCGCATCTTTCTTTTTTAATTCTATTCCTATAGCACTAAATAAGATGATATATTCACTTAATATCCACCAGGTAGGCATATCATATCCTGTAGCATCATAACCAAAATAGCTCCAAGATACGGTAAAGCTCCAAATAACAGGATACCAGTATCCACTAAGTAACCCTAGGGGTATCAAAGTTAAGATATACCATGGATGAATGGTTGTACTCATCAGAAAATAAAGGGTAAGTGAATAGAGTAAGACGGTTTCTAGAGATTTTTTATAATGGGATAAAAGAATAGCTCCCAAGGGGATTAAAAATAGAGTAATGATCCCCATGATGGGTCCCAGGGTTCCAATAATATTGTATCCTTTAAACCAAAAACCGAGGGCTCTGAAAATGAAGTAAATGCTGGCATTAAATTCAAAATGCTGGAAGTAGAGTTTTAAACTGGTGAAGGCTCCCTCCGTAAGTTCGGTGCTTAACATGGGTGTCAGGGTTAGACTCAATACTAATAGTGCAATGCTGATTAATACCCAGCTCTGCTTCCATTTATAATACCACATTAAAGCAGGTAGAAAGAGGATTGGGATTAGTTTGGTAGCGATGGCCAAACCCCAGGCGAATCCAGCCTTTGCAAATTTATTTTTTGAAATAAAATATAGGGTGAGCAGAAGGAAGAAAATCACCATGGATTCAAAATGCACATTACCCACGCCTTCCCAAATAAGCAAAGGATTTAAAAAAAACCAGCCTGATAGAGCTGTTTGTGGTCTTAATTTATGAATTAACAAGGTTGAGGCAATATCCGTTAATAATAGTGAAATTCTCAAGATACCTACGGACCCTAAAGGGTGGGCTATAAAAGTGGAGAGCCAAAAAAAGAACTGATTCAGGGGCGGATAAACGGTAGCGTACGTACTGGAATTTAACTGTGCCAATGCGGCAGGAGAAAATTTTGGGATATCCAGCTCACCGACTTGGGTAGGTAATAATGAATAAGGGTTGATGCCATGGTGAATCAAGGATCCATCCCAAATAAACCGATAGAAATCATCTGACAAACTGGGTAAATCATAAAAAAGCAGGCACCGTACACCTATGCCTAAGACCCATATAGATTTGAATGAATATTCAAATTTACAAATCCAGAAATAAGCAAAAAAAGACGCACTGAAGCAGATAAATAAACCCATGGAATCTGATCTATTCAATACTGTTGATAGAATTAAAATAGATACAACAAACATGAAGTACAATAGGGGAGCAGGTCCAAAAAGTCTCTTAAGTGACATTTTTTAAACTGTTTTTGATCGCATTAAAAAAAAGATAGCCAAAACCGAGGGTAAGCATGGCATGAAAAGGCAGAAAACCGTAATGCTGAAAGTTGACACCTAGGCCCAAACCCCAAGCGAAATAGAGCATGCACAAGCCTTCCATAAAATTGAGTAAGCTGATCTTAGGTTGAATATAACTATTGCCTTTCCAATCATCCGTATGCTTTTGGACACCAAACTTTGGAGTTCTGACAAAACCTGTTTTTATGTTAAGAAACCCTTCCAATAAGGCCAACGAGTTGTGGAGTGATAGACTGAGTGAAAAGGTAAGGTATAAAGGGAAATAGATACAAAAATAGGTTAATGGATTTTTTTGAGAAGCTCGAATGGCAAACCAGTAGAAAATACCGATGGCGATAAAACCAACTAAAAAAACAGAACCGAAATCAAAAATCGCTTTCAGGTGAGGATACTCATTTTTTATAAAAACAAGGGGTACTGAAAGCATAGCAGCCATAAAAATAAAGAGAAAAACCGTACTATTTAATAGATGTAACGTAGCCCTTGTTTTATGATTAAGCGCCAAATCTGATTGGATTACTTTGCCTATATTTTTTCTGATCGTTTCTGCAGTTCCTTTATTCCACCTAAATTGTTGGCTTTTTACGGCTTGCAGCGTGATGGGGAGTTCAGCTGGGCTTTCTACAGATTCAAGGTATTCGAATTTCCATCCATTTAACTGCGCGCGATAGCTTAGGTCAAGATCTTCTGTGAGCGTATCATGGTGCCAGCCGCCCACATCCAGAATACTTTCTTTCCTCCAGATGCCTGCCGTTCCATTGAAATTAATAAAGCTCTTGGCTTTTCTTCGTCCTGTTTGTTCCACAGTAAAATGGGCATTAAGGCCAAAGGCCTGCATTTTAGTGAGCAAGTTGAAATTTTCATTTAAATGGCCCCAACGCGTTTGTACCATGGCTATTTTTTCATCTTTAAAATAGGGGATGACTTTTTTTAAAAAATCTTTTTTAGGTATAAAATCAGCATCAAATATAGCAATGAATTCACCTTTAGCTATGGTCAACCCATGTTGTAAAGCACCTGCCTTGAAGCCTATTCTATTTTGTCTTCTCAGATGAACAATGTCAATGCCCTTGTTTTTGATTTGGTTTATGCGGGCATCAATCATACCGATGGTTTCGTCATCAGAGTCGTCAAGGAGTTGAATTTCGAGGTGAGTGTTTGGGTAATCTAAGGAGGTGGCCGCATCTAGGAGTCGATCAATCACATATTTTTCATTATATAGCGGCAGTTGAAGGGTTACAAAAGGTAGGTTCGTAGGTTCATGATTCAAAGGAGGATCATCGACTTTTCTAATATAATGCCAAGTCAGGTTCAATTGTGCTAAGCTAAATAGGCAAATGATGAACATTGAAAAACCATAAAGCATTATTATGATCCATTCCATTTAGAGATATTTAATAATGGTGGCGATGATTTTGTAACCCGCCAGAATAGTACCTTTAAGGGTGCCTGAAACCTTAGATATTCCTATTCTTTTGCGATAATCCACAGCTATTTCCTCAATTTTTAATTTATTTTTGATGGCTTTGATTTGCATTTCGACGGTCCAGCCAAAGGTCTTGTCTTCCATTTTAAGTTGCATCAATGCATCGTATTTGATGGCTCGAAAAGGTCCCAAGTCCGTATATTTAACATGGTAAAGATATCTTATCAAAGTGGTGGCGAGCCAGTTCCCAAATATTTGCTGTGGCATCATGGAGCCAGGTTCTTTAATACCCAATTCACGACTCCCAATGACCATATCAGCCATTCCATTTATGATGGGATCAACTAATTTTACGATTTCAGATGGATAGTCGCTGTAGTCCCCATCAAGGAATACAACAATATCAGGAGTGGGATCACTTTTAGATAGATGATCTATCCCTTTCAAACAGGCCCAACCATAGCCACGTTTGGATTCTTTTAATGAGGTGGCCCCAAGTTTCTGAGCAGTTGCAAAAGTGTGATCCGAGGATCCATTGTCAACCACGATAATTTCCGAGACCCAATCTTTGGGAATTTCTTTAATGACATGGCCGACTGCATTTTGTTCATTAAAAGCCGGGATGATTACTCTTATGTCTGGGGACTTCAAATCAGTTACATGACTAGGGTTAAAATGGGAATAGTTTTTTCAACGGATATTTAATTTAGGAATGGGTCAGTAACCTGCTGCCTGACCATCCTTTCGCGATTCTGAAGCGCCCAAGTAGACCTTATTTTTATCATCCCACAGGATGGCTTGATATCCTCCATATATGCCTAAGGCAAACCCTACGTTATGTCCTTGGTTCATCAGTCTTCGAATAGTTTCATAATCAAAGCCTGATTCCAGTCTGATTTTTCCTGAATTTACCGCATCAAAACCTGTGGGCGTCGAGGTTCCCGTGTGATCTATCCTCGGGGCATCCCCAGCTTCTTGCAAGGTCATGCCAAAATCTACCATATTCATTACAATTTGTACATGCCCCATGGGCTGAAAGTCACCTCCCATTACCCCAAAGCTCATCAGAGGGATGCCATTTTTAGTCATAAATGCGGGTATAATAGTATGAAAGGGTCTTTTGCCAGGGGCGTAGGTATTGGCTTGTCCTTCTTCAAGAGAAAAAAGCTCTCCGCGATCTTGAAGCATAAAACCCAAATCTGTAGGAACTAATCCTGAGCCCATACCTCTATAATTGCTTTGAATTAAAGAAATCATGGTACCATTTTTATCAGCAACGGTCAGGTACACCGTCTCTCCATTGCTTATCGACCCTGCTTTGTAAAGGCCGGCGTCAGGGCCAATTTCGCTTCGTCTTGCGGCCGCATAATCTTTTGAAAGTAATTGTTCCACCGGGACATCATAAAAATCCATATCCGCATAATATTTTGCACGGTCTTCAAAAGCCAGTTTTTTGGCTTCAGTAAATAGGTGAATGTGTTCTGCGCTTCCATATGGGATCTCATCAAAGTCATAGCCCTCTAGTATATTCAACATTTGCAGGGCAGCGATGCCTTGCCCATTCGGAGGAAGTTCCCATACATCATAACCCCTATAATTTACAGAGACTGGTGTAACCCATTCAGAATGATGATCTGCCAAGTCTGATGTTGATAAAAAGCCCCCTTTGGCCTGAACATAATCAGCAATGGTTTTCGCTATCTTTCCCTTATAAAAACCCGCTCTACCCTTGTTAGCGAGGATACTATAGGTCATGGCTAAATCTGGATTTTTGAATAGTTGACCTTTGCTCGGTGTCTTACCATCGATCATATAAGTATCCTTAAAATTTTGAAAATTGAAAGATTCATATCTTGAGGCACCTACTGCCATGTAGTAGGCAATCAATTCGGTCACTGGAAATCCATTTTCGGCATAGTGGATTGCGGGTGCTAAAATATCTGTCATAGGAAGAGCGCCAAATTTTTCATGAAGCTCAAACCATCCATCTACAGCCCCAGGAACGCTTACGGGCAATGGGCCAAAAGAAGGAATTTTGGTTAAATTTTGTGATTGGAAATATTCCAAAGTCAATGATTTGGGGGAACGACCACTGGCATTCAAGCCATGTATGGTTTTTGTTTTCCCATCCCAAATAATAGCAAAAAGATCTCCCCCAATTCCGGATCCAGTGGGTTCCATGAGTCCTAAAGCGGCATTGGCTGCAATGGCGGCATCAATGGCGGTACCTCCTTTTTTGAGGATATCAAGTCCTATTTGTGTGGCGAGGGGATGACTCGTGGCCACCATTCCATTTTGAGCAATGACCTCAGATCGGGTGGCAAAACCTTTTCCGGTAATCCGATCTTGAGCACACAGAGTAAGGGAGGTAACTAAAAAAAAGAAGGCGCTTAAATATTTTTTCATCATTAAAGTTATTTCAAGGATTTATTTTAATTTTTATGAACATCCATTTAAATATTTAATTATTAATTGAGAGGCAGCATAATTTTTTAAATATTTTTAAAACATCTTAAGCGAAGCCGAATTTAGCAGTAATTTCTTCATTTTATACCAAAAAAAATTTAAAATCCCACTTCAATGATTATATTATAAAGAACGAATCTTTTGATCAATTTCTGTAATCTAAAGGCGGGTCACGATCGCCAATGAGCGCCTTATAAGGATCATTTTTTCCGATACGTTCTTCTAACTCTTTATTTGCACGGATGATCAGGTCAGGATCAGTGAAAACATCTTGGGCTGTCAAGGCGATGGTTTTAGCAGCGATCAACATTCCTTTGATGCCAATACTTGTTCCTCCTGCGGCGACAGCCTGCCAAGTATGTGCAGAAGTACCAGGAACCCATGTAGCAGCACTCATGCCTGCGGTAGGTACTTTCCAGCTTACATCACCCACATCAGTAGACCCACCACCCTTCCTTTTTTCTATGGAATAAGGGGTTATTTCTTCTCCTGATTCAATTTTGTAATCACCCTCATAGGTATCAAGTATTTGTTGAGCAAATTTAATTTCTGCATCGTTGTATCGCATCCCCCCAATGGATACGAGGTTTTTATACATAACTTCTGACAGAGTTTCATTGGGCAGTAGGTTATAAAGGCCATGAATGATTTCATAATCCATGGTGGTTTCGGTTCCTATGGCGGCACCTTGCGCGGCCTTAACTACCCTTTCAAAAATAGCTTTAACATTGGCGACTTCTGGGTTCCTTACATAATAAAAAACCTCGGCAAAGGCAGGTACGACATTGGGAGCTTCACCACCACTGGTAATCACATAGTGAATCCTTGTTTCTTGAGGAACATGCTCTCGGAGCATGTTCACCATTTGATTCATGGACTCAACACCGTCAAGGGCAGAACGACCGCGTTCGGGCGAAGCTGCAGCATGCGAAGATTCCCCATAAAATCGGAATTTAGCAGATTTATTAGCCAGGGAAGAGCCAGGGTTTGCATTATTATTACTGCTTGGGTGCCAATGTAAAACCGCATCTACATCATCGAATAATCCGGCTCTTACCAAGTAAACTTTTCCCGCGCCCCCTTCTTCAGCCGGCGTACCGTATACCCTAAGGGTACCCTTTATTTTATTGGTTTTTAACCAGTTTTTTATTGCGATGCCAGCAGCAACCGATGCGGTGCCGAAAAGGTGATGTCCACAGGCATGACCCGCTCCCCCTGTAATCACTGGATCTCGAGTGGGAATTGCTTTTTGAGATACCCCAGGCAATGCATCGTATTCGGCGAGAATGGCAATGACGGGTTGTCCAGATCCATATTCAGCGATAAAAGCAGTTGGAATTTCGGCAACACCGGTTTGAATGGAAAATCCTGCGTCACTTAATGTTTTTTTGAGTAATGCGGAGCTTTTTTCTTCTTGATAACCTACTTCCGCCCAGTCCCATATTTTGAGCGCTATCGTTTCATAGGTAGATTTTTGAGATTCAATTTCATCTGTGATTTTTAGCTGTTGTCCGTTTAAGGAAGCAATAATACATAGACTAAAGAATGGTGTGAGTAAACGAAGCATGATGTATTTAAATTTTAATTGAAAGTATGAATTTAGTATAAAATACAGTGACCCTTGATAAATATTTTATGACCGGCTGTTATTTTGTTTGGATTTAGTCAATTGAGCGCTTTGAAGGATTGGAATGAAAGGCGAGTAATTCATGCGTTTTAGGCATTATATGTGCGACCTCTTTTTTTCAATAAAGAATTGGGCTAATTTTGCGCACTTAAAAGAGAAGAATAAATGATCGCAGCCAATAATGTTTCGCTTCAGTACGGAAAACGAGTTCTATTTGATGAAGTCAATATCAAATTCACCAGTGGGAATTGCTATGGTATCATCGGTGCTAATGGGGCAGGAAAATCAACTTTTTTAAAAATATTATCAGGAGAGATCACTCCAAATTCAGGAACGGTTACAATTGATACGGGTAAAAGGATGGCTGCATTAAAGCAGAATCATTTTGAGTTTGACCAAGAATCGGTTCTCAATACTGTAATGAGAGGGCATGATAAGCTTTGGAACATCTTGCAAGAAAAAAATGCTATTTATGAAAAACCAGATTTTTCGGAAGCAGATGGTATCAAAGCCTCTGAATTGGAGGAGCAATTTGCAGAAATGGATGGATGGAATGCAGAATCCGATGCGGCGGCTTTGTTAAGTGGTTTGGGAATTACTGAGGATTTACATCTTCGTTTAATGTCCGAACTTAATGGGGCATTTAAGGTCCGCGTTTTGTTAGCTCAAGCGCTTTTTGGAAATCCCGACATCCTTATTTTGGATGAGCCAACCAACGACTTGGATTTACAAACCATTTCTTGGTTAGAAGATTTCATATTGGATTTTAAGAATACGGTCATCGTAGTTTCTCACGACAGGCATTTTCTAGATACGGTCTGCACCCACATATCAGATATTGATTTCAGTAAAATTCAATTATTTACAGGCAACTATTCTTTTTGGTATCAATCCAGTCAGTTGGCGTCCTCTCAAAGAAATTCGGCCAATAAAAAAGCGGAAGAGAAAAAGAAAGAACTCCAAGAATTTATACAAAGGTTCAGTGCCAATGCTTCAAAATCCAAGCAAGCTACGAGCAGAAGAAAGTTATTAGACAAAATCAGTATTGAGGACATCAAGCCATCCTCTCGAAAATATCCGGCGATTATTTTTAATCAAACCAGAGAAGCAGGGGATCAATTGCTTGAGGTAGAGGGATTGACCAAATTAGTCGAAGGTAAACCCTTGTTTGATAACCTCACTTTTAGAATCAATAAAGGAGACAAAATTGCTTTTTTGGGAGACAGTACCGCCATAACCACGTTATTGGAGATTTTGAATAACAATCAGCAGGCGGATTCAGGGAGTTTTAAATATGGTCAGACCATAACTACGGCCTATCTACCCAATGAGAATGAGCATTATTTTGATACCCAAATGAATCTCATAGATTGGTTGCGACAATATACCCTTAATGATGAGGAGAAAGATGAAGTGTATGTGCGGGGTTTTTTGGGGAAAATGCTTTTTTCAGGTCAGGAAAGTTTAAAGAAAGCCAATGTGCTTTCAGGAGGAGAAAAAGTACGATGTATGCTTTCAAGGATGATGCTTTCAGGTGCTAATTTTCTGATGTTAGATGAGCCTACCAATCACCTAGATCTAGAATCGATCACCGCTTTCAATAATTCATTGAGTGAATTTCCGGGCTGCGTATTGTTTACCACCCATGATCATGAATTTGCCCAAACCATCGCCAATAGAATCATTGAGATTGGACCCAAGGGCATTATAGATAAACTGATGACTTATGATGAATACATTGCGAGTCCCTTAGTTGATGAACAGCGAAAGAAACTGTATTGATAGTAATTTTAAACTTTTTCATGGGCTATATGATCATGAGCGGAATTCATTAGCGATACCCAATAAGACCTTATCTACAAGTCATGTTCAAGTTCTTGTTTTTTCAATTAATTAAAAGCGAGCTTTTACCCACTTCATAAAAGGACTAAGCCTCAATCCACAAAGTAACTTCCTCTTTTCTTCAAAATAATTGAGACAAACAATTTGTTTGTTTTAGTGTAAGAAAGATGATGTCTGCCGAAATATATATATTTGATAGAACGCAAGGCACCAAACCTTTTGAAACCCCCATCACAGGGGTGGCTACAGTTCTTATTCGGCAGGCTTGCCAATTTTTACTGAAGCAGTTTTAAAAATAAAGGGAGCAATTTTAAATGAGGCAGAAAATATTTTTTCAAATCTTAGGCCCTGCAGTATTTTTTTTAATGCTGTGGATGGGACCTCCTTCTGAGATGTCGGAACCAGCTTTTAAGGTCATGGCAGCTACCATTTGGATTGCCATCTGGTGGATGGCAGAAGCGATTCCGATTCCCGTTACCTCTTTTTTGCCGATGATTTTATACCCGATGACCAATGCAGTTCCACTGAAGGTCATTGCTCCATCTTATGCCAATCCCATCATTTATATTTTTGTTGGGGGATTTATTTTGGCTTTGGCGATGCAAAAATGGAATCTACACAAGCGCATTGCCCTGAGTATTATTTCGATTACGGGTACCAATATGAGACAAATCATCTTGGGCTTTATTTTAGCTTCCGCCTTTCTTTCCATGTGGATTTCAAATACCGCAACTACGGTAATGATGCTGCCCATAGCTTTATCAATCATTACCCAATTTAAGGAGTTTGCTGGGGCGAGTAGTTTGACCCAAAAAAACACAGAAGGTTTTGGCAAAGCATTGATTTTAGCCATTGCTTATGCTTCTTCAATTGGTGGAATTGCCACCTTGGTAGGCACACCGACTAATTTAATTTTTGCAGATGCTGTTGAAAAATTTTATGGGATCGCAATGCCTTTTGATCAATGGATTGGGATCGGATTGCCTATCAGTTTGACTATTTTGGTGATCTGTTGGTTGGTTTTGTCCTATTTCGCCTTCTCTTTAAGTACGGAGAAAGTTGAGGGGAGTGCCAATATTATCAAGGATGAATTGAAAAAATTAGGTAAGATGTCTTACGAAGAAAAATGGGTATTGACCATTTTTTTACTCGTAGCGTTGGCTTGGATTACCAGAAGGTATTTAATTGCACCTTTTTATCCGAGCATTAACGATACCATTATTGTCATGATTGGAGCGGTATATTTATTCTTGATCCCATCAAAGAGCAAAAAAGGGAGTCAAATCATGGATTGGCAGTCTGCCGTTAAATTGCCTTGGGGTGTGATTTTGCTTTTTGGTGGGGCTTTTGCTGTGGCCCAAAGTTTTGAGAGCTCTAAATTGACTTTATGGATTGGCGCACAGCTCGGTGGATTGAGTGATATCCCGTTTTGGTTGGTATTATTGATTGTCGTAGCCGTCGTCAATTTTTTAACAGAGATTACCCAAAATATTGCAACTTGTACGCTTATGATGCCTATTTTGGCAGCCCTATCGGGTGTCCTTGATGTACATCCTTATGGTCTGATGGTAGCGGCATGTATCGCCTCTTCTTGTGCATTTATGTTGCCAGTGGCTACAGCACCTAATGCCGTGGTATTTGGTTCAGGTTATTTGCAGATGAAGGACATGGTGCGTGCTGGATTTGTACTCAATGTGGTATCCATCATTGTCATTACTGTTTTTGTTTATTTCTTACTTCCAACGATTTGGGGCATTGATCTTCTCAGCTTTCCTATTGATTTGAAGATTAAGTGATGTCACATCTAAATAGAATCATTAATGCTGACCAACAAAACTCCTTCTACTACAGAGGCTAGAAACTACATTTAGAAGAATTGATTTCAAGTGCGATAAATAAGCGTATTCTGTGCAGATAGGATTGGATAGGTTTGAGCTCTTTTGCTCATAAAGTACTGTAGGGATCTAAGAATAGCTTTACGATTGAAAACGGCTTCAATAGGGGATTATTATTAAAGGCTCGATACTAAAAAGGGGCCAAGACTGATTGCGTCCTGACCCCTTTTAGGAGAATTTTAACAATTATTGTTCAGAGGCTATTAAAGTCATGATGTGACTGTTTTTTAAGGTCCTTAATTTATCCATACTTTTCCATTGAGTCAATTGGGCTTTGGTGAAGGAGGCAGTATTATTTCTCATTTTCAATTACTCCTTTCGCGGCGAGATTATTCTGATATGGAACGGATAACTTGGCTAAAAATTGAACCTTATTGGCGTGAAGTGACTGCCTGAATCACTGTCCTCTGGGATCATGTGATCCTATACTTATATCTAAACTTTATTTCTTGAAATAATTATTTTGAAGGCACTTTTGGTTTACGATTGGATTCTGGAGTGTGGTCGTTAGAAAAGAAAGAAAATTAAGCTCAAAACAGTAAAAAAACAATAACCTTCATTTTGAACTAATATTCTGTAGAGGGTCATGATATACTTGTGCGAGTTTAATGTTTCAGTCTCTGTCATAGGTCTTTATTTATGTATTAAATGCTGTATTGTATTCCACAAGGACTCAATAGGTAACCCAACCGTGCTTAAAAAAGAAGTTTCCGCAGTTTGATTATTTATATAAGAGGGCAGTTAAGGATCTGGGGTATACTAGCGGTGGGATCTTTAGTTCCAAAATACAACCTTTCTATGGGGGATCAGATGCCAGAATTCAAAACTATTTTTCTAAATCATTGAATTAATGGCTCATAAATGCATAAAATATTTTTTATTTTGGATTTGAATTTAGATATTGATCTCATGAAATATTTGAATCTTTCGATACTTCTTTTTTGGTCGCTATTATTGGGTCATTCAACTTTTGGACAAAATGCTAAAAACCAGAGGATCGACAAAAACTACAGTATAGGTTTTTGGCCTGAACTTGGGGGTTACGTATTTAAGATATCAGAAGGAGGTGCCCATGGTTGGATAGCAGAAATAAAGGACCAAGGAAAAACCAGTTGGCTTGGTGCCAAGGAAGCCATATCAGATAGTTCAAACCACTCAATTGAAGGAGCAAAATTCATGGATTG
The DNA here is from genome assembly GCA_002292365.1 of Flammeovirgaceae bacterium UBA976. Classification (GTDB taxonomy): domain Bacteria; phylum Bacteroidota; class Bacteroidia; order Cytophagales; family Cyclobacteriaceae; genus UBA4465. The sequence continues at coordinate 20,330 of DBBU01000031.1, forward strand.
GAGATTGCCTACCAAAGAGGAACAGCATCAAATATATTTACAAAAAGACTTAATTGGAGGGTTTGCCAAAGACTATTATTGGAGCACTTCGGAAAATGATAAGAAAGAAGCTTATTGGCAGGATTTCAATAGTGGCTTCCAGGAGAAAGCACCCCCTAGGGCTTCAAGCTATTCGATTCGTTCGGTAAGGGAATTTTAATCCCCAGGTTGAAAAATAGACTGAAAGCATGCCTTAAAATAGACTCATTCTTTTGATGAGCCTCATCTTCTTTGCCCTCTCATGATGCCTGCTCCACTGTATCATACTTTTTATCATTAGCTCAATGTCATAGACATGGATCATGGACTTGACTTTTGATAAATTTCGGCCTTTCTCATACCCGCATTTTACCCTTGTCTAGATGAAGTGTCCTTGCCACTTTAGATGGACTGAATTGCCATAAGTGCTTATCAAATTTTTGTTTGCCTTATGATGTTCGATATATTTTTTATTATGGGGTTCGGTGGGGTGAATCTTTTACGATCTTAAAGAGTGGCCCATGAGGGGGGATTTCATTCGACTTCAACTTTGGAGGATAAGACAGCGATTGCCCTCTTTTGATCGCCGTGAATCAAGCTAAATAATATTTTTTTTGAGAAGCATGGACAAATCCATCAAGGATCATAAAGCTCGATTTTTCCGTTGGAGATAAAGAAAAAAAAATAGAAGATAAAATAGTTAGCCTGCGTAGGGGACTTTAGGGATGAGCAGAAACCCAAACCGTACCATCTTCAAAAATTTCTTTTTTCCAGATGGGGACGGTTTCTTTTAAGGTATCAATGGCATATTGACAAGCCTCAAAAGCAGCTTGCCTATGAGGGGTCGATACTGCAATGATTACTGGAATTTCTCCAATTTCTAACACACCCACCCGATGATGAATGGATACATGTAGGATACCCCATTTTTGGGATAGAGTATCTGCAATTTTCCCCATCTCCTTGAGGGCCATGGGCACGTAAGATTCAAAGGCCAGTTGTACCACTTTTCGACCTTTTGTTTGATTCCTTACGGCGCCTACAAAAACCACAATACCGCCTGCCGCGGGATCTGCCACTGCATCATGACATGGCTGCGTAGTCAAAGGCGTGTCTAAAATTTGAATATCTCTCATTTAACCTCCGCTTACAGGTGGAATAATAACAACTTCATCCCCCTCATGGATTTGGAAGTGATCTTCTTGATAATCTTCATTGATCGCAAATTTGATACTTTGAAGCTTTTTGAATTCATGGTACTGGGTCATTAATATTCTTTTTAGATCTCCGATATTACATGGGGTTTTCACCTCCAAATCGGATTCAGCAGGGCCTATTATTTCTTTGGCGATACCAAAAGCAATCAGCTTTATTTTCATAAGTCAGCATTTTCAAAATGATTTTTCACGGCTTCCCAACCCAACTTGATACAATCTACTCGACCATCAAAATGTTTTAATTGTTGGAGCATTTGAATTTTTTTATCAGCATTTTTAGTCGAATTCTCTTGATCCATTGTAAAGATAAATTGATCGCTCAAGGCGGTGATATTTTTTGGGCTCAAATGTTCCATGCTTTTACACATGATAGAGATCGAAGCCTTGGACAATGCACAACCGAAGCCATAAAAATAAACAGAGGTAATTTGGCCTTCGCTTGTGTTAAAATAAAGGGTGTATTTATCTCCACACATGGAATTATAAGCTTCAATTGTAAAGGAGGCTGTTTGAGGTTCCTGAAAATGATAAGGATTTTCATTTTCAGGAAGTATTTCATTTTTAAATAACTGTTGGAGTTCTTGTTTTGTCATGACCAAAATCTCATCAATTCCTTTAAAGAAGCAACAAGTTTATTAATTTCTTCTTCATTATTATAAATTGAAAACGAAACTCTTGCAGTAGCCTGTAATCCCATAGCATTGAGAAGGGGTTGGGTACAGTGCATACCTGCCCGCAGGGCGATACCATCTTTATTCAAAAAAGAGGCGATGTCATGAGGATGTATATTTTTCAAATTGAAGGAAATAATACCGATCCTCCTTTTAGGATTACCAATGATTTCAATACCTGGAACTTTGGGCAATTGATCCAGGGCATAAAGAGTTAATTTATTTAAATGACTTTGCATATCAGGTTTACCGATGCCCGAAATAAATTCCAAGGCGGCGGCTAAACCTATTACACCGGAGACATTCGGTGTACCCGCATCAAGGTTGTGTGGAAAATTACGAAAACTTGTTTTTTCAACCTTGACGTCTTTAATGATCCCACCGCCATAATTATAAGGCATCATATCGGCGAGGTATTTTTCTGAAACTTGGAGGATGCCAATACCAAACGGGCCAAACATTTTATGTCCTGAAAAGGTCAAAAAATCACAATTTAATGGGTCAACTCCGATTTCAAAATGACAGGCACTTTGCGCTGCATCTACCAAGACTGGGATGTCTTTTCTTTTGGCAAGTCCAATGATTTCATCGAGTGGATGGATCGTGCCCAGAGTATTGGAGATGTGAGAAACCGCTAAAAGTTTAGTTTTTTTATCGAGGAAGTTACTTAATTGAGACAAGTCAAGATCTCCATTTTTATCTATTGGCACAATTCTTAATTCAACCTGATACTTTTGCGCGAGCATTTGCCATGGAATAAAATTGGCATGATGCTCCATAATGGTCGTAACTATATTATCCCCAGCTTGTAATCTTGGGGCTAAAAAAGATTGCGCTACGATATTGATGGATGCCGTGGTACCTTGGGTAAAAGCGACGGTATTTGCATTACCAGACCCCAAAAATCGGGCTATTTCAGTTCGGTCATTTTCAAATTTTTGCGTGGCTTGATTTGATAAATCATAGATGCCTCTATGAATATTAGCATTTTCATACAGATCAAAATGAGATTGTGCGGTGACCACAGATTGCGCACGTTGTGTAGTGGCCGCATTATCCAAATACACTAAATTGGGATGCGCTTCGAAAATAGGGAAATGACTTCGGACCTTTTTGATTGAATTTTTGTTTAACTTTAAAAGTACTAGTTTTTCGGCAATATCAAACGAGTATTTTAACTTAACGATTCCTATCAAAATTAAATCAAGACTATATGCTAATTGATAATCATGGAAGGGAAATAAATTATCTCAGACTGGCCGTTACCGATCGGTGTAATTTGAGGTGCTTTTATTGTATGCCTGAAAATGGGATCAAATACATGAACAGGAAGGATTTGTTGAGTTTTGAGGAGATGACCCGGCTGATTCGTGTATTTGGAGATTTGGGAGTTTCTAAAGTCAGAATTACGGGTGGGGAGCCATTTGTGAGAAAAGGAATCATGTCCTTTTTGAAAGGGATATCGGAGTTAGAAACCATCAAAGAAATTAATATTACGACGAACGGTACTTTTACTGTGGAGCAAATTCCAGCATTGGAAAAAATGGGGATTAAAAGTGTAAACCTCAGCTTAGACAGTTTGGACAGTCAGCGATTTTTTGATATTACCCGAAGAGATTTATTTGATCAGGTGATGACGACCTATCGAAAGCTGGTGGACTCCAAAATAAGGGTAAAAACCAATATGGTGGTCATGGATGGTCGAAATATTGAAGATATTTATCTGATGCTAGAGTTGACCAAGTATGACGATGTATCGGTGCGCTTTATTGAAGAAATGCCCTTCAATGGAACCGAAGGCCAGGGCAATGCGACCATTTGGCCAGCAAAAAAAATAATGACTTACATTGAAGAAAAATACACCCATCAAAAAATGGTAGATCCCCCTGCGTCTACTTCTCTAAATTATAAAATACCGGGTTATGTCGGTTCTTTTGGAATCATCCCCGCCTATACCCGAACTTTTTGTGGTTCTTGTAATCGCATTCGCCTCACACCGCAGGGTACGCTAAGGACGTGTCTTTATGGAGAAGGGCAAGTGAATTTCAGAGATTTGATCAGAGGAGGCGTGACGGACGAAGTTTTGGGAGATCATTTAATTAAGGTGGTCGGCAAACGCGCCAAAGATGGCTTTGAAGCTGAAAAAAGCAGGTCTGCTACTGTGCCGGTATCGGAATCAATGGCCACCATAGGAGGTTAATCATGATTACTGTTGAGGAGGCATTAAAAATAGTACATGCCCATTTGGGTCATTGGGGGACTGAAGAGATTTTTTTAGATCAGTCTTTAGGGAGAATTCTGCAAGAAGAAATTGTGGCCGACCGAGATTTCCCACCCTTCAATCGAGTGACCATGGACGGCATTGGCTTGAATTTTGATCAGTTTGATAAGGGTCAAAGAGTTTTCGAAATCAAAGGGGTAGCACCAGCAGGAGGCCTACAACAAGAGTTGCCAGACCCCTCGTATTGTTTAGAAGTGATGACGGGGGCCACGGTTCCGATCGGGATAGATGTAGTCGTTCGTTATGAAGATCTTGAAATTATAGAGGGCAAAGCAACAGTCAGATTATCGAGCCTTAATCGCAACCAAAACATTCATTTTAAAGGCAGTGATCGTCACCAAGGATCGGTCATTCTTTCGCCGGGTAAATGTATTTCTGCAAGTGAAGTAGGCGTCTGTGCTACGGTGGGTAAAAATAAAATATTGGTAAGTCGTTTACCCAAAACTTTGGTAGTTTCTAGTGGAGATGAGCTGGTAAATATTGACCAAACACCGCTATCTCATCAAATACGACGAAGCAATGTCTACAGAATTGCCACGGTTTTGAAAAGTTATCAGATTCAGGCTACGACCATGCACTTGACCGATGATTTTGATGAAATCGTCAAAAGATTAGAAAGTGAAATGACTCATTATGATTTGATCTTGCTCAGTGGGGGTGTATCTGCTGGAAAGTTTGATTATTTACCTGAGGCCCTGTCGGCCATAGGTGTGGAAAAACTCTTCCACAAAGTGAAACAGCGTCCGGGAAAACCTTTTTGGTTTGGAAAAAAAGAAGACAAGCTGGTCTTTGCTTTTCCTGGAAATCCAGTATCTAGTTTTATGTGTGCCCAGCAATATTTCAAACCTTGGTTGGATCATTCATTGAAGTCCTCTGAGACGCCATTACCTTGGGCTGAACTGGTTGAAGATGTACATTTCAAACCAGACCTCACTTATTTTTTGGAAGTGAAAATCGTATTTCATTCTTCTGGAAAAATAAAGGCACATCCAGTCAAGGGTAATGGATCGGGCGACTTGGCTAATTTGGCAGATGCGGATGCTTTTATTCAATTGCCTTCAGGGCGGAGTGACTTTCTTAAGGGTGAGATTTTTCCCTTTATTGCCTATAGAAATTTAATTCACAGTTAAGGCAGCCATGAGTAAAAATTGCATGGATTTAGAATATCAATAGGTTTTTTACCTTAGGTCCTAACAACTTTCAATTCTTCGGGAGTATTCACATTGCGCAGGGCATCCACATTACTTATCGGTAATTCCTTGATATCACTATTGATTAATACTTTTCTGGGACATGAATATCCATGGGCCAAAAATTGCAAAAGGATTGGATAGGCCCTTGGTTCCCATAAAGTCAATAAAGGCTCTGGAAAGCCCGTTTCTGGATTATGAAAACAGGTGGCCATTTTGGATTTATCACGGTTTGCTATTAAGGTCTTTAATGTAGTGGCATCCAACAAGGGAAGATCAGTGGCGACAACGAGCCAAGCACTATTGGGATCTTGCTTGAACGCGGAAAGAATACCCCCATAAGGGCCTAAATTTAAAAAAGCATCAGGAATGATCGAATATTGCGTCTGGAAATTGATCGATTCATTTTGAACCGATAAATAAGTTTGCGAACAAAAGCCATTCAAGAGGTCAGCCAGGTACTCGCGATGTGCTTTTCCGTGATAGTTGATAGCACCTTTATCATGCCCCATTCGGGTACTGTTACCTCCAGCCAAAACAAGTCCTTTAATAGGTATCGAATAGGCATCAATGATATTTTTAATCACCTTTCCTATACCGGTTACATCTTTGATGGAAAGCAGGGGAATGTCTTCATGATTTTTGATGTGAGTTTTAAGAAAGGGGAAAAGCTCTTCGACTCCTTCATCTAGGATAAAAAGTTTCACATCAGAAAGGCGGTCTAATTTTTTCTCAAGTGAGGCCTTCTTTTGCTCGTTGATAATTACCATTTGACTTTCACCTAAAAAATGGTTGCCATTAATCAGCACCAAGTCACAATCGTTGAACAATACTCTAAAATGACTAGCCATGTAATCGTGCTCAAAACGCACACCGTGTTGACCTATCAGATCCGTGTAGGTTGTCCTAAAGGCTGAAGCAGCCATTTCGTTTTGGTGAGAGGCATCAGCATACCCTAGGCCATATTCAGTTTTTAAATGGGTGGCTAACTGCTCACTTAAATTTTGAATGACATTACAGGGGGCACCAATGAGGGCCAACTCCTGCTGACCGAATGCACCCCCTTTGGGTTTGGTTAAAAGAGCATGTTTCTTATGCGATTTTGAAGTCATTTTTTCCACCTGTTTTTTCGAGTAATCGTGTTTCTTTGATAAGGATATGATGAGAAAAGCCTTTGCACATATCATAAATGGTAAGGGCAGCGATTGATGCTCCTGTCAGTGCTTCCATTTCCACCCCTGTTTTCCCAGAGGTCTTAACCGTGCAAATGATTTCTACTTCTTGGCTATCATTAAGTTCAATAGTCACTGTACAGCTGTCAAGGCCAAGGGGATGACACAAGGGAATCAGCTCACTGGTTTTTTTAGAAGCCATGATCCCAGCCAATATGGCGGTTTGAAATACAGGCCCCTTCTTCGTGTGAATTTCATCTTTTTGGAATTGTTCCTGAATTTCGGGAGCCAAAATGACCATTGAACGAGCGATGGCTATGCGATGGGACACCCCCTTATCCGAAACATCCACCATGGTAGGTTCTCCATTTTTGGTGAGATGCGAAAAATTTTTTTTCATTTTTTATGTTTTTTGTGACTAAATTATGGGTAATATACAAAACCATTTCAAGTTTTTAATCAGGACTAATATTACTTTAAGGTGGCATTATCAAATCAAGAGAAACTACGCTACAGTCGGCATTTGAATTTACCAGACTTCGGCATACCTACACAAGAAAAATTAAAAAAAGCAAAAGTATTGGTAGTGGGTACGGGAGGATTAGGCGCACCCCTGCTGCAATATTTGACAGCCGTGGGTGTGGGCACCATTGGCGTGGTCGATTTTGACGTCATTGATGAGAGTAATTTGCAGCGGCAAGTACTTTTTGGAATGGAAGATGTAGGGAAACCTAAAACGGCGGTAGCCATAACCAAACTACGTGCGCAAAACCCATTTGTACATTTTATTGAGTATAATTTAAAATTAGATGCCTCTAACGCCTTAGACATTATCAGTAATTACGATGTAGTAGCCGATGGTACGGATAATTTCCCTACGCGATATCTTGTAAATGACGCCTGCGTTTTGATGGGGAAGCCCAATGTTTATGCCTCTATATATCGGTTTGAAGGACAAGTCAGTGTCTTTAATTGGGTGAATAAGGAGGGTATATTAGGACCTAATTATAGAGATGTATTTTCGAAGCCTCCGCCCCCAGGCATGATACCTAATTGCGCAGAAGGAGGAGTTTTGGGCGTATTGCCTGGGATCATAGGATCCATTCAAGCCTCTGAAGTGATTAAAGTAATTACGGGTATGGGCGTCTCTTTATCTGGCAAACTTTTTCTGATGGATGTCCTTGACTTTTCAAATCGGACCCTGAACATCAAAAGAGACCCAAAAAACCCACTGAATGGCGAAACACCCACAATCAAGGCATTGATTGATTATGAGTCCTTTTGTGGGATCACCAATGATTCGAATGACCTGATTGATCTGTCGCCCATAGAACTCGCCCGATGGCGACGAGAAGGCCAGGATTTTCAATTGATTGATGTCAGAGAAGCTTACGAATTTGAGGTGGGTAATATTGGTGGGCAAGGGATGCCTTTGGGAGAATTGGCCGCATCTGTGAACTTGATCGATAAAAATAGACCAGTTGTTTTCTTATGTAAATCAGGGAAAAGAAGTGCACAAGCCATCGAAATAATAACTTCCCTCGCAGCAGGTTACTCCAACCTGAGACACTTGAAGGGAGGTCTGCTGTCCTGGAAAGAAGAAGTTGATGCTGATTTACTCTTGATATGATTACTGATACTGATTCTTGAATTTGATGATTTCACTCATGATGGCCAAGGCAATTTCTTTAGCAGATTTGGCATGAATAGGGACACCGATAGGTGCTTGAATTTTCGAAATTAAATCTTGAGAAACTCCTTTTTTGGTCAACCGATCTATTCTTTTCTGATGGGTCTTTTTACTGCCTAAAGCACCAATATAGGCTACTTTGGAGGGGAGTAATATTTCTAAAGCATTGTCATCTATTTTGGGATCGTGAGAAAGAATGGCACAAAAGGTATAGGCGTCTAATTTTAACTGATGCAGCACTTCTGAGGGGTAAGCCTCAAAAATTTGAGTGGGCTCGGTATCAAAATACATATTTTTTGCGAAATAACCTCTGGGGTCAATCACAATGGTTTCGAAACCATGCATATATGCCATGCTCACCAAGTCTACGGTAATATGCGCAACTCCAATGATAAGTAAGGTAGGCTTTCGAGCAAACACTTGAATAAAATAACTACGCCCCGCGAAGGTGAGGGTCTTGTGAGATCTTTCCTCCAAAGCCACTTGGGCTTCTTTGATTAATATCGGAGGAAGTGGTGTGCCCGTTACCGATCCATTTTCTTCAATTAACCAATTTTCATTTTTATTTAAATCAGAAATTAAAAGACAGGATTGATTGGATTGCCTATTTTTTAATAAAAAGTGCCAAACCGTATTTGATGAAAAGTCAACCGCTTGCAAATAAACTTCAATACTGCCTCCGCAAGACAACCCAACAGACCAGGCTTCTTCATCACTGACTCCAAAAGAAAGTTTTTCTGCCGCATGCTTATCAAAAAGAGCTTGCGCTTTCTTGACTACCGCACCCTCCACACAACCACCACTCACAGAACCTGACATTTTTTGATTTTCATTAATAACCATCATAGACCCTACGGGTCGAGGAGAGGAGCCCCAAGTTTTCACAACGCGGGCAAGGACCAACACGGCCCCATTTTGACTCCATTCATCAATGATTTGATTAAAATTTTTCATAATTAAATTAATTCCAATTAGGATTTAAGTTTTTTATTGACGTATCTTTAAAATTAGTCATATGTCTAGTAATTGCAACTGTCACCCCTCAAAAAACGTCAATAAAGCAAGTAGTGCTTCCGTACTTAGTACTTTTTTATTGATCATTCTGCCCAAATGTCCATTTTGTATTATGGCATATTCTAGTGCGATTACGATTTGTGGAGGTCCTGATATGTACTTAATGTCCAATAATTGGGTTTCTTTTGTCCCTCTCGCCCTAGCATTATTTATAAATGTAATGCTCTTACTTAATTGGAGAGGTCGGCGTACTTTTAATGCACTTCTGGTTTCCCTTGTGGGATTTAGCTTGATATTGATGACCCACCAACTTATCTTATCATCTGGCTTTTATAACTTGGGTGCAATGTTGTTGTTCATGAGTATTTGGTTAAATGGCAGTTTTATCTATCTACTAAGTAGTATAAGGAGTAAACTGCGTCCTGGTATTTTAAATTGATAAAAGTAAAATTCACATCTGCATTAAAGCAATTTTTTCCTGATCTGAGCGCACAGGAATTAGAGGGGGCCTCTATCAAAGAGATCATATCGTCGATCGAATCTATTTATCCGGGCATGCAAGATTATTTATTAGAAGAGGACGGGAGTCTCAGAAAGCATGTAAATATTTTTGTTCGTGACGAAATGATGGTTGATCGCCATAGATTGTCAGATACCTTGACCGATGGAGATGAGGTGTTGATTTTCCAAGCTTTGTCAGGGGGTTGATGCAGGTATTAATAGGAACTTCGAAAGGCCTAATGGTGTATGAAATTCTGCAAGATACGGCACCGAAAGAATTGGATATTCATTTTTTGGGATTTTCAGTAAACATGATTTTTGTAGATAAGCGGAGCCATAGATGGTGGGTGGGCATTGCACACCGTCATTGGGGACAGAAAGTCCATTACTCTGATGATCAAGGGGCTTCTTGGGAAGAAGCCAAACTACCTTCATACCAAGGGTTTAAAATGATCAACGGAGCCCCTGCCAAACTTAATGAAATTTGGAGCATGCAGCATGGGGGCGCTGATTCAGAAAGACTATGGCTTGGCACAGAGCCAGGAGGCTTATTTTCAAGTACCAATGGTGGGGCCACATTTGAGCTAAATGAACCGCTATGGGACCATACGAGCAGGCAAAAAGAAGGTAAATGGTTTGGGGCCGGTAGCGATTTCCCATTTATTCATTCTATAGAAATAAATCCACATAATTCCAGTCATTTATATGTTGCCATTAGCTGTGCAGGTATTTTTGAATCGATGGATAACGGGGCTTCTTGGCGGCCTAGGAATAAAGGATTACTGGCAACTTACTTGCCTAACCCCAATGTGGAGGTTGGTCAAGATCCGCATCAGTTCCTGATGAATCCAGAAGCCCCCAATGTACTTTGGCAGCAAAATCATTGTGGTATTTATTTTACCAAAAATGGAGGAAAATTGTGGACCGAAGTTTTTTTGAAAAAGGGAATATCCAGTTATGGTTTTTCGTTGGCGATAGATGAAAAAAACCCAGCCAGAAGTTGGGTTATTCCAGTGGAGAGTGACCAGCGCCGGGTGGCACCTGATTTGAAATTAGAAGTTTTTGAGACCACTAATTTTGGACAGTCATGGAAAAGTGTCAGTAAAGGGTTACCAATTACCCATACATTTGATATTGTGCTTAGAAAAAGTTTTAAGCGCAAGGGAAATCTCATGATTTTTGGAACGACAAATGGAAATTTATTTTACAGTTTGGAGGAAACACCCTATTGGCAACTCATCTCATCCCACTTAACCAAGGTTAACGCCGTTTGCATCGTTTGAGCGAAATTATTTTCTCGCATTATTTTGTTTTAGAAAAAAAATCAGCTAACTTTTTATTTCGTTTCGTTATATAATTTCTAAA
>DBBU01000031.1:31472-40281 GCA_002292365.1 Flammeovirgaceae bacterium UBA976
TTTAAATTAACCCCTCGTAAAAAATGATTCCATCATCGTTTGATTATACGGCTCCATCTTCGTTGGATGAAGCACTCAAACTTCTTCATGATTTGGGAGATGACGCCAAAATACTTGCTGGCGGCCATTCACTGATTCCTATGATGAAGCTAAGGTTCGCGGAACCTGAACATCTAATAGATCTTAACAATATTCCTGGATTGTCATATCTCAAAATTGAAGGAGGTATGCTCAAAATAGGGGCCATGACCCGTGAGGTAGAAACAGAAGAATCTGTGGAAGTCGCGGTCCATTTCCCCATATTCGCGGATGTGGCCAAACTCATCGCAGATCCTCAAGTGAGAAATTTTGGCACTTTGGGAGGTAACTTAGCACACGGTGATGCTGCCAATGATCAGCCGGCAGTGATGCTTGCCTTAAATGCTTCTGTTGAAATCGCAGGACTTGACGGAAGAAGAACTGTTGGCATTGATGATTTCTTTTACGGCTTCTATTCTACTGCAGTTCAAGAAGGTGAAATACTTACTGAAATTTTGATTCCAATCCCAACGGGCCGGTCAGGAAATGCTTATCATAAGGTAGAGCGAAAGGTAGGAGATTATGCCACTGGTGGTGTCGCGGTTCACTTAGAACTTGATGAACAAGGGATTTGTACCAAAGCAGGCATTGGTTTAACCAATGTGAATCCGACGCCTTTGAGAGCGGTCAGATCAGAAGCTGCATTGGTTGGTACCTCTCTTGATGTTGATGCCATTGCTTCGGCTGCTCAATATGCCTCTGAGGATTGTAATCCTTCTAGTGATTTGAGAGGAGACATAGATTACAAGCGGCATATCATTAGAGCAGTTACTAAAAAAATGATCAACAAGGCAAAGCAGCGAGCATTTAAAAATTAAGATTAACTATGAAAAAAGAAATTACACTAAAAATAAACGGGGAGGAATTTACAAAAGAGGTAGAGCCGAGAACCCTGTTGGTCCACTTTATTAGAGAGGACATTGGAATGACAGGTACGCACATAGGATGTGATACTTCAAGTTGCGGCGCCTGCACCATCTTGATCGATGGTAAATCAGCAAAATCATGTACCGTTTTAGCGGTTCAAGCTGCTGGCAAAGAAATCACTACGGTTGAAGGAATTGCTACTACCGAGGGCGCACATCCGATACAAGAGGGATTTAAAGAAAATCATGGATTACACTGTGGATTTTGTACTCCAGGCATGATGCTTCGTGCCATTGAGTTACTTGAAAAAAATCCAGATCCCACGGAAGAAGAAATTCGATGGGGTATTTCAGGTAACTTGTGCAGATGCACTGGTTACAACAACATAGTAAAGTCGATAAAATATGCAGGAGCAAAATTGAGAGGTGATGAATTACCTTCCACTGAACCCGTTTTTGTCGAATAAATTAACTTAATTAAAAAATCAAAATGATACAGTGTAAAACATCGAAAGAAATTAGTGGCATGGGTCATTCTATGAAGCGAAAAGAGGATGATCGATTTATTCATGGGAAAGGCAACTATACGGATGACGTAAAGCTGCCAGGAACTTTATATATGGATATTGTCCGAAGTCCTTATGCCTATGCCAAAATCAAAAATATTGATAGTTCAGAGGCCTTAAAGATTCCAGGCGTATTGGCAGTAGTTACAGGGAAAGATCTTGAGCAATACAATCTGCATTGGATGCCTACGTTAATGTCTGACACGCAAATGGTCTTGCCCGTGGATACGGTCATGTACCAGGCGCAGGAGGTTGCCGCAGTCATTGCAACAGAAAAATATATAGCTCGAGATGCTCGTGAAGCCGTCAAGGTGGAATATGAGGTGATGAAACCTGTAGTAGATCCCTTCAAATCATTAGACGCAGATGCACCTATATTAAGAACGGACAAACCAGATAAAAAAGACAATCATATTTGGCATTGGGAAGTTGGACAAAAAGAAGAGACTGAAAAAATATTTCAGGAGGCAGAAGTAACAGTTAAGGAACAAATGCACATTCCAAGAATTCATGTGGCTTCTATTGAAACGTGTGGATGTGTGGCGAGTTATGATAAGGTAGACAATCACCTTACGATGTACATGACTACGCAAGCCCCACATGCGATCAGAACAGTATTTGCTTTGGTTGCGGGGCATGTAGGGCTTACCGAAGAAAAAATAAGAGTCATTTCACCGGATATTGGTGGTGGATTCGGAGGTAAAGTACCTGTTTATCCAGGTTATGTTATCGCTATTGCAGCTTCATTTCTTATAGGAAAGCCAGTAAAATGGATTGAAGATAGAAGTGAAAATTTACAGGCAGATTCATTTGCAAGGGACTATCACATAACTGCTGAACTCGCAGGTACCAAGGACGGTAAGATCTTGGCGACCCGTATGAAGGTATTGGCAGATCACGGATATACCGATGCATCAGCAAATCCTTCGAAGTTTCCAACAGGTATGTTTTCTATAGGTACAGGATCTTATGATTATCCCAATGCTTTTATGGAGGCGGATGCGGTTTACACGAATAAGCCACCAGGGGGAGTCGCTTATCGATGTTCTTTTAGGGTGACAGAAGCCGTGCACGCGATAGAACGCATTACTGATCGATTTGCCCTTGAAATAGGCAAAGATCCTGCAGCGTTGAGATTTCAGAATTTTATCAAGAAAGAGCAATTCCCATATCATTCTCCAACAGGCTGGGAGTATGACAGTGGAGACTATGAAGCAGGGCTCAAATTGGCCATGAAAGGTGTTGATTACGATAATTTAAGGATAGAGCAAGCTGAAAAAAGGAAGAAAGGCGAGTTGATGGGTATTGGATTATCCACTTTTACTGAAATAGTGGGAGCTGGACCTTCCAAAGATTTTGATATTTTAGGGATTAAAATGTTTGACAGTGCCGAGATTAGGGTACATCCAACGGGCAAAGCCATTGCAAGATTTGGAACCAAGTCTCAAGGTCAAGGCCATGAAACTACCTATGCACAAATTATTGCAGAGGAGTTGGGAATTCCTGCTAAGGACATTCAGATAGAAGAAGGAGATACAGATACGGCACCTTATGGACTGGGAACCTATGCAAGTAGAAGTACGCCTACTGCCGGAGCTGCGGCTGTCATGGCTGCCAGAAAACTTCGGGATAAAGCGAAAAAAATCGCTGCCTATTTGTTAGAAGTATCTGAAGATGACTTGGAGTGGGAGCCTGGAAAGTTTTCCGTAAAGGGAGCGCCAGAAAAATCAAAAACCATTCAAGAAATAATCTTTGCTTCATACACCAATCACCCACAAGGGATGGAAGCTGGATTTGAGGCTACTCATTATTATGATCCTCCAAATCTTACCTTTCCATCGGGAGCTTATATCTGCGTAGTAGATATTGACTCGGATACTTTTGAAATTAAGGTTCGAAGATTTGTAGCGATAGATGATGCAGGTCATATAATCAATCCAATGATTGCACAAGGGCAAGTACACGGTGGATTGACGCAAGGTATTGCACCCGCCATGTATGAAGAATTGATTTATGATGATGATGGTAATATATTGAATGGAACGTTGATGGATTATTTGGTACCTACCGCGGTGGAATCACCGAGTTGGGAAACCGGACATACGGTCACTCCATCACCCCATCATCCCATTGGAGCAAAAGGTATTGGAGAGTCACCTACTGTTGGTGCGCCTCCAGCGATTGCCAATGCGATCGTAGATGCATTGAAACCTTATGGGATTACACATTTAGATATTCCAATTACGCCTTACAAAATTTTCAAAGCGTTGAAGGAGAAAGGTGTTTTAGATAAGAATATAGTAGAATCATAATTTAAATAAATAATTTACTTTTAACGAACCGGCTCTCATTTGGGAACCGGTTTGTTATTTAATTCAAATCGTTAATGGAAGCAACAATTACAAAAATTTTTAGTTTAGAGGCACCCATCAAAGAAGTATGGAAAAGACTCAGTAATCCTAAAGAAATCTCCGGTTGTGTGCCTGGAGCTACGATCACAGATCAAATAGATGACAATAACTACAAAGGTGAGGTTACTTTGAAATTTGGTCCCATTAAAACAAAATATGATGGAGAAATTACCATTGAGGAAATGGATAATGATGCCCACACCATGTTACTTCGAGGGAAAGGACTTGATTCCAAAGGGAAAGGAAACGCTGAAATGACCATGAATGGGAGTGCGGTGACGACAGATGAAGGGACTGAGGTGGATTTTAAAATGGTGGTTAATATACAAGGTACGTTGGCGCAGTTTGGCTCTAGATTAATCAATGATGTGTCGGCTCAATTGATGGATCAATTTGTAGATAATTTCAAAAAATTATTGTCTGGTGATGAGGTAGATAATTCCTTAAAGGCGGGCTCAATGATGGGATCTGTGGTGAAAGGGCTCTTCAAAAAATGACCTAAAACATATGATACCAGAGGTAAAAGAGTTGATTGATAGATTTAATCAACTTGACTATGTTGTGGAAGAAGAGTTGGCAACAGTTCTTTTTTTAATGTTAAAGTTGAAAAAACCTTTACTTTTGGAAGGTCCTCCTGGGGTTGGGAAAACAGAGGCAGCCAACATTATTGCCCGTTATAAAGATCATGAGCTAATCAGATTACAATGTTATGAGGGACTGGATGTAAGCACTTCTGTTTATGAGTGGAATTATCAAAAACAATTATTGCACATCAAACTCAGTGAAAAAGAGAAAATCTCATCGGAGGAGCAAGAGAAATTTATTTTTAGCGATGAGTTTTTATTAAAGCGTCCCTTACTCAAGGCGATTACCTTAGACAAACCAACCGTATTACTCATTGATGAAATTGATCGGGCAGATGAAGAATTTGAAGCTTTTTTGCTAGAGCTTTTGTCAGATTTTCAAATTTCTATTCCTGAACTAGGAACTATTAAGGCCAAACATAAACCTGTGGTCATCCTTACTTCTAATCGTACGAGAGATTTAAGCGATGCTTTAAAAAGACGATGTTTGTATCATTGGGTTGATTTCCCAACTTTTGATAAAGAGTTAGCGATTGTAGAGAAACACGTTGGAGGAGAGGTAGAGATACTCCAACATTTGGTGAGATTCGTAGAATACCTGCGGGCCCAACATTTGCAGAAAACCCCTGGCATTGCGGAAACCATCGACTGGGCGCGCGCGTTGATCACCTTAAATGCGACTACTTTATCCCCAGAATTGATTGAATCAACCCTTGGATGCGTATTGAAGGTCCAAAAAGACATCAATGAAATCAAGCATTCTTTAACCAGTATTTTAGAAGAAACTTCAGCTTAGCTATGGAACTAAGCCATTTTACCCATCACCAATCCATGAGTGCGTCGATGGTGGGTTTCAGCGAAATGTGTCGGAAAAATGGTCTTTCTATTGGTTTAAGTCATACACAAGAGGGAGTAAAAACAGCACAGCTAGGATTCATTCGGGATCCGAAATCTTTTTATTACGGATTAAAATCATTGTTTTGTAGGGATCTCGAAGAAGAGGTTATATTCGATCACTGCTTTAAAGTGTACTGGAAAAAGCGAAAGCATAAGTATGCACATAAAATTCAGCAGCAAGGGAAGTCCAACGTTACTAAGAATACAAAGGCCTCTTTGGTGATGATGGGATTGAAAGATGATAAAAATAAAGAAAAGCCACCTCTTGAGGAAGCCAAAAGTGTTTCAGGAGTGAGTCATGTGGATCAACTCAAGCACACGGATTTTTCTAAAATCGAAGCAGTAGATTTAGATGAGCTTGATGATCTTATTGAAAAATTATTGAAGCAATTGAATACCCGTTTAAAACGCAGATTGATTCATGCCAATAAAAAAAAAATAGATATTCGAAAATCAATAAGGAAAAACATCAGTTCAAGAGATGAAATTATTAATTTGAGTTATCAGAAAAGGAAAATTCAAAAAACAAAATTAGTTATCTTGTTGGACGTAAGTGGTTCGATGGATAAATACTCATTTTTTTTGTTAAAATTTGTGTGGTCATTGAAATCACATCTCAAGAATATTGAAGCCTTTATTTTCAGTACCCACTTGATTCGAATTACCGATTTATTGAAAGAAGATGAATTGACGGAGTCAATGATGCAAATGAGTGACCGCGCGACCAATTGGTCAGGAGGGACTAAAATAGGAGATTGCTTAAGTTCTTTTAACGATCAATTTGCCAAACAAGTTTTGAATGGCCGCAGTGTTACCATTATTTTGAGTGATGGTCTGGATGATGGTGATCCTCACGTGATGTTTGATGAAGTACATAAAATTAAATTAAGAACCAGGAAATTGGTATGGTTGAATCCCTTAAAAGGAATGAAAGGATATGAGCCTTTGGCCAAAGGAATGAAGGCAGCTCTGCCCGCTGTAGATGACTTCCGGTCGGCGCATAATTTAGATAGTTTGATGGAATTAGAAAATATCTTATCGCATGCATAATTATTTATCATTGCTTAAAAATCTAGAATGCTATCAAAAAAAGCAAGAAGCTGTTGCGATGGCTTCTATTGTGCGCAGAGAAGCACCGACTTCAGGAAAGCCTGGAGATAAAGCACTCATTACTCAGAATGGTGAGATAAAGGGTTGGATAGGAGGAGGATGTACGCGCGGTATTGTGATCAAAGAGGCTTTGGCCGCTATTGAGGAAAGAAGTCCAAGATTGGTGCGTATCCAAACCGCTTTAAATGCACGAGAGCAATCAGGAGTTAAAAATTATAAAATGACCTGCATGAGTGAGGGATCATTAGAAGTTTATATTGAACCAATTATGCCATTACTTGAATTAAAAATTTTTGGACGATCGCACATCGCTAAAGCCTTGTGCGAGTTGGGTGCCCTTTCCGGATTTAGGGTCACGGTGATCTCTGATTTGGTCGAAGAAGAGATGTTCTCTGCGGCCAGTGATAGGGTGATGCTGAAAGCATTTGACCCCACCTTACATCGCAATGAATATGTAGTTGTTTGTACGCAAGGAGAGGGAGATGAAGAAAGTTTAGCGAGTGCCTTGCAGACGGATCCGAAGTATTTAGGATTCGTAGCGAGTAGCAAAAAAGCCAATGCAGTATTAATGGCCTTAAAAAGGAAAGGGGTTCCACACGTACAATTGGCTAAAGTCAAAACACCTGCGGGCTTAGATATCAATGCCAAAATACCGACTGAGGTGGCGATTTCTATTTTGGCTGAAATCATTCAGCTGAGAAGGTCAAAAGCAGATCCGATGACTCCATCTATAGCTTTAGATCCAAATCTATCCAGTGATTTATACATCAATCCAGTATGTAAAATACCGGTTTCAAAAAGTGCAGCAAAGCATATAGTAGAACATGAAGGCGAGCAGGTATATTTTTGCTGCGATGGATGTTATACTTCATTTCAAAAAGAGCCTTCGGCCTATATTTAATGCTTTAGATGTGCCATCCCCAACCATGCAATAAGACCAGTCTGAAACCGACATAAGCAATCAAAATTGCCGTGAATAGTTTGATCGTTTTCGTTTTAATTTTTTTATTGGTGATAAATGATCCTAGGGCACCACCTAGGCCCACCGCCAACATAAACGGAAAAGTCAATGACATATTCAATTTAAAATTGTTTGAAACGATGAGTCCACCCAAGCCCGCGATAGAATTGCATAAAATAAAAAGGGAAGCCAGTGCGGCAACAGTGCGTGCATCTTTCCACCCGATCAAGTTAAGTGTTGGCGAAAGAAAGATACCTCCTCCGATGCCCGAGACGCCCGATAGTAATCCAATGCCACTTCCAATCATTAATTTTTTATAAGCTTTTAAAGGTTTATTTGAATGAGATAGCTGAAGCAATTGAATGAATATAAAAAAAGATGCTACTAAAAGTGCGAAGCCGAGTACTAAAAAAAATATTTTTTCAGACAATGGAAGCTGAGCACCTAAAAAAGAGAGAGGCATACTGCTGAGTATATAAGGCCAAAAAAGTTTCCACTTTAAAACATTGTTTCTAATGAACATAAAGGTCCCTATGCCTACGACTATCAAATTTAAAAGGAGGGCTAAGGTTCTTATTTCTTGAAACTCAGTCAAAAAGAGGCTTAATAATGCCAAATAACTTGATCCACCGCCAAAGCCCACGGAAGCGTAAAAAAAAGCAATCAAAAAGAAAATAAGGGGAATTCCGTATTCAGGCATAAAATTGAGTTGCTACCAAAGGGCAATAAGGCCATCTATTTTCACATGTCTGAAGATAAATTTTTTTAGGGCAACTTTAGGCACTTTTTTGATGATTTCTTTGATGATTGATCAATGGATCAAGACAAATTTTAAGCCATTCAGAATAGTTATTAGCATTTTTCGAAAGCTCTTCTTGAAGCTCATTGAGTCCGATGTATTTATAATTTTGAACTTCTAACGGATTGGCTTGTGGAAGGGCATCGGAATATCCAAAATAGACATGATCACATTCGTGCTCACTTAATCCATTTGAAAAATCAACTTTATAAACAAATTTAAAGGCAAAAGTTAGGGTACAGTCCAGGCCCATTTCTTCTTGAAGTCGTCTTTTTGTAGCCTGAGGCATTGCTTCTCCAAACTGGGGATGACTGCAACAGGTATTAGACCATAAATTTGCTGAGTGATATTTGTCAGTGGCGCGCTGCTGCAGAAGTAATTGGCCTTTACTGTTAAATATGAAGATGGAAAAGGCGCGATGGAGTAACCCCATCTGATGAACTTTTAGTTTTTCCATTTTACCCCATTGTTGATCATTTTCATCAACTAATATCAAATACTCATCACTCATAATGGCCTACTTAATAAATATCAATG
>DBBU01000031.1:40361-43629 GCA_002292365.1 Flammeovirgaceae bacterium UBA976
CCTTAAAATGAGATCATAGAAAGTTAAGTTCAGCATTTTGGGACTTTTATTTCTTTTTTGAATCTAATCAAGTCACTGTTATAAAACCCTCCCTTATTTTCAACTCTTTTCATTGATTGTTCTACGATTAAATAAGAAGTTGAAATCATATTTCTTAATTCAAATAACGGAGTCGATAATTTACTTTTTTGATAAAGGTCCTCGGTCTCCTCAAAGAGGACATTCAATCTTTTTGAGGCACGAAGTAATCTTTCATGTGTTCGTATAATCCCTACATAATCACTCATGAGGGATTGTAACTCCTTTCGATTGTGCGTAATTAAAATGCGCTCTTTGGATTCAAATGTATTTTTACCATTCCAATCGGGAATGGATATTTTGTGCTTAATGGTTTCAATATTTTTTTTAGTTGCTATGAAGCATTGATGGGCATATACCAGGGCTTCGAGTAGCGAGTTGGAGGCCAGTCGATTGGCACCATGGAGTCCTGTGTGTGCGCATTCACCACAGGCGTAAAGATGTTGAACAGAAGTACTTCCATTGATATCCACCTCAATACCACCACAAAGATAATGGGCCGCAGGAGTTACTGGAATCATTTGTTTACCGATATCAATACCAATCTTGAGGCACTGTGCATAAATATTGGGAAAATGTTGTTTAAAATCTTTTTTGGAAATTGCAGTGCAATCTAAATAAACAAAATCTGCTCCACTTATTTTGAGTTCGTTATCAATGGCGCGTGAAACGATATCTCGAGAAGCCAGTTCTTTTCTTGCATCGTATTTCTGCATGAAAGCTTCTCCTTGTTCATTTTTTAAAATGCCTCCTAAGCCACGGACGGCTTCAGAGATGAGAAAAGATCTTCCGTGGCTAAACTGATGGGCCAAGGCAGTCGGATGAAATTGAATAAATTCCATATTAGAAACCTGTGCTTTGGCACGGTAGGCCATGGCGATTCCGTCTCCGGTGGCAATGATTGGATTAGTTGTATTTCGATAGACCTGACCAATACCACCCGTAGCCAATAACGTGATTTTTGCGTTATAAGTAACTATTTCTTGGGTTTTTTGATTAAAAACATAAGCTCCATAACAAGTCAGTTTTTGCTTAGACTTAGGCCGCTTCAATTGATGTTCAGTAATGAGGTCAACGGCAAAATGAGAAGTCACTAGGGTTATGTTTTGCTGTTGCTTGATTTTGATGATCAGTTTGCGCTCTATTTCATAACCCGTGATGTCTTTGAAATGTAAAATGCGGTGTTCCGAGTGCCCTCCTTCGAGGCCCAAATCATATTTACCGAGCTTACTTTTATCGAAATTGATACCCCAATTAATTAATTCATAGAGTCTTTTGGGACCTTCTTCAACGACCATTTGAACCACCTTTGGATCGCAAAGTCCGTCACCGGCTTTCAGTGTATCGGAGATATGTTTTTCATAGGAGTCGTCTTGAGTATCAATGACCGTGGCAATGCCCCCTTGTGCATATTTGGTATTGGACTCACTTTCGTCACCCTTGGTCAGAATCACAATTTTTTGCTCGGGAAAACATTCAGAGATCTTGAGGGCATAGGTGAGCCCAGCGATACCTGATCCGAGCACTAAAACGTCTATTTTTGGCATGTATTATTTTGAAATTTCCAGCATCCGCTGAAGGGGTAACAACGCCCGTTCGATGATCTCCTCTGAAACGGTGATTTCGGGAGATTCATCTCTCAAGCATAAATAGAGCTTTTCAATACTATTCATTTTCATGAAGGCGCATTCGGCGCACGCACAATGATTGTCTTCGTTGGCTGGCGCTGGAATAAGGATTTTATTGGGCACCATTTCTTGCATTTTATGTAAAATACCCGCCTCAGTAGCAACGATAAATTTTTGCGTTGGGTCTGCTACTGCGTAATTGATCATTTCAGTAGTTGAGCCCACGTATGAAGCAACACTCAAAATGTGTTTTTCAGATTCAGGATGAGCAATAAATTTAGCATCGGGATGTTGTTTTTGAAGGCTCAAAATTTTTTCTATTGAAAAGGCTTCATGAACCATACAAGCACCATCCCACAACACCATATTTCGCCCGGTCTTTTGATTGATGTAATCACCCAGATTTTTGTCTGGGGCAAAGATGAGCGGCTGATTTTTTGGAAATGAATTTACAATTTTTTCTGCATTGGCTGAGGTACAAATCACATCACTCATGGCTTTGATCTCTGCTGAGCAGTTCACATAGGAGATCACTTTATGATTTGGATATAACGTCAAAAACCGGGCAAAATCATCTGGAAGACAACCTTCAGCCAATGAGCAGGAAGCTGCTAAATCAGGTAGGACAACTTTTTTCGTTGGATTGAGTATTTTAGCTGTTTCAGCCATGAAATGAACACCAGCAAAGACAATGATATCCGCATCAGTTTTTGC
Source organism: Flammeovirgaceae bacterium UBA976 (assembly GCA_002292365.1). Classification (GTDB taxonomy): domain Bacteria; phylum Bacteroidota; class Bacteroidia; order Cytophagales; family Cyclobacteriaceae; genus UBA4465. The sequence goes on from DBBU01000031.1 coordinate 42,782, forward strand.
AGCCTGCTGAGAGAGGCCCAAGCTATCGCCAACATAATCCGCAATATCTTGGATATCAGGAGTTTGATAATAATGGGCCAAAATAACGGCATGCTTCTTTTTTTTGAGGGCGATAATCTCCTTAGTTAATGCTGCATCGGTGAAGGGTGCAATCCGAATTGATTTCATACTATTGTAGCCGTTTTGGTAAAATTAACGCTTGAACCCTTCACGTCTCATGAATTATTTAAATAAATTCTAAAATTTATGGAAAATCAATGTTTTCACCCGCTTTGCACCTCATAAATGAAAGAAATATTTGAGTCAATGCTTTTTGAAAGCAACAGAGTTAAGAATTACAATTCATATATTTAGCATAGTTAATATCCATTTCTTGGGCCTTTTGATAATCTCGAGTCGCTTGCTCACGGTTGCCCAGCATATCATTGCGCACTGTCTCGGTTGATATATAATTCGGCTACTTCGGGAGTTATTAAAATGGCTTTATCAAATGCCTCAATGGCCAAAGCCGGTGCTTGACTCACCAAATAGATATAACCCAGTTGTTGAAAAGCTTCTGAATAGTCTATTTTCAGAACAATCGCTTTTTCAAGATCAGCAATGGCACGTTTGGATAATGCCAAGCCTTGATAGGTCATGGCTCTAAGAAAATGGGCTTCTGCATTTTTAGGATCCATTTCGATCGCCCTACTGAATGATTTGACGGCTTCTGTAAACTCCCCTTTCTCATATTGTTCGTACCCTATGTCAAGCAAGGGATCGACTGTTTGAAACCAGAAAAATAGCGAGATTAAAATAATTGTCATTTGGCAAATAAAGTAGATATGATAGTTGCAAAATACATTAAA
>DBBU01000066.1 GCA_002292365.1 Flammeovirgaceae bacterium UBA976
ATACCAGAGGAAACTTCCCAATCATGAGACAAATAACCCTTATACTTTATCTCTGTAAAATATGATGTCTGATTCAAACTCATAGCCGGTTTTACAGATCTCCCCGATCTTCTGACATCAAATTCTTTTCTTAAATCCCATTGAACAGCATAGGTAAAATCAAATTTGTGGTCCTCATTAAGTAAATACGAGGTATTCCATTTAATTAAGTGATGATTGATTTTTTGATAGGGGGACTTGATCTGATAGGAAAATTGATCTTTTGTATAAAAAGGCTCGCTTCGCGCCAGGGCTTCCTCCAAATCAGTCAAATTACCAATGTGAGCACCCCTAAGTACCCCAAAATGAGCATTAAAAGAGCTGAAAAATAACTCACTTTTTAGAGAGGCATTATGATTATATTCCGTCTGCAATGCAAAGTCTCCTTCGACCGCACCCGTATTGGTCAGGTAGTAAGATGCCGCTTGACTATCCCCTTTTTTCTTGGCTGTCCCCACCAAACTCCAAGCAAATTTTTGATGGTGCTTCTGAACTCTGATATTCAGACCATTTCCCAAACCATTACTCTCAAAAAAATAACGAACTTTCCCATGAAAATGTGGCTCTGAATCTATCTTGGGAGGGCTGACTAAAATCGCACTCCCTAAACTACTCCCTTGATAAGCCAAAGTGCTTACCCCTTTGATGACAGTGATTTTCCCTGCCGCTAAAGGATCAATTTCTGGACTATGATCAGCACCCCATTGCTGTCCACTTTGAGTGACTCCATTATTTAATAATATCAACCGGTCTCCGTATAAGCCATTAACAATGGGTTTAGCAATATTTGTTCCATTTTTGATGGTGCTCACACCTGCTAGATTGTCAAGCATATTTGCCATGTTTTTGTCAGCATTCTGAGAAATCTCATAAGCATCTATGAGCATTATTTCCTGTGTCGTCGCCTCCTCAATGGCAGAAGCAGCAACAGCCAATTCATCCATAATTTGACTATGATGTTCAAGTTCCAGTATTATAGTAGTGTCATGCTTCACCGTCATGTAAAGCTCCCTTGTTTGGCAGCCAATATGGCTCACAGATACGTGATAGCTTCCTTGACAAAGAACGGGTATTTCAAAAAAACCATTCGCATCACTTACTGCCCCCTGATGAGCTTCCATAAAATAGACATTGGCAAACGGAATAGGGTCCAAGTTGTGACTGTCTTGGACCCTACCTAATACTTTTAAATCGCATCTTTGGGCAATCAAAAATGCGGGATAAAAGAAAATTAACAAAAGAAATATATGTCTATTCAACCGTAATCGTAAAGCTAACAGAAATATCTGTTTCTCCACCAGCATTAGCCATATCTCCTCCTGCGACACCTGATGCAGATTTATTTGGCTGGTGCTTTAATGTAACGGTTAAAGTTCCAGAACCTACTGACCCTGTTGTTAATGAAGTAGCCAATCCGACAGGATTACCATCATCATCAGTGTCGTCATAAGTCACGACTAAGTCAGAAACAGTTGTTGAAAAGAAAAATTGATGATCTGCATCTTCCTCTTCAATCTCTTCTGTTATTGACTCAGCTGGTGATTCAGTTTCATTAAGTAGTGTCAAGGCACCAGTATAAGTAGTGGCAGCGGATAATGTACCATTTGTAATCGTTGGTTCACCATCACCATCACCATCTAAATCGCGATAGCTTAATACAACTGGACTACCACCCTTAAATGGCGTCAAAGTATAGGTCAAGGTCGTGATCACTTCCTCTTCATTTTCTACAATGGGATCCTCTGGGTCATCGCTACAAGAAACAATTGTGATTAGTGATATAAAAATAGATGATAGTATTAAAGGTTTTGTTTGAAACAAAAATTTCATGGTTATATATTTATTAGTTATACATTTATTAATGTTAAATGGAACTGCTTTAACGCAACATTGTTGCAAAATTAAATAGAACATTTATTAAACGCAACAATGATGCATTATAATTTGAAGAGAAACATAAAAATGAGCAAATAACGATAATCTATATTGAGGTCAGTAATCAGTGCTCTCAGACAGAAATTTTAAAAATTTAAGGGTCTATCGTTACGTATTAGAGAAATTTAAATGTAATTTTATTTTCGAGCTAATTTCATATTTGTAGTTAATGCTTCTAGCCCAAAACAAAATATCTAAATCTACTCAAAAGAGGGATGAAAATAAGAGCGAATCGAGTCTTGAAAGCTCCAGTGAATTGGCTGAATTTACTGATAATCGTGCGGGCATCGTTTCGCAAAGAAAATTAAGCAATGCTCTAGGAAAAAAAGAAGCCAAAGTTGTTCCTTTTACTCCAAAAATGGCTCCAAAGGCCAATAATAATGCCCCTGCCCAACTTCAGTCCAATAACAATGCTGCTTCTGGGATAGCTCAGCTCGAAGAAGCTGCAGAACCAAAAGAAGAAAAACAAAATCTAAATGAGATCATACTAAAGTATCAAGGTCTCATTGGTGACGCCGAGAAAAAATTGGAAGAGGCTCATAAAAGTAAAAATTTAGTAGCTATTGAGGAAGCAAAAAAAGCATATAAGGATGTAAAAGCTGAAGCCAAAGAAAAAAAATCAGCTGAAATGGAGAGGTTAGGAGGCTTAGATCTTGATACGGATGACTTGGCAGGAGAGGGTATTGATTCAAATAAAACGATGGCGGTGGCTTGGGATCCTAGCTTACTCGAGGAATCGGAAGGAGATGACAACTCCGATTCAAAAGCCCCAGGTGATGACTTCAAAACTATAAGCGATGATCCAAAAACTCCAAGCGTAGACGATTCTGAGTCATACGATTTCAAATTCATGTTGGCAGGCATGGAAGTGGAAGGTAAGGTCAACCCGACGACCAAGAAAGGAAATGCTACAGCGACAGGAGGTCCTTTAGGCAAAGTCCTTAAATTAGAAGGCGCTGTAGCACAAAATGAGGATAAGTCTGGTTATCATATTGATGCCACCACTACTGTAAAAGGTTTCAAAACTCCAGAAGTAAAATACTCACTTCCTTTGGCCAGAATCCCGCTAGGGCCTCCGGGTGTGTTTGCAGCCGTAGACATGGACCTGGCCTCATCAGCCGAGCTTGGAGGTAATTTTGGTATTTCTTGTGATACTGACGATAATTTTGAAAATGCTCAAAACATAAATGTAAATGCCGTAACCGTCAATGCAGGAGCTCAAGCAAGTATAGGTGTGTTTGGAGGAGTCTCCGTGGGCGTTCCGGGACTTGGAGAAGTCAGTGTCGGCGGGGAAGGATCTGCCGAAGCTTCCTTAGATGCAGCGGTAAATGTAAGTGCTACCCCTGCGGGAATTACCTTATCGGGCACACTATCGGGAGAAGCGAAAGGAAAATTAGCGGCTGTTGCCAAAGGTCAAATTCTGTGGATGACCAAAAAGAAAACAATTCCTATTGTTGAAGGGGTCCTCGGTAAATTCGAAAAAGAAATAACGGGTACGACTATTACCGATGAAAAATCTCTAAAATCAATATCTAAATTTGGACCAAGTAATTTCAAAAGAAATAAAAAATCTGATGCTACTGATAAAGCAAAGGAAATTTTCATTGATAAGCCTG